>CAJFHC010000024.1 GCA_904378045.1 Candidatus Metalachnospira gallinarum | reverse complement strand
TCTGCGCCCTGACAAAGTTCAGGGCTTTCCGCAGAAATAGGGATTTATTTCCTTAATTTAAACTCGAAAAAGTCCTGAAGGACTTTTTCGACACGCTGGGACGGCTCTTTTAAAGAACCGCCTGTAAATATTATATATCAGTCTACTTTTTCAAGTATTTCGTCAACGGACCTTTCCATGGCCGCTACCTTTTCCGCAGCCTCTTTAGCTCCGGACGCCTTCACGCCCATATAGAACTTGATCTTTGGCTCCGTTCCGGAGGGGCGCACGCAAAGCCATGCCCTGTCCTCAAGATTGTAGTAGAGCACATCCGAAGCGGGCAGGTCGCTCTTTGAGGTCTCTCCCGTCTTTACGTCCGTAAATACTCCGCTCTTGTAATCCTTCTTTACGAGCACTCTGTTTCCGCCGAATTCCTCGGGGCTGTTTTCCCTCAGCCACGCCATGATCTTTCCTATCTTTTCGGCTCCGTCTATTCCCTTAAGAGTAACGGATTTTACTCCTTCCTTATAGAAGCCGTATTTTTCGTAAAGTCCGTTTAAAGCGTCGTACAAGGTCATTCCCCTGTTTTTATAATATGCCGCCATCTCGCAGACAAGCATTGCCGCTCCTACGGCGTCCTTGTCCCTGGCGTATGTTCCGGAAAGGCATCCGTAGCTTTCCTCAAAGCCAAAGACAAATGTGCGGCTGTGGTCTTCCTCGAACTGTTTTATCTTCTCTCCGATAAACTTGAATCCCGTAAGCACCTCTATGAGCTCGGCGCCGTAGTCCTCGGCAATGGCTCTTACCATTTCCGTCGTGACTATCGTCTTTATTACGGCGGAATTTTCGGGAAGCTGTCCCTTTTCCTTTCTTCCGCTCAGCACATACTCCGTCAGCAGCGCTCCGGTCATATTTCCCGTGAGTATATCATAGTTTCCGTTTTCGTCCCTGACGACAACGCCGATTCTGTCCGCGTCGGGATCGGTTCCGACGATAAGCTCGGCGTTCTTCTCCTTGGCCAGTTTGATGGCAAGGGTGAATGCCTTTGGATCCTCGGGATTGGGATAGTCCACTGTGGAGAAATTCTTATCCGGCTTCTCCTGCTCTGGAACGACAAATACGTTTTTAAATCCGACCTCGGAAAGCACCCTTCTGACGGGCTTATTTCCCGTTCCGTGGAGCGGCGTATACACAATTACCATATCCTCGGCCTTTTTCACCTCGTCGGGTCTTATGGCCTGAGCCTTTATGCTCGCTATGAAGCCGTCGTCAACCTCTTTTCCTATGACGTTGAAAAGTCCTGCGGCCTCGGCCTCGCTTCTGTCCATGGTCTTTATTACGGAAAAGTCGGTGATGGCGTTTACTTCCCCGATGATGCCCTTGTCCTTAGGGCTTACGACCTGGGCTCCGTCCGCCCAATAGACCTTGTATCCGTTATATTCCGGAGGGTTATGGCTGGCGGTAACGACTATGCCCGCTATGCACCCAAGGCTCCTTACGGCGTAGGAAAGCTCCGGCGTGGGACGAAGCTCATCGAAAATATACGCCTTTATGCCGTTGGCGTTAAGCACCAGCGCCGACCTTTCGGCAAACTCCGGCGACATATTTCTTGAGTCGTAGGCAATGGCAACTCCCATCTTCGCTCCCTCGGGGGCGTTTTTGAGAATGTAGTTGGCAAGTCCCTGGGTCGCCTTTCCCACGGTATATTTGTTCATACGGTTCGTTCCGGCGCCTATTATTCCTCTAAGGCCGCCTGTTCCAAACTCCAGATCCTTATAGAATCTTTCCCTTATCTCCCCGTCGTTGCCGGATATGTCCTCAAGCTCCTTTTTCGTCTCCGCGTCAAAGGCGTCGGAATCCAGCCAAAAATGATACTTTTCCATATAATCCATATTTTTGCCTCCCTTTAATCTTCAGTAAGCAGTACAGATATAGTTTTCGTTTCCTCGTTTACGGACGTGTCCACGTTGTAATCCATGTACCCGTCCTTTTCAAACGTTATCCTGTAGTCGCCGTAATTGATCTGGGTCGTGAACGGGGTAACTCCTATGACCGCTCCGTTGGCGTATACCGTCGCTCCCGAGGGAGTGGAATCCACGGTTATGGTCGCCGTCTTTACCTCTATCTTTTCCAGTTCGATATTGACCTCCACAAGGGGCTCGTTTATTTCCACCGTGCCGCTGTACGTCTTGTATCCCTCGGCCGAAACGCTTATGGGATAAGTTCCGAGACTCAGCACCACGGGTTCATCCTTATTTACCTGTTTTCCGTCGACAACTATTATGCAGTTGTCCACGTTGACATTGAGCGTCAGGACTCCCGTTTTTTCCTGTACCGATGCCATATCAACGGAATAGACCTCGCCGGCCGTGATGTGTATGTCCACCGTCAGCTCCTCTATGTTGGAGCCCGATATTCCGAGGGTATGCGCCCCGGAGGAAACGGCGGCCTGATTGTCCGTAAATTCTATTTCCTCACCGTCAACGGTTATGACGGCGTCCTCTATCTTGTCTACATTCTCCAGCTTTATATATCCGTGGTATTTTTCCACCGTGACGGTCCATACCTTGTCGCCCACTCCCTTGAGGGTGACAACATCGGTTTTGTCCATTTCCTCCGCGCTTATGAATCCGCCGTTATAGATGAAAAGAGTGCTTTTGTCATAATCGTATGTCGAAACGCCGTTGGAGATCGTCCTTTGCGCCGTATCCAGCTCAATATCGGTAAAGTCCTCCTTCTCCCAGACGTCATCGGTATATTCGACGCTCACTACGCTCTTGTTTTCTCCCGCCACTCCGATAAGTATTATGTCTCCGCGGGCTATGGCCGTATAAGCCATCATCCTTCCGTCCTCCTTTGTAATGGGGACTCCGCTTCCGATGGTATAAAAGAGCGTCTTTCCGTCGGCGGTATTAAGTATTTCAAAGCTGTCTCCGCTTACGGAAACAACGACTCCGTAAAAGCTCTCGTCCGCCAGCGGCGCCTCCTGCTCCTCATCGTTTCGGCCGTTCATTCCGCTGACAAAGTACACGGCGGCGAAAACGAACACCACCATAGCGGCCGCTATGACTATATACAACCATTTCCCCGGGCCGTTTTTCTGCCTGCGGCCGCCCTTGTGCTTCTGCGCGGGCTTTTCGGCGGGGCGGCTCTGTCTGCGGACGGGTTTTTCTCCCCTTCCGGGAACCTCGGCCGTATCCCCGAATATGTCGCCGTTGTCGTCATAGTCGTAATCATCGTCAAAGTCGTCGTCATCTTCGTCATATCCGCCGTATTCGTCAAAACCGTCCTCGTAGTTTTCTCCCTGCTCGCCCATTTCGTTGAGCCTCATCTTGATGTCGTCTATCCTGACGGTCTCGCCCATGCTTTTATTCTCGTCAAAATTGTATTCCTTCATAGGTATTCACCTCTGTATGCCGCCCCGGGTTTTCCGATCGTCCCCGGCCGGTCTTTTGTGTCCGTATACGGTATATCTCTTTCTGTTATCATTTTATATGCTTATACGCAAAATAGCAACAAAAACATTATACCCCGCCGGCCAGCCGCACTTCTCTGTCTCCGCTTGAAACACAGTTCTCGAACCTTTCCACGGCGGCCTCGGATATGCACACTCTTCTTTTATTGTAATGCTCGTTGCACAGCTTAAGGAATTTATAGGGGAAAATAAGCATCCCCCGTATTATCCCAAGCTCCGCTTCCGACAGCGGCCTTTTTGCGGAATAGCTTTCCAAAACGGTTCTAATTCCGTCTTGTGAGGCCGCCGGGTTTTTTATGTATCTTCTTATGAGATGAGCCACGTCGCCCGCGCTCATGTCCCTTGTGCAGCCGTCCAGCCCCGATACGATCACCCTGCCGTCGGCGCTTTTTCTCACATTGTCGTTTTTAAAGGCGTTGTGGCAGATGAGTTTCCTTTCGTCCGTTTCCGTGGCGGCCTCAGGCAGGCCGGCATTTTTCAAAAGCTCCTCCGCTTCCTTTATTCTTTCCATATAATAATCATAATATTTTATGACAAGCAGATCCACCTTCGTGTAATCGCCGAAGGTCTTTATCCTTTTTCTTATTCTCGTGAACTCCGCCGCCCTTTTGGAAAATACGTCCTCCGGCGAGCCCGCGGCCCTTCTCAGTCCTTCGGCCTCAAAACCCTCGGCGGCGTTATGGAAGCGCGCGAGAGTATCGGCCATAACGGAAAGATCGTCGGTATTTTCGGCCTCCAGTCTTTCCGAGGGAACGTATTTTATAAGTATGTATGCCGCGTCCTCCGTTCTGAAGCAGGGCATGCCGTCCGTTGTCCGGTACGCTCTGTCCAGTCCGTCAAATCCCCTTGAGACAAGATATTCCTTAAGAGCCGCCTCCGTCTCAAGGCCGATGTCGTCGGAAAACGTCCTCTTTAGCTCCAGCAACCCCCTGTCCGTCCTGCATACGAGCCCCGTCCTTGTCCGGTAGGAACTTATGAGCCTAACGCCGAAGCCCTGCTGAAGTATTTTCATATTTATATCATCCATCGATTATCCCCCCCCGACTCACACAATCTGTTTAACAATATTATGCCGTCGGAGGGCAAATTATTATAAGCCCGGCTCAAAATCCGAAGCCTTTACTCTTTTAGCGTCAATTTTTTTCTGACAATATCCTCAAGTATTTCCCTTTTGTTGTTTTCGTTGTCCTTCTGGGCCTCGTCAAGCAGGGCGCTCAGTATCTCTCCTATTAGCCTTCCGTCCTTTACGCCCATCTTTCCGATGTCCGTGCCGTTAAGCGCCAGATCCTTAAGGCCGACGCATTCTCCCTTTTTTCTTATTTCTTCGAGTACCTTTTCGGCCTCGCCCGCTCTTTTGTCGCCTATGGCAAGGGAGTATTTCAAAAACAGCCCGTAATTTTCATCGCCGAGCCTGTTGAGCGTCTTTTTCACTCCATAGGGCGAGACGTCAACTCCGTTTTTTTCTTCTGCAATGACCGCGCAGACGGATTTCATCGTCTTTGTGTCAAATTTCAGCCCTTTCATAAGGCTTTGAGCCTCAGCGGCGCCGAGCCTTCTCAAAAACAGCGCCCATCTGAGCGCTGGGACTGCTTCCGAGGCGGCAAGCTCTCCGGCCGTCTCCGCAGAATATTTTTCAAGCGCGTCCGCCAGGGACGGCCATATATATCCCATAAGCCCGCTTTCGGCAAGCAGGCTCAGCTTTTCGGGTCTGCCGCTCATTATGAGCTTTTGCAGTTCCTCCCTTATCCTTTCGGCGCTGACTTTTTTAATGAGCTCCGCTCTGTTCTTAAGCGCCTTCCATGTCTCCTCCTCCACGGAAAAGCCAAGCTGGGCGGCAAAACGCACCGCCCGGAGCATCCTAAGCGCGTCCTCCCGGAACCTTTCGTCCGGGAATCCGACTCCCCTTATGGTCTTTTTCTCTATGTCATCTCTGCCGCCGAAGGGATCTATAAATCCCTCCCGAGGGTGGTAGGCGATGGCGTTCATGGTGAAGTCCCTTCTTAAAAGGTCCTCATGTATGTCCCTCGTGAACACGACCTCATCCGGATGGCGGCAGTCCGTATACTCTCCCTCTATCCTGTAGGTTGTCACCTCGTAGCTTCCGCCCTCAAGGAGCACCGTTATTGTGCCGTGCTTTATTCCCGTGTCAAACGTGCGCTTGAAGCATTTTTTCGTTTCCTCCGGCCTTGCCGATGTGGTTATGTCCCAGTCTCCCGGCTTTCTTCCCATTATCATGTCCCTGACGCAGCCGCCGACGATATAAGCCTCATATCCTTTGCCGTTGAGCGTCTCAAGTATTTTTTCCGCTCCCTTGTCTATCTCAAAGCCCATTGCCTTTCCTCCGTTTATAGCGATTTATACTAATATAATATTTTTTTAATAAAAAAGCAAATTTGTTAAAAAAATTGTTGACATATATCTTTGGCCGTGTTAATATATTTCTTGCAGTCAGGAAAAAGAAAATATGCACCTTTAGCTCAGTTGGTAGAGCAACTGACTCTTAATCAGTGGGTCTGGGGTTCGAGCCCCCAAAGGTGTACTTATAGCGGCGAGGTTTTGCAAATGTATAGGTTGTGGGGCTTCGTTGCTTTTTCTTTTTATAAAAACAAACCAAATTTTAAACTCTAAAAAATTGAAATCCATGAAAGCTGTGATTTTTCAGAGCTTTCAGCGTGTCGAAAAAGTCCTTCGGGACTTTTTCGAGTTTAAATTAAGGCAATAAATCCCTATTTCTGCGAAAAGCCCTGAACTTTGTCAGGGCGCTCGGCGGAAATGAATTCCGCCTGCGGAATAAACTCAGGAGTCCCTTCGACTCCCGAACCCTCCCGCTCACAATGGATTAGTTTTTTGACAGTCTGGAAGCTCTGATTTTTCAGAGCTTTTTTTGCGCTTATTTTTATCCGCCGGCATTTAAAATTTTTGCGCCGCAACGGCTTACGGGGCGGATAAACCGCCCCTGAAATCTTATTATCCGGCTTTTTGTCAGCCTTCATGGTTTTCAACTACGCTGTATCTTATGTATCCGTCCTCGTATCTTCCCTCTATCTTCCCCGTTTCCTCAAGATACTGGACATAGGGCATTATCATGGCGTGGATGTCGCCGAAAATATATCTGTTTCCGATTTTTATATTCATACACGTTATTACCGCGGCGGCTATGTCGTCAAAGCACATTCCTTCGTCAATGTAGCTGAGCACGACGTCGGCCCTTTCCTTAAGGTAGTTTATGTTGGCCTCTACCTCCCTCTCCAGCTCCCAACCGCTTCTTACTCCCCTGTGGGAAATGATATACCTGTCGCAGTTAAGGCTCAGCAGTCTCCTCTTTGAGGCGAAGTCCACGGCAAAGTTTGACGCGTATGGTATTTTTGTCTTTACTATCTCGTTTTCCGTCATAAGGGCGTCGCCGAGCATGCCGATGTTGTCCGGCGTAACTATGGCTATATGGGACATGCTGTGTCCGGGCGTATGGAGTATGCCGAACGTCTTTCCGCATATATCCACGCTGTCCGCCTCCGGGCTTATATACTCGTCCACCTCTCCCATCATACATTCCAGCGCGCTTTTTATCGCTCCGTATGGCGAAAGGCTGTGCTGCATCCTAAGGCTTTCCATATCCCTGCACATATAGGCCTCGGCTCCGTACATATATATATCGCAGTTGAAAAGATCCTTTAAAAGATCGTTGTTTCCTATATGGTCAAGGTGTCCGTGGGTAGCGATCACCGCCCTGACGTTGAGCTGGGCTCCGCCTATGACCTCCATCAGCTTCTTTGTTTCCGTTCCGCCCATGGCCGATCCCGAATCCAGCATAATAACGTCGCTGTCGTTAAGTCTGTAAACTCCTATGAGCGTCCTTCCCGTATCTATGCACCAGGTATTGTTTTTTACGCAGTAAAAGTCTTTCAATTCCAATTCCTCCCGGTCTTTCCTGTCTTATTTCTATTTCACATAAATAAATATTACATTATATATATGAATTTTTCAAGCGTCCGCCTCCATAACCGCTCCCAAAAGCCCCTTTTGTCCATTCGGCGTTAATTTCGGCGGTCATTTTACCCATTATTTTTTAATAAAATGAGCGATATGTGTATTAAACACTTGCTTTTTATACGGATACGCTGTATAATAGAAAACGCAGAACGGACATTTGTTCCTATACTGTAGACAATAATATTTAGGAGGAAGAACAATGAAGAAATTTTTAGCTCTTACATTATCGGCCTTACTTGCCGTAGGCGCTCTTGCCGGATGCAGCAGTTCGTCTGAAACGACTGAAGGCGGAGAGACTTCAACAGACGGAAATGTGATCAAAATCGGTGTTTTCGAGCCTCAGACAGGCGAGAACGGAGGCGGCGGCCTTCAGGAAGTTTACGGAATGCGCTACGCCAACCAGGTATATCCTACGGTTACTGTAGGCGGAACCGAATATACTATCGAGCTTGTTGAGGTTGACAACAAATCAGATAAGACAGAGGCTGTTACGGCAGCTCAGAAACTTGTTTCAGAGGGTGTTGTAGGTATCCTCGGATCCTACGGCTCAAGCGTTTCCATCGCTGCCGGAGATATTTTCGCTGACGCAGGTATCCCCGCCATCGGATGTTCATGCACAAGCCCTCAGGTAACTCTCGGCAACGACTGGTACTTCCGTGTTTGCTTCATCGATCCTTTCCAGGGAACGGTTATGGCTAACTTCGCTATGCAGAACGGATATGAGACAGCAGCCATCATTACACAGCTTGGCGACGACTATTCATCAGGACTTGGCTCATACTTCAAATCAGCTTATGAGTCACTTGGCGGAACGATCGTAGCTGAGGAGCAGTTCCAGACTAACCAGTCCGACTTCAAAGCTATCCTTACAAACATCAAGGCAGCAGATCCTTCCATCATCTTCGCTCCCTCATCAATCACGACAGCTCCACTTATCATCAAGCAGGCTCGTGAGATGGGTATCGACGCTGTTATCGCGGCAGGCGACACATGGGAGAACGTAACTATCATTGAGAACGCAGGCGACGACGCTGAGGGCGTTGTTCTCTCAACATTCTATGATGAGGCAGCTCCCGCCAACGACGAGGCAGCTTCATTCCTTACAGGCTTCAAAGAGTATCTTACAAGCATCGGCGAGCCCGACGTTATCCCCGCTGTTTCAGCTCTCGGATATGACGCTTACATCACTCTTCTTCAGGCCATCAAAGACGCTGACTCCATCGATCCCGCGGCTATAAGGGACGCTCTTGTAAACGTTCAGATCGAGGGTGTTACGGGAACAATCACATTTGATGAAAACGGCGACGCAAACAAGAACCTCGCTTACATCAAGACTATCAAAGACGGTCAGTTCCAGTTCCTTACAACAACTACTCTTGAGGACACAGCCGCTTGATAACGGTCTGTTAAAACGATAACTATAATTTGAAAAGTCGGTTTGACATTTCAAAAATATTTGAGCTGGGGAGCCAAAACTCCCCCGCTCCTTTTGTTTTCAGCTTTTACGCCTTCAGCAGACAAGGGGAATATATGAACTACCCTTTGTATATCCCCGTTGAAGGCTGAAGGTAATCAGAGAATTAACTTACAGGGGGCTTCTATTATGAGTTTATCCACAATAATCCAGCACGGTCTGACAGGTGTTTCTCTGGGCGGAGCCTACGCGCTTATAGCCATAGGCTACACGATGGTTTACGGCATCCTTCGTCTTATAAACTTCGCCCACGGCGATATATTTATGATGGCGGGATATTTTATGATTTTTGCCATGGCCAGCCTTCCCTGGTACATCGCCATTCCCGTTACCCTCATCGGCACGGTGCTCCTCGGCGTTGTAATCGAGAAGGTAGCCTATAAACCTCTGCGTTCCGCGCCCAGAATGTCCATTATGATATCGGCCATAGGCGTTTCCTATCTGCTTCAGAACCTGGCCACATATCTTTTCACGGCTCTTCCCAAGGGCTATCCCGAGATACCCATTCTCAAAAAGATCTATCAGTTCGGAGACGTTTCCGCCTCCCTCGTTACGTTCCTCACTCCCGTGGTGACGATAGTTCTTGTAATTCTTCTTATGCAGCTCATAAACCACACCAAAATGGGTATGGCCATGAGGGCGGTTTCCAAGGACTATGACACGGCTCAGATAATGGGTATAAAGATCAACACGATCATAAGCTACACCTTCGTTATCGGCTCGCTGCTTGCCGGTATCGGTTCCATACTTTACTTCACGGACCGTATGACCGTATATCCTTACAGCGGCTCCCTTCCCGGCCTCAGATGCTTCGTTGCCGCGGTTATCGGCGGTATCGGCTCAATTCCGGGCGCTGTCGTGGGAGGATTCATACTCGGTATGGCCGAGACAATAATAACGGCCGCCGGATACTCCACCTTCAGCGACGCTTTTACTTTCCTTTTACTTGTAATAATGCTGCTTTTCAGGCCGACCGGTATTTTCGGCGAGAAAGCAACGGATAAAGCGTGAGGTGACAGCTATGAAAAATACACTATCAGCCGCGCCGAACAAAAAAAGAAACGCGGTGCTGACAATAATACTTGTGGCGATCATCATCGCTGTGCTGTGTATGCTTCAGGCTGACACGGCAAAGCATAACTACGCCATATCTATAATCGAAAGAAGCCTTATCTACGCCATCGTAGCCGTGGCAATGAACCTTCTTACGGGCTTCACGGGACTTTTCTCCCTCGGACAGGCGGGCTTTATGGCCATAGGCGCCTATACGGTGGCCATGTTCACCATTCCAGTTGAGACCCGTCCCGCCGTATATTACATAAGCGGCATAAGCGATTCCATCGCCAATATACAGCTTCCCTTCCCCGTGGCTCTCATCCTCGGAGGAGTTTTCGCGGCCGTTCTTGCCGCTCTCATCGGTATCCCCGTTCTTCGTCTTAAGAGCGACTATCTTGCCATAGCCACCCTCGGCGTATCGGAGATCATAAGAGCCGTTATTTCCGCTCCCCAGCTGGACAGAATAACAAACGGCTCCTACGGACTTAAGAATATCCCCGGATTTTCCACGATATTCACGCCCACAATAATAACGGTGATATGTATAGGCATAATGGTGCTTATTATTAATTCCTCATATGGAAGGGCTTTTAAAGCCATAAGGGAGAACGATGTTGCCGCAGAGGCTATGGGTATCAATCTTTTTAAGCATAAGGAGATGGCCTTTATCATCAGCTCTTTCTTTACAGGCATAGCCGGAGGACTTCTGGCTGTCTATATGCGTTCCATCGACGCTAAGACATTCCAGGTAACTCTTACATACAACATCCTGCTTATGGTCGTTATCGGAGGTATCGGCTCCGTTACGGGAAGCGTTATCGGCGCCTTCCTTGTAAACTGCGGCCAGGAGTGGCTCCGTTTCTTCGACGAGCCCCTTATCATCGCGGGAGTTCAGATACCGCTTTTCAGAACAGGCTTCCGTATGGTCATCTTCTCCATACTGCTGATGGTAGTCGTTCTTTTCTACCGCAGAGGAATCATGGGAACAAACGAGTTCTCCTGGGACGGCCTGGGACGGCTGTTTAAGCGGATACCGGCGGCGTTCTCCAGAAAACGCTCCGCAAAAGAGACGGGAGGCGATGAGTAATGGCTGAAAATGTGCTTCATGTCGAAAACGTGACCATGCAGTTCGGCGGCGTTGTTGCCGTTAACAACCTTACGCTGGACGTAAACAAAAACGAGATCGTCGCTCTCATCGGTCCTAACGGAGCCGGGAAGACAACGGCTTTCAACTGCATTACCGGAGTTTATGAGCCTACGAACGGTCTTGTCTCCCTTGACGGCAACGTAATAATCGAAAATCATCCCCAGGGAAAGATGGTAAACGAGTACAAGGGCGAAAACGCCGGAAAATACGAAAAAGTCATAAAAAAGACGCCCGACCAGATAACAAAGCTGGGCGTTGCCCGTACCTTCCAGAACATCCGTCTTTTCTCCAACCTGACGGTTTTTGATAACGTCCTTATCGCCAAACACATGAGAGCGAAACAAAATATATTCTCCGCCACCTTCAGGCTCAACGCCAAGGAGGAAAAGAGAATGAGACAGGAGGCTCTTGATCTTCTCAAGATGCAGGATATGCTCCATCTTAAGGATGAGATAGCCTCATCCCTGCCCTATGGACTTCAGAGAAGGGTTGAGATCGCCAGAGCTCTGGCCACGGAGCCCCATCTGCTCCTGCTTGACGAGCCCGCAGCGGGAATGAATCCCCAGGAGACTCTTGAGCTTACGGATTTCATCAAGGAAATAAAAGAAAAATTCAATCTTTCCGTATTTATGATAGAGCATCATATGGATCTGGTTATGAAAATATCCGAGCGTATTTATGTTCTTGACTTCGGAAAAATGATAGCGAGCGGTACTCCTGAAGAGATTCAGAAGAACCCTCGAGTAATAGACGCTTATCTGGGGGTGGCTGACGATGCTGAAAATTGATGATCTCTGCGTTAATTACGGCGGTATCAAGGCCGTCCGCGATGTTTCCTTCGAGGTTCCCGACGGAAAGATCGTAACGCTTATAGGAGCCAACGGCGCCGGAAAATCAACAATACTTCGTACGATAACCGGTCTTGTGCGCTCCGCCAGCGGGAGCATAACATACAACGACGAGGAGATAACCAAGCTCCATACATATGACATAGTAAAAAGAGGAATTATCCTCGTTCCCGAGGGACGCCACGTTTTCCCCGATATGACCGTTCTTGAGAACCTCAAAATCGGCGCTTATCTGAGAAAAGACGATCTTAAGGGAGATATAGAGTGGGTATATTCCCTCTTCCCCCGTCTTAAGGAAAGAAGCTGGCAGCAGGCCGGAACCCTTTCCGGAGGCGAGCAGCAGATGCTTGCCGTAGGCAGGGCCCTTATGAGCCGTCCCAAGCTCATAATGATGGATGAGCCTTCCCTCGGACTGGCGCCCATCATCGTAAGGGAGATTTTCGACATAATAAAAGAAATAAACAAAAGCGGCACGACCATCCTTCTTATCGAGCAGAACGCGAATATGGCGCTTCACACCGCCGACCTCGCCTATGTTCTTGAGACCGGAAGGATAGCCCTTAAGGGAACGGGAGCCGAGCTTCTCAAAAACGAGAAGGTCAGAGAGCTCTACCTTGGAAAGGGCTGATACGCTTGCAAAACATCCGCGGAGTTTCAAAGAGGCTCCGCGGTTTTTTGACCTCCGTTTTATTGAAATCGGAGGTCGATTGTGCTATGCTATAAGATAACGGTTATAATATTTTAAAGTATAAAACAGGAGGAGATATAAATGAAAGCAAGTGTTGCAATTCAGGTTTTACCCGGCGTTACGGACAAGGATGAGATATGCCGCATAGTTGACGAGTGCATCGCCTACATAAAGGCTCAGGGGCTCAAGACCTTTGTCGCTCCTTTTGAGACAACGATCGAGGGCGAGCTTGACCAGCTTATCGAAATAGTCAAGCAGTGCCAGTATATTGCCATAAAAGCCGGCGCTCCCAGCGTTATGAGCTATATCAAAATAGATTTCAACCCCAACGATGGAGTCCTTACGATCAACCAGAAAACGGACAAGTATCTTGCCGGAAACAACGAGAAAGAATGGGAATAATGGCTGACATAATATTCGATATGGACGGAACTCTCCTTGATTCCATGGGGATGTGGGAAAACCTCGGAAGCATTTATCTGCTCAAAAAAGGGATTACGCCTCCCGTGGATCTTAAGGAAGTGATCGAAAACAAGACCCTTGAGGAAGCCGCGGAGTATTTCATAACCGATTTAGGTCTTGAGGGCAATATAAAAGGCATTGTAAGGGAGATTCTTTCGCTGATAGAGGACAAATACCGCTATGAGCTTGAGCTTAAGCCGGGCGTTAAGGAATTTGTGCTTTCCGAATACGAAAAGGGCTCCAGAATGTGTATACTTACCACATCGGACAGAGATCTTGCTCTTGCCGCTATGGAAAGAAACGGCATAGGCTTCTGCTTTAAGGAAGTATTTACTGCCGAAACCCTCGGCCTTTCAAAGCGCGGGCCGGAAATATTTTTGAAAACCTGTGAGCTTATGGGCTTTAAGCCGGAGGAAACGACCGTATACGAGGACGCCCTCTACGCCATAAAGGCCGCCAAAGCCGCAGGATGCCATGTGGTGGCTGTCTATGACCACATGAACCGAAACGACTGGGACGAGATAAAGTCTACGGCCGATGTAATAATAAAATAATAAAATAATAAAATAATTACGCAAACGGCGTTTTCCTTTGGAAACGCCGTCAGCGTGTCGAAAAAGTCCTTCGGGACTTTTTCGAGTTTAAATTAAGGCAATAAATCCCTATTTCTGCGAAAAGCCCTGAACTTTGTCAGTACCGGAAAGATATCCGGACGCCGAAGGCGGCTTTGGCCAAAGGCCAAAGTACTGAACATACCCTCCCGCTCACAATGGATTAGTTTTTTGACAGTCTGACGGCGTTTTCCTTTGGAAGCGCCGTATTTTTATATATTTTTCTGTATTTTACTTATATTTAATCCTCTTTTTACGCTTTGCAGATAGCATCCGGCGTTTTCCTTCTTTTATAATTAGTATGGATATTTATACTAAAGACGGAAATTTTCAGCCATACCCCGGTTTTAACATATTTTCTTCGTATACTGTAGCAGAAAGGAGGGGCGATTCGTGGAAAATGAACACAAACTCGTAAAAGCCGTTTACGCCTCAAAGACGGATCCTCGGAAAGCCGATGAGCTCATAAGGGAATACATACCGTTTATCCGTTCGGAGGCGTCAAAATTCACATCCCGCTTCTGCACGGAGTCGGACGATGAATACAGCATAGCCATGATCGCCTTTCACGAGGCCATACTTGGTTATTCCAAAGACAGAGGAGCGTTTTTAAGCTACGCTTCCCTGACCATCCGCAGCCGTCTTACTGACTATGTGCGCAAGGAGGCAAGGCATGGCTCCAATCTGTCGCTCTATGACAACGGCGAAGACGAAGGCCGCCCCCTTATCGACGAGCTGGAGGACAAAACAGATCGCTTTGAGGAATCCATCGGTCTGGAGGCCACAAAAAGAGAGATAGAGGAGCTTTCCCGTGTTATGGCAGACTTTGGCGTCAGCTTTTCCGACGTGGCAGACAATTCTCCGAAGCAAGAGCGTACTCAAGCGGCCTGCGCGAGAGCCGTAATGTATGCCTCCGAAAACGGAGAACTCCTTGATGAACTGCTGGATACCAAAAAGCTGCCCCTTTCAAAGCTTGTTCTCGGCTCCGGCATCGAAAGAAAGACCCTTGAGCGCCACAGAAAATATATTTTGGCCATGCTCCTCATACATACCAACGGATATGAGATTATCCGTGGGCATATACGGCACGGCCTGCGAAAGAGAGGTGCGCAGACGGTATGAAATATATGGTTATGGAATGTCATTTAAGCTATGCCGTTGTGCTGGACGAAAACGGCAGCTTCCTAAAGGTCGCCAATATGCGCTACGAAGTTGGGCAGACCGTGGAAAACGTGGTGGAAATGGCCTCCGAAGTCAAAGGCCTTTCGTCCAAAGGCTATAAAAAACGCTTTAAAGCCCTGATGGCAACGGCCGCATGCATTATTGCCGCTTTGACAGCGGTGCTTGGCGTAGAGCTTATGCCCTGCGGCTCCGTATATCTTAATATAAATCCCGCCGTCCGTCTGGACGTTAACCGCCGGGATAAAGTAATCGGCCTTGAAGGAATAAACACCGACGGTGAATCTCTCATAGATGGCTATGCCTACAGGCGCAAGGACGTGGAGACAGTAACGGATGAGCTTGTGGACAGAGCCGTGGATATGGGCTATCTGCACGAAGGCGGAGCCATAACGATAACTCTGGATTCAGACGACGACGAGTGGACGGAAAGCCGCGGTGAGGCCATTTCAGAGAGCCTCGGCAGACATCTGGATGGAAAGCTCAGCGTCACCATAACTGTCACCGACAGCGCCGCCCGAACCTTTGAGGCCGTCATTCCCGTAGAAAGCGGCGATGACGATGAACCGGAGGTCATTCCCGAGACTGTCCCGGAACCCGTGCCCGAGTTCGTTCCGGATACTCCCGCCGCACCGACGCATACCGATGACGATGATTGGGATGATGATGATTGGGATGATGATGATTGGGATGATGATGATTGGGACGACAATCCGGACGATGATTATCTCGATGATAACGACGATGATTTTGATGATGATGGCTTGGACGACGATTATCCTGATGATGTCAGCGATGATTTTGATGATGACGATTGGGACGGAAGCTTTGATGATGACGATGATGACGATGATGATTAAAAATTTTTAAAAAATTTATCCGCCGGCCCCGGTTTTTGAAAATAACCTCCGTAAACTATGACAACTAAGAAAGAGAAAAAAATCACATCAAAGGAGAGATCAATATGAAAAAGACTTTAAAATCCATTTTAGCATTCGGAGCCGCAATGATAATCGGAATCGCCTGCCTCAGCGGCTGCGGCAGCGCCTCGACTGGAGAAAACGTATCGGAGCTGTCCTCGGGAGGAGTGATCGTTCTCAGCGTAAATCCTGAAATCTCCGTTTCCTATGACAAGGATGGCAACGTGACCGAGGTAAAGGGACTTAACAACGACGGCAGAGGGATAATCGAGAGCTTTGCCGATTACGAGGGCAGACCCTGTAAGCAGGTAGTTTCCGAGCTGGTTACAATGATCGGCGAGGCGGGATATTTCGTAGAGGAAATCGAGGGCGAACGCCGTCAGATAACCATCGAGATAGAGCCCGGTTCCGGACTTCCATACGAGACATTTTTCGATGATGTTGTTGTGGAAATCAGGGAATGCGTAGACTCCCATAACTGGAGCAGCCCCATCGATGTAAGAAGCGACGACGACCGCTATGATGACATAGACGACCGTTACGATGACGATTGGGATGACCGTTACGATGATGACCGTTATGACGACTTAGACGACCGTTACGACGACGATTCCTATGACGACGACTGGGACGACGTATATGACGACCACTATGACGATGATTGGGACGACGTATACGATGACCACTATGACGATGATTGGGACGACGTATACGACGACCACTATGACGATGATTGGGACGACGTATATGACGACCACTATGACGATGATTGGGACGACGTATACGACGACCACTATGACGATGATTGGGACGACGTATACGATGACAACTATGACGATGACTGGGACGACGTATACGATGACAACTATGACGATGACTGGGACGACGTATATGACGACCACTATGACGATGACTGGGACGATGTATACGATGACGACTGGGACGACGACGATGATTGGGACGACGATGACGACTGGGACGATGATGATGATTGGGACGACGACTGGGACGATGATGATGATTGGGACGACGACTGGGACGACGATGATGATTGGGACGATGACTGGGATGACTGATACAATTTAATATACAGATAAAGCGGCTCCCTTGAGGGATGCCGCTTTTTAGGTTCGGTTAATATTTTATTACGCCTTTATAAATTCCTTCTTTACGTTTACCTTATCCTTATCAAAGGCGCTGATGAGTATGAACACAACTCCGCATACAATGACCATAAATATTCCTACGCTCTTGAATATTCCCGTAAGGGCGGGCACAAAGTTCCAAAGCGCTATGGCGACAATGGAGGCGAGTATTGTGCAGAAGCCCGCCTTTTTGCTCGTGAATTTCGGAGCGATAAGGGCTCCGATGACAATGAAGGACGTTCCGATGGCCAGCGAGAGCGCCTGCTGCATAGCGTTGAGTATAGCTCCCATCTGGGTAGCGATGAGATATGTAATGAAGCTGGCGATAACAACGATCACCTTGTTGACAAGGGATTTCCTTGCCTTCAGCTTTTCGCTGCCGCTGAGACGGTAAACTATGTCCGAGCTGACCGTGGTCGCGAGTCCGACGATCATGGAACATCCTGTTCCCATATCCGCAGCCCAAAGTCCCGAAAGGGTTATTCCCGCGAGGACGGGAGGTATGCTCATAAGTATTCTCGGCAGAGCCTCGGCCGCAACGGCGTCTGGCAGGAGAGCCTTGCTGGCGACTCCCAGAAGGGCGCATATGAATCCTACAGGAACCATGAACGCCGCTCCGATAATATATCCCCATTTGGCCGCCCTGTCGTCCTTTCCGGTAAGTCCGATCTGGACTACGCCCTGAACGGAGTTGGTGTTTCCTATCATAACTATTACCCAGCTCAATATTCCTATCCAGCCCATTCCTTCCGTAAAGCTGAGGTAGGGCACGTCGGGCTCGGCGGCGACAAGGGTCTGGATGGCCGCCCATCCTCCGTGATTGTTGAGGACAATAACCGTGGCTACAATAACGCCCACATATATGAGTATAAGGTTAAGAACATTCGTAAGCGTAACGCTTCCCATTCCGCCTATCATGGCAACAAGCATAAAGATTATAAACGAGAAAAACGTGCCGCTCTCGGTCGTGAAAATGTCCGGCAGAAGAGCCGCCAAAATGGAGCCGCCTGCCTTATACTGGAGGGCGATGATTCCGGACTGTATTATGCACATGGAAATGACCATGATAAAGCTCGTCTTTTTTCCGAACATCTCGTTAACAAGGGCGCTTATAGTGCTGTAGCCGCTGTGCCTTAAATATCTTACGGCGAGGAAAGCGGTTATTACCGCTCCAATGGCCCATGCCGTGTCGTACCATCCGGCCGAAAGTCCTACTCCAAAGGCGTTTTCGGCTATGCCGATGGTGGACGCTCCGCCGATGGCAAGTCCGGCTATACTGGACGCGACAACGAATATGCCGTTTTTGCCCTTATACATAAGGAAGGCGTCTCCGTCCTTCTTCTGCTTGCGCGACACATTGAAGCTGATAACGAACAAAAGCACTACATATAGTAAAACGATTAGCAGGGGTATATTCATAATCATTCCTCCGTTGTTGAAAGTTCTCTTATAAGTCTGTCGTATTCTTCCTTAAGCTGGGGCACTACACTGCCTCCGTAGGGTATGACATAAACGTCTTTGCCCTTTGTGTCGGCATGCTTCATAAGCTCGTTTATGTCGCTGAAGGCCGTGACTCCCATAGCTTTTACCTCATTGGGCTCTATATTTGAAAGAAGGAGTATATTTCCCTTTTTTATGGCCTCGCAGGCCGCGTAGAAAATATATCCGCCTATGGTGAAATCCTTTCTGAGGCTCTCGTCCAGATGTCCTTCTCTCAGCGGCACTATCCAGTCGAAGAAGTCTCTCGCTCCGCTGCCCTCGGGACATTCGGCAAGCATTACTACCGTTCCGCCCTTTTTGAGCGCTTTTATGGCGTTAAAGAGGCTCTTTGTGGACTGATAGAAGTTCAGATCCTTGGGGAATCCTCCGCAGCTTACGAAAACGATATCCGCCTCATGATCTATGGGCAGTCCGTAGGACTTCTGTATATACAGGCAGCTTGCCTTCCATGCTTTGTCAAAGTCTCCGCAGAAAAGCCCGCTGTGCTTTGAAGCCGAGTTTACGCATATATTTATGCCGAAATCCGGATCGACAAGCCTTCCCGCCTCTTCCATATCCAGATTGATGGGGTTTTCAAGCACTCTTCCGCTGCCTACTCTCTCATCGGACATGGGCTTTACGGGGTCAAGGGCTCTTATATGGTTTTCCTTTATAGTCTGTCTTGAGGCTATTCCGGGGATTATGCTCTTTCTTCCTCCGCCGTAGCCTGCCATAATGTGGTGAACCGTTCCGGAAATAACTATGAGCTTTCTGCCGAGGGCCAGAGGATTCACCTCTACCCTTGTTCCAAGCGACGTTTCGCCGACATAAACAAGGTCGTCGGCGTCGCAGTCATGGTCGACCACCATAGATACGTTATTGAAAACATACTCTCCGGCGAGGGTCTTTCTTTCCTCCTCGGAATTTTTTCTGTGGGTTCCGAGGGCTATGACCACGGCGATGTTCTCAAACGGAACACCCATTTCCTCGTGAAGATATTTGACTAAAAGCTCGCATATAACGTCCTGTCTCATCCAGAAGCGTGTCAGGTCGCTTATGACTATCGTAACCGGGTCGGCGGGCGAGATTATCTCTTTGAGCGGTTTTGAACCGATCACGCCGTCCTCAACGCAGTATCGGAATTCCTTTTCTATATCCTCGATCTCCCTCATGGGATTTTCCAGCAATGTTTTAACGCTTTTCGCTCCGTCAAAGGAAATTTCCACCTTTGACTTTCCGTATTTTAGTTCTGTTTTCTCCATCGTAATATTTCCTTTCATTTCTTATCATTATTGTAAATTTGTAATTAATTTTATCACTTTAACGCTTTTAAGTCAAAAACTTTTTCACTCAAAAAACTAATAAATATTTTACTGCCAAACCATGAAAAATTTATATATTATTTATGTATTTTTTCGCGCGGATAAACTCCCAAACCCGCAAAAAGCGCAAAAATAAGCGGAGAACCCGTTATAGGTCCTCCGCAGTATTTTTCATATCTCACTCCTAACGCTTCGGCTGAAAATAACCAGCCGGATTCGGCCGCGTATTTTTGACGCCTAATCATAGTTTTAAGCCTCCTCCGAGAAGCAGGCGATCGCCTTTTTGATCCTGTGATCCTTTATTTCCGTCACCTTTATGTGGAGCGGCGGCAGATCTATCTCAAATACAGAGCCGTCGTCGGGTATCGTTCCGTAGTTTCCGAAAATATATCCGCCGAAGGTGTCATACTCGTCCACGGGGAGATCAACTTTAAGCGCCTCGGCCACCTCTTCCAGATCGGCTCCGCCCTGTATCTTCCACGTTTTTGAGTCCAGCTTCTCGATCTCGGGCTCTTCCTCCTCCGGAGTAGGCTCCTCATCCAGATCGCCGACTATCTGCTCCAGCAGGTCGTTCATGGTGACAATGCCTGTCATTCCGCCGTACTCGTCAAGGACGACGGCAAAATAGTTATGGGTCTTTTTCATCTGTTTGAAAAGCACGTCGGCATGTATGCTTTCGGGCACGAAATACGCCGGCCTTATGGCCTCCTTAAGTATGACCTCCTTGGGCTCGTTCTGGAGCCTGAAGAAATCCTTTACGTCAAGCACTCCGATGATCTTGTCAACGGTCTCGTCGCAGACGGGATATTTGGAATGTCTGCTTTCGTGGATGGTAGCCGCCCATTCCTCCGTGCTTTCCTCAAGCCAGAGCAATGAAATATCCGTCCTGTGTGTCGCGAACTCGTCGGCCACAAGGTCGTCAAACTCGAACACGTTGTTTATCATTTCCTGGTCGTCCGCGTCAATAACGCCCTTCTGAGCTCCCTCGTCCACCATAAGACGTATCTCCTCCTCGCTGACCTCATCGTCATCGGAGTTGGGATCTATGCCCATAAGACGGAGAACGCCGTTTGTCGAAGCCGTAAGTATCCATACAACGGGTGCGCACACCTTTGAAATGACCGTTATAAGCGAAGCCACTCCAAGGGCAAGCTGTTCTGTCTTTTTCATAGCAACCCTTTTAGGCACAAGCTCGCCAAACACAAGGGTGAAATATGAAAGCAAAAGCGTGATGACAACGACTGAAACGGAATTAAGCACCTGGGGCGAAACCGCCGTGAATCCGGTACTCAAAATAAACTCCGTCAGGTCGTCGGAAAAGTTTTCGGCAGCGAAAGCCGACGCTAAGAATCCGGAAAGGGTTATGGCTATCTGTATGGTAGCCAGGAAATTAGCCGGGTTCTCGGTGAGCTTTTTCAGCTTTTTAGCTTTTTTGTTGCCGTCTTCCTCAAGTTTTGCCAGCTTAGCGTCGCTGACTGAAATGACCGCTATTTCCGCCGAGGCGAAAACCGCGTTTAAAAATATAAGAACTACCTGTAATAATAATGCGCTCAATTTTATCCTCCTAAACTTTTATATCTCAAAAAATGCACAAAAAGACACACCCATAGCTTAACATCTGAGAACTACGGGTATGCCTCTTATAAAAAATTCAAGATATTCAAGTTCAAGCAATCGGTTATTAGTGTCGCCGCAACTATCGCCGCTGTCTTCTTCCATTGCCAAACAATCCTCCTTAAATGATAAAAGCAATTTTGTTCTTTATATGATAACATAAAAAATCATACAGGTCAATATAACAGCATTTTCATTGTCCGAAACCCCAAAACCTCTTCAAGTTCACTAAATAAAAGGGTCTTTGGCTTTTACGGATGACTTATATATAAATTAAAATATGATTAAATTATATTTTAGTTCAAAAATACATCAAAAAGCCGGCATTGCCACTAATGCATTGCCGGCCAAATATTCCGAAAAAACTATTCATTTCTTTTTTTCGGTTTAAATTAGTGTTTTAAAGCTTTACCACAATTACAGCCGATTTGTTTTCAGCTATCTGAGTATGGTCATTTATTTTACGCTCCGCTTTCTCTTTAAGCATTTCTGAACCTCGAGAGAAACTCCTTCATTTTTTCTGTCTTGGGATTGCCGAATACTTCCTCCGGCGCTCCCTCTTCGCATATTACGCCATCAGCCATAAACACGACGTTGTTAGACACATCCCTGGCAAACGCCATCTCATGCGTTACTATAATCATTGTAAATCCTTCCTCGGCCAAAGTTCTGATTACAGAAAGCACCTCGCCAACCATCTGTGGATCAAGGGCGGATGTCGGCTCGTCAAAGAGTATTACCTCCGGCTGCATAGCAAGGGCGCGGGCAATAGCCACACGCTGTTTCTGTCCGCCTGAAAGCTGCCTCGGTTTGGCGTTTATATACGGAGCCATTCCAACTTTTTCCAAATAGAACATCGCAAGCTCTCTGGCATCATCCTTGCTTCTTTTGAGTACCTTTGTAACGCCAACCATGCAGTTTTCCAGCACTGTCATATTATTAAACAGGTTGAAGCTTTGAAAAACCATTCCAACCTTGGCTCTATAGGCTGACTGATTGAAATCCCTTCCGGTAATCGGTTTCCCATGGAAAAGTATTTCTCCGTTAGTTGGCGTCTCAAGAAGGTTTATGCATCTTAAAAGTGTAGATTTTCCTGAACCTGACGCTCCGATTATACACGTTACATCGCCCGTATCGACCTTGAAGTCTATGTCCTTTAAAACGACATGGGTTCCGAAGGTTTTGCCCAAGTGACTTATCTGGAATACGTTTTTATTATTTGCCTCACTCATTACCTTCCCTCCCTGCTGTCGCTGTTAAGATCCCCAACTTTTGCCTTTTTTGCCGCCTTATCATTATAACTGTACATACCGCTTGTATGGGCAAGGGTATCCGTAGTTGCAAGATCGAAATTGTCCGGTCCGTCCATTCTGTTCTCCCAAAGGCGCAGCAGCCTTGAGCAGGCGAAGGTAAGTATAAAATATATCACCATAGCTATGGCAAAAGCCTCAAAATATGTATAGAGCGCTCCGGCTATACCCTTTGTAGTGTAGAACAGCTCGACAATTCCTATTACCGAAAGAACACAGGTATCCTTTATATTGATGATGAGATTGTTTCCTATCTGGGGCATTATGTTCCTTAAAGCCTGCGGAAGAATAACATTAGTCATTGTTTGTATATGTGTCATTCCTATAGCCTTGGCTCCCTCGGTCTGGCCGGGATCAATAGAAAGTATTCCTCCCCTTACAGTCTCAGCCATATAGGCTCCAGTGTTTATGGAAACTATAAAAAATGCCGCCTGCCACATACCCATGTTAATATCAAATACAGCAGCCATTCCGAAATAAATAAACATGGCCTGGGCCATCATGGGCGTTCCTCTGAACACCTCCACATAGACGTTGAGGATGAATTTGAGGATTCCCACAAAAAACCATTTGACAGGATTTTTCTTTTTATCCGTCGGTATCGTTTGAATGACACCGACGATGAAGCCGATAATACAGCCTATAAAGGTCGATATCAGCGCTATTATCATAGTATTCCAGGCGCCGCGCAGAAAGGATCCGCTGTTACGCTCCCAGATATACAGTATTCGTTGGCCGAATGTTTCCGGCATTTTTGCTCTCTCCTTTCCGCTTTAGGTATATCGAAAATTTAATTTATATAATGTCTGTCTTTATCACTCGCTGAGGGGCTGAACGGCAATGGCCTCATTCATCATTTCCTCGAAATCCTCGGCAGTCATTGTTGAAAGTACCGAGTTGATCTTATCACAGAGCTCAGTGTTACCCTTCTGAAGAGAAATTCCAATGTTTATCTCTTCGTCAGAAACCTCGAACTCTCCTTCCGTTCCAGTGAAGTCAAGAAGTTCAAAATCAGGGTAAGCTACCGTTGCGGCAAGACCTGTAGGCTGATCAGTAACAACGATATCACATCTTCCCGAATCAAGGGCTACAAGCATTGCGGGAGCCGATTCCTGGGCAGGAAGTATATTTGCGTCAGGTATCTGAGGCAGGCATATATCATACCAAATAGTATTCTGCTGAGATGTGCATGTAGCTCCTGCAAGATCCGCTACGCTTGTGGCGCTTGCGTAGGGGCTGTCGTTCTTTGTAAGAGTTACGATAGTAGCGTAGTAATAGGGCTCCGTAAAGTCAACCATTTCCTGTCTTTCGGCCGTGATAGACTGACCTGCGATAACGCAGTCAACTGTTCCGGACTGAACGGCGGGAACGAGCGAATCCCAGTCTAATTTTACGATCTCAAGCTCCATACCAAGCTCCTCGGCGATGTGCTTAGCCATCATAACGTCATAGCCATAGGCGTAGTCGGGGCTGTCCTTGATCTGAACGGCGCCGTTGGCGTCCGTGGGCTGCGTCCAGTTATAGGGAGCATAACCGCACTCCATAGCCACAGTAAGGACGTTGTCATCCTCTGCTGTTTCTCCATCGGTGGTTTCTTCACCGGTTGTCGTTTCTCCTTCAGATGATGAGCAGCCTGTCACAGCCATGGCGAAAGCCATAGCAAGAGCGGCAACTGAAAATAATTTTTTCTTCATTTTGCATACCTTCCTTTTCTCTTAAAATTCTCTGAAAATTTTTCGTCCTCTTGGACTAAAAAAGCGCCTGACCTTTACTTAAAGTGAAGATTCAGACGCTTATTTGACCGTGTAAAAAATTTTTATACGATAGCTCTCCACAATAAGTGACAGTACGCCGCATATTTTACGGCGTCCCAGCCGGCTTGCCCGGGCAGGCTCGCAGACTTCGGCAGAAAATCCTTTCCCGGAAAACGGCCGCCCGCCTTGGATAACATCCTGTTTTCCGCTACTCTTATTTTCCGCGCCTCTATCAGGTATTCTATCGTGGATAGTAACACTATTTCCGCATAAAGTCAATATATGACGGAGCTTTTTACGCCATCCCCGGTCGATTTCGGCGATTTTGCCCCAAAACGGTTTAAATTTTACAAAATTTTAACCATATTTTTATTTGCTTCCCCTTAGAAAAAGCTCTCCGGCTTTTCTTTCCAGCGGATGGGAATTGAATTTTCCCCTCCGGCGGAGCTCCGCCATTCTTTCGGCTCTCGCCAAGGCCGCCTTCGGCGGTACGGAGCATATCCTTTCTATTTCGGCGGCGTCTCTTATGTCAAGGACAAAAAGAGCGATGGCCGGCATAAGCAGATCCCGGGCGAAAACCGCCGCCTCGTAATATGTCCTCCGGCTTGCCCTCCCCGGGTTTTCCGAAAGCAGGCACCTTCCTATGCCCTTTGCCATATTCATCCTTACCGCTCCGTCGCCCATGGTATTGTCCACAAAAACCGTTTTTTGTCCGCCGGCGATATCGGTCACAAGACTGCCCCTCAGACGCCTTCTGTCAATGAGTCCTTCCCTTTCCGCCCTTCGGAAGGAAACGATCCTTATTCCGCATACCTCCGCCACACGCCTCAGATCCACGGGAAGGGAGGAGATGCCGCATTTTATGAGCGTTTCCCATGCGAGATCCCTTCCACGTTTGTAATAGTCATAGCTTTTTTGTCTGTTATTTACTTTTCCCCGGCTCCCGCCGCCCGTTTTTTCCATAATACCGCCCCATTTTACGCCTCCGCCAGCGAATCAAGTCCTATGAGCGCCGCGCCTATGGCCCCGCAGAGCTGAGCCTCGTCGCAGACAAAGAGCTTTTCTCCCAGCTTTTCTTCTATGGCCTCGACGATTCCTCTGTTTTTAGCCACTCCGCCGGTCATTATATATCCCTTCTCGCCTCCGAGACGCTTGACAAGGGATATGGTCTTTCCGGCCACGGAATTGTTAAGGCCATGGATAATGTCCTCGGGCGGCGTATCCTGAGCCACAAGGGACACGACCTCGCTCTCGGCGAATACCGTACACATATTTGAGATGACAACATCGTTTTTCCATTTGAGCCCCAGCTCGCTCATCTCGTCCAGCGAAAGCTCCATGGTCCTTGCCATCATATCCAAAAACCTGCCCGTTCCGGCGGCGCATTTATCGTTCATAACAAAGCCGAGCACGGCTCCGTTCTCGTCTATCCTTATGGCCTTGGAATCCTGTCCTCCGATGTCTATGACCGTTCTCGCTTCGGGGTCAAGATAGTTCGCTCCCCTGGCGTGGCAGGTGATCTCCGTAACGGACGCCTCTCCGAAACTGATATTTTCCCTGCCGTAACCCGTTGTTATCGTAACGGTCAGATCTTCCTCCTTAAGCCCGGCCTGTTCCAGCGCCTGGGCGAGGGCTTTTTTGGCTCCGTTGGTCGCCCCGGCTCCCGTGGGGACAATGGCCTTGCCGATTATCCTTTTATCTCCGTCCATTATTATCGCGTCGGTGCTTGTGGAGCCGCTGTCTATGCCCGCCGCGTATATCTTTCCGTCGGTCTTCATGTTTAT
This sequence comes from Candidatus Metalachnospira gallinarum, assembly GCA_904378045.1. Taxonomy (GTDB): domain Bacteria; phylum Bacillota; class Clostridia; order Lachnospirales; family Anaerotignaceae; genus Metalachnospira; species Metalachnospira gallinarum. The sequence goes on along the minus strand of CAJFHC010000024.1, from coordinate 13,709 downwards.
TTTCCTCCTGTTCGCTCCCGCGTTTATGGTCTCGGCGAAGGCATCAAGCCTTGTGGAAAGCTGGCCCTCGCTCTGGCTTGTGCAGTCCGTCTCGATCTTCAAAAGCGGTACGCTGACGTTGTTTTTAAGATTCATGTATTCAAAGCTGTAATAATCGCAGAATTTCATCGTATGGTAAATTATGCCCACCGTTCCTGCCGACAGCTTTTCCCTTCCCGTTGTGTCGTACATCCTCATGCATGGCGTCTGTCCGAGTATGGCCGTGGAATAGCTGTCAAGAAACGAGTCCAGATCCGCGGCGTTTTTTGTCATTTCAACTCTGCGGTTTCCCGTGCATGTGTCATCGTTAACGGTCACGGTAAATTTCTCGCTCACTGTCTTATATAGATATTTCCCGCCGTGGGCTCCCAAAAGGCTTATATGCTTTTCCGCCGTATCCTTGGCCGTCTCCGTAAAGGACGCCATGGCTTTTTTAACGTCAAAGTCCCTTCCGCTGTATTTTTTGTAGCCCTCCGCCAGCTCCCTGAGACGCTTTTTGAATATCTTTCTTTCGGCCAGCCCCTTTTTATGAGGCAGTTCCAAAAGCCAGAGAAAGTCCATCCTTCCGCTTTCCTCAAGAATATCGTAGACCCTGCGTATTACGTCGCAGCAGTCCACAAGCACCATTTCCTTTATATCCTTCGAGAATACCTCCTCGATTATCGCCTTGCCGTAGCCGCACATGTTCGGGTGTCCAAGACTGTCGGCGGTGTCAAAGTTGTCGGGAAGGGGCTCCAGTCTGGCGCACTCCCCACCGAAGCCCTCCAAAAGCTCTATGGGCGTATATTTGCAAACGTAATATATCATTTCTTCATATCCTCCAGCATCTCTATAAAGGCGTCAAGCCTCGTAAGTATCTGTCCGTCGCTCGTGTTTCTTCGGTCGCCGCCGTCTCCGTTAAGTATGAGCGTGGGGAAACCGTTTTCCTCCAGATGTCTCTTGGCGTTGACCGCCGCTCCCATGGTCTGCTTGCAGCCCCAGTGGCAGAAATATATAACGCCGTCCACGTCCAGTTCTCTCGCCGCCCTCAGCGACATCTCTATACGGTTTTCCGAAGAGCCGTTGAAGCCGCTCTCCACCAGCCTTTTTGCCATACTCTCGTATGGCTTTTCCGGATCGGTGTCGATGAGGTTCTCAATATTCATGTCACAGCCGACTATCTGGCATTTATCGTTGAAATTGAGCCTGTCCCTTAACGGCGCCTGGAAATAAGGTATGGTGTGCATCCATAACAGCCTTATTCCGCTCTTTTTCGGCGCGGCCTTAAGCTCATCCCTGAGCATGCGTGAATATTTGAGCGTGTCCTCCGTTCCGAGAAGGGGATGGGTAAGGAACACCTCGTACATTTCGCTCGTTATATCGTTTGGTATGGTTACGTTTCTCTTAAGCTCAAGACATTCCCTGAAATTGTCCAGAGTTTCCTTCGTGCGGTAAGCGTACTGCTTTAAAACGTCCATATCCAGCTTTTTGCCCGTGTTATCCTCTATGAACGCCGTCATTTCCCTGAGCTGGCCGGCAACGTAGTCTATGCTGTCGCCGTCGGCGGTGATAGGCACATCCACATAGAACTGGGGCACCTTATAGTAGTCGGCCAGCGCCCTGAATGTCAGGTTGTTGGCGTCGCATATAAGAGACGTATTTATGATAAATTTTGGTTTTGGCAATACTCCGGAGAAGGCCGCGCCCATAAGTATTTTGTGATAGGAGCAGTATGTCTCGGCGATGCCGGCGTTTTCCGCTGCCTCCACAAAGGCTTTTTCCGCGTAGGCTCCTGTCATATATCCGGAAAAGCCCTCGGCGAAAATCGTGCTCATTCCAAAGGCTCGGACGATCTCGCAGGGCAGAAAAACGCTTACGAGGGCGGAATTTCCGGCGTTGGCGAAGGAACGTATATGCTCCTTCATGCAAATGTCCGCCAGAAGCCTTCTTGAAGGCGAGAGCCTCTTGTCCGGGGCGTATTTGAGTTTAAGATCGAACGCCCTGTAGCCGAAAAGCAGTTCCTTTCTGGCCGTTTCCGGATTCCGGGCGATTTTTTTATCTATATGCTGTCCGAATTTTTCAACCAAGTCTGACATTGGTGTCCTCCTTTATTGTCACGGCGGTATGTTCCCGCTGTTTTTCATATATCTATCCAATTATATAATTATATCCGTATCGAGGTCAAAGTCAATGAATACTCCCGGGCAAAAAACAACGCCCTCGGGGTCATTCCTTCGGGCGTTTGCGCATTACATTTTTCCTGCTTCCTGTTTTATTGGGGTCTGTTTTCTTCTGTCTTTTCCTTTTTTCGGCTGCTGCGGGGTTCTCGCTATCATATTCTATGATCTTTATTCCCGCCCTTTTCATCATGCCGTCCACAAGGGCGTCAAGCTCCTCTCCCACGGCTCTCTCCGCAGACGAGCACAGTCCTTTGGGGTCAAGGACGATATTTTTGCGGACACAGCGGAAAGCCCTGTTATATCTGCACCAAAGATACTGACATTCTACCGTCATTAGATCACCCCGGTTCCAATATAACATTTTCAAATATAAAATACAATATTTAATAAACTTATATTATATATATTTATATTAATTTTTTATTTTATTATATTTTATTGAAAGATTTAAGTTTATACTATGTTAAGGTGATGCAGTATGAATTTACAATCAAAACTTAACAAAGCTACAAAACTGAAAAAGGAAGAATCATCCTATAAAACGATCTATCTTAAAAAGTCTCTTATCAGGAAGGTTGAACAGTTAGCGGATCAGTATGGTCTCAGCTTTAGCAATGTTGTCTCCAGCATGGTTGAATCGTCCCTTGAGGAGCTTGAGGCTGAAAATTCTTCGGAAAAAGACGAGCAGTAAATCCTGCCGTCTAAACTTTTTAGCCCTCATCGTCCGTTATTCGGCAAATTTGAAAAGCCTGACGGACGAATGAGGGTATTTTTTATCCTTTCGCCCTCTTTTCTCTGACTATAGCCAAAATATCAACGATTATGACCGCCGCGTCCGTCAGAGCCGTGGAAAAGTCAAATATAATAAACGAATATATGAGCCATATCGCCTCGTTGGCAAGGACGCTTACCCTTGTCCTTTTTACGTCCCTTATGAGCCGGCAGCATATCGTATATTCCACCGTGGCGATGACCGGCATCAGCCCGACGGCTCCCCGGTTGTTTGTCATTATTCCCAAAATAACGACCAGAACGACGATAGCCGTCATAGCGTTTTTGGTGAATCTCTCCCGCAGTATGAGGACATTCCTCACACAGCACAATATGAGGGTGGATATGGCCGCGTAGGAGCCGAAAAAGTATGACGCCGCGGCCAGCAGGGCGCAGTTCATAAACTGCATGGCGAATATGCCGTTCCTGCTTCTCATAACACAGCTTGCGGCAAGAAACGCCGCCGCGGCCAAAGATATGATGTTGCCTGTTATTATGCTCATTTGATCACCGTCTTGAATCATGTTTTTCCGCGCTTGGTATTCCCGTCTGCAAAAGTATACCATAAAATCCGATAAAACGAATAAAAAATCAGGAAATCGATTCGCTCTCTCGACTGTCAATGGTTTTAATTCACCTGTCTTTATAAAAGGATTCTGCCGCCCGAGCAAAAAAACAGGCGCTCCGGTTTGGAAACGCCTCATCATTATTTGTCTAAATTCCGTACTTTTTTATAGTACACATAATCGTCCATATAGAATCCATTGCCTATATCATTCTTTTCCGAGCGGATAATCTCAAATCCCAGTCTGTCGTATGCCCGGCAGGCGCTGTTGTGCTTATTGACATTCAGTTCTATGCCGTCAAGCCCTGCCTTTTTCGTTTCATCCATAATAAACAAGAGCATTTCGTGGGAATGACCATTTCCTCTCTCCTGCTTATAAAGATAAAACTTGCTCAAATACATGTTTCTTCCCTTCGGATAGAAGGCGACAAAGCCTATTTCCCGATCTCCGTCGCTTACAAAAAAATATCTGTACCCGTTTTTGAGCTGGTTCCTGATGGCATCCACGGACTGGAACCTTTCGAGCATATAGTCGTTTTGTTCCTTCCCAATGATCGGGTCAAAATGCTCACGGACGATCTCCGTCGCCATTTTGGACATTTCCCGTATGTGATCCTTATTACTCAAATCGATCTCCCTGAAATTCATTTTAATGATTCTCCTTACTTGATTTATACGGCTTACCGTTTTTCTCCTTTGACAAAGGCCAGAAATCCCTTCAGCCCTTCCATTATATCGTCATAGGCCGTATCAAAATCTCCCGTGTACCAGGGGTCTGAAATCTCGCCTTTCCTTTCGGTGAAGTCCAGAAGAAGATGTATCTTCCCTTCGGGATCGCCGCCGGTTATCCTGAGGATCCTGTCGATATTGTATTTTTCCATGGCAAGTATATAATCGAACCTGCCATAATCCTCCTTTTTCATTTTCACGGCTCTCTTGCCGGAGCAGTCTATGCCCTCCTTCGCCAGGCGTTTTTTCGCCGGAGGATAGACCGGATTGCCTATTTCCTCGGAGCTCGCCGCAGCCGATTCAATGTAAAATTCCGCCTCAAGTCCATTCTTTTTTACCATATCCTTAAACATAAATTCCGCCATCGGCGAACGGCAAATGTTGCCGTGGCAGATGAATAATATTTTAATCATATATGCATTTCTCCTTGTTATTGGTTATTTTATCGCGTACTTAGTACCTCTTCCCTTGCCTTCGATTTTCACAACACCTTTTTTGCTCATTTCTTTCAATAACTGTGTTGTCTTTGATTTGCCAAACGTGACGCAAGGAGCTATTTCGCTGATGGATTTCAGCATTGTCTTGCTTAAAATCTTATATATTTTCCTTTCGTCTTCCGTTAAATTCAGGTTGTTCTCAAAAACAGGGAGTACAATCTTAATTGTATTTTCTGATACTTCAAAGTCAGGTTGTTTTAATCCTTCTTCGTAAAGTTGTTTTATTCGTGTAATTCCCGTACCAAATATTTCAACAAATCCCAGCCTGTAAAATACATTCGCAAGATTTCTGTTTCTTAAAACTGAAAGTTTTCCCGACAAATACTCGTCTTCTGTTATTCCGGATGGCAGTCCTCCCGGAGAAATAATTTCTATCCTGTCATCAAACATGGAAATTTTTATTTGTGATTCCACGTCCCACACTCTGTGAATCAATGCATTTGCGATTGCTTCTCTGAATGCGGCCTCCGGAATTTTCTCTACTTTTTTCCTGTCAGCCCCTTGTATTTCTTCGTATTGATAATAATCTTTGAATACCTCTAATGTTTTTTCGTATACTGCCAAAATGGATATATTATCAAAGGTTGCTCTCTTGTGAATCACATTGATGTTTTCGCCAAACTTCACAATATCAGTTCCCGGAAAATGATTTTCATCTGCCAATATACCAGCCGCATTATTGTATCCGATATTGCTGTTATATAAATTCAGCGTTTTCAATGTATCCTGGTTAAAAGTTTCAATCTGAATACACTCCTTTAATTTTTGGCATAAAATATCAAATGTCAATTCCTGATCATCACAAGGCAATTCTTCAAATCTGATATTTTTTCCTTCCAAAATCAATCTTGACATTTCTAATGTGTCAGCCTCTATGGTTGCTGTATCATTGCGCTTATATGCTTTTGATTTATATAAATACGGCTTATAAAGCCCGCTTTTTACAGTCAGTTTTATTGTCCTGTCATTGTTCTGCAATTCCAGTGTGTAATCAGGCTGAGGGGTAATACTGTCATTAATTTTATTTTCAATATCCAGACATGCCTGTTTTACATCCGCCAGTCCTTTAATATTACCGTTGTCATCAATGCCGAAAAAAATTTCTCCGCCATCGTAATTTGAAAAGGCGCTTACTGTTTTTAAGAATGTGTTTGTAATCTTTTCTTTAAACTCTGCTGTTCTCGTTTCACGCATACATCGTGCTTCCTTTCCAATTTCATTGCTTATATTATACGCAGAAGCAGGCAGAAAATCAATCGTATTTTTTTGCGATTGATTTTCTGCCTGCTTTTAGCCGTTAAATTTTAAAAACTTGTCACATCAAGGTTCTTTCAAAAATGGTGTAGCAGTGGTGTAGTAAGCGCCCTTCTACTCCAAAGAACCACTGATTTTACAGGCTTTTTCAGGACTTTTCGAGATATTGCCGTGGCAGACAAGAGCGCAGATATTAGTCCCTTTCTTGTCCATACTCTATTATAACAGCGCGCTAACCGAGAAAACAGGCAGGTAATCTGGCGGCGCGAAGCGGCGTTCATTTTGACCGCCCGCTGGCTCGGCTGGCTTTGCTATGCATTGAAGTCTATAAAGATATAGTTATTTCCAATGCTTTAGCTGCGAAAGATGCAGATCAAACTGATTGCGTCTTGTTTCTTCATCTGTATTATCTGGATTTGGCATATTCACAACCAGATAATCCAATAAAGATTCCTTGGATTGATAAATAAAATTCCCATCAATATAGCACCATTTACAATAGTCCTCATTATAGGTTCCATCTTGTTCTCGGCTAATCAGGCCATCTTCATTCAATGGCATTCCGCAGCATTGGCAAACAAGTTTCCGTGGAGATCCCAGAAGCGTATTGATTGACACATCAAAAACACGTGATAACAGTTTTAATGTATCTGTGTTTGGCTGTGTTTCACCTGTTTCCCAGCGGCTAACCGCTTGTCTGGTAACTTGCACACGCTCAGCCAGTTGTTCTTGCGTAAGGTTGTTTTTTTCTCGTAAATTTTTAAGAATATCTTTTATTTCCATACCCGTCCCTCCTGAATGATGTTTTTAATCATTATAGTTTCAAAACATATATTTAACAAGCAACTCTCTGTTGCTGTGGAATAGTGTCTGCTGTCTACTAAGTCCTTGTGTGCTGCTTTACAGCACATTCGCATTTACTCATTTCACATTTTTACCCGCATAAGGCAAGCGGCGATACTCCTTTTGGGGAATACCGCCGCCTTAATGTATCATATATAAAATTTATCCCACCTGCTCATCTGTTTTATTTTTGCAGGGCGGATATTATGGACGGAACGAACTGCTTTTTCCTTGACACGACTCCGGGAAGGTCTACGGTCTGTCCGTCCTTTACCTCGGTGTGGAACGCCTTGGAAAGTACGTCCGCGGCGTCCGCTCCGTCAAACATGAGCTCCGAGCCTTCCTCGATGATGTTTGTCAAAAGCATGCACGTTATATCCATTCCGTGGTTTTTGCTAAAATCTTTCATATAGGGCTCAAGCAGAGCCTTCACGTCCTCAAGGCCGGCCCTGTCGATGGACGATATCTGTCCTACGCCGAACTTGATGCCGTTTACGCTGAATGTCTTGTAGTCCTGATAGAATATTTCCTCGGCGGTCTTTCCCGTCAGGCTGCTTCCGGCATGGAACATATCCGAGGCGAATTTCTCGGGGTCAATGCCCGCGATGGCGGCAAGCCTCTTTCCCGCCTCCACGTCCGCCGGCGTACAGGTGGGCGAACGGAAAAGAAGGGTGTCCGAAAGTATGGCCGCGCAGAGCAGTCCGGCCGTGGTTTTGTCCGGGACAAGCCCCGTCTCGCGGTACATCTGCTCAATGATAGTAGCGGTGCAGCCCACGGGCTGGTTCCTGAAAAATATGGGCGATATGGTCTCGATGCTCGCCAGCCTGTGGTGGTCTACGATCTCCAGTATGGAAGCCTCTCCGATGCCGTCCACGGCCTGTGTCTTTTCGTTGTGATCCACAAGTATGAGCTTTCGTCCCTGTATGTCCATAAGGTGACGGCGGGATATCATGCCGCGGTAGTTTCCGTCGGCGTCAAGCACGGGGAAATCGCGGTATCTCTTTTCCGACATTACCTTTTTTACGTCATCGATATAAGCGTCCTCGCGGAAGGTCACGACATCGTCCTTTTTCATAAAATATCCGACGGGGGAGCTCTGATTTATGAGCCTCGAAACGGAATAGGAATCGAGCTTTGTCGTAATTACGGCGCATCCGCTGGTCTCCGCAAGCGCCTTTGTCGTCCTCGGTATGGTCGTGCCGTTGGTGACGATGATGATCCCCGCGCCCATTTCGATGGCGCATATCTGGGCGTCGCTCCTGTTGCTGACAATGACAATGTCCCCGGGGCGGATATATTCCTCCATTATCTCCGGATTGCCGGCTCCCACAAGTATCCTGCCCGTCTCTATTCTTCCTTCCGGATCGCCTATTATCATTTCCCCCTCAAGGGTCTCGATGAGGTTTTTGCAGGGAGTTTTCGCTTTGGCCAGTATCTCCTGGTCATAGACGTCCATATATGTGTTCATTATATCCTTGACGGTTATTATACCCTCAAGCCTTCCGTCGGCGATGACCGGGAGCGTAACGGCGCTGGAACCTTTCATCTGCTCCCATGCCTTTTTGAGGGACATATCCCTGCTTATGCCGGGAGCCCTTCTTATGTCTATGTCGCTTATCCTTGTCTTTACATCGGAGACATATTCCGGAGGTTTTACGCCGAAATAGTCAAGGACGTACTGTGTTTCGCCGTTTATCTGTCCGCAGCGGGCGGCGGTATAAGCCGTATCCGCGCTTAGCGCCGACTTGAAAGCGGCATAGGCTATGGCCGAGCAGACGGAGTCCGTATCGGGATTTTTATGCCCTATGACAGTTACCTGTCTGGTTTCGTTGTTCATTCAAATTCTCCTTTATTTACTGCCTTATATTTCTATTTTATTATGCCCAAATCATTTGAACGAAGCCACGCGCTCGAAAAGAATTTTGTTGAAAAGATCTCTGTCCGCGCTCAAAGCCACATGGCAGTTGTCGGGCAGGTTATGGAAATGACGGGTGTCCACGATGGTCATACCGTCGGCGAAACCTCCGCTTATATCAACATCCACACGGGTGAAAAGCACGTTTTTGAGCACTTCGGGATTTATAAGGTAGGCAACGCAGAGAGCGTCATGGATGGGGCAGAGGTCGGGCTCATGAAGAGGCTGAAGAATGTTGTAGGCCCTTGTTCTTATCTCGATGAGCTCGGCTATCATATCTCCTACGGGCGTATGCAGATCCTTGTACTGCTGTACCTCGCTGAGCCTTGTGGAAGCCGCATGTGTAGCGTCAAGGGGAACGAGCGTTATCTTCGCTCCGCAGTTCATAACTATCTCGGCAGCCTCGGGATCTTTCCAAATATTGAACTCAGCCGCCGCAGTGGAATTTCTCTGCTCATGTCCTCCGCCCATTATTACGATCTCCTCGATGTTATCAACGATGGAGGGTTCCGCTCTAAGCAGTATGGCGATGTCCGTAAGAGGGCCTACGGGAACGATGGTCACCTTTTCGGGGCTGTTTTTGATCGTGTTTATGTACCATGTAACAAAGTTTTCGTCCACGGGCTTTGTAGTAGGCTCGGGGAGGTTGAATTTTTTGGGATGGTAGCATACCTCCTCGCCGTTCTCGTCGTACTGTATCTCCGCTGTTTTGGGATTTTTCGTTCTTCCGGGCAGAAGCTCATGAACGAGGGGCTCGGCGGCGCCCTTTACAACGGGTATTTTATCCTGCATTCCCAGAAGCTCCACTATCTTGAGCGTGTTGCAGAGGGTGTCCTCCACTGGTCGGTTGCCGTTTACGGCGCACACGCCAAGCAGGTTTATCTCCGGCGAAAGAGCCGCGAGTATGATGGCGATGGCGTCATCGGAGCCGGTATCGCAGTCAAGTATAACATTTCTTGCCATAAGTAATTCCTCCTCTGTACTTTTATATGCTCCGGAGCCTTCGGGAACAAATCTGGGCTCCGGCGTTATTATGTTCTGTTCTTATAATACCATATTTTTATATTTATATAAACATCGGAGGAAAATAATTTTGTTTCGGACGGGCTTTAAAAAAGCGCCTCGGTAATGTATATTAGATATTATGAATCGATTTAATGACGGACACTGAAAGGATGATACGAATGGCTCTTATGACGGGAGAACAGTATTTGAAAAGCATTGAAGAGCTTAAATTAAATATATTTATGTTCGGCGAAAAGACGGAAAACGCGGCGGCAAGCCCTGTTTTGGCTCCGGCGCTCAAGGCTGTCGGCGCGGTCTGCGACCTGGCGGCGGACGAGAGATATAAAGACGTGATGACCACGGTTTCGCCCATAACCGGGGAAAGGATAAACAGGTTCAACCATATATTCCAAAACAGCTCTGACCTTATCAAAAAACTAAAGATGCAGAGGCTTTGCGGCGGGCGTATGGCGGCCTGCCTTCACAGGAGCGCAGGACTTGACGCCATGAACGCCCTTTATTCCACAGCATTTGAGACCGATAAAAAATACGGTACCCGGTATTTTGACAATCTTAGGTCTTTCCTTGCCCATGTACAGGGCGGAGATCTGACCGTTGACGGCGCCGTGGCCGATCCCAAGGAGCCGGCGTCGGAGTCGGAAAGCTCGGAGATTCGTCTGAGGGTGGTGGAAAGGAAGCCCGGCGGCGTTGTCGTCAGGGGAGCGAAGATGCAAAACGTGGGAGTCTGCGCTTCCCACGAGATCATAGCCATTCCTTCGGGAGCGGTCAAAGAAGCCGACAAGGCCATAGCCTTCGCCGTTCCGACCGACGCCGAGGGCATAATGATAATAATAGGAAGCCAGTCCGACGGAGGCGCAAGGCCGGGCGACGGATTTTACGGCGAGACGGAGGCTCTTGTCGTATTTGACGACGTGTTCGTGCCAAACGAGAGGATATTTTTAAACGGAGAAACGGAATTTACGGAGACGCTCGCCGACCGCTTCGCCGCCTTCCACAGGCAGAGCTGCAGCGGAAGCAAGTCCGGCATAGGGGACGTGCTCATCGGAGCCATAGCCCTTGCCGCCCAGTTCAACGGCTCCGACAAAGATTCCTATGTCCGCAACAACCTTCTGGAAATGACCCATCTCAACGAAACGATATTCTCCTGCGGCGTGGCCTGCTCGGCTATGGCAGAGGAAACGGAGGCCGGAGGATGCTCCATAGACCTGCCGATGACAAACGTGTGCCGGCAGAACGTGACCCGTTTCCCCTACGAGATAACAAGGCTTGCCAGAAGCATAACCCGAGAGCTTATGATAATAGTTCCCTCGGAAAGCGAATTCAGGAGCGAAAGACTCGGCGAATATATCGACAAATATTTCAAGGCGGGCGTGCGGACGGAATACAGGCTGAAAATAATGCGCCTTATCGGAGAGCTTATGTTCGGCTCGGCGGCCATAGACTACCTGACGGAGCCCATGGAGCTTTCCGGCGGCGACGGTAAAAACGCGGAATCAAGGCAAAGGGAGCTGGAGGACAAAAAGCGCCTTGCCGGGGAGATAGCGGGTATCGACGGATGATTGCCGCATAATTTACAGACAGAAAAAATTTTTTGTGAAAAACGCGACCCGGGCGAAAAAAATTTGTATTTATTTATGAAGGGAGCAAAAGCTCCCGGGAAAGGAATGACAGTTATGACAGACCGACAGATAATAGAATTGTTTTTTGCCCGGAACGAATCGGCCATAGAGGAAACCGACAAAAAATACGGAACCTATTGCCGAACGATATCAATGAACATATTGAAAGACGCGCGGGACTGCGAGGAGGCCGTAAACGACGCCTATCTTAAGGCGTGGGATTCCATACCTCCGGCGGAGCCCGATCCACTTAAGACTTATATGGGAATGCTGTCCAGACGAGTATCCCTCAACAGATACAGATATTTCCGGGCCCAGAAAAGGAACGCCTCGTTTGACGGCCTTCTTTCCGAGGCATGGGAGATGATACCCGACGGAAGGGATCGTTTTTCCGAGGGCGAGATATCAAAGACGGTAAACGCCTTTTTGAAAGAGCTTAAAAAGGAAAGCAGGATATTTTTTGTCCGCCGTTATTGGTACGCCGATTCAATAGAGGACATCGCCGCCCTTTGCGGCTGCGGCCAGTCCAAAGTAAAATCGTCCCTTGCCAGAACAAGGAAGGCTTTAAGAAAATATCTGGAAGAGGAGGGCGTTGAAATATGAACGATATCAATATTCACAACATAGACGAAAGCGGCGGCCGCGAGGATACCGGCAGAAAGGAAAGCCTTTTTGAGGAGCTCGGAAATATAGATCCTGAATACATAAAGGAGGCTGACTTGGAGAAAAAGCGCCGTTTTTCTCCCGTTGGCAGATGGATAGCCGTGGCGGCGGCCTTTGTTATAATGGTCGGAGCGGCGGGCAGAAGCGAAGCCGTACAGGCGGCCATCAAAAAGCTGTTCACCTTCATCCCCGGCGTTGGCATCGAAGAATCGGAGGGCGGTCAGGTCATATCAACAAGCACCCTCTACTCCATGGACGGAGACCCGGTGACAAAGACCGATGGAAAAATCACGGTAACTCTTATGAACGCCTATATCAATAAAGACAGCGTGGACGCAGAATACAAAATAGCGCTTGATTTGCTTGATGGGTACGGCGATATAAACAGTTTAGACGAGCTCAGACAAATTTTGGATGAAAACGGCATCGAATACATCCTTAAAAACGAAGACGAGCCCCTTGGCGCGAGCCTTGACATAAAGGCCGTCCTTACCATAGACGGTGAAGCGTATGACGACCTGCGCTACAGCGGCGGAGGCAGTCTCGGCGAGCGCAGAAACGTGGTCAGAACAGACGGACTTGCGGAAAAAATAAACGAGCTTGGCGAAAATCTACCCGTCAGCCTTTCCGTGGCCGGACTGGATTTTGATATCAAGTTCAAGCCCATCGAGACCTACGGCGCCGTTGAGGATATCGGCCCCAGCGCCGAGGTCAACGGCATATCCGTCACCGCCGATACAAGCTGGGACGGAGACAAACTTTATGTCAAACTTTACGAGCTCAACCACAGCGGATTTGATCAGGTAATGGGCTTTATAGAATTTGACGGCGAGAAGAACATAAAACCGTATCTTATTGTAAACGGCGAGAAGGTGGACGCCGGATACGACGGAGGGGACGGAACGGAATTTTACTTCGACCTTTCGGGCTACAATTTAAGTGATGATGAAAAGGCGGCTCTTGAGCTGCGCCTGCCCGTCGCAGAGGTAAGAAACGACGAAAACGTGGTCGTTCCCTTCACCGTCCATGACGACGGAACCGTGGACTATCCCCATAAGGTGAGCCTTTCATGCTGCGATCTGTATATAACGGATATGCGCCGGTCGGATACCGAAGGATATGAAAACGGTCTGGATATGGATTTTATTGCTGTGCCAAACAGTGAAAATATAGGAGTGTTCACCATAAGTTTATCGGACATCAACCTGAGGGAGGGAGCAAAAACGAATCTTTTTAAAAGCGGCTGGGTATCTTGGGGCCAAAACGAAAATAATTTCTGGGAGATCGGCTTTGAGAGCGAAAGGGCCACGGATTTCAGGGATTACGAGAGCGTGGAGATCGGCTCGGCTTCCTACATTATCAGGGACGAGTTTGTCATACCCCTCGGAGGGGAACAGACGGATTTAAACGGATGAGTCAGCCAAATCCCCGAATGGCTGGCCTCCGGGAAATACAAAATTAAAGGGCTATAAGTTCTGCGAAATGTAGAGAATATAGATGATACGGGCGCCGGATAACATCCGGCGCCCCAGACTGTCAAAAAACTAATCCATTGTGAGCGGAAGGGTACTGGTCAGTACTTTGGCTTACAGCCAAAGCCGCCTGCGGCGTCCGGATGTCTTTCCGGTA
>CAJFHC010000023.1 GCA_904378045.1 Candidatus Metalachnospira gallinarum | reverse complement strand
TCGTTGCATGAGTAATAGTCCGGGTCGCCAAACTTCGGCTTTCTCGGCGCAAGTGCGCCGCTCGCCATATCGTGAGCGACAAGGGAAGTGTAATAGTTGTCGATGGTAGACGGGGCATTGAACAGCACCGCCCGTAAATACTGCTTGATATTGCGGATTTTCGTTGTGTTCTCCCGCATACAGTCAAGGACAAAACGGATATGTTCGCTGTCCAACTTCATAAACTTTGCTTTTACAAGCTCTGCGGGATAATCGTCCCCGGCGATACGGATTGTTTTTCTTCGGGTGCAGACCGTTTCAAGAATGAGGTCAACGATTTCATCTAACCTGTCATAATCGTAGGGCATACCCTGTTTGAGAAGATCATAGCTGATATTATCCTTGATGATTTCCTTGTAAATCTCAAATGCACTCTGCATTTCCGTTTCCTTTCGCTTCCTTTCCTGCGGCTCTGCCGCGTCGTCCTCCAAAGGAGAGGGGTTAGGGGAAAGGATAGGAATGGAATGGGTAATTGATAAATCCGTATTTGATTTATCTTTTTTTGGTAAGTCAGTTCTTTGTATATCTTTATTTAATTGCATTGGATTTTCCGTCGTCGGATTATCCGTTGTCGGATTTTCCAATATCGGGCTATCCGTAGTTGGATTTTCCAACATCGGGTTTTCCAATGACGGGGGCTGTGGCTGCTCATAGATGGTGTACTCAATCGCTGCCATTTTGCCCTTTGCGTCGCGCCGCTGCCGCCTTGTGATATATCCGGCTTTTTCCAGCTCCCATACGGCGGTGCGGATCGCGTCGATACTTTCCCGGTTGATATGGGACAGCCCTGCAAGGGTGTAGTCCCAATCTTCCGGCAGGGATAACATCTGCGACAAAAGCCCTTTTGCTTTTAGGGAAAGTTCCTTGTTGCGTAGATGGTGGTTGCTCATTACGGTGTAGCCCTTGTTGCGTTCCACTCGGAAAACTGCCATAGCTTCATCACTCCTTTGCTGTGGATTTGTTACGCAGTAGAACGACGATTTTAAGGGGAAAGGTATCTTTCCTTTGCCTTGCTCGTTTTGCACTCTGGAAGCCGCGTAAATCAAGGCTTTTTTCGCCCCTATTGCGTAACATGAGGGCATGAAAAAAGCGGCGTTCCTTTTTCCTATCAAGGATTTTAAGAAACGCCGCGTGTGCCGCTATTTTATTTCTGCGATATAGTCTTTGATGATCTCCCCAAAGTCTGCCGTAAAGGAAAAGATGAAGTATTCCAAAACTTCCGGGTCAGCGTCCATAGGCTCGGCTTCCTCTGAAAACTGCAGGCCCATAAGCCCATACAGCATTTTGATAATCTTAAAGAGTTTTCCACGGTCGGCGGGGGTGTTCATCGAAACGAGAATGTCCGTAAGGCGGTTAATGGTTTCCATGTCGCCGCCTGTTGTTACCCATACCATTTCTGCAAATGGCTGTGTGATTGCTCCGGCAACAAGGTTGATCTTGTCCTTGCCGATTTCACCGGACGGTTTAATAATGCCTTTTGAAATTAGTAGGTTGATGGTTTTGCTCATTTTTATCCTCCTTTTAATTTTAATAGAAAAGCGGCTAACCCCAAGAGGATTAGCCGTTAATCGTCGCTTATTGTTGTGAACTATGGAAAAATGTGCTATAATAAATTACAGTGTTCTTTTTTGCGACAAGTGAAAAGTGACATTGTACAGCAAAGCCTTTCTAAAATTATCTGAATGGCAGCTATGCAAGTAATGTAAAGCACTCTGCCAATTTGGAGTGCTTTTATTTTACTCTATTACATGAAAGGGGCTTATATATGGCAACTAGCATTTTTGTTTATAATTTGACTCCTTCTACACCTAAATTGGCAGCGGATATCTACAGAACATTATCTAATGTTCCTGATGATGGACCAAACTATTTTAATTTACAGTTGTTAAATGAAAATGAGTTGTCCGGTGAATACGTCATTGTACAAACTGTAGAAGAATCATTTTATAATCCCATTGACCGAGTTTTTGAACAACGAAAGGCTTCAAAAGCAACTATTGTGGATTTTACTATTTGTAATGATCGTTTAGAGATTTGGGGAAATAGAACAAACGCAAACAAATTGATATTTGCTATTTCATCTGCAACACAAAACATATTTTCGATAAACGCAGTAAACATTTCTATTGAAAATATTATCAGCAAGCTTCAAGCTTATAAGGTGAAAGTTTCAAAAGTGTGTTTTGAAGATTTCCTGTTTTCGGAAGATATAGTGGGAAATTTTACTGTTGATCTATCAACATATGGTGACGTGTTTGCAGTCTTAAATAAATACAAAGAAAAAATTGCAAGAATGACAGCTATTTTGCCGTGTGAGGGAACGTCGCTTAAAATAACTTTTTCATCTAAAGGTACCGTAATGGTATATAAAACACGCGACTCTTTTGAAGACGATATGCTGGATATGCTTCATGCGATCTTATTGAAGTGAGGTGTATGATATGGGCGAATTAAGTCAGACGATCGGTAAAAAACTTGAAAACTTCGGAAACACCTTGTTTGCAAATCTTGGGTGGGAAATGCTTGCACAAGATTTGCCAATAGATTGCACACGCTCTACCCATAAAAGTCCAACAGCAAAGTCTGGAGAGAAAAGGACTCATGGAATTGATATTTTACAGAGCTTTTATAATCCGTTTTCGGCGCGCAAAGAAGCTGTAATTATTGAGTGTAAAAACCATCAATGGAAAGATTTTATTCCAAGTAATTTAAATCAATGGATTGAAGAACTTTTAAATACGATGGAATGTGCAAGCACATCACCTAAAGCTGCCCAATATTTAACTGATACTACATTGACAACAGGGATTTTACTTTTTAATTCAAGCGATAATTTGTACGATTATGTAAAGGCAACCGATACCTTAAAAAAGATTACAATACCAAGACGTCGTACACCAACTATGTTGTATTTAGCGGATACTGGACGATTAGAAAAGTGGTTTTCGCTTAACAATGAGATAACACGGATTAAACAGCAAAACAAAGAACATAATTTTGGCATAATCTATCCGTCGATAAGTGGCTCGCAATGGGATAGACAGAATATTATTACTCCAAGCTACTTGTTTTCTGACTACATTTTCGCAGGTTACACGAAGATAAATGAACATGAAAATGGAACAGAAAAAGTAGATGTGAAAGCTGTTTTCTTTTTTGACACGATTTCAGAGGACTCAATGCTATATTTGTTAAATATGATCAATGTCTTGCAATTTGAGTCCCGGACAGAACGCAAGCAGGAAGTCCATATTTACTTCTTTCCAGAAAAAGCAGATGACAAAAAACTTATAGGAGATTACTTCACAAAAATTGTGTTGCAATCAAAGCCACAATATCAGATAAGATTTTTGGACAATAGGCGTTTATCGCCTGTTACTTAAGGGGGTGGAGAACAATATGGCTATACAGGAATATGTATCGGGAGAAGAATTTAAAAAGCTTGTTGACGATAAGATCATAAACGCAAATAGCGTTAAACACATTATCAAAAAACGTGGAATATTTCCTGTTTGTACAAGCCCAACGGCTCTATCCGACCTTGTGCATACAATCTTTTTTGGATCTGGCATGATGACAGAAGTCCATCAGGCTATGAACTTTGAGCAAAACAACATGAAATCCACGGTTGTTGTAATTAACCCTAAGATGACCAGTACTGATATTGATTTTATCACTGGACTTTCTGACGAATTTGTTAGATTACAAAGACTTCCATCATCACCGTACGAACTGAAAAATATTTGTAAGGATGATGGTGCATTATCGCTCCAATATTGTTATGAGAAGCAACAAAGAGGTCGTATGCGATTGGCCGATACAAAGGAAGTAACATTAGATGTCAGAATTACCCAGCTCCCAGATGGTAACTATAAGGTCAATATCCGTCACGAAGGAATATCGGAGTCAAAACAATTTGTTTCTTTGTTGGAAGATATGGTGAAACCATCTGAAGATGAGCAAATTTTCAGCATTAAAAGAATTACTTTAAGCAGTCTGCAAAAGGCGAATAAAGTAGATTTCTTTGATAATTTTGGTGCTTACTCTCATAAGGATTGGCATCTCGTAGATATCACTAATGTTACTTTAAATAAAAACGAATTCGTTATTGACGATGATGCTGACGAATCTATGACTGAACTTAGAGAAAATGAGCCAACCGGAAAACTAACAGGAATAAGTTCAGCAGTACTAACAGGCGGCGGTTTGAGAAATAACGACTTCGTAAAAGAATGTATGCAGCAAAATTTTATTTTCTCAAGTATGCGGTATAAGTTTCAACACAAATCCCTGCCGATTACTGTAGAAATAGATATTACGTTTAAGCAGACTGACTTAAAGATCAATATTACACGAACTTGGCGGACAGAAGATGATGGAAAAGATTATATTACTCCCTTGCCAAGTAGTGAACAAGATGAATATATTGATTATTTTCAAAATGTTGCCTATTCTGTGTACTCAAAGCTTCTTTCAAAGCAAAGAGAAGAAGTTAATGCAGCCAATAGAAGTAAGTAATCTTTAATATCTATTGGTGCCCGTGGTGCCCAAATGGTGCCCGGACAGGAAAAAAGACGATGTAAGACAGTATGGACACAAATAACAAGATACGAAAAAAGCCCGTTTTTACAGGCTTTTTGAGAATAATTTATGCGGCTTTATGCGGAGATATAAGGGGTTTCAGCCGTTTCACGCCCCTCGAAATCAGGTAGCCCGCAAGGGCTCGTGGGTTCGAATCCCACCGCCTCCGGTTGATAAGCCCCGAGAGAGATTCTCGGGGTTTTTGTTTTTCAATTCTTCTGCCCCGGTTCATTGCGCTCACAGAGAAAACTGTCATTTTCTCTGCTAGGCTCTTGACATTTTTAATCATTTGTTATATACTCTTATCCAGAGTACGGAGGACGTACGAAGGGGGACACCACCACGGGTGTCTGCTTTCGTACGTCCTTTTTTGTATTCACGGACTTATTATTTTAAAGAGGTGTATATTATGAAACTTAATATGAAAAAACTTGTCGCCGCAGCTATGCTGACGGCAGTCGGAGTTGCCCTTTCGGCCTTCGCCATCCCTGTGGGAGCGTCAAAATGCTTCCCCATACAGCATCTTGTAAATGTTGTATGCGCAGTTACGCTTGGCCCTTCATACGGCGTTCTGGCCGCGTTCTGCACATCGCTCATCAGGAATATCGCCGGAACAGGAAGCCTTCTGGCCTTCCCCGGAAGTATGGTAGGCGCTTTCCTTGCAGGAATGGTCTATAAAAAGACAAAAAGTCTTATTCCTACCTGCATCGGCGAAGTATTTGGAACCGGCATCCTCGGCGGAATGCTCTGCTATCCCGTTGCAACCCTCATCATGGGCAACGAGGCGGCTCTCTTTACATACGTTATGCCATTCCTCGTAAGCACTGCCGGCGGCTCAATAATCGCTTTTATAATCCTTGTCAGTATGCAGAAAACAGGAGCCCTTTCCTATGTTCAGAATATGATGAACAGCGATAGAACCCACGCTTAAACAATAGTCAAAAACGATTTTTCGTTTTTCCGGGCGGTCATCATCCCCCGCCCCTATCTCCCGGATATTCCACCTTATTCCGGGAGTTTTTATTTTTGGGCACAAAAAAGGAGCCTCTGTCCGTGGGTGAAGCTCCATAAATTCAGCAATAAAAATTTTCTATTATTCTGGCGGCCGCGGCCATCTTAAGACCTGCGTCCATGCTTTTTTTCTGTATAAACCTGTGAGCCTCGGGCTCTGTCATTCCGCATTTTTCCATAAGCGCGGCCTTCGCACGGCTTACGGTCTCCTTGCCTCCATCCTTAATTTCCCCGACTGCCGATTTGCCCCTTTCGAGGGACGAAAGAAGCTCAAGGGAGTTGAAAAGATCCTGCTTTTTGAGCGGGGTCGGCAGCCTGAAAAGTCCGTCGCACTCACACATTTCAAGCATAGCCGGTTTTCCTACGGCAATTACCGTCGAGCCCTCTCCTATGTCATAGGCAAGCTCATCAGCCATCATATCGGCCAGCTTGCAGGCGCATATTACAACGCATGCGTTCCCAGCGGCGGCTCTAATCGCCTCTTTTCCCGATCTGCAAAGTGTCAAAGGCGAATATCCGCCCGTTTCAAGTATCTCGGCGATACGGCTTCTGTTTATTTCATTTCCAAAGGCAACTATTAATTTCTTCATATATCAGCAGTCCTTCCTATCCTTTGGTTTTTATTTTGAGTACATTATAAAACCGCGTAAAACCAATGTCAAACCAATGTTTAGGATTTTTTAGGACTTATTTTTATATAAAGTGCATAACAGAGAAATATTATAAACATTCATAGATTATATATCAGTCTATATAAACAGTTTCTCCGTTTCTTCCTCCAAATAAAAACGCCGATGGAATTTTCCTCCACCAGCGTAATTGACCACTTTTTCGGCTAAGGCCAGCACCGCCTATATTTATATTTCCTTCCTCCAAGTCACTACTCTCTTCTCCACGGCGTTTATTACGGCCACGGCAAGCATAGCAACTGCCGAAAGCAATACGATCGGCGCGAATACGCCCGCTCCGTCAAGCTGTGTCATCATTCTCTTGCTGAAATATCCAAGTCCGCTCTGGGCTCCGAGCCACTCGGCTATGGCCGCTCCAATGACACTCATCGGCACAGCCATCTTAATTGCCGAAAAAAAGTTCGGAAGAGCCGTCGGCAGCTTAAGATTGAAAAATATATCCTTTTTCGTTGCCCCATATGTCGTCAGCAGCTCTTCAAGCTCCCTCTTTGTGGCTTTGAATCCATCAAAGACAGTTATCGTTATGGGGAAAAACGTAATAAGTATCGTAACAAGCACCTTGCTCCATATCGAATATCCAAACCAGAGTATGAAAAGCGGAGCTATGGCCGTTGTCGGTATCGTCTGGGATGCGATTATGATCGGGTAGAGCGCCTTCTCAGCCTTCGGAAACGCGTCCATTAAGACCGCCAGCGCAACGCCGAGAACTATTGATATGACAAGTCCGATGGCCGTAACTCCGATTGTCGCCGGAAGGTGAACCGTAACCAGAGTAACTCTGAGCTCCCACAGTTTTTTAATGACTTGTATGGGCGTCGGCAGTATATATGCCGCATCAATTCCCATAGCCGCCGCCTGCCAGATGATCAGCAAAATAAAAGTAAGTATGAGAGACGGCAGATTAACGGCCGTTCCTGTTTTGTTTGTTTTTCCTTTGGCCATTACTCTCCGTCCTTTCTTCTGAGCTTTGATATAAGCCTTTCCTTAAGGTCGGCGATGTCCGGCCTTTTCAGCTCCTCCCTTTTTCTCGGGTAATCCATCGGCACGATAGTCTCCTCCATTTTTGAAAAAGGTCTGTCCTGTATGACAAATATTCTTTTAGAAAGGAATACGGCTTCCTCCACATCGTGGGTTATGAAAATGATCGTCTTGCCTGAATCCTGCCACTGGCTGAGCAGCCATTCCTGCATATCGACCCTCGTCAGATAGTCCAGAGCCGAAAAAGGTTCGTCAAGAAGCAGCATATCCGCTCCAGAAAGGAGCGTTCTGGCAAAGGCAACCCTCTGTTTCATACCGCCGGAAAGGTCTTTGGGAAATTTTTCGGCGTAATCCAGCAGGCCAACCTGCTCAAGGGCGGCGCGGGCGGCTTTTCTTCGCTCATCCTCCGGCACTCTCATTATTTCCATTGGAAGGCAGACGTTTTTTTCTATCGTCCTCCACGGCAGCAGCAAATCCTTCTGAGGCATAAACGCGCTGTAATTTTTCTGTTCGGATATGGAACGGCCATTTACGAATATGCCGCCCTTCTGAGGCTTCTCAAGGCCGTTTATAAGCCTGAAAATCGTACTTTTTCCGCATCCGCTGGCGCCTATGACCGAAACAAACTCACCGTCCTCCACATGAAAGGAAAGGTCCGTCATCATAGGTTCCTCGTCTTCCTCGTACTTAAATGAAACATCACGAAATTCCAGCATGCTCACATCTCCTTGTTATATGACATATCCCAAAATCCGTATTCATATCTGCCGCAGTTTTTGAATACCTCTTCCAGATAAGCCGCCCTCTCCTCGGAAATGCCCTCTCCAAGCTCGTTGACAAGTCCGATGATATCCTCGGTGTTGGCGACGTACTCTTCGCTGCAATATCCTTCTATCCATTCTCCAAACGTCTCATTTTCAATAGCTCCCGGGATTTTTGCCAAAGTCTGGCCTATGTACTGATAACTCCAGGCGCAGCTGAGCACAGCCACAAGAATGTCCAGCTCATCACCCTTGAATGCGACGTCCAGCATATAGGACGTATATGACTGATTGAGCAGCGCCGTTTTTGAATTTTTGACTTCATCCGGAGTAATGCCGAGCCTTGCCATATATTTTTTGTGTATCGCCATCTCTCCGTCAAGGGTCTCCCTTACCATAACGGCAAAGCGGCGCATAATGTCCTCCCTGTGGCTTTTGAGTATGCCAAATGCGAATACCCTTGAATATTCCAAAAGGTATCTGTAATCCTGTATCATAAAAAATCTGAATCTGTCTATATCAAGACTGCCGTCGGCTATGCCCTTTACAAACGGATGTTCAAGGTAGCTTTTCCACAGTTCTTCGGTGGTTTTAAAAAGTCTTTCTGCAAGCTTCATAATGTCAGTCCTTTCATACAAAATAGCGGCTTATTTATAAAATATCCTCAATGACATCTCAATCATCCACATCTTCCATTGTTGTTTTTTCTCCGGTATCAAAGGAATAATCGTATCTACCGTAGAGCTTTGTCATTCTTAATATTTTTTTCGCTATGGCGCCGTCTGCGGCTCCGGCTTTCATACGCCATTTCCAGTTATCCCCGACCGTTCCGGGCACATTGGTTCTCGCCTCCGCTCCAAGTCCGAGATAATCCTGCATCTGCGTAATGAACGTATCAGCAACCGAGGCCATTCCGCCGCGGATAACGGCCATACAAAAGTCCTCATCGTTTCCAATGCCGAAATATTCCCTTGCCAGAGCGATTTCATCCGGATCGCCGTCCTCCAGCCATTCCCTTATGGTTGCGTTGTCGTGAGTACCGCCGTAGCAGACACAGTTCCTTTCGTACTTATGGGGAAGATAATCGCTGTTTTCGCTTTTATCAAAGGCAAACTGCAATACCTTCATACCGGGGAAACCGGAATTTTTCAGCAGCTCCCTCACTCCGTCGGTCAGAAGCCCAAGATCCTCGGCGATTATTTTTATGCCGGGGAACCACCCCTTTATCCTGTTTATAAAATCAAGGCCGGGGCCCTCCTCCCAATGTCCGTTTATGGCTGTCTTTTCACCGTATGGCACCGACCAGTAGCTTTCCAGCCCTCGGAAATGGTCTATCCTTATGACGTCATACAGCTTTCCGGCCGAGTCGATCCTTCTTATCCACCAGCCGTATCCGTCTTTTTCCATAGCATTCCAGTCATAGAGAGGATTCCCCCAGAGCTGACCGTCCTTCGAGAAGTAGTCCGGCGGCACTCCCGCCACCGCCGATGGTCTGCCGTCCTTATCAAGCTGAAAATTCTCAGGTGTCGCCCAAACATCGGCTGAATCCATAGCCGCGTATATCGGTATATCGCCTATGAACGTAATGCCATTTTTTTCGGCGTATTTTTTCAGCTTGTCCCACTGTTTGAAAAACAGATATTGTACATATATATGGTAATTAATTTCCGTTTTAAGTTCCGAAGCGTATCTCATAACGGCCGAAGACTCTCTCAGACGTATATCCTCGTCCCATTCGTACCAAGGACGTCCTCCAAAATAATTTTTTAGAGCCATATAAAGTCCAAAGTCCCATACCCAGCCGTTTCGCGCTGAAAAATCGTTTACATCCGCTCGGGCTTCTTCATAGCCCCTTTCAAACGCCTGTCTGAGAAAACGATTCTTCAGGAAAATGACCTTATCATAATCAACATCACCGTTTCCCCAGCCTGCCATGCGAAGCCTGTCCGCATCCAGAAGACCCTCTCCGGCAAGTTCCTCAAGATCGATAAAAAGCGGGTTGCCGGCAAATACCGAAAGGCTTGAATACGGCGAATTTCCGCAGTCCGTCGGCCCCATCGGCAATACCTGCCAGTATTTTTGGCCGGCGGAACGCAAAAAATCCACAAACTCATAAGCCTCCCTTCCGAATGTCCCGATGCCGTACTTTCCGGGAAGGGAAAAAACAGGCATAATTATTCCGCTTGCTCTTATCATAATACCTCTCCGTCTAAAATCCTGTTTAATCAAATAACATTACAACGCCATATAAATTTATTGTCCATAATATTTTATTATACCGCATTTTCCTTATAAATCCAAGTATTGCTGAAAAATAATAAAATTAAAAAAATTTTCGGAAAACTGTTGACAAAATCGTTTATTGGTAGTACCATTAAATCAGAAAGATTGGTAGAACCAAAATCACAAAGGAGGAAAAAGTTATGAGAAATACAAATTTCAATTATACAGACCGAATGGCAGCCGTCATATATCTTTTTCTTCTTATTTGTGTGGCCGCTGCCGTTATATCAAAATTTATTATTTAAGTTGATATCCATGAATAATTCCCCTCACACCAAATGGAAGATTCATTTCATAAAAGCCGGACAAAATCCGGCTTTTTATTTGTTCAAATTCCTCAAATATGCCAAAACTCTTAAAAATTTGGCATAATCCTATTGACAAAATCATACCGTGGTAGTACCATTTAATTAGAAAGATTGGTAGAACCATATATCCATAAAGGAGGAGTCCATTATGAGAAATAACCGCTTTGATAATTTCAACTAT
This sequence comes from Candidatus Metalachnospira gallinarum, assembly GCA_904378045.1. Taxonomy (GTDB): domain Bacteria; phylum Bacillota; class Clostridia; order Lachnospirales; family Anaerotignaceae; genus Metalachnospira; species Metalachnospira gallinarum. The sequence goes on along the minus strand of CAJFHC010000023.1, from coordinate 15,405 downwards.
ACAGACCGAATGGCCGCTGGAATATTTCTCTTCCTTGTGATATGCGCTGCGGCCGCGCTGATAAGCAGATTTCTGCCTATCTTTTGAAGTGCGGTTTTCCTGCCCCCGAAGGAAAATCAACGCCCCATTTTAAAAGCCGGAACATCTCCGGTTTTTTCTTATAGAGAAATAGGGGCGAGCCAAACTTAAAAAGGAGAAAATTTTTCCAAAACCATTGACAAAAATGATCAATGGAAGTACCATTTAATCAGGGAATGTTTTTATATTTACTCGAAAGTTTTTCGGAAGGCGCTTCAGAAGCCGCCGCCGATTTTACGCTTATAAATCTTCATTTTGCTCCTCAATCAGACGAAGCCCGCTTTCGCGGGCTTCTTTGTGTGTAAAAATGGTTTGAAGCGTTCCAGTTGCTGCCATCCGTCTAACGGGTGGCCCGCGCTTTGGCTAAAAGCCTTTGTTTCTTGGCCAGCGTCTCAAGGCACTGGCTTTCACTTCGTTCAAGCCTTTGTTTTTAACTCGTGGCACGCACCTTCAAGGGGCTAATGTAATACCAACTAACCCCTAAATGGATTCTCATATTCTTTTACACTTAATTTATCCATTATTATATAACGAATATTTAGCTAAAAGACAAATGGTATTTTTAAAACTGTTTCATTGACCAAAAACGCTTGAGCGGCGCAGATTTTACCCGCTTCCGTTTTACTAAAAATGTGAACAAGTCTTGTATTGCAATTCTGCTTAACCCATTGGCTGTCAATATATCGGCCATTGATTTTTAATCATCGCTGTAGTATATTTATTATATTGCGGATAGGATGTGATATTATTTCTGTTTTGTTAAAGGACGAGGCCTATTCAAGCCTCATAAAAATGATAAACGAAGGCAAAATCAAATATGACGAGACATATTCTCTGAACAAAATAGCCATTGAGCTCAATATGTCGCGTACTCCCGTTCGTGACGCCATTCAGAAGCTCTGTGAGGAAAGACGGATCGATCTTTTTCCAAGCAGAGGATTCCGTCTGCACAAAATGAGCTCGTCTGAGATACTTCAGATATATCATTTCACCATGGCTATCGAGGGATATTGTGTTATTTGTTTGGCTAAGGCCCATAATTCCGAAGACAAAAAAGGTTACATCGAAAAACTTCGGATTCTGCTGGATCAAATGAAGGAATGTGTTTCCGATTCCGTTCCGTTTGCCGACTTTTACAGGCCTGACAACGAGTTCCATCATGTAATAATCTCTTCCCTTGAGGATGGGCATTTCAATGAACTCAGCGATTCAAAAAACGGCTTTTACGACCATCCTGAGCTTCATCTTACGAGCAATCCTGTTCAGAGGGAAGCGATCATCAATTATCACCAGAGGATATTTGACGCGGTGTGTTCCGGAGATCCCTGCGGGGCATATAACGCCTTGCTTGAGCATGCTGATTCGATATACAGCAATTATGTTTCGCAAACGAAAAACCCATAAAAAGTTAAAGGCACGCCGTAAAAAACTCCGGCCGTGCCTTTTTTATTATTCCCAATCTATTACGATCCTGTCCTTACAATAGTCCTTAGCGAGCGCCTTATGTCTCTCGTGCTCCGGGTGGGTCTGGTAGGCGTCAAGGTCGTCCGAGCTTTCAAATTCGCAGTAGAGCCCAATGTCGGGCATACCCTCGGCCATATTCCGCACCGGCTCCATCCTTATGAGCCCCTTTATATCCGCCTGAGCCATCCTTTTTACCGAGTCGGAAATTAGCCTTGCGATCTCTCCCCTGTTTTTATCGGTTACCTTATCCGTGAAATAAAACATAACCAGATGTTTTATCATACTACGCGCCTCCCTTCGGTTATCAGTTAAGCAGCATTCTGTCGTTGGCGAACGTCTCTTTTTTCTTAAGCGAGTAAAGGTTAAGAAGATCGTCAAGCGTCATCTTATCCCTCTCCTCTCCAGAAACGTCAAGTATTATCTCTCCCGAATCCATCATTATAGTCCTGTTTCCGGTCTTGAGAGCCGAATTTATGTTATGGGTTATCATCATCGTAGTTATTCTGTTTCTTTTTACGATTCGGTTCGTTATTTCCATTACTTTTTCCGCCGTGGCCGGGTCAAGGGCGGCCGTATGCTCGTCAAGAAGGAGGAGTTTAGGAGTTACAAGGGTACACATAAGCAGGGTCACTACCTGTCTCTGTCCGCCGGAGAGCAGTCCGACCTTGTTTTTCATCCTGTCCTCAAGCCCCATGCCAAACTCCGAAAGGGCTTCCATAAACATTTCCCTGTCCTGTTTTCTTACGGCCGCTCCAAAGGGACCGCTGTGGCTCCTTGTGTAGGCGAGGGCAAGGTTTTCCTCTATGGTCATATTGGGAGCCGTGCCCTTCATCGGGTCCTGGAACACTCTTCCAATGAATGACGCCCTCTTATGTTCCTTCATAAATGTTATGTCCCTGTCGTTGACAACGATTTTACCGCTGTCCAGCAGGAAGTTTCCGCATATGGCGTTGAACAGCGTGGATTTTCCGGCGCCGTTTGAGCCGACTATGGTCACATACTCGCCCTTATCCAAATGGAGGCTGAGATCATTCAGCGCCTTATGTTCGTTAGGCGTTCCCGGGGAAAACACCTTTACCGCGTTTTTTATATCAAGCATTTCTGCGCGCCTCCTTTTTTATTTTTGAAAGGGCGATGCCCTGCTTTATCGCCGGTATGGAAAGGGCAACAGCTACGATGACCGCCGAAACCAGCTTGAGTGCGAAGGCAGGGAAAATGTGGCTTGCCGTGGCGAGGGCGATTATGTATCTGTATATGATAGAGCCGATGACGGCCGATATGATACCGATCGTGACTCCCCTTCTTCCCATCGCGACCTCGCCGATAATGACCGAGGCAAGGCCGACGACCAGTATGCCAACCGATGAATTTATGTCGGCGAATCCCTGATACTGGGCGAGCAGTCCGCCGGAAAGGCCGACGCATCCGTTGGAGATGGCAAGGGATATTATTTTTGTGGCGTCAACATTGATGGACGATGAGGAAACCATAGCCTCGTTGTCTCCGGTGGCTCTTATGCAAAGACCGATATGGGTCTTGAAAAACCAGATCATAATAAGGCATACAACAGCCGCGAATATAAACGAAACTATACATCTCACCGCGTCCCTGCTCATATTTTCCAAAGCCGCGGAAATAACGGTGAATATCTCGTCTTTTCCTATGAGAGATACGTTTACGGCGTTTTTCATTACCGCCAGATTGACCGTATACAGTCCGCTCATGGTGATTATTCCGGAAAGTATCGGATGGATCCTGCACTTTGTCTGGAGTATCCCGGTGACTATTCCGGCAAGGGCCCCGGCGGCTATCGAAAGGACTATTCCCAGTATGTAATGTCCTCCTATGGCGCACATTGCCGATGTGGCCAATCCGAAGGTAAAGCTTCCCTCCGTTGTAAGGTCGGGAACGTTGAGTATCCTGAACGATATGTATATTCCTATGGCCAAAATTCCGTACAGCAGGCCAAGCTGCAATGAACCAAGAAACAGTGTCATAATAAACCTCCGTAAAAGACGGGCCGCCGCTATGGGCAGCCCAGTGTGAACTATCTGATCTGTCTGATCTATCTAACCCGCTAATCTGTCTAACCTGTCTAAATCATTTGACGACTCCGGATTATTCCGCCGCGTCCTCCACAAAGGTGATGCCTTCCGTATTGTCAATGGTAACACCGATGGCTTCCATTGTGGTGGAGTTAACAACCGTTGCCGTAGCGGGAACAACGACCGAGGGAACCTCCGTGGGAGTTTTTCCGCCGAGTATTTCCACAGCCATATCCGCGCTGGCCGCTCCTATCTCCGTGTCGCTTATGGCTATCGTAGCGAAAGCGCCTTCGTCAACCATTACCGTTGAGCTTCCGTATACGGGAACCTTCGCCTCTCTTGCGACGGCCGTTACAACGGGCATAGCGCTCTGGATAACGGAGTCATTGGGAACGAATATGGCGTCGCACTCCGAGCAGAGCTGCTGAGCCGCCTGCTGTACCTCTGATGAATTGGTAACAACGATCTCCTCGTACTCAACGCCGATGGAGTCAAGATATTCTTTAGCGTTGTTTGCCGTATTTACAGCGTTTACCTCTCCGGATGTATAAAGAATTCCGTATTTTTCAACGCCGGGCGTAAGCTTGTCGGCAAGGTCAAAAATGTCTCCAACGGGGATGGCGTTGGATGTTCCCGTGGCGTTGTTATCGGGAGCTTCCATATCGGAAAGCACGCCCGCTCCAACGGGATCCGAAACGGATATGAATACTACGGGGATATCGCTTTTCATATTTACCATAGCCTGTGTCGCGGGAGTAGCTATCGTAGCCACAAGGTCAACACCGTCGGAAACCATCTGCTGGCATATCGTATTCAGGTTTGAAGCGTCTCCCTGAGCGTTTTTATAAAGGAACTCCGTGTTGCTGTCGTCATATCCGGAGGCGTTCATCTGGGCAATAAATCCTTCTCTCATATCTGTAAACGCTCCGTTGTCGGCCATCTGAACAATACCTATTGTCGTTTTGTTTTCGTCTCCGCCTTCAGTAGTTCCTTCTGAAGAACTTGAGCAGGCTGTAATACCTACTGCCATAACTGCCGCTGCCATCATTGCCATTGCTTTTGTTAAATTCTTTTTCATAATAAACCGCTCCTTTTCATTAATTGATTTAATGTACTTGTTTTGTCGGTCATCCTTTTGTCAGCGGCATAAAAAAAGCCCCGACAAGCGAATAGCTTATCGAGGACGAATATACTCGTGGTGCCACCTCGTTTTACAGACCAAAGTCTGCCTCAATCAGATACCAACATATCCTAACCTTTAACGCAGGTATACGTCCCAAGCTACTCGACGGGCTTTCGCAAAGGCATCTCCCAAATCCATTCCCCGAAAACTCCGGTACCGGACTTCCACCAACGCCGGCTCTCTGAAACCATTGTACCTCAGGTACTAATTTTGTTCACTGAATTTAATAGGATATTATCACAGTTAAAATTCATTGTCAAGTACCCGCCGCGAATTTCGGAAAATATTTTTTGACTTTTGCGCGAATAAACTTTATAATCATTGTATACTTAATACAAAGGAGATAGTCAAATGGCTTCAGCAAAAAGACCGATAATGACAATGAAACATCAGATATACCAGATACTCAAAAAGGAGATCTGCGACGGCAATTTCCCTCCGGGACAGTGGCTCCAGGAAAAGGAGCTGGCCGAAAAGCTCAACGTCAGCAGAAGCCCCGTCAGAGAGGCGCTGAAACAGCTTGTGGACGAAGGTCTGGCCATTGAATATCCAAACAAGGGAGTATTCGTAAAGGAGTTTACGGTAAAGGATATAGAGGAAATTTACGAGGTCAGGATACTCCTTGAAAGCTATGCCATAAAAAACTCCGTTAAGACTATTACTACTTCCAATATCAGGGAGCTTATGGAGATACTTCACAAGCTCACAAAGGAATATGAAAATAACGATCTGGCAAGCTATATCGAGACCGATACCCAGCTCCACCAGTACATCATAACCCTTGGCGGAAACAGCATTGTAAGCGACATATACAAGCGCATATACTCCCAGTCCCAGCAGTTCAGGATATACTCCCTGACGACCAAGCGCCGTTTTGACGACTCCGTCATCGAGCATAAGCATGTCGTGGAAAACATCTGCTCCGGCAACTGGAAGGAAGCCGACCGTGTAAATAAAATACATCTTACCCTCGCCAGGGAGGAGATAATCGAGCATTTCGAGGCAACCAAAAAGCTTGAGAGCGACACGGAAGAGGAATAAGAACCATAGCCCCCGGTCTGTTGATCGGGGGATTTTTATGCTTCTTCCTTGAATGTCTTTGAAATAAGAGGCCAAACAGGCTAACTCTAAATATTAAACAAAATCCAGATTCTTTTATCCACGCAAAAAAGACCGGTTTTTCAACCGGCCTTTCTTTATTGGTACATATGAAACAATTAGATAACGGGTCCAAGACACTGGATATCTATTGATGTTACATACTGGATAGCCTCGTTCTTTGTCATCTCTCCGCTTAATGTTCTGATGAGTTTTGCGAAAGCTTCCTCGCCTACTTCCTCGATGGTCTTCTCGCCTGTGATGATAAGTCCGGCGTTAACATCCATATCTTCCTTCATGTTTTCGTATGTGTTAGGGTTACCGCAGATCTTGATTACGGGCATGCTGGGGAATCCCTGAGGTGCTCCTCTTCCCGTTGAGAACATCATGACCTGAGCTCCGGTACATGCCATTCCCGTAAGGATCTCGGGCTCACGACCCGGTGTATCCTTTATCCAAAGACCTTTCTGGTTCGTAACCTGCTGAGTATATTCAAGAACGCCCTGGATAGGTCTGCTTCCTGATTTCATAATAGCGCCAAGTGATTTCTCCTCGATTGAGCTGAGTCCTCCGGCGATGTTACCGGGTGTGGGCTGTCCTTTTCTCATATCGCAGCCAAGTGATTTCGCTCTTGTCTCCATATCGTTAACGATCTGGAATATCTTGTCTCCAACCTCTTTTGTTACGGCTCTTCTTGCAAGAAGGTGCTCGCCGCCGATGAACTCTGTTGTCTCGCCGAAGATAACTGTAGCGCCGAGGTCAACAAGTTTGTCAGCAACATATCCGATTACGCAGTTGGAAGCCATTCCGCTGGTCGTGTCGGATCCGCCGCATTTGATGGACATAACGATGTTCGATACGTCAACGGGCTGTCTCTGGATTCCTGAAGCCTCGATAACAAGTCTTCTGGCAATATCCGTTCCGGCCTGGATAGCCTTGCTTACTCCGCCGAGCTCCTGGATATGGATGATCTCAACGTGTTTTCCCGTAGCGGAAATTTCTTTTACCATTCTCTCGTGGTCCGTTCCCTCACAGCCGAGGCTTACGATAAGCACTGCCGCTGAGTTGGGGCTGCATCCGAGGCTGATAAGCGCGTCAGTAACCCTCTCAAGGTCGGGAGGAAGCTGACAGCAGCCCTGATGATGTAAATATGTAACCGTTCCCATAACCTGGCGGCAGATGGCAGCTGCCACGTCATTGGCACAGGTTACGCTTGGAATAACTGCAACGTAGTTACGCGCTCCGACTCTTCCGTCGGGACGTACATATCCCATAAATTCCATTTTCATTTCTCCTTTCGTCCCGTCTTATTTATCCCAGTCGCCGCGTCCGCGCATACTGTCAAGGTTGTGTACATGAACGTACTCACCTTTTACGATGTCTTTTGTAGCGATTCCGATTTCCTCGCCGTATTTCATTATAAGTTCACCTTTTTTGATGTCCTTAACGGCGATTTTATGTCCATAGGGCACATCTCCGATAACCTTAACTGTCTCGGCGTTTCCTTTTTTGTCACGAACCTCTACTTCCGTTCCGTCGGTGATACCGTTGGCGAATATAGTCGCAACGTTGTCAAGGTCAGTAACTTTAAGAGCAATATTTACACTCATATCGGTTCTCCTTTCATAGCTTTATTTAATCAATCCTTTACGGCAAGAACACTTACACCGTCAGGAATAACAACGACCTTAGCGTCCTTTCCCTTGAGCTGATAAGCGATCTCAAGAGCTTCGTCAGGTGTTGACGCGGGTATCATATTAGCCTGTTTAACCTCTTCATGATCAAGGAATGTGGTAACGAGGATAAGTTTGTGTTTCTTAAGTATTCTTGAGTAGATCTGAGGGCACCACTGCTCTGAGATAGTTTCCTTTGAAGGAATCTTTGAAAGATATTCGTCGATCTCCTCAGGAGTACCCATCTTTATAAGTTTAGCGAAGTTTGTTCCTCCCATACCGTCGCAGCATGAGCAGCACATAATGATAACTCCGTCCTCTCCGGCGCACTCTTCAGCCGTAGCAACAGCCTTAGGGCTCTGGTAAAGGTTCTGGTCAAGAGGATATCCTCCGTTTGAAGTAACTACGATATCTCCTGTAACAACGGGGCACTGAGCCTGGCTTCTGATGAAAGCTACTCCCTTTTCGTGAGCCTTTTCAAGGTCTCCGGCGAAAGCGGCGATAACCTTCTTCTCAGCGTCAAGCGCTACGTTAAGGATGAACTGTACGTTTACGGCTCTTGCGGCTACTACCATGTCTTTATGGATAGGGTTGCCGTCAAGCACGCCCGTTCTTGAGTAAGGGCTTGCGATTGCCGTGTAGCAGTGGTTCTCGTTAACCGTTGTGGAGTTGCAGATACCAGGAAGGATGCTCTTTCTTCCTCCTGAGAAGCCAGCGAAGAAATGGGGCTCGATAAATCCTTCAGTAACAAGAAGGTCGCAGTTTACGGCTATTTTGTTGCAGAAGAACTCTGCGCCTGAAGGAAGGTCGCAAACCTTAACGAACTGCTCGGGATCGAAAGCATTGTTAGCAACGATCTTTTCGTTGTCAACGATGGCGTCGCCGAACATATTTCTCTGCTCTTCCTCAGTCGTAGGTCTGTGAAGTCCCGTTGCGATAAGGATAGTGATATCAGCGTCAGGATTTCCTTTTCTTATTTCCTTGAGAAGGATAGGAAGCGTAAGTTTGCTGGGTACGGCTCTTGTATGGTCGCTTGTAACGATAACGACTTTGTTTTTGCCCACAGCCAGCTCTGAAAGCGTTTTGCTTTCGATGGGGTTTGCAAGAGCCTCTTCAACAAGCTCAGCCTCGCTTTTCTCAGCCTTGAACTCATGCATTTTAGCCGTGATGACAGCCTTGAGGTTCTCCTCAGCTACATGAAGGTCGAGAGTCTCTTTGTAATACGGAATTTTTATTGTTTTCATAACAATCTCCTCCTTTTTAGATATACATATCCTTATCTCTTCCGTATGATGTATACATAATACACCCATAAGCAATATTATACTCAAATTGTGCTTTAAGTCAATAAATTTTTATATCTTTAAATATTTTTATACACATTAAACAATATATTGTACTTATATTAGTTCAATACAACGAAACGATAGCGAAAAACCCTCTGTACTTGCGAGATTCGATTTAATTTATCCAAGGTACAGAGGGTTTTTGCCGGCTTTTTGAAAGCGTCCCGAAGGATCATTCAAAAAGCGTTATCTTATAAAGTTTGTTCTTATTTTTTTCTCCTGCTCGGGACAGACTACTCCCGCTTTTTTTCCGGCGTCGATGCACTTGAGCATCCAAGCCATATTTCTGCCAAGTATCCTCATGGTCTGGAGACCTTCCAGATCCTGAAGAACCTCATCGGGCGTATTTCCGTGAACGCCGTTCCAATAATTGGACGCAACTATGGGCATCTGGGAAATGGTAAAATACTTGTTCATCCTGTCCATTGACGGAGTAAGTCCGCCTCTGCGGCAGCTCGCTATGGCAGCGGCCGGTTTGAACGCGAATGCGCTGCCCGCGCTGTAGAAAAGCCTGTCCATAAACATCTGAGCCTGGGAAGCCGGAGCGCCGTAATACACCGGCTCGCCGATAATAAATCCGTCGGCCTGTCTCAAAAGCTCGGCGCACTCGTTTACGGGGTCGTCGTCAAAGGCGCATTTGCCCGATTTTGTCTTTACGCAGGACATACAGGCAACGCAGGGATGTTTCATCGCTTTTCCGATATGGACGATCTGCGTGTCTATTCCTTCTTCATTCAAAACCTTCTGTATTTCGCATAATGCCGTATATGTGCATCCCTTCTCGTGAGGACTCGCGTTTATCATCAAAACCTTCATAATTATTATCAGCTCCTTTTTGTTTACTATTATATTTTATCACCGACAAGCCCCGTTAACAATGTAAATAAGGTAGATATTTTTTATTATTTTTTATTGATTATGCCATTATTTTGATGTATATTTATAAACTGGACAACAAACGAAAGCAAATAAAAAGACAACGGAGGTATCATTTATGTCAAGACAGCTTAGAGCCGGCCTTCTTCTGACGCTTACGGCCATTATTTGGGGCGCGGCCTTTGTCGCCCAAAGCGTCGGAATGGATTATGTCGGCCCATTTACATATCAGTTTTCAAGAAACGTGATTGCCGGTCTCGTTCTCCTTCCTATCATTAAAATCTTTGGAAAGCAGCAGTCCGGAGAACCCGCCGAAGGCAAAAAAAGCGGAAAAGCCCTCGCCGTGGGCGGAATTTGCTGCGGCGCCGCCCTTTTTGTGGCGTCCTCGTTCCAGCAGATCGGCATAAAATACACTACCGTCGGAAACGCCGGTTTCATAACGTCCCTTTATATGATAATAGTTCCGGTTATCGGCATTTTTCTCGGCAGAAAGCCGTCAAAAAAAATATGGCTGTCCGTGGCTATGGCCGTCGTCGGTATGTTCTTTTTGTGCATGAGCGGAGGAAGCGGGCTCAGTCTGGGCGACCTGCTCGTTTTATGCTGTGCCCTTGGCTTTTCCGTCCATATACTTGTCATCGACCGTTTTTCGCCTATGGTAAACGGTATAAAAATGAGCTGTATACAGTTCTGGGTATGCGCGGCGATGTCCGCCGTTTTCATGCTTATTTTTGAGAAACCGGACATAAAGAGCATAGTTTCGGCTTGGGCGCCCATACTTTACGCCGGAGCCCTTTCCTCCGGAGCGGGCTACACCCTTCAGATAATAGCCCAGAAGGACATAAATCCGACGGTTGCCTCGCTTATATGTTCGCTGGAATCCGTGTTCTCGGTGCTGTTTGGATGGGTGCTTCTCGGACAGGCTCTGTCCGGAAGAAAACTTTTCGGATGCGCCCTCGTTTTTGCCGGAGTAATACTTACCCAGCTGCCCGGCAGACCGGAAAAAACGGCCGAAAACGGGAACGCTATCTCCGGCCCCGCCGAATGATACACCAAAACAGAATTTACGAATCCCATTACAGGTATGTGCCCCACATACCTGTTTTATATTTCCGCGGCGTATTTTACTATGATGTCCAGAATCTTCTGATAATTGAATCCCTCGAATGATATAACGCTTATGACTGTATCTTTTTTTGGCATTACAAGGCAATACTGGCCGTAATTCCCGTAGCAGAGGAATGTGTCCGGTATTGGCGTCATCCAGAATTGGTACCCGTATCCCCGGTTAAGGCAGGCCGAGCCGAATTCTCCGGGGCTTTCGGTCTGTTTCACCGTGGCCTCTTTGAGATATTTTTCCGGCACAATTCTTTTTCCGTCATACTCCCCGTATCTTAAAAGCATTTCCCCAAAACGGCCCATCTCGTCGATATTGAAATAAAGCCCGTTGGCGGCGTGTACATGTCCCTTCGGGCAGAGCGTCCAGTCGGGATTTCCTATGCCTATGGGTTCAAAGAGCCTGCCCCTTAAATATTCAAGAAGGTTCACCCCGGCCCTCTTTTCTATGAGACAGCTTAAAATATATGTGTTGAAATTGCTGTACAGGAATCTTTCTCCGGGAGCGTGGTCAAATTCGGCGTCAAAAAAATATTTTATCCAGTCCTTTACCATATATCTCTCCGGATTGTCGCAGAAAAACAGAGACTCCTTAAGTCCAGTCGTCATGGTCAAGAGGTGCCTTACCCTTGTTTCAAGAAGGCTCTCCGAGGGATTCTTCGGCAAATATTCCTCAAAGGCGTCGCATATTTTTTCGTCAATGTCCAAAAGCCCCTCATCCGCGGCTATGCCGAATCCGGCCGAAACGACGCTTTTGCTTACGGAAAAGGTGTTCAGCCTTGTTTTGTTCACGGCCCTTTTATATTCGTCTTTCACCTCTCCTCCCTGCCTTAGCTGGGCGTAGAGCACATTCAGCTCTTCTCTTTTTGTGTCATTAATGATTTCCTTTAATAATCCGTTCCCCAATCCGCTCAGTCCTTTCCATAGATTTTGTGAGTTTTGTAAATTTTATAAATTCCATGATTATTATAACAATATTTGTTTTACAAAAGCAAAAAAATAAATTATTATAGTATCAGGAATATTATATAAAAATACGTTATTCAAAGGAGGATTTTTATGGATTACGCTAAAGAAGCGCTAAGGATGCACCGTGAATGGAGGGGCAAGCTCGATATCGTGCCTAAAATGAGCATAAAAAACAAGGACGACCTTTCCATCGCCTATACCCCCGGAGTGGCTCAGCCCTGTCTTGAGATAAAGAAGGACGTGAATCTGAGCTATGAGCTTACCGGAAGATGGAACACCGTAGCCGTTATAACCGACGGGACGGCCGTTCTCGGTCTCGGCGACATAGGCCCCGAGGCGGGTATGCCTGTAATGGAAGGCAAATGCGTGCTTTTCAAGGAATTTGGAGGAGTGGACGCCATTCCGCTGTGCGTGCGTTCAAAGGAAGTAGACAAGATCGTGGATACTGTCGCCCTTCTTGCCGGCAGCTTCGGCGGAGTAAATCTTGAGGACATATCGTCTCCGAGATGCTTCGAGATAGAAAAAAGGCTCAAGGAGATATGCGACATTCCCATATTCCATGACGACCAGCACGGAACGGCCGTCGTTACCCTCGCCGCTCTTATAAACGCCCTTAAGCTCGTGGGCAAGGACATCAAAAACATAAAGGCGGTCGTAAGCGGAGCCGGAGCCGCCGGTGTCGCTATTGTGAAACTTCTTATGTCCATGGGACTTGAAAACGTGATTATGTGTGACAGCAAGGGAATCATTTATAAAGGAAGGGACAGACTCAATGAAATAACAACGCAGATGGCCGAGGTAACGAATAAGGGACTCGTAAAGGGCACTCTTGCCGACGCCATGAAGGGCGCCGACGTATTTATCGGAGTTTCCGCCCCCGGCATCGTTACGGATGATATGGTAAGATCAATGGCTGAAAAGCCCATACTTCTTCCAATGGCAAATCCTGTGCCCGAAATAATGCCCGAACTTGCCCTTAAGGCAGGAGCCGCCGTTGTCGGCACCGGAAGAAGCGACTTCCCCAACCAGATAAACAACGTCCTCGCCTTCCCCGCCATATTCAGGGGAGCCCTTGACGTGCGCGCCTCCGACATAAACGACGAGATGAAAACGGCCGCCGCTTTGGCTCTCGCGGGACTTATCTCAGATGAGGAGCTCTCTCCCGAGTACATCATTCCCAAGCCCTTTGATCCAAGAGTAAGGGAAGCCGTGGCCACGGCAGTAATGGAGGCGGCCAGAAAAAGCGGCGTAGCGAGAATCTGACAAAAGCGTTAAAACATATATGTAAAGAAGCCCGCAGGGCTTTTTGACCTGAACCAAACGACCCGGCTGCCTGAATATATCAAACAACCGGGTCGTAATCACAAACACGGCTACCGTACAGCCGTGTCACTTATTCAATTTTAATCAGATGAGATACTTTCTTACCTGATCGGGAACAGCCGTCATAGGCGCGCTGTAGATCAGAGTAAAGTCCACATTATAATCGTTTGAGATCCTGTCAAGCACTTCGCAGAGGTTCTCGACGTCCTCAGAGTTAAGAGATCTTATAATATTACCTAAACCGTCAACAAATATTTTCTGTATGTCTCCGTTCTGGGAGAGAATACCATAAATAAATCCTATAAATACTTCATAGTCGCAAATCTTATACATTGACGTGTCAACGAATCTTATACCGTAGTGCAAATCATACATATGTCTGTTGTCGTCATCGATGAATACAACATTTCCGTCAATGGTTTTGGAAGCCTCATTTGCCATCTCAATGAGTCTTTTTGTTTTTCCCTGTCCTTTTTCTCCTGCAAGAATCTGAATCATGGCAATTCCCCCTTATTTGTTGTGGTAGTTTATTAATTATTTATAATTATAATATTCTTTAAAATTCCTTTAAATCCTTTTTTATGACCAGCGAAAACTTTTACATATTTTGACGATAAATTTTGTTAAACATACATCTATACATTTACAATATTCAGCACTTTTACCATCAGGCGCGGTCAGTCGCACACATAATCGAACCAGTCCCATTCGGCTTTGGCGATATTCCTCGCCGTAAGCTCCTCCGGAGGCTCCGCCAAGCCGAAAACCGTCACAAAATCGTGATACAGCTCTCCCTCGACAACGGCGTCGCCGGTCATTGTGTATGTATTTTCCTTGTTTTCAACGGTTTCTATGTATTCGCCTATGAGCAGCACGTCCTCGCCCTCAAGCTCTATTTTGTTATATTCCTTCTTGATGTCTTCTTTTGTAAATTCGTATCTCATAGTACGTCCTCCTTACGATTAAATTTTACCATCCGGCTCGAAAATATACAACCAAAAAATATATCCTTATGGACGAAATTGTATTTGTACTTGTCAAAAAAAATGTTATACTTATTTAGGATCCGCTGGCGGTTCCAATCAATCATCTGGAGGACTTTTAATGAACTATATTGTTTTTGACCTTGAATTTAATCAGTCCTTTGACTTTAAAACGGGCTCATCTAAAGCAAGCAATCCCGAGTGCCCCTTTGAGATAATACAGATAGGGGCGGTCAAGCTCAACTCCGATTTTGAGACGTCGGGATATTTCAACTACTATATCAAGCCCGTAATATATAAGCGTATCCATCCGTATGTTGAGAAAATAACGGGCATAACTCAGGAGACCCTTGACAGCGGACTTCCATTTGCCGACGTATATGAGGCGCTCTGCGAATTTTCCGATCCTCAAAATGACATTTTCTGTTCCTGGGGAAACGACGACATAAAATCTCTCTATCGAAACATTCGCTATCACAAGCTGAAAGCGTCAAAAATTCCAGACAGATATATAAATATACAGAGCTTCGCCACGTCCTATCTCAAATATGAGCCGGGAAGGGCCATCGGCCTTAAAAACGCCGTGGAGATGCTAAACATCAGCATCGGCTCGGATTTCCACAACGCCCTGAACGACGCCGTTTATACCGCCGAGGTGTTTAAAATAGTAAAGCCGGAGCTGCTCGTCGCCGAGCGTTTCAAGCCCTCCGATATAAAACCGGCTAAAATAAAGTCCAAGCCGGGCAAAATAAACACTAAAACGCTTTTCAAATATTTTTCCCAGTCCCTTGAAAGGGAGCTGACAGCCGAGGAAAAGGCCATGATAAAAACGGCCTATAAGCTGGGAAAAAGCGGCGCCTATGATATGTAGGCAAAACGAGGCTCCCTCGTTTTTTCAAAATGTTTTTCTTATTAAAAAAGACCGGATATTTCTATCCGGCCTCAGACTGTCAAAAAACTAATCCATTGTGAGCGGAAGGGTACTGGTCAGTACTTTGGCTTACAGCCAAAGCCGCCTCCGGCGTCCAGATATCTTTCCGGTACTATTCAGTACTTTGGCCTTTGGCCAAAGCCGCCTCCGGCGTCCGGATATCTTTCCGGTACTTGAAAACGAAGCGTTTCCTGAATTTAATCCGCAGGCGGAATTCATTTCCACCGAGGAAAATCCCGTATTTCTGCGCCCTGACAAAGTTCAGGGCTTTCCGCAGAAATAGGGATTTATTGCCTTAATTTAAACTCGAAAAAGTCCCAAAG
>CAJFHC010000022.1 GCA_904378045.1 Candidatus Metalachnospira gallinarum | reverse complement strand
ACACCCGTACCCATACCGAACACGACGGTTAAGACACAGACGGCTGATGATACTTGGCTGGAGACGGCCCGGGAAAGTAAGTGGCTGCCGGGATATAAATAAAAATATCCCGGGGTGTAGCGTAGCTTGGCTAGCGCGCCTGATTTGGGATCAGGAGGTCGCAGGTTCAAATCCTGTCACCCCGATCTTAAAACCCGGTTTATAATAGTGGTCTTATGGTGGGTATAGCCCAGTTGGTTAGAGCGCCAGATTGTGGCTCTGGAGGCCGTGGGTTCGAGTCCCACTACCCACCCTTAATGAAAAGCAATATCTTCATTGTGGGTCACTAGCTCAGTAGGTAGAGCACTGGACTTTTAATCCAGGTGTCTCGGGTTCGAACCCCGAGTGACTCATATGCAGTCGTGGCGGAATTGGCATACGCGCTAGACTAAGGATCTAGTCCGGGTAAACTGGGTAGGGGTTCAAGTCCCCTCGACTGCACCATTTATATGCGCGAATGGCTCAGTGGTAGAGCATCGCCTTGCCAAGGCGAGGGCCGCGAGTTCGAATCTCGTTTCGCGCTTTCCCTATCATTATGATGGGCTGTCGCCAAGCGGTTAAGGCACAGGACTTTGACTCCTGCACTCGGTGGTTCAAATCCACTCAGCCCAGGATTCAAAAAACAATAATTTAATATCTTATGATGGGCTGTCGCCAAGTGGTAAGGCAATGGATTCTGACTCCATCATGCGCAGGTTCGAATCCTGCCAGCCTAGTTTCAAGCTCGCTTCCAAGCGAGGCGAGCTTATCATTCAAATTTTATGTAGTTTGCGCAGTTGTGGCGGAATTGGCATACGCGCTAGACTAAGGATCTAGTCCGGGTAAACTGGGTAGGGGTTCAAGTCCCCTCAACTGCATATAATTTGTTAAATATCGGGGTGTAGCGTAGTTTGGTTAGCGCGCCTGGTTAGGGACCAGGAGGTCGCAAGTTCAAGTCTTGTCACCCCGATTTTTTTATTTGGCACAGCAATAGGCTGTGCTTTTTCTTTTTGCAAAATAGATTTTATATAGTATGGGAATCCCTTTTGTTATGACAAAACCCTGGTTTCCTTTCCACATTTTAAGACATACAGACGTAAAAACGGCGCGTTACAGGAATAATCCTGACAATGCGCCGTTGGCTTTATAAGCTATATTTTATTGTTCCACTATGGATTTCAGCTCTCTGAGAAGCCGCTCGTTTTCCTCAGGCGTAAGTATGCAGAATCTGAGATAGCTTTCGTCAAGGAAGGTGAATGAAGCTGCGTCTCTTATGACCATTTTCTTCCTTACCATATATTCAAATATTTCCGCCGCGGTTATTTTATCCGTAAGCAGCCTGATGAGTATGAAGTTGGAGTCCGAATCGTAGACCTTTATATTTTTCCAGTTTCTCAGCTCGTCGAATATTTTTTTGCGTTCGCCGGAAATGAGAGCCTTGGTTTCTTCCATAAAATCCTTATCGCTGAAAATGAGTTCTCCGGCGTAGCTGGCAAGAATGTTCACTGACCAGGGATCCTGATTTTCGGCTAAAAGCTGATGGAACTTCGCACTTGACGTTATGCCATATCCCAGACGAAGCCCGGGAGCGGCGAAAAACTTTGATATGCCCCTTATGACAAAAAGATTATCGTATTTCGCTGTAAGAGGGATTGAACAGACGTTTTCAAGTTTATCGCTGAACTCGATATATGTTTCGTCCACCATAACGCTTATGCCGTTTTTTTTGCAATGCTCAAGTATCTTCTCCATCTGGCCTATGGTGATAGCCGTGCCCGTAGGATTATTCGGATTGCAGGCGACAAAAAGACCGACGTCCTCACCGAGAGCGGAAAGCAGCCTGTCAAGGTTAAGCCTGAAATTCTCATCCTCACGGAGTTCAAAATACTCAAAGCTCTTTCCGGAAAGCTTGACGGCGTTTTCATATTCCGAATACGCAGGCCCCATAATAACGGCCTTTTTCGCTCCGGCCGACTTTATAAATGTAGATATAAGCTCGGTAGAGCCGTTGCCAACGACGATATTTTTCGGGTCGGCGCCCGTATATTCCCCTATGCTTTTTCTAAGAGCCCAGTAGTTTTTATCCGGGTAGCTTGAAACCATGGATATATTGGCGGCAAGTTTTTCAGCCGCTCTCACGGGAAAACCGAGAGGGTTTATGTTTCCACTGAAATCCGATATTTCATTTTTGGGTATCCCATATATTCTTTCTATGGCGTCAAGATCGCCGCCATGCATATGTGTAAGCGATTCCATTTTTTTGCCTCTTTTCGTGTTTTAAAACTTTTGTGAAATATATGCTAATCATAGTAATATGACGAATGTTCTTTTTGAGTGATCTCACTGCTTTGCTCGATCAGTCTCGGGTACATTACCTCGTAATGTCCGGTTTGGGCACGCACAAAATTTACCTCGATAAACTGCCCGCCGCTAAGATTTATAACAAGACGCGGGCTTTTGAGATGCAGTATATCCGATATGGACGAGCCCGGGTCAAATACCGCCCCTGCCTTGTCAAAATCTATGACTGAGCCGTCGCCAAGCCCTATGCTGAAATCCGTATCCGGCGGAAAAAGAAAAAGCATTAGTATGTGACGGGCGGCCACGGTGACGTGAGATGAGCTTTCCAGCTCTATTATTTTCCACAGAGACGGATCCCCGTTGTAGCAGGCACGCAGCCTGTATACAATGCCATATTCCGAACCCATCAGACGTATGACGCTCAGGCTTCTTTCCTTTTCAATGGAATTCAGCAGCCTGTCCACCGGTGTGGGAGGATATTTTGACATATCCATCTGCCTGCGGCCGAAAAAGATGCTCCCCAAAGGAGTATGGACATAGGCCGTGCATGGCATAAACAAGTCCACATCCGGATCAGACTCAAGGGCGATGGCGTTGAAAACACCGTTAAGCATTCCCCTGAAATCGACCGGGTAGGAATAAAGAGGGCGGATAAGCCTGAGGTAATGACCGAAGATATACATAAAATACCGGTCAAGCATTATTCCCATATAAAATACCGATGACAGGAGAGGATTATCGCCCTCATCCAGAGAATTGTGCGCCGAGGCGTCAAGAAGTTCGTTAATGTCGATGTCAGCCGCGTCGAATATGTCCGCAAGAATACCGTCGACCGATGCCGGCGATGAAATCATCTCTCTTACGCGATCCCGAGTTATTTCAGGAGAATCGACGGGCATTTCCAAGCTGAGTGCTTCCGCGCATAGTCCGCAGGAAATATCAACGATACGGTCAAACATTTCCGAGGGCGGCAGACCGAAAAATTCATGATCCATAAGCGGCTGTATGCATTTTTCATACAAAGACGGTATTTCCGTATATAGACCGAGTTTTCCGGCAAGCTCAAAAAGATAGATGACATAATATTTGTCCGATATGGAGAGCCGCCTCTGCAAAGCTCTGACGTCCTTTTCGGCAAGGGACGGCCCCTCCTCCACAATAAGAGCCGGGGACATATAGCCGAGCAATGTCTTCATATCCTCATATATCGGATGGTCATCGATGGAATAATAATTTTTTTTGAATTTAAAGTCCAGCCGGACGCCGTTTACGTTGTTGAGCCTTAAGCTGAGGCTGTAAAAACCGTCTCCGGGAACGACATTTTCCTTTCTGTTTTCTATTATCGCCGCGGGGGAGAGCATAGTCTCGGAAAAAAGAGCGCTGTAGTACCAGCGCACAAAGACCGTCGGCGCCAGATAGGCAAGGGACTTCCTCGGTTTTCCGGCCATATATGCAAATATGGAATTGAAATCGTCCGTAAAAATATCCGCGATCCTTTGCGTATCCCTATCCATGCTGACCTCCAAAAAAATTTCTGACTTTTATTATATCAGATTTTGTCTGTATTTGAAATATCAAATGTCTTTTAATTTATGGGTACAGTTTTGAAAGATGGGGACGATAATTTGAAATATACGGGGCTGTTGTTATTGCCTGATCAAGAAAAAACATGTATAATGGTATTCGAGTAATTTTCGAGCGATTTTTACATAAATACTTTTGAGGAAGGTTTTTGATATGAAAAAAGGCGCCATATTCGATCTTGACGGCACTCTTATAAACTCCATGAGAGTATGGGAGAGGGCAGACTATGCCCTGGCCGGAAAATACGGATTTGTCCCGGACGAGGAATATTGGGCAAAGGTGACGTCCCTGTCTTTTCTGGAAGGAGCGGACTATATAACAAAAAGGTTCGGCCTTGATAAGACAGCTAAAGAGATAGCCGACGAGCTTTATGCCTTCGCTCTCAACGATTATAAATATAATATCGGTCTGAAGAAGGGCGCAGGCGAGCTTTTGAGGACGTTCAGCGGAGACGGCCTGAAGATCGCCATAGCTACATCCAACGTGGAAGAAATGACCCATGCGGTGCTCAAACGCAACGGGATTTTTGAGTATGTTGACGCGTTCGCATACTGCGACAGCGTTGGAAAGAACAAGGCCTATCCGGATGTTTACGAGGCTGCCGCAAAGGCGCTGGGGCTTGACGCGGGGGACTGCTATGTGTTTGAGGACGTTCCCTATGCCATTGAGGGCGCGAAAAAATCGGGAGCCGAGGTAATAGGAGTTTATGACGAATATTCAGCTGACAAAGAGAGCGAGATGAGAAGCAAGGCCGACAGATATATAATGTCTCTTGATGAGTTCACATATTGAGGTATTGCAAATACTCGGTTAATGTGATATATTCCTTGTAATGAATACAAATGTTTGCTTTGTATGAACAGGAGGAATGCGCATGAAGGAAGAAAAAAAGTTTTATATAGTTGATAAAAAGGTGCTTCCCGATGTCTTTATAAAGGTAATGGAGGTAAAAAACCTGCTTGAGACCAAAAGGGAAAAAACCGTCCAGGACGCCGTAAACAGGGTCGGAATAAGCCGAAGCGCCTTTTATAAATACAGAAACGCCATATTTCCGCTTTATGAACACTCAAGCGGAAAAAATGTGACATTCTCGCTTAATATGGACAACAAGTCCGGCGTGCTTTCGCTTGTGCTCAACGCCATAGCCCAGGCAGGAGCCAACATATTGACAATAAACCAGACCATTCCGATCAACGGCGTGGCAAACGTAACCGTTACGGTTGAAACAAGGGAGCTGACAATGGACATGGCGGAGTTCGTGGAGAAGATAGAGGACATTGACGGCGTAAGATCCCTTGATATTATCGCGCGCGAGTAATGCGGCGAATTTATGAGGACGATACAGCAGGAGGAAAAATATGTTTCATATAAAGGTGCCCGCCACATCGGCGAACATGGGGCCGGGATTTGACTGCGTCGGAGTGGCGCTTGAGCTTTACAACGAGCTCTGGGTCGAAGAAACGGACGGAGGAATCGACATATCCTCGGCCGACGGCAGAGACATACCAAAGGGAGAAAAAAATCTTATATATACAACGATAAAGGGCTTTTATGACCGTGAAGGACTTAAACTGCCCGGAGTAAAAATAGTTCAGAAGGACAGCATACCCATGACAAGGGGACTGGGAAGCTCGGCCGCCTGCATAGTCGGAGGACTTCTTGCGGCTAACGCCATGAGCGGAAGGAATTATACCGTTGACAGGCTCGCGCTTATGGCCGCGGAGCTGGAAGGACACCCTGACAACTCAAATCCCGCGCTTATGGGCTCCATGGTCGTAAGCGCCATGCACGACGGGGAAATGAGCCGCATAAAAATAAATGTGCCCGAAAATCTCACCTTTGGCGTGCTTATACCGAACTTCGCCCTTTCTACGGCGGAGTCAAGAGCCGTTCTCCCAAAGGAATACACAAGGGCGCAGGCGGTGTTCAATTCCTCAAGAACTGGACTGCTTATCGCGGCTATGATGACAGGAAATCTTGAGGCGCTTAGAGTGGCCGTTGACGATGAGATACATCAGCCATACAGGAAAAAGCTGATAAGAAATTACGACGATATATTTGAAAAGGCGAGGGAAAACGGATCGCTGGCTGAATATCTCAGCGGAGCGGGTCCCACGCTTATGACACTGATAACGGATGAGACGGCGGAGAAATATGAAAAAGAAATGACCGCCTTCCTTAAGACTCTTCCCGATAAATGGGAATTAAAACTGCTCAAGCCCGATACAAGGGGAGCGGTGATCGAGTCAGAATGATCCGGCTTGGAGGGAATCTTTTGCTTATAGTACAGAAATATGGCGGCACGTCCGTTGCCGATAAGAAACGGATAATGAACGCCGCCTCAAGGATAGCGGAAGCGTACAGAAGTGGAAACAGGCTTGTGGTCGTTGTGTCGGCACAGGGAAGCACGACGGATGAGCTTATAAAATCGGCCGAGGACATTGATCCGGACGCATCCGGAAGGGAACTGGATATGCTGCTTTCCACCGGTGAACAGCAGTCGGCGGCGCTGATGGCTATGGCGCTCAAAAAAATGGGCCTTCCGGCAATCAGTCTTAACGGCTGGCAAATGGGAATAGTAACTACGGAAAACCACGGTAACGCGAGGATAGAGTCCATCGTGACCGACAGGATAGAAAACGAGCTGAACGCCGGGAATATAGTGATCGCGGCGGGATTTCAGGGAATAAACGAAAAGGGCGACATAACTACCCTTGGAAGAGGCGGCTCAGATACGACGGCGGTGGCTCTCGCGGCGGCTCTAAAGGCTGAAAGATGCGAGATATATACCGATGTGGAAGGTGTTTATACGGCTGATCCGAGAGTTGTGTCAACGGCAGAAAAGCTGGACAGCATAAGCTATGACGAAATGCTGGACTTCACTACCATGGGAGCGAAGGTGCTCCATAACAGATCGGTAGAACTGGCAAAAAGGCATAATGTGCCGCTGTGCGTCCGCTCAAGTTTTGTAAGAAGCGACGGTACGGACGTCTGCGCCGAGGACGGAGCAAGGGTAGTGAGCGGCATAACGTCGGATGAGAACACGGCCCTCATAACGATTACGGGAATGGAGAACCAGCCCGGATCGGCCTACGGAGTATTCAGGCTTATGGCGGACAGAGGCATAAGCGTGGATATAATTCTCGGCTCCGGCGAAAACGACGGCGAGATGGCTTTTACGATAGAAAAAAGCAACCTTAAGGCGGCGGCTTCGGCCCTCAAGACAAATCTCAGGTCGGGAACGATCAAATGGGACGATAATTTCTCCAAAATATCCGTCATCGGAACAGGGCTTGAAAGCAATCCGGGAGTCGTATCCGAGATATTCGCGGCTCTTGCCGGAGAAAAAATCAATATCGAAATGATAACCACATCCGAAATAAAAATAAGCCTCCTTATTGAACGCCGTGACACCGACAGGGCGGTGAAGGCTCTTCATAAAAGGCTTGTGGAAGACGGAAAATAAAACATCAACAATAAAGACTCCTTCGGCATTGTCTGCCGAAGGAGTCTTTTGCGCTGCGCGTTTCAATTATTAACAAGTCCTCTGTAGTCCCTGAGCATTCCGTTAAGACGCTGGAAATTATCCTCTGAACAGGAAAGGGGCTTTCCGCCGGTGGCCTCTATCAAGCAGAGCACACGGGCAGTGGTCTCAAGTACCTCGGCAACCGTAAGGGCTTCGTCAAAATCCTCGCCAAGACATACGGCGCCGTGGCATCTCAAAAGACAGGCCTTTACGGTTTGGCCAAGAGCCTCTATGCAGTTTTTAGCCAGCGCCGGACTGCCGGGAAGGGCATACTCGGCGCATTTTACCACGCCTCCGAGTGTCTGGGCGGCCTCGTCAAGTATAAGGGGGACGTCGCGTCCCTGGGCGGCGTACACGAGGGAATACACCGGATGGGTATGTATGACCGCGTTTATCTCGGGGCGGTTCTGATATATCGAAATATGCATAAGCATTTCAACTGTAGGCTTTCTTCTGCCCTCAATTATCCTTCCGAAGGCGTCGCAGACGACCACGTCGTCCTCCGTCATATCACAGTACTTTATTCCGGCCGGAGAAAGGAAAACATATCCCGTTTCCGGATCCCTTATGCTTATGTTTCCCCATGTTTCCGTTGTCATTTTAGAATTTTCAACTTTTTTGGCGCTTTCGGCCAACAGTTTTTTAAAGCGTTTCATAATTATCCCTTCTTTTCGGAAGCAGCTTTCAACTCGAATATTTTTTTGAACGACTCGCTGTAGGGTGGTCTGGCTATGCCGTACTCGGTGACAATGGCCGTTATAAGATCGTTATCCGTAACGTCGAAGGCAGGATTGAACACCTTCACGCCTTCGGGAGCCATCCTTCTGGAATACCACATTTCCGTGACCTCATGGTCGGGGCGAAGCTCGATTTTTATATCCGCTCCCGTTTTGGTGTTCATATCTATGGTCGATGTGGGGGCGCAGATATAAAACGGCACGTTGTATCTTTTCGCGGCAAGAGCGACCATTGACGTGCCTATTTTGTTGGCGGTGTCACCGTTGGCGGCTACCCTGTCGCAGCCGACAAAGACGGCGTTGACAAGACCTTTTCTCATTACAGACGCCGACATGTTGTCGCAGATGAGCGTTACGTCAAGACCGGCCTGACTGAGCTCGAAACTCGTAAGTCTCGCTCCCTGAAGGAGGGGACGGGTCTCGTCGGCGTATATCCTGAAATTGTAGCCTCTCTCGTGACCGAGATACATGGGAGCCGTGGCCGTGCCATATCTGACTGTGGCAAGCTGCCCGGCGTTGCAGTGGGTCAGAAGGCCGTCTCCGGGTTTCACAAGGCTGAGGCCGTTTTCTCCGATGGCCTTGCACACCCTTATGTCCTCGTCCCTGATCTCTATGGCTTCCTTCCTAAGTTCCTCCACTATTTCCGGTATGGGTCTGCCGCTGTTTTTTCTGACGACTCCCTCCATCCTTCTGAGCGCCCAGGAAAGGTTTACCGCCGTGGGACGGGCAGAATCCAAATAGTCGGCGGCCTTTTTAAACTGCGAGTAAAAATCCTCGTAATTTTCGGCCTTTATACCTTTCGCCGCCAGATATATGCCCATTGCCGCCGTTACGCCGATGGCCGGAGCCCCCCTTACCTGAAGAAGATATATGGCGTTCCATATCTCCTCCTGTGTCCTGAGGGAGATGATCTCCGTGCTGTAGGGCAGTTTTGTCTGGTCTATTATGACTATGGCGCCGTTTTGCTCGTCAAGGGCAACGGTGTCCTGTTCCATGATGTTTTTCACTGTCATTCCTCCTTATGCCGCATGTATATAAAAATAATAACATTGTTCCGTTGATTTTACAATAAGGCCGGACTCAGTGCGGCGGCTGATTGAAAAAGGTGCCGTCATAGCGTCCGGAAAGGTAATTCATCCTGTTCATATATTCCAGTTCCTTATGCATCCTCTCCGTATGATAGGCGTTTATGGCCGACGTTTAGTGTAAACGCCGCAGCTCTCTCTGAAGGCTCTCACCCGAGAGCTTCTGACGGGAAACCATATCGTCTATCCGGCAGGCGATGCCGTTGGCCGCGTTTACGATTTCTCCGTATTTGCGGTTCGAGTCCTGTATGGCTGAGTACAAAACGTACTGGCCGTCACGGATGGATTCAAGGCGCGTTATAACCATGTCCATTTGAGTGATTATCCTGTCAAGCCTGATCTCCATTTCAAGAATATTATAGGCTCCTTCGTGCCCCTCAAGGGTTGAGCACCGGCCTGAGCAGAAATACTCATACAGGGAGCATACAAGGGAAAGCCTGCGGTATTTAGGGAAAATTATGTTTTTATCATATATAGTAAACAAATTTCTGAGGCTTTTATTAAGATGGCTTTCAGCACGCCAAGCTCGGCGTTAAGGGCTGATTTTCTTATGAGCTCGTTTTTTACCCTTTCATTGTCCTCACGCAGGTTATCCTCGTAATTTCGCATATTTACGGCGTATTGACGCTGGCGGATCTGTGAGTCTTTAACGTTGCGGGAATCCTTCACGAGATCTGTGACAGCGAGAATTATCATACCTATGAAACAGACACCGCCAAATATTGTCGCAAATAATCCGATAACAAAACCGATTAAGGCTGTTCCTGTAAAAAGACGAAAACCCCAGCGGAATATAAGGAATCCGATTATGCCAAATATAAGACAAAAAATAATCGTAGCCGGAGCGTCGCTTTTGTATTCCGCCGGTTTTTGGGGCTCCTCAAAATGACGTGGTATGCCGAGGGAATTTATTTCGCCTTTCAGCCGCATGACAGCCTGATTTTGAAGATATACGTTTTTCTCCATATCGACGACAATGCCGAGATACTCTTTTATCTGTTCGCTGTTCATATTTATCCCTCCTTATATGGGATGCCCGGTTCAGCCTACATTATATCGTCAGCGGAAGAGCCCCTGTATTGCAGAGCCTCGCTGAGATGGGCGGAGGTTATGACATCGCTGCCCTCAAGGTCGGCGATGGTTCTGGATACCTTAAGTATTTTATGGTACGATCTGGCGCTGAGCCCCAGAGAGTCAAAGGCGGCCTTGAGAAGCTCCTTCGCTTCACTGTCAAGCACGCAGTATTTGTCTATGAGAGGAGCGCTGAGACGTGAATTGAAAAGCACTCCGTCGTTTTTGTATCTTTCAAGCTGTATATCCCTGGCGGCGGAAACTCTCTTTTTGATGTCGGCCGAGCTTTCCTCTGAAGAAGCCCCGCTCAGCTCTCCGTAGGACACATCCGGCGTGTCGGCGTATATATCTATCCTGTCCATAAGGGGACCGGATATTTTTTTCCTGTACTTGGCTATGTCGCCGGCGGAACAATGGCACCTTCTGTCACCCAGATATCCGCAGGGACAGGGGTTCATGGCCGCCACAAGCATAAAATCCGACGGATATGTGGCAGTGGAGTTGACCCTGGAAATGGTGACAAAGCCGTCCTCAAGAGGCTGACGGAGAACCTCGAGGGCGTCGCGCTTGAACTCCGGAAGTTCGTCAAGAAACAGCACGCCGTAATGGGACAGGCTTATCTCGCCGGGCTTTGGCACGCTTCCTCCTCCGGTGAGCGCCGCGGGAGACACCGTGTGATGGGGAGAACGGAAGGGACGGGTCGTGATAAGACATTTTTTATTATGAAGAAGGCCGGAAACGCTGTATATTTTCGTGATCTCGATACTTTCCTCGAATGTCAGATCCGGAAGTATGGACGGGAGACGTCTGGCAAGCATGGTCTTGCCGCTTCCGGGATGGCCGCTGAGAAGTATGTTGTGATATCCGGCGGCGGCGATCTCCATGGCTCTTTTGACAAAGCCCTGTCCCCGGACGTCGGAGAAATCCGGCCCCATGGAAAGCCTTCCGTTTTCAAAAACTTCGTTTATGTCTACAACATGCCTTTTGGGGGATTCGCCTTTTATTATCTGTGAGATGTTTTCAAATGTATATACGTCCATACCCTCGACAAGGGCGGCCTCATCGGCATTGTCAGGAGGAACGACGCATTTTTTTATTCCTTCCTTCAAAGCCCCGTAAACAATGGGCAAAACGCCGCTGACGGGTCTTATGCCGCCGTCAAGGGAGAGCTCGCCGAGAATGAGACAGTCATTGAATTTTTCGGAATCTATCCTGTTCAGTGAGGAAAGGACGCCGACCGCTATGGGAAGATCGAAGGCCGGGCCTTCCTTTTTTGTATCGGCCGGAGCGAGATTGACGGTTATGCGGTTTGGAGGAAACTCGCAGCCCGAGTTTTTCACCGCCGTGCGCACCCGTTCCCTTGACTCCTTGACCGCTGAGCCGGGCAGACCGACGATCTCAAAACAGGGAAGCCCCCTTGAAATGTCTACCTCAACATTGACAATATAGCCGTTTATTCCGCTCACGGCTCCGCTTAAAACCTTTGACAGCATTGGCTTATCCCCCTTTCATAGCTACATGATAACAACATGGGAGTTTTTTAGCAATATAAATGAAAGTTTTACACAAAAAAATATTTGTATTGAATTTACGGCTAAAACAATATATTATTAAGGGCATGCGAGACTGTGATGCCGGAGGGCTTTTTATGAACGAAGAAAACTATTTGATGTGGCTTAGCCGCACGTTGAACTGCGGACTTCCGAAAATGTGGGAGCTTATTGAATATTTCGGCTCCGCTGAGGAAATATATAAAGCCGGGAAATATGATCTGCTTATGGCGGCCGGAGACCGGGACGGAGAGAGCCTTTTTGAAGCATCAAAAGACGGAAGCATTGAAAAATATATGGAGGAGCTTGAAAAATCGGGCGCCAAATATATCGGTTATTTCAATGAAATTTTTCCGAAAAGACTAAAAAATATTGACGATTGTCCTCTGGGCATATATTATAAAGGAAGTTTACCCGATGAAAACGACAGGATCGTTTCCATGATCGGCTCCAGGAAATGCACGGAGTACGGCAAGCAGGCGACGATGAAACTGGCGTATGACCTGGCCGCCGAGGGCGTGGTCATCGTCAGCGGAATGGCTTTGGGCATAGACTCATATTCGGCTGTGGGAACGCTGAAGGCCGGCGGTTCGGCCGTGGCGGTGCTTGGCACGGCCATTGACAAATGCTATCCGGTCTCGAACAGAAAGCTTTATGAAGCCATACCGGAAAGAGGAGGCTGCGTTATTTCCGAATACGGTCCGGGAGAGGAGACATACAGCAGCTCGTTTTCAATGAGGAACAGACTTATAGCGGGGCTTTCGGACGTCCTCGTAGTGGTGGAGGCCGAAATCAAAAGCGGCACGGCCATAACGGTAAAATATGCCGAGAAATACGGAAGAATAGTAATGGCCGTTCCCGGAAGCATTTTCAGCCGGTACAGCGAAGGCACAAACAATCTCATAAGAAAAGGATGCCCCGCGGCGCTCTGCTGCGGCGACGTGCTTAAGGCGCTGGAGCCGGAGACGGACGGACAACAGGAAGAAAAGCCAAAAAGAAAGCCCGAAAAGAAAACAACAGAAAATAGAAAATCAGAAACTAAAAAGCCCGCGGCAAACGGCACCGCTCCGGCCGGTATGAGCCCGGAGGAGAGCGCCGTAGATATGGCGCTGAAAAGAGGAAAGGATTCCTTTGAGGAAATCGCCGCCGTTACGGGCATTGACGAGAAGAGATTAAGATCCGTGCTTACGATGATGGAGATAAAAAATATGATCTCCCGTATGCCGGGGCAGAGATATATAAGATTGTAGGAGGTACACAGGTGGTTGATACTGCGATAGAGGCGGACGAGATATTAGACGGCGGCGCGGCCGTAAAGACCGGGAAAAAAGCGGCAAAAAAGAACGGTTCGCCAAAGACGGATGAAAAGGCCAAGGCTGTTAAAGAGTCTAAAACGGCAAAAGCGGCAAAAACGAGTAAAACGGCCAAGACGGCGAAAAAGAAAAGAAAGACCAAAAAGAACCTTGTTATTGTGGAATCACCCGCGAAGGCCAGCACAATAACAAAGTTTCTTGGAAAAAGCTATACGGTTATGGCATCCATGGGACATGTAAGGGATCTGCCTAAAAGCCAGCTTGGCATAGATATAGAAAACGATTACGAACCCAAATATATAACGATCAGAGGAAAGGGAGAACTGCTCAGCGCCCTCAGAAAGGAAGCGAAAAACGCTGATAAGGTCTATCTGGCGACCGACCCTGACCGAGAGGGAGAGGCCATAAGCTGGCACCTTAAGGCGGCGCTCAATCTTGAGGACGAAAAGACCGACAGGATTACCTTCAACGAGATAACGAAAACCGCCGTGGAGCGTTCCATCAAAAACGCCCGCGGCATAGATATGAACCTCGTAAACGCCCAGCAGGCCAGACGTGTACTTGACAGGCTTGTCGGATACCCCGTAAGCAACCTTCTGTGGCAGAAGGTAAAGGGAAGGCTGAGCGCAGGAAGGGTGCAGTCGGCAGCTCTCAAAATGATATGCGACAGGGAGGATGAAATAAGGAGCTTTATTCCTGAGGAATATTGGAGCATAAGCGCGTTTGTGATAGACGGAGCCCAAAACGTGTTTGAGGCGAAGCTCTACGGCACGCAGGATGGAAAGCTGGAGCTTGGCAGCCGAGAGGACACCGACAGGGTGCTGAAGGCTGTGGAGGGATCCGACTTTGTCGTAAAGGAAATAAAGAAAACCGAAAAAACGAGAAAGCCCTATCCTCCTTTCACGACAAGCACACTGCAGCAGGAAGCCAGCAAATATTTGAACTTTACGGCGCAGAAAACCATGATGCTCGCCCAGCAGCTCTATGAGGGCGTTGAAATCAAGGGGGAGGGCACGGTCGGACTTGTGTCATATATCAGGACGGACTCTGTCCGTGTGTCCGACGAGGCCTATGAACAGGTCACTGAGTACATCAGAAACGCCCTGGGAGAAAAATATCTTCCCGCCGAAAGAAATATATACAAGACAAAAAAATCGGCGCAGGACGCCCACGAGGCCATCAGACCGACATATTCCTCAAGGACTCCGGAGAGCCTTAAGGAGTCACTTTCCAACGATCAGTTCAGGCTTTACAAGCTGATTTGGGAAAGATTCGTTTCCAGCCAGATGACTCCGGCGGTATACGAAAGCATGGCGTCGTCGATAGAGGCCGGAGGATATATTTTCAGGATCAACGCTTCCGCCATAAAATTCAAGGGCTTCCTTGAAGTATATAACAGGGTGGAAGAAACGGAAAATATTATAAAATTCCCTAAAATAGAGGAAAACTGCGTCCTTAAGACAAAGGAAGTCGTGCCTGAGCAGCACTTTACCCAGCCTCCGGCCAGATACACCGACGCGTCTCTAATCAAGACCATGGAGGAACTTGGCATAGGACGCCCCAGTACCTACGCTCCCATACTTGCCACCATCCAGACGAGGAATTATGTGTCAAAGGAAAAGAAAGCCATATTCCCAACGGAACTTGGAGAGATAGTCAACGATATTATGAAGGAATATTTCCCCGAGATCGTAAACATCGGATTCACGGCCGAAATGGAAAACGAGCTGGACAGGGTGGAGGAAGGCCTTGACGAATGGAAAAAGGTAATAAGAGACTTCTATCCGATGTTCAAAGAACAGCTTGACACGGCCATGGAAAAGCTGGAAAAGGTCGAGATAAAGGACGAGGAAACAGATATAGTCTGTGAAAAATGCGGCAGAAAGATGGTAATAAAGATCGGCAGGTACGGAAAATTTCTCGCCTGTCCCGGATATCCGGAATGCAACAACGCCAAGCCGTATTTTGAGCCCGTGGGAGTAAGCTGTCCGAAATGCGGCGGCATGATACAAAAGAAAAAGTCAAAAAAAGGCAGAACATATTACGGCTGCGAACACAATCCTGAATGCGATTTCGTATCCTGGGATAAGCCGGCCAAAGAAAAATGCCCCCAGTGCGGATCATATATGCTGGAAAAGGGAAGGGAGCCGGTCAAACTGGTATGCGCCAACGAAAAATGCGGATTTGTTATGGAGAAAAAAGAAGAAACCGAGGAATAACAGCGGGAGCTATACGGTCGGGAGCGGTTTGGACACCGTTTCCGGCCGATTTTATGTTTTCCGGAGCTTTTTTCGCTGAAAAAATAAAAAAATTATTGTAATTACGCGGCTTTAGTGATATAATATCTGCCGTAACTGATAAAAACACACGCGTTTGATTCGGCCGCAGGGTGCTCCTGCTCGGAGTTTGACGGCTTGGATAACGCGGAGGAAAAACCTTGGGAGGTAAAATTAT
Organism: Candidatus Metalachnospira gallinarum; assembly: GCA_904378045.1. Lineage (GTDB taxonomy): Bacteria > Bacillota > Clostridia > Lachnospirales > Anaerotignaceae > Metalachnospira > Metalachnospira gallinarum. The sequence goes on along the minus strand of CAJFHC010000022.1, from coordinate 11,149 downwards.
GAGCGTTATTTCTATGAAACAGTTATTGGAAGCAGGTGTTCATTTCGGACACCAGACAAGAAGATGGAACCCTAAAATGGCTCCTTACATCTTCGCAGAAAGAAACGGAATCTACATCATCGACCTTCAGAAAACAGTTAAAAAGGTTGACGAGGCTTATGCCGCAGTTGCTGATTTCATCAGCGAGGGCGGACAGATCCTTTTCGTAGGAACAAAGAAGCAGGCTCAGGAGTCCATTAAGGAAGAGGCTGAGAGATGCGGAATGTTCTATGTAAACGAGAGATGGCTCGGAGGTATGCTTACAAACTTCAAGACCATCCGCACAAGAATCGAAAGACTTAAAGAGCTTGAGAAAATGCAGGAAGACGGAACATTTGAAGTTCTTCCCAAAAAGGAAGTTGCCGTTCTTCTTCATGAGAAAGAGAAACTTGACAAGAACCTTGGCGGAATCAAGGAAATGACAAGAATTCCCGATGTTATGTTCGTTGTTGACCCCAGAAAAGAAAAGATCGCTATTCAGGAGGCGCATATTCTGGGAATTCCCGTTGTTGCCATTGTTGACACTAACTGCGACCCCGAAGAGGTTGATTATGTTATCCCCGGAAACGACGACGCTATTCGTGCCGTAAAACTTATCGCTTCTAAGATCGCTGACGCGGTAATCGAGGCTAAACAGGGCGAACAGCAGGCAGAGGCTGAGGAAAACGCTGAGGTTACTGAGGCTGAAGCTGAATAAGACAGTATACGGAGGTATTTAAAATGGCAATCACAGCTAGTATGGTTAAAGAACTGAGAGAAATGACGGGCGTTGGTATGCTTGACTGTAAAAAGGCTCTTGCGGAGACCGACGGCGATATGGAAAAGGCAGTTGAATATTTAAGAGAAAAAGGACTTGCCGCTTCCGAGAAGAAAGCCGGACGTATCGCTTCCGAGGGCGTATGCCTTTCATATCTTTCAGATGACAAGAATGTCGGAGTTGTTGTTGAGGTAAACTCAGAGACAGACTTCGTAGCAAAGAACCCTGTATTCAGAGAGTATGTTCTTCAGGTAGCTGAGCATATCGCTTCATCCGACGCTGCCGATGTTGACGCTCTTCTCAATGAAAAATGGAAGTTTGACGAGTCTATGACAGTTGCAGAGGCTCTCAGCAGCAAGATTGCTGTTATCGGCGAGAACCTCAAAATCAGAAGATTCGAGAAATATGTTAAAGAGGGCGCAGGAACTATCGTTTCCTACATCCATGGCGGCGGAAGAATCGGCGTTATGATCGAGATCGGCTGCGACAACGCTAACGAGGCGGTAGAGGAAATGGGCAAGAACATCGCTATGCAGGTAGCAGCTCTTAATCCTAAATTCATCGCCGTTGAGAACGTACCCGAGGAATATCTCGCAAAAGAAAGAGAGATCCTTACTCAGATGACAATGAACGACGAGAAGAACGCTAAGAAGCCCGCTAATATCATCGAAAAGATGATCGAGGGAAGACTTAACAAGGAAATGAAGGAAGTTTGCCTTGTTGAGCAGCCCTATGTTAAGGATGGCGATCTTACGGTTAAGAAATATATCGAAAGCGTTGCCAAGGAAGTTGGCGCTCCTATAACTATCAGAAGAATGGTTCGTTTCGAGACAGGAGAAGGTCTTGAGAAGAAACAGGAGAACTTCGCTGAGGAAGTTGCTAAAGCAGCTCAGTAATGAAATATTGAATCAAAAAGCACAGGCGCGTTGTCTTTTGACAGCGCGCTTTTGTAGTTTTGAATGATGTCATTATGTATGAACAATGGCATCAAAAAATTTTCATTATTTTCAAAAAAATCGTTAAAAAATGTACGTTTTTAAAACACTAACATAAAATTAAGGTTTTTTTGTATCATTATCTGCTTACAAAGTATTAAAATTGTATAAAATTTTTCGTCATTTATTCAGAAATCAGCGTTAATCGGTTGTTTTTTTAACAAAAATGTATTAAAATATAACCAGCGCTATAGTTGAAGGTGATGTTTATGAAGAATGCGGATATAATGGATCCAGGCATTACCGATACGGCCGAAGCCGCACCGGAACAGTGCAAAGACAAGGCCTACGGAAAGGTCATTCTGTATGTAAAGGACAGGATAAAAGCCGGCGACATAAAAGTGGGAGACAAGCTCCCGACGGAGAGGGAACTTTCGGAGATGCTCAATCTCAGCAGAAATTCCGTCAGGGAGGCTCTGAGGACACTGGACAATATGGGACTCATATCCTGCAGGCAGGGCTCCGGAAATTATCTTACGGGAGACTTGCAGGGAATTATGGAGGAGTCCATGAGCGTGATGTTTATGCTCAAGCAGATAGACGACATTGACCTCAGCCAGCTCAGGAGAGCTTTGGACAAGCAGGCGATCATTCTGGCTATCAACAACTTTTCGGAGGCAAACAGGGCGGAAATAGAGGATATGCTCGTTCGTATCGAGGAATGCGAAAAGACAAAAGCAGCTTTCCTTGACAAGGAGATACATATGCTTATCTCCAAGCAGGCGGGCAACAAGCTTATTGAGCTCATCAATGACTCTCTCTCGAAGATGATGGAAAAATTCATTTCCATGGCAAGAAGGATCGTTGTAGAAAATGAAGGCGATGTGCTCTCCATGTTCCACAGGGATATGCTCCTGAGCATCCTTGAAAAGGATGAGGAAAAGGGCAGACGCTCCGTTGACAGACATTATGACATTATAGACAGATATCTCAAATGAAAGGCCCCAATAAAGGGGCTTTTTTATTGCTCACTATTTTCATTTGCATAAAAACGCAAAAAAGAATTGAAAAATTTTATTCCGGCCGTACCGCGTAAGTTCAGTCACTTTGACGGGAAGTCCCGTTTAATCTGTTAATTAACAAGCAATTAGGGAAAATGTATGTCTGTTGACGGGGAGGATGTGACCTGATATGCTTTGCGGCCGTTTAACATCCTACAACCCGTGGGTCATTCTACCGCAGAATCAATAAATAGGGGATGACTTTTTCGGCAGATTTAATGGATTTATTGTATTGACTCAAAAACAATATTGTACTATTATAAAAACATAGAAGCCGATTCCTTGGCTTCCTGTCATAATAAATTTTTCTGATGATAGTTCTCCCAGACAGAAAGATATTGACAGTCCCCTTTTGATAGGAGCCCGACAGGGCTCCTTTTTCACGCGCGAAAAAAGTCCGGCTTTTACACCGGACTTTTAGTTGTTATTAAGCGATCAGTCATTAAACGCTCGCTGATTGACAGCTTATAAAACTTACGCTGCCACGATTTCTTCTGCTGTTTCAGATGTCTCAACTTTCTCGGCGGGAACTTCTGTTGTCTCAGCGGGAACCTCTGCGGCTGCTGTTTCGTCAGCTGTTTCTGTAGTTTCAGCGGGAACTTCTGCGGCGGGCTCTTCCTCAGCGGGAACCTCAACTGCGGCGTTCTCGTCAGCCGTTACGTCGATAACAGCGTCTTCTGTCATTGCTCCGAAAAGAAGATCAGTAAGAGAGAGAACCGTAGCGCCCTCGGGAACCGTAAGCTGGGGAGCTTCTGTTGATGCTGATACGGTTGCTTTGTAATTGAAGTTCATCTTGATCATATCAGCGATGTTCATGGCAAGGGTCATTGTTGTGTTGAAATCCTTGTCGCTTGCGGCTGTAACGTCCATTGAAACGCCTTCTGCTGCAACCTTCATAGCGATGTCGCAGGAGTTTACTGTCTCGCCCTCTGTTCCGAGAACTATTGAGTATGTAAAATCAGCTCCGTCCTGGTTCATAGCGTAGTTAAGAGTATATTTTCCGTCCTCAAGAACGAAAGCGCTGTCGCCGAGCATTGCGCTGTATACTCCATATGCTTCCTCAAGAGCGGCGTATGAGTTAACGTCCTCAACGGGCATAGCCTTAAGAAGGTCTACGATGTAGGCTTTAAGATCGCCTGACATAGCGTTTTCAAGGATGGCCGTAAGGTCTGCGGCTCCCTCTGTGGTAGCCATTCCGAAAATATCGCCCAGATCGATGCTGAGCCAAGCGTTGGCGTCAAGGCCGAATACAGTAAACATTGAAGAATTAAGATACATTACGTTATCTTTGATGTTGTAGAGGATCTTTGTCTCGCTGCTTCCAAGAGCGGCTACAACAGCGTCAAATGCCTGCTGCTCGTTTTCGTCCATTCCCTGAGCCGCAAGGAGCTCCTCTAACTGTGAGAAATCAATGGTAAGATTCATTGTCACATCCTCTCCGTCAGCGGATGCGAGTGAAACAACGTCTCCGTTGAAAGGAATGGTGAATGTTGAGTCTGCGTCAGTCATTTCGTAAACTCCGTCAAACTCACCGTTCTGAGCGTAGGGCATTTCCATTGAAAGGTTGTAATCCATGTATTTTCCCATGATGTCAAATGTTTCGCTTGCGGCAAGTTTGTCGACATCGATAACGATGGCTGTCTTTGCCTCGCTGTCCCATCCGATGGAATATCCGAGAGCGTTAGCGATGGCGCGAACGGGGATAAGACCGTCTACAGTCTCAACCTCAACTGCTTCTGAGCCTACCGTAAGCTGAGCCTTTCCGTCGGCAACGGCGCAGTCAACACCAAGAACGGCTTTAACGTCTTCAGCGCTCATGTATGTGGTGTCGTTTACAAGTACGGCGGCATCTTCCGTCGTAACGCCGTTGTACTGAAGATCTACGGCGTTTTCGCCTTCAGCGGCAAATGCGGGAGCGCATACCGAAAGAGACATTACGGCAGCCACTGAAAAGGCACAAAGTTTTTTGTTAAATTTCATCATTTTTTCCTCCTCTTTGATTGAGTATTATATTTTAAGGCGGTTTGCCCCAAAAACATATTTATTAAAATCCGAGATCGTCATTTATAAGAACGACCTTTATTCTGTCCGGTATCATGGACATCCTTGTAATAAGTATCTGCCTGCATATACAATCCTCTCCGACGCAGTCCCCGCATTTTCCTGTCTTGCGGCAGGGTGTTACTTTTTCGGGGAAACGATGTATGTTGGTCGGAGCGGCCACATTGCGGGCACGGGCTATGGCAGCTTCTTCGGAATGTGCGACTTTGTTTATTCCGGCCACTACAATTACCTGTTTTGGCCCGTAACATATGGCTGCAAGGCGGTTGCCAAGGCCGTCGATGTTGACAAGCACTCCGTCGTCGGACATGGCGTTGGTGCTTGTGAGGAATGTGTCGCAAAGGAGGGCCTGTCTCTGGATCTCCCGCATTTCCTCCGTGCTTTCGGCCTCATCCCTATCCATAGCCGTATATTTATCCGATTCCTTGATGAGTTTTGTAAGTCCCATATCCCTGATGGTCATGGAGCCTCCCCATGAAACCGTGTCGCCCTCGGGTATAAGGCTGAGAATAAGCTCGTTGGCTTCCTCCACCGTCTGACAGAAGTAGCCTTTCATATTACGCCTCTCAAGACCCTTTATGACCCTGTCGGCAAGTATTTTGGTACGTTCCTCAACGATCATATCCGCCGTGATGACTCTTTTGTAATCGTCTATGTTCTGTCCCATTTCTCCCCACTCCTTTTTAAACCGTTTTATTATATATCTTTTTTATATTGTCTATTTTGGAAGGCATATTCCTCAACGCCATATCGGCCAGCGCTATGGCGCTCATGGCTTCGACGACGACGATGGCCCTCGGTACGATGATTGGGTCGTGTCGTCCCTTGATGGATATTTCCACGTTGTTTAAAGCCGTGTCCGTTGTTTTCTGCAGCTTTGATATGGACGGGGTCGGCTTGAACGCCGCTCTGAAAACGATGTCGCTTCCGTCGGAGATACCGCCTAAAATTCCGCCGGAATTATTCGAGAGCTTTTCGACCCTGCCGTTTTCCGAAAAGAACGGGTCATTGTTCTCAGAGCCCTTCATGGCCGCCGCCTCAAATCCGGCTCCGAACTCTATGCCCTTGACCGCTCCTATGGAAAGGACAGCCATCGCGAGGACAGCGTCCAGCTTGTCAAATACCGGTTCTCCTATGCCGGCGGGCACTCCCTTTATGACACATTCCGCCACGCCCCCGGCGCTGTCGCCCTCGGCCATGCATCTGTCAAGAAACTCCGAGGCTTCCCTCGCGGCCTCCTGATCGGGCATGATAAGAGGATTGTCAAATCGTCTTGAAACGTCCGATCTGCTTCTGTCGATGGACACGGGGCCTATGGAAACGGTGTACGCGCATATTTCTATTCCGAGCTCGGAAAGTATCTTCTTTGCCACGGCTCCGGCGGCTACCCTTGAGAGAGTTTCCCTGCCGGAGGAACGTCCTCCTCCGCGGTAGTCCCTGAAACCATATTTGGACTGAAATCCGTAATCAGCATGTCCAGGCCTGAATTTATCCGCTATGGCGCTGTAGTCGGCCGAATGCTGATCCGCGTTGAACACGGCTATGCTTATAGGCGTTCCAGTGGTCTTGCCCTCAAAAACGCCGGAAAGTATCATAGCCGAATCGCTCTCCTTGCGTTTTGTGCCGTAGGGGTTAGATCCCGGCTTACGCCTGTCCAGCTCCGCCTGTATATCTTCCTCGGAAAGGGCGATTCCGGCGGGGCAGCCGTCAATGGTCACGCCGAGGGCCTTTCCATGGGATTCTCCCCAAGTCGTTACTCTGAATATGCTGCCAAAAGTTGAACCCGCCAAAAAAATCCTCTCCTTAATTATAGTTAATTAATTATATCATAAAATTTTATTAAAATTAATTACAAAATTATTAAATAAAACGATGGATGAATAAAAATACATTGGCAATATATAGGCGTGTTTGGTATAATCAAAGGACAAGGGAGAGGATAATATGATCGAGAGCGCGCATAACAGGCTTATAAAGGATATAAAGGCTCTGGCCGATAAAAAGAACCGGGACAGGGAGGGCCTTTTTATAGCGGACGGGGCAAGATTCGTCTCGGAAATACCGGAGAACGTGAAAATAGTGAAAATGATATTCTCAGAAAGCTACGTCGAAAAAAACGACATAGACGGATATTTTAAAAAGGCAGAGTGCGCCGTCATAAGCGACAGGCTTTTTTCATCCCTAAGCGACACGAAAAACCCACAGGGCATAATGGCCGTATGCAAAAAGATGAAAAGCGATATAAAAAATATAATAAAGAAAAACGGATTTTACATCATAGCCGAGGAGATGAACGATCCCGGAAATCTCGGCACGGTCATAAGAACGGCGCACGCCGCCGGAGCCGACGGGGTGATACTTTCAAAGGGCAGCGTAGACCTTTATAACCAAAAGGTGCTGCGCTCGACCATGGGATCGGTTTTCAAAATACCGATAATAACCGATGCCGGACTTGAGGACGTGTGCGCTCTTATGAAAAAGAGCGGCATAAAAATATATGCCGCCCATCTTAGGGGTAAAAAATATCCCTATGATCTGGATTTGAAAAAAGGCTGCGCCTTTATGCTCGGAAACGAGGCAAGGGGGCTTTCCGACAGAGCCTCACAGCTATGCGACGAGCTTGTCAGGATACCAATGCCGGGCCGGGCTGAATCGCTCAACGCCTCGGTGGCCGCCGCGGTGCTGATGTACGAGACCGTCAGGCAGAGGCTTTAACAGACCTTCTGCGGCTCGCGGGAGGAAAGAGTCTTTTCTATAAATTCCGGAACATTGTCAACGGGTATGTCCAATACGACCGAAAGCTCCCCGTAAAGGAGTTCTTCGGCCTTCTTTATATATTTCAGGTCGGTCTGGCAGGGCTTTTTTCCGATGGCAGTCTGATCACTTATTTTCGTATGGATCGTTTTTATCATGGCGCCCAGATCCTCGCAGCTGTGGAGGGAAAATTTCGTTTTGTAATATTCGGTGAGTTCCCTGTTATTGTGAACAGCCGGCAAAGATATTTCCAAAAGGGGGAGCCGGTATATCAGACGGAGCGCCTCATCCCTTGAGATCACCGGACGCATAAAAATTTTTGTGTCGGCCGGAACGAATATGACGCATTTTTCAAAAACCGGTTCAAGTTTATAATACAGCCGTTCGTCGTCCTGCGCGCATATGTCCTTTACTTTGCATACTCCGGAGTTCCCATAGACAATAAGTTCATTTATTTTAAACAACATTCGCACCTCCTTATTTTGAGCTTTTCACGGGTTTTTCTTTATTTTATTTTAACATTTTTCTGTCTGAAAATGTAAGCGTTAATTTTGAGAGTTAACGAATTTTTAACTGTTCTTTTTGTTATTTTTTCCTTTTACTGGTTTTTATATTCCTCGTAAACGCCGTTTTTTTCGGATATTCAGGGACTTTTTGAAAAATCGTGATATTCAACAAAAAATTAGGGAAATTTTATGAAAAAATTAAAATTAAATTATAAAAGCCGTGTGGTACTACCATAGACCGTAATTATATGTACGTGTATGAGGGACAAAAACGCTAATAATCTCCTTTAATTTTACAAAAAGTATCTGTCATAGGAACACAATTTAAAAAATTTTGTTGACTAAAATATTTTTTATTTTTATAATGTGTTTATAAATAAACAATCGCAGCCGGAACAAGTATTTTAAAGGAGGAAAAGACAATGGTTACATTGGAAATGCTTTTTGACGCGCAGAGAGTTTTAAAAGAAGCGGCAACGGTAACACCGCTTATCAAGGCTGACAAGATCGGCGAAAATATTTATCTTAAGTCCGAAAACTTCCAGCTTACGGGATCATTCAAATTAAGAGGCGCTTATTACAAAATAGCGAGCCTTACTCCTGAGGAAGCGGAGAAGGGCGTTATCGCCTGCTCAGCCGGAAACCACGCTCAGGGAGTTGCTCTTTCGGCAACAAGAAGAGGAATCAAATCGGTTATCTGTATGCCTGCCGGAGCTCCCATTTCAAAGGTAGAGGCAACAAAATCATACGGCGGAGAGGTCGTTCTTGTACCCGGAGTATATGATGACGCCGCTAACAGAGCCGTTGAGCTTATGGAAGAGAAGGGATACACATTCGTTCATCCTTTCAACGACGAGAGAGTAATCGCCGGACAGGGAACCATTGGTCTTGAAATAATCAACCAGCTTCCCGATGTCGAGGTCGTTTACGTTCCCATCGGAGGAGGCGGACTCATAAGCGGAGTTTCATACGCAATCAAGGCTCTTAAGCCCGACTGCAAAGTCATCGGCGTTCAGGCGGCCGGAGCTCCCAGCATGTATGAGTCAAGAAAACAGGGCGAGGTCATCGAGCTTGATAAGGTGGCTACAATCGCCGACGGTATCGCCGTAAAGAAACCCGGAGACATCACATTTGAAATGTGCCAGAAATATGTTGACGAGATCGTTACGGTATCCGAGGAAGAAATAGCTACGGCTATCCTTACTCTTATGGAAAAACAGAAGACGGTTGCCGAGGGAGCAGGCGCTACGGCTCTTGCAGCAGCTATGTTCGACAAGGCGAACCTTAAGGGCAAAAAATCCGTATGTGTTGTTTCCGGAGGAAATATCGACGTTTCCATCCTTTCAAGGGTAATAACACAGGGTCTCAACAAGACTGGACGTATCGCCAACATTGAGACAAAGGTCGTTGACAAGCCCGGACAGCTTATATCTCTCTTACAGCTCATCTCAAAGACGGGAGCTAACATCATCAGCATCAACCACGAGAGAGAGGACTTAAGATCAGAGGTCAACTCCTGTGTCGTAACAATGGTTCTTGAGACAAGAAACACAGAGCATGTAAACGAGATCAAAACTCTTCTCAAAGAAAACGGATACGAACTTCTGTAAGCATTAACAAAAACTTATAAAAGGAGGAAAGCCCGCTTAAAATCAGGGCGGACAAAAAAATGTCAAAAAAGAAATTAGGATTACTCCCCAAACTTATCATCGCAATTATTCTTGGTATCGCTGTAGGTATGGTGGCGCCTGAGAAGCTCATCGCCATCTTCGCCACATTCAATGATATCTTCAACGAATTCCTTGGATTCGTAATACCTCTTATCATCATCGGATTCGTCGTTCCCGGTATCGCTGATCTTGGAGACGGCGCCGGAAAAATACTTGCCATCACGGCTCTTATCGCCTATGTGTCAACGATCATTTCCGGAAGCGTTGCGTATTTCGTAGATATGGCTTCCTTCCCTTCATTCCTTGAGGTTGGATCCATCGTATTCGACAACGCTCAGAACGCCGAGGAAACAATGGTAGCCGGACTTTTCACCATCGAGATGCCTGCTATTATGGAAGTTATGAGCGCCCTCATCCTTTCATTCACCCTCGGTCTCGGTATTGCCGTAACAAAGGCTGAAGGAATGAAAAAGATCTTCAACGAGTTCCAGGACATCGTTACAAAGGTTATCGCAAGCATTATTATCCCTCTCCTTCCCTTCCATGTATTTGGTATTTTCTCAAACCTTACATTCTCGGGAACGGTATTCGAGATAATGAGCGTATTCATCAAAGTATTCGGAATAATCATACTTCTGCACATCTGCATACTTATTTTCCAGTACGTTATTGCCGGAGTGTTCGCGAAGAAAAACCCCTTCGCCCTGCTTAAGAACATGATCCCCGCGTACTTCACGGCTCTCGGAACGCAGTCCTCAGCGGCTACGATCCCCGTAACACTTGAGCAGACAAAGAAGAACGGAGTAAGAGGAGAGATCGCTGATTTCGTTATTCCTCTTTGCGCTACGATACACCTTTCAGGAAGCACGATCACTCTTACAAGCTGCGCCCTTGCCATTATGATGCTTAACGGAATTGAAATATCATTTATTTCTATCCTTCCCTTCATCCTTATGCTCGGCGTAACTATGGTTGCCGCTCCCGGAGTTCCCGGAGGCGCCGTTATGGCAGCTCTTGGAGTGCTTGAGACAATGCTTCACTTCAATCCTATAATGCTCAACCTTATGATCGCTCTTTACATCGCTCAGGACAGCTTTGGAACAGCCTGCAACGTAACAGGCGACGGAGCTATCGCTGTGCTTGTAGACGCCATCAGAGGAAAGGGCGGAAAAGCGAAAGAAGCCAAAGAAGCAGTAAGCGAGAACTGATAACAGGCTTGGCTTACCGCGCAATAAAAAACTAAAGGCCGGATAGAAATATCCGGTCTTAGCGTGTCGAAAAAGTCCTTTGGGACTTTTTCGAGTTTAAATTAAGGCAATAAATCCCTATTTCTGCGGAAAGCCCTGAACTTTGTCAGGGCGCAGAA
>CAJFHC010000021.1:9227-36123 GCA_904378045.1 Candidatus Metalachnospira gallinarum | reverse complement strand
AAAGATATCCGGACGCCGGAGGCGGCTTTGGCCAAAGGCCAAAGTACTGAACAGTACCCTTCCGCTCACAATGGATTAGTTTTTTGACAGTCTAAAAGGAGAAGGTACCTCGCCTTCTCCTTTTTTGTATTTAAAATCCCATTCAATTTTTATAATTCTTGGTCTATAAATTACTGACGGCTTATTTTGCACGCGGACTGCGAACGCCGGGGTAATTCACTATCACCGGCGTCAATGCTTGAAATTTCAGCCACGGCCTGACACGGAAAGTTTCCTCGGGAAATTTTCGTGTCCGCACCGTCATCAATCCGGAAGCTCTCTTCCGGCTTAAGCGCTAAGCGAGCAGCCTCTCCGCTCCAAAAGCCAGCATCAGCCTCAGTTTGTCGCTCTGATCCAATTCACAGCCAAGTATTTCCTTTATCTTCTTTATCTTGTAATTGACCGTGTTCCTGTGAACAAATGTCAGCTCGGCAACGGCAGTGACGCTGGAGTTGTTCTCAAGATAAAGCCTGAGCGTCTCAACATAATCCGTGCCGTTTTTTTCGTCATGCTCTTTCAGCGCGTCAAGGCACTCCCGGCAGTAATCTCTAAGGCTTTCCCTGCCGGCGGCCATAAGTATTTTGTAATAGCCCATATCCGCGTATCGGTTGAATTTTTCCTTCCTTGACGCCGTTATTTTTGCCGTGTCCCTTGCCCGGCCGAAAGCAGCGGAAAGGTCAAAGCCCATGACCTCAGACGTGGCGGCGCATACTCCTTCCGAGCCCTCGGCAAGCTCTCTTACCTCCCTCTCAAAATCATCGGCCCTCACTCCCTGACAGACGATGACGGCGAAGGTGTCCATGGTAAAAACCGAATGTTTTTCCGTATACTTATTAAGCCGCCTTATGGCTTCGTATTTTACACGGCGTTCGGCGGTCTCTGTTTTTCCGGGCATACCGGTTATTTTAACGGCGGCCACTTCCGTAGGCATGGAGTCGGAAAAACCCGCGTTTTCCAGCTCCGCCGCGCAGTCCTCTTTTTTCATGGGATTGTTTATGGCGTATATTACGGACTCGGCCACGCTCCTGCTTTGCTTCTCGTCGGTGACGATATGGTGGCACATCTCGTATGTTATATCCACTATCCTTGTCTCCCATGGAATGGTGTAAAGCGGCAGACTTACTTTGTCGCAGTATTCCCTTACGTCCTCCGGCACGTCGCCGACATAGGGGCCGATGTTTATGACAAGTCCGCAGGCTCCGTATTCGTGGAGTTTTTCGGCAAATTTCAAAAGCCATGTCGAATACTGGTTTTCCATCCCGGTTGTGAATATGAGCTCATATCCGTGCAGAAAACGCGGCGTTTCACCGCCCTCGATATAGTGTACCCATCTGACCATGTTGTCGGTTCCGTTTTTCCCCGCGATGAGCTTCATACCGTATTCTTTTTCCGTTCCCGCGCAGAGCTCCTCCAGCGTAAGCGCCATACCCCTCACCTCCGAAAGCAAAACATAATGAAAAACGGCCGGCACAGGGGCCAGCCGCGGTTTAAATTCCTTATGAATGTGAGCAAGTCTATGAGCCGGGTTCTGTCTTAAACAGTCATCTATCTTGGTACATTGTCGCCAATGTCATCATGCGGCCGCGTCAAAACGGGACGGGCAATCCCATGGTTTTACTCGGGCCTTGCTTCAGGCGGGGTTTACAGAGCCTGTCCCGTTGCCGGAACAGCGGTAAGCTCTTACCTTACCTTTCCACCCTTACCCGCGAAAGCGGGCGGTTTATTTCTGTTGCACTATCCCTGGAGTCGCCTCCGCCGGCCGTTAACCGGCGCCCTGCCCTGTGAAGCCCGGACTTTCCTCACTTGCATAACAAGCGCGACTGTTCGGCTTACTCACCGGATAATATTAACACAAAAAACCGCCGGACGCAAGGGTGCCGGCGGCAAAATACATTAAATCCTTTTTATGCCTTCTCCGCTTATAAAAGTCTTTCCGGGGCTTACACATGGAATACGCTGCCGCCGACAAACTCCCTTATGAGCGAGTTGTTCGGTATCGGCTCCGCCGGAGCTCCGAGGAAATACGCCAAAAACTTTATGAGCCTCTTTGCCGTCAAATATTCCGGCATGGACTCGTCGATCTTGTAAAGCAGCGGCTCGGCGTACTGTTTCAGCACCGCCAGCTCGTAAATGGTGGCGGAATTGAACATAACGTCGGCGTTCTCCTGGAAGGGGAATATGTTTTTCTCCTCTCCCCTTGTCACATAGGGCCAGGCGGAAATCGTAGCCGCCGCGTCGTTTCCTCTGGAAAGATTATCTCTTACTATCCTCCTCAAAAGGCGGCTGTCCGATGTGGAAATAAACTTATGATTGTCCAGATTAAGCTGGGTCATGGCGCTGATGAATATTTTGAATTTGTTTTCGGGCTTTATGGATGGCGTAAGCTCGTCGTTAAGGCCGTGGATACCCTCGATTATCATGATCTCGTTTTCCTTAAGTCTTATGACGTTGCCCTTGTACTCCCTCATACCGGTAACAAAATTATAGCTCGGCAGTTCCACTGCCTTTCCCTCTATGAGGGCGTTTATGTCCTCGTTGAACTGCTTTATGTCTATGCAGTTTATATTCTCGTAGTCTCTTTTGCCAAACTCGTCAACGGGCGTGTCATCTCGGTTTATGAAATAATCGTCCATGGATATGACATGGGGACGTATGCCAAGCACCCTGAGCTGTACGCCAAGCCTGTTGGCAAAGGACGTCTTTCCCGATGAGCTGGGGCCGGCGATGAGCACCAGTTTTACGCAGTCCTTCCTATGGTATATCATATCGGCTATGCAGGCGATCTTCTTTTCATGGAGAGCCTCGTTTATCCTTACAAGGTCGCCGAACTCGCCGTTGACTATGACGTCGTTCAGGTCGGCCACGTTTTTGACGTCCATAAGGCGGCTCCAGTCCATCTGCTCCATAAATACCTCGGTTATTTTGTCAAACCGTTCAAGCTTCGGAAGCTCTTCCACATTTTTGACGGACGGCACGACTATGAGAAAGCCCCTCTCAAAGGGCACTATATCAAACAGCTTTACGCAGCCCGTGGAAGGCGCCATGTACCCATAGAGGTAATCGTAATAATTGTCGAGCCTGTAAAGGTTTACGATGGTGTCCTTCCTGTATCTGTAAAGGCGTACCTTGTCATACTGTCCGCCCTCCGCCAAAAGCCTTATCGCCTCGGCATGGGGCATCCTTTCCCTGACGATGGGCATATCCGCGTCAATGATCTGCCTCATTCTTTCCTTTATCTTCCCCGCGAGCTCGTCGTCCACCACAGTGCCGCCCTTGTGTATCTCGCAGTAAAAGTTCTTTTTTATGGAATTTTCTATTATTGTCTCCGTGCCGTGGCCAACAATGTCGTCAACGGCCTTGAGCATAATCATGCAGGCCGTCCTCATATATATGCCCATTCCCTCGGGATCGGTCATATCAATAAATTCTATCACGTCCCCGTCGGACACCGCTGACGACAGCTCCTTCAGGTCGTTTCCTACTCTGGCGGCCATAACGTCTCTTTTCAGTCTGTCCCTGTATTTTTTTGAAAGCTCAAAATATGTCATATCGGGCGATACCGTTACCTTCTCGCCCATTACCGTTACTTCCGTCAAATGCCTCAGTCCTTTCTATATGTGAACGAATGTCTGTCCGTCAACAGAGGACTCAAGAACCTCCACGTCCCTTACTCCCCTGTTCGAGAGCTTCTTTCTCAAATAATCCGCCAGCACGGGCACGATTATATTTTCCGTGGCATAGTGCGTTCCGTCTATAAGAGCTATGTTTTTATCAATGGCGTCCATCGCCTCATGGTATCTGACATCGGCCGTTATGAAAACGTCGCAGCCCGCGTCTATGGCATCGTCAAGGAAATCCATTCCCGCTCCCGTGCAGAGCGCCGCCTTTTTCACCTTTGAGCTAAGATTTCCAACGACCCTGACGGCGTCAAGCCCAAGGGTCTCCTTCACCTTCACGGAAAGCATGCCAAGCGTCATATCTCCCGGTATGTCTCCGATTCTTCCCATTCCCTCGCCGTCTCCGCATTCGGCCGTAAGCACGGAAATGTTCTCCAAGCCGATAAGGCGTGCAAGGGTGTCGTTGGTTCCTCCTTTGGCGGAATCGAGATTGGTGTGGGCGGCAAACATATTTATGCCGTTTTTGATAAGTTTTATTATCTTCCTGCCGTCCGGTCTGTCATAGTTTATTTTTTTGACCGGATGAAAAAGAAGGGGGTGGTGCGTGACGATCATGTCCGCTCCCTTTTCTATGGCCTCGTCTATGACCGCCTCCGTGGCGTCAAGGGCAACGAGTATCTTCTTTACCTCAGACTCGGCGTCCCCGACGTTCAGTCCCGGATTGTCCCATTCCTCGGCGTAGGATGACGGCGCCAAGTCCTCCATAAGCCACATTATATCCCTGCATTTTACAGACATTTATATACCTCCCCGCATATCTCAATGTATTTTTCAAGCTCGGCCAGCCTTTTGGCCGAGTTTTCCGTTCCGGCTCTCTCAAGGGTCTCCATTATTCTTTTGGACTTATTCATATCTTTTTCGATAAACTCCTTAAGGGTCGGATCCTTTCTCCGTATATTTATCCTGCCGAAAATATAATCGGCCTCGCTGTCGTATTTTTCTTTGCCGCGAACGGCTCTTATGACATTATAGTATATTCCGTCCTCAAAAATCACAGCCTCGTCTTCTATCTTAAAACCGATAGAATGGATATACTTTCTCACCCTGTCCACGTCCGTCTGGGGCTGGAGCACAAGCTCGCCGAGCGCCCCTGTCTTTTCCCTGCACTCGTCGAGTATGTCTATTATGAGCATACCGCCCATTCCGGCTATGACCGCCCCCTCGGCCTCTCCGGTCTTGACTGGCTTAAGTCCGTCGCCGAGCCTTGTCTCTATCCTTCCGCCAAGGCCGTACCTGTTTATGTTGCAGGCCGCCCTTCTTACCGGCTCCCTGTTTACGTCGCAGGCAATGGCTCTGTCAATGGTATCCTCAAGGCAAAGATATATTGGTATGTATCCGTGGTCCGTGCCTATGTCGGCGATGACGCGGCTCGTCCTTACGAATGAAGCTACTGTTTTAAGTCTTTCCGATATTTCCATATGGCACCTCTTTAAAAAAGCCGTCCTCGATTAAAAGGACGGCCAAATGTCTCGCTTGACTATAAAAACATCTTTTCCGGTTTCAACGGACCGGACCGATCCGCCTGTTTTTGTTTTTACTCAAGATAATCCTTGAGCTTTTTGCTCCTGCTGGGATGTCTGAGTTTTCTTAAGGCCTTAGCCTCGATCTGTCTTATTCTTTCCCTTGTGACGTTAAATTCCTTGCCGACCTCCTCAAGAGTTCTGGCTCTTCCGTCCTCAAGGCCGAATCTCAGGGTAAGCACCTTTTTCTCCCTGTCCGTAAGCGTGTCAAGCACCTCCATAAGCTGCTCCTTAAGAAGCGTGAACGCGGCCGCGTCGGCCGGAGCGGGTATATCGTCATCGGGAATGAAATCTCCGAGGTGGCTGTCCTCCTCCTCGCCGATGGGCGTTTCAAGGGAAACCGGTTCCTGGGCGATCTTCATGATCTCCCTCACCTTGTCGACGGGCATTTCCATCTCTTTTGCAAGCTCCTCGGCCGAAGGCTCCCTGCCGAGCTCCTGAACGAGCTGTCTTGAAACTCTTATAAGCTTGTTTATGGTCTCCACCATATGAACAGGTATTCTTATTGTCCTCGCCTGATCCGCTATGGAGCGGGTTATAGCCTGACGTATCCACCATGTCGCGTATGTCGAGAATTTATATCCCTTGCGGTAATCGAATTTCTCCACCGCTTTTATAAGTCCGAGGTTTCCCTCCTGTATAAGGTCGAGGAAAAGCATTCCCCTTCCGACATATCTTTTCGCTATGCTGACGACAAGTCTCAGGTTAGCCTCGGCCAGTTTTTTCTTTGCGTCCTCGTCGCCTTCCTCCATCCTTTTGGCAAGCTCCGTTTCCTCATCGGCGCTCAAAAGAGGGACTTTACCGATTTCCTTCAGATACATACGGACGGGATCGTCGATATTTATGCCCTCAGGAAGAGAAAGGTCAATATCCTTCTCGACCTCTTCCTCGGTATCGATATTTCCCATAACATCGACACCCTGGCCCTCAAGATACTCGTATACCTTGTCCATCTGGTCGGTATCCAGCTCGATATCGCCGAGATTATCCATTATTTCCTTGTATTCGAGCACTCCCTTATGGCTTTTTCCCAGAGCCACAAGCTCCTTAAGTCTGGTCATCAATAAGTTCTCATCGCCGGATTTCAATTTCAATCCTTCCCTTCCTAACTAATCAATATTGTTAACTGTCAGAAATCGTTATATGCAATTCGTTCAGCTTTCTTTTTTCTTCCACAAGCTTTTTCAGTTCCTCGGCGTTTGGCGCCTTAAGCATAATGATGCTTATGTGGTTGTCCTTTATTTTCCTGACGTTTTCGCTGAGCTCCTTTTCCAGCTTAGCCACGTCTTCATAATCATTCTTTTTGGCGAATACCGCCGCTGCCGTATTTTGATCCTCTATATCCTCAAAAAGGCTTATCATATCCGCGGGTTCGGCCTTTTCGCCCCTCTGAGCGTATTCGCAGATGCATTCGGCCAGCGTCCTGTATACTCTGTTTTCAAATTCTTCCGGCTTAAGCGCCGAAAAAACAGCTTTTCTTACGCCTTCGTTTTCCGCAGACAGGGAAAGCACCGTCTTTTGAGCCTCATTGACTCCGCTCTGGCCGCTTTCCGCCGCTCTTTTTCCGTCATACACTCTTTGTCTTCTTTTTTCCGCCTCTTTAAGGAACTCGCTCTCCGAGGCGTCCATTATTTTTCTTATCCTGCTTTTCAGGGAGTCCTCGTCGATGCCGCAGGCGGCGGCCGTCTCCTTTGTGTAGACATCCCTCTCTATATCGTTTGAAACCCCGGCAAGTATTTTTGCCGCTTCCTCCGCGAATCTTACCCTGTGGTCGGCGTTTTGCAGGTTATAATTTTTACCCGCGCAGCTTATCCTGAATGTTATATGGCTGACCGCGTCGACAATTATCCTGCCGAATGCCTCGGCTCCGTATTTTTTAATGAACTCGTCGGCGTCCTTCGCTCCGGTGACCCTTGCCACCTTCACGTTAAATCCGCCCTCGGAAAGCACCGGTATGGCCCTCAGCGCGGCCCTTGTGCCCGCCTCGTCGCTGTCGTAAAGCAGGATAACGCTGTCGGCCAGCTTTCTCAGCGTCCTCGCGTGGTCGGCGTTGAACGCCGTTCCAAGCCCCGCGACAACATTGGGAAATCCCGCCTGATAAATGCTTATCATGTCCATATATCCCTCGACGAGTATTATTTCGGACTTTCTGGCGGCTCTGGCGAAGTTCATTCCGTAAAGCGTCCTGCTTTTGTTGAATACCATGGTTTCCGGCGAATTCAGATATTTCGGCTCCCCCTTGTCTATGACTCTGCCTCCGAAGGCTATGGGTCTTCCCTGCATATCGAAAATCGGAAACATCAGGCGGTTGAAAAACCTGTCGTACAGTCCTCTGCCGTCCCTGCTCTCCATAACAAGACCGCTTTTGAGCATGGCTTCCGTTGAAAATCCCTTTTTTCTCAAATATTCACACAGGTGGTTCCTTCCCGAAGGAGCGTATCCCAGTCCGAACTTCTTTTGAATATCCTCTCTGACGCCCCTGTTATTGAGATATTCCAGCGCCCTCTCTCCGTTTTTGCTGTGAAGGGCGGCGTAGTAATATCTTCCGGCGGCTCTGTGCATTTCATATATCTGCTGTTTGAGCCTTTCGTTTCTCGCGGCCTCGGCGGAATATTCCGGCTCCGGAAGGGCGATATGCGCTCTGTCCGCCAGCCTTTTAACCGCCTCCGGAAAATCACAGTTTTCCATCCGCATAATAAAACTGTACACGTTTCCGCTCTCCCCGCAGCCGAAGCAATAGTAAAACTGCTTGTCCGGGCTTACGGAAAAGGACGGCGTGGACTCGTTATGGAAGGGGCACAGTCCAAAATACGAGCTTCCCTTCTGCTTAAGCGTTATGTACTCCGAAATCACGCTGACTATATCGTTTTGTTCCCTTATCTCATCGATAAGCTCCCGAGGATAAAGCATATTCATTACCACCTGTTCTGCTTTTAATAAATTCGACGCCGCGTGTCAAAATCCTCCCCTATCCTCAATGTTTGTATACTTTCCCAAAAGGAACGCCCAACTTTGCCCGGATGTTATTAAATATCCCCTCGGCCGTCAATAAATATTCCATGAGGTTGGTATAAAAAGCCTCTTAAAGGCCGTTATTGAGAATCTGTCCGTCATACAGGCTATATAATCGCAGACAACGGTGTCCTTATGCTCTCCGTTTTTAATGAGCCTTATAAACTCATCATCCATCTGATCCGTATTTTCGAGGTAATAGTTATAAAGGAATGTCAGCATATTTCTGACCTTTTCCTTCTCCATCAGGGCGTTCTCGCTCAGATACACGGTCTTGAACATAAATTCCCTCAGGTCTCCGAGAGTCTTTTTCATCTCCGGGCTCATCCTTATGTCCCTTATGCCCTCGCTGTTGGCGATGGTGTCCCTGATCATGGCGTTTATCCTTGAGCTTGAGCTGTCGCCTATGACCTCCTTAAATTCCTGGGGTATGTCTTTTATTACGCCGGCCCTGATGGCGTCGTCTATATCATGGTTCGTGTATGCTATCTTATCCGACAGCCTTACGACCAGCCCTTCCATGGTCGAGGGCTTTCCGCTTGTCCTGTGGTTAAGTATTCCATCCCTTACCTCCCATGTAAGGTTAAGCCCATGGCCGTCCTTTTCTATCATATCCACGACTCTCAGGCTTTGCTTATTGTGCTCGAATCCGTCCCTATGGAGGCCGTTAAGCGTATCCTCCCCGGCATGTCCGAAGGGGGTATGCCCCAGGTCGTGCCCCAGCGCGATGGCCTCGGTCAGATCCTCATTCAGCTCCAGCGCCCGTGCAATGGTTCTGGCTATCTGCGCCACCTCAAGGGTGTGTGTAAGCCTTGTGCGGTAATGGTCGCCCTCGGGAGATATGAACACCTGGGTCTTGTGCTTCATCCTTCTGAACGCCTTACAATGTATTATTCTGTCTCTGTCCCTCTGGAAATCCGTTCGTATATCGCATTTTTCCTCTGCCTTGAGCCGTCCCCTTGTCTGGGTGCTTTTCATGGCAAAGGGACCCAATATTTTTTCTTCTATCTCTTCCTGCTTTTCCCGAAGAAGCAACGCGTCCACCTCCCAGCTGTCCTATCCGCCGTAAAGCAGAAAGCCCTTCACGGCCCGTGTCAATGAATGATGCCGGCCGTTTTGGGGCCCTATATATATTAAATACTGCAAAATACGCCGATTTCCTGCTAAAACCCTTAAAAAATATGGTTAAACGCCCTCTCTTTTTTCATTCCCGGCCTTGACAGCATAAAAATAACGGCGTCCCGCCGGGCCGCAAAACAGCCTTCTCAGGACGCCGTCTAAAATCAAAGTATTCCGCCGTTCATTCGCCGTCGTCGTCGATAGCAAACTCGTTCAGCACCGGAATGACGTTTCCGCAGGCGGGGCATATGAGTTCTTCCTCGTTGTTGAGCACGTCCTCGTCCACTTCCAGCTCCTGTCCGCAGGCGGGGCATATGAACGCGTAGCTGTATTCCTCCTCATCGTCGTCCTCGTCTCCGTCCTCAAGAATCGCGTCGGTGATGTCGTCCAAAACGTCAAGTATGCCAAGCAGAACCGTGCCCTCCTTGGTGTTCCTGTCAAATCCGTAGCCGTTGCAAAGCCCTCTTAAATAGGATATTTTTTTAATTATTTCCTTCATAAAGACTTCCCCCTTCTTTGATGCTCAAAAAATTCCCTTCATTTTTTGGAGTGTTCCCCGACCCGTCAGAAAACCAATCCATGGCGGACAGCAAAACGGGTTATCTCTAAAAGCCGCCAACAGATTTTCCATGCGCAAAAGGGAATGCCGCAGCATTCCCTTTGTCATACGATGTTTCACAATCAGCCGTTCGCTCTTCCGAGGTACTCGCCTGTTCTTGTGTCGATCTTTATTACTTCTCCCTGGTTGATGAAAAGAGGAACCTGAACCTGAGCTCCTGTCTCAACAGTAGCGGGTTTAGTAGCTCCTGTAGCCGTGTTTCCGGCAAATCCAGGCTCTGTATCAGTGATCTCAAGCTCTACGAATAAAGGAGGCTCGATTCCGAATACTTCTCCCTCGTAGGAAAGGATCTTAACCATCTCGTTCTCTTTTACGAACTTAAGAGTATCTCCGACCTCAGATGCGTTTACCGCGATCTGCTCGAAGTTTTCCATATTCATGAAGTAATAAAGGTCGCCGTCGTTGTAGAGATACTGCATCTCAAGTCTGTCGATATGCGCCTTGGGCATTTTTTCGGTAGGTCTGAATGTTTTTTCAACAACAGCTCCCGTTTTAAGATTTTTGATCTTTGTACGCACGAAAGCGGCTCCCTTTCCGGGTTTAACATGCTGGAACTCAAGGATGATATAAATATCTCCCTCGTATTCGATTGTTACGCCGTTTCTGAATTCACCTGCAGAAATCATTAATTTTCCTCCTCATAATAAAGCCGTCTGTTACCGGCCGCAGAAATTTACTCTTAAATATTCCTCGAAAGGTCTCATATAAGTTTAAATTATTTTTTGTTATTTTTCAATACATTTTTTAATAATTTTGTTCTTATTCCCTGTTTTTCAGTCGTCAAGTATGTTTTTCACTGCCTCGAGCGCCAGAAGATAGCCTTTCCATCCGAATCCGCATATCTGACCGGTGCATACGGGCACGGTCACGGAGGTGTGTCTGAACTCCTCTCTCTTATGTATGTTTGACATATGTATCTCCACAACAGGCAGATCGACCGAAGCCAAAGCGTCCCTTATGGCATAGCTGTAATGGGTATAGGCTCCGGGATTGATTATTATGGCGTCAAACATTCCAAGGCAGGACTGTATCCTGTCTATTATCGCTCCCTCGTGGTTTGACTGGAAAATTTCCGTCTCAAGACCAAGCTCGGCCGATTTCTCCAATATCCTGTCGTTTATCTCGTCATAGGAGAGACTGCCGTAAACGCCCTTCTCCCTTATGCCCGTAAAGTTTATGTTCGGGCCATGTATAAGGCATATCTTTTTCATATCATATTCATCCTTTCCAGCTCGTCCCTTATGGCGTAAGCCGCTCTGGGCGTCCTCATTCCCGTTACTTCCACTATGATGTCGCTGCGGCTCTCATACATGGGGCGTCTTTCCTCCATAAGCGCTTTTATTTTTTTCAGTTTGTCCCCGCCCTCAAGAAGGGGTCTTGTTCTGTCGTTTTTCAGATTGTTATAAATATGCTCCGGGGAAGCCTTTATATAAAGCACATTGCCGCTTAGCTTAAGCAGGCGCATATTTTCGGCGTTTTTTATGACTCCTCCGCCGGTGGCTATGACAAGCCCCCCTGTTTTTGAAAGCTCGGCGCAAAGATCGGTCTCCATCTGCCTGAAGGCAGCCTCTCCTTTTTCCCGGAATATTTCGGAGACGCGCATGCCGTTTCTTTTTTCTATCTCCGCGTCCATATCAAAAAACTCATATTCGCAAAGCCTCGCGAGCCTTCTGCCGATGGACGTCTTTCCGCAGCCCATAAATCCGACAAGTATAATGTTTTTTCCTTTTTTATTGTTTTCGGGTCGTCCGTTTTCCTCATTCATTTTTCAGGCCCTCCCACGGTAAAATTCCGTCAGCTTTTTCTTGAGTTCCAGCGTCTTTTCCGGCTCCGCCTTCATGTCGTTCCAAATCTCAAAGGAAGCGAGCCCCTGATAAAACAGCATATCAAAGCCGTTTACCGCTGCCGCTCCCATTTCTTTCGCTTCCCTCATAAGCCTCGTCTCCCAGGGAGTGTATATGATGTCCACGACGATCCCGACGTTTTTAAAAAACTCCTTTTCCGCCACGGGCGTCTCGTCCGAGCCCATACCTACGGAGGTCGTCTGTATGAATATTTCCGGCTCGGCTATGTCCATAAGTTTGTCATAGCCGATAACCTCCACTTCCGTATCGTAATATTTTCTGACCCTTTCGGCAAGAGCCTCGGCCTTTTCCGCCGTGCGGTTTACTATGACAAGTTTCGCCGCTTTTTCCTCTCCGGCAAGTATGGCCGCCGAATTGGCCGCTCCTCCCGCTCCGGCAAGGACGACATTTCTGCCTTTCAGGGACGTTTTTCTCTCGTCGAAGCATTTTTTCAGACCGATAATGTCAGTGTTATAGCCCTCGTAGCCGTTTTCCGTCAGTTTAAGAGTGTTGACGGCTCCTATCCTCGCCGCGGTCTCGTCCACGGAGGCAAGGGCGTCCATCACCTCTATTTTATGGGGCACGGTGACGTTGAATCCTCTTATGTTCATCGCTCTTCCGCCCTCAACGGCGGCTCGCACCCGTCCGCTCTCCACCTTAAACGGAACATACACCATATTTACGCCCATCTCTCGCCCTATGGTATTTTGAAGAACGGGGGAAAAGGATTTCTCCACCCGGTCTCCTATTATTCCGTATACGGCGGTTTTTCCTTCCACAAGCTCAACGCACATTTACGCCCCTCCTTCTGAAATACATCATCATTACTATTTTTTCCAGCGGCCTCTTTATTTTTGTAATAAACTGGTCCCTGCCGCATATCGGGGCCGTCATAACGGAAAGAGCCCCGGCCCTGTGTCCGCACCATACGTCCGTAAACACCTGGTCCCCGACCACGGCGGTCTCCCTCGCCGTGCAGCCCATGGCTCTCATGGCCTTTTTCAGCCCCTTTGTGCCCGGTTTTCCCGACCGCCAGAAGGCATAGGCTCCTATTTTCCTGTTGAACAGCCTGACCCTTTTTTCCTTGTTGTTGGAAAGAAGGCATATCTTAAAGCCCTCGTCCATTATTTTTTTCAGCGTCTCCAGCGCCCAGCCGTCGGGCTCGGCCACGTCGTAGGGCGCGATGGTGTTGTCTATGTCAAAGGCAAGCGCCTTTATCCCTCTTTTTTTCAGCTCTCCAAGGGGTATGTCCGCTATGGAGCTCACATATATGTCCGGATATAATCTTTCAAGCATAAGTTACCTCGGTCGTTACTTTCTCAATATTTTGTCCGCCACATAGAGGCCGTTGGCCGCAGCCTGCGAAAGTGAGCGGGTGAATCCGGCTCCGTCCCCTATGGCGTAAATATCCTTGCATCCTTTTATCTCAAAGTCCTCGGTCTGAGGTCTTGCCGAATAATATTTACATTCGACTCCGTAGAGCAGAGTGTCATAGTTGGCCGTTCCCGGAGCGATATTATCCAGAGCGTGCAGCGTCTCTATGATATTGTCGAGCTGTCTTTTTGGCATACACAGGCTCAGATCCCCGGGCACAGCCTTCATCGTCGGCCTTGTGGATGACTGGGCAAGCCTCTTTTCCTCCGTCCTTCTTCCGTTTTCCAAATCTCCGAGCCTCTGCACCAGCACCCCGCCTCCGGCGATCAGGTTGGCAAGGCTGGCCACGTTTCTGGCATAGCTTATGGGGTCGTTGAACGGCTGGGTAAATCTTATGGTGGAAAGAAGGGCGAAGTTGGAGTTTTCCGTCTTTCTGGAAGCGTCCCTGTAGGAGTGGCCGTTGACCGTGAGCACGCCGTCTGTGTTTTCCGTTACCACTCCTCCCCTCTCGTTAAAGCAGAACATACGGGTCGTGTCTCCGTAGCCCTTGCTTCTGTACCATATTTTCGGCTCGTAAATTTTCTTTGAGAAGCCGTCCCAGATTATGGCCGGGAGCTCTACCCTTACTCCGATGTCAACCTGGTTGTTTTTCAGCTCCACATCGTTCTCGTGGCACCATTTCGCGAAGAAGCGGCTGCCGAACCTGCCGACGGCGAATATGATATATTTCGCCTCGGTATGATATTCTTTGTGATCCCTTACCATGGTGACGGTTCTTGTGTCCCTGTCCACTCCGGTCACCTCGGTATCCGTAAGCACTTCGCAGCGGGTCTTGAGATCGTTTATAAGTTTGCGCATCGTGTCAAAATTGCTGTCCGTTCCCAGATGCTTGAGCTGAGCCTGCGACATATGCAGGTCATGTTTGAGACATTCCCTTTTAAGCTCGTCGCTGGGCATAAATCTTTCGGTGGTAGCCCCGAATTTAACAAGTATTTTGTCTGCCTGCTCTATATAGTCGATGACCGTCTCCGGCTCCAAAAATTCCGTCAGCCATCCGCCGTATTCCGTTGAAATAACATATTTGCCGTCGGAGAACGCGCCTGCTCCGGCCATGCCCTCCATTATGGCGCATGTTTCGCATTTAAGGCAGTGATCGACCTTTTTCGTGAGCATGGGGCATATCCTTTTTTCTATTTCATGCCCTCTCTCGATCACCATCACCTTAAGCTCCGGATTCCCTTCCAGAAGCCTGTAGGCTGTCATTATTCCGCCTATTCCTCCGCCGATTACGGCAACGTCCACATTTTTGCTTATTTCCATTTATATATCCTCCATAATGTTCAAAAGATTCGATTATCCCGCCCCGCAACAAAAGAAATCCGCAGAGAATTTCTGCGGACGCTTTTTTGATTCGTGACCCGTTTGGGTTTAAATTTTCGTCACGGCGCACCGGACGATTATGACATGCAATATTATCCCTATGGCGAAAACCGCGTAAAAATACCATTTCTTTGTCTTATGATGGAAAAGCCTCATCCCGGCGAACCCGCCGACGCCTCCCCCAAGCAGGCTGACCGCGGCAAGGGTCGCCTCCCTGATGCGCCACTGTCCCCTTTTCGCCCTGACCTTGTCAATTCCCATCAGCGCGAAAAGCAATATGTTAACGGCGGCGTAATAGACCGCCATCACTTTGAAAAGCGGCTCCATCAGATCATATTCCTCCAGTCAAGATCTCCTCTGTCAAGGGCAAGAAGAAGTATCTCCGCCGTGGCAAGATTGCTGGCAAGGGGTATGTTATGTACGTCGCAGAGACGAAGTATGCTGTTTATATCAGGCTCATAGCTTTTTGGCGACACGGGATCCCTCAGGAATATTACCAGGTCTATGTCGTTGTTGGCTACCTGAGCGCCGAGCTGCTGCTCTCCTCCGAGATGTCCCGCCAGATATTTGTGTACGGAAAGATTGGCCGTTTCCTCCACAAGCCTTCCCGTTCCTCCCGTGGCGAAAAGGTTATGCTTTATAAGTATGTTCCTGTAAGCGATGCACAGGTTT
This sequence comes from Candidatus Metalachnospira gallinarum, assembly GCA_904378045.1. Taxonomy (GTDB): domain Bacteria; phylum Bacillota; class Clostridia; order Lachnospirales; family Anaerotignaceae; genus Metalachnospira; species Metalachnospira gallinarum. Next base: position 20,867 of record CAJFHC010000021.1, on the reverse strand, counting down.
TCCATAAGTTTTTTCTTATTATCATGAGCGATAAGTGCTATATTCATTTAATATTCCCCCTCAAAAAGCGTCCTTGAGCGACGCAGATCGATATTCAAGACAAGTCCGATTGCCGCCATATTTGTCCAGAGAGAGCTTCCTCCCGAGCTTACAAAGGGCAGGGACATACCGGTATTTGGCATTATTCCCGTAGCCACGCCCACGTTTATGAACGTCTGGAACAAAAGCATTCCCGCTACTCCCGAGGCTATGAGCCTTTCCTTAAGATTGCGGCTTTCCATGGCGATAAATATACATCTTACGATTATGAAAAACAGCAGTCCCAAAACGGCCATACAGCCGATAAATCCAAATTCCTCGCCTATAACGGAAAAAATAAAGTCGTTCTGCGGCTCGGGCAGGTATGAAAGCTGGTTGAGCGTTCCCTGATAAAGCCCCTTGCCGGTGAGCTGTCCGCTGGATATGGCGCTTATGGATTTCATTGTCTGGTAGTATGTTTCCGAACTGGGGTCCTGGATCACAAGGTCCTTTATACGGGTTATCATATAGTCCTTGAATATCAGATCCACAAAAATAGGGTCCTCTCGTATCGAGTCCAAAATTATAACCGCCACTACCGGAACCGTTACAATAAGTATCTTGCCTATGAACCTGTAGTCAAGCTCCGCCACGAACATCTGCACGCAGAATATGAATAAGATTACGAGACAGGCGCTCAGGGCGGGCTGGACAAACACCAGAACCACCGGAACTATGACAAGAGCGCATAAACGCGCCACTATACTTATATTATTAATCGAATCCTTTTTTTTGTCAATAAAATTCGCCATGCAAAAGATCATAATGACCTTGGAAAACTCCGACGGCTGTATCCTGACGGGGCCGAAGCCTATCCATCTTACGGCGTTGTTTGAGCTTTGTCCCACAAGTATGACAGCAACAAGAAGGAGTATGTTTACCACATAAAGCACCCGGTCGAACCTTGAAAGATAGTCAAGATCAAAAAATGCCACGATAAACATTATGACCAGTCCCGTGGCGAAAAACACCATCTGGGAATAATAGCTTGAGGCGTCCTCCCCAAGGTTGACATGCAGGGCGCTTCCCACGCATATTATGCCGAAAACGCACAGCGCGCATACCGCCGCCACAAGCCATTTGTCTATATTCATAAATTTTGCTTTATTAACATTTATCATATTTCCGCTCTCCCAAAAGAAAAAAGGACGCAAATACATGCGTCCCGAAAACCAGGTTCCGACCCGGGCCTTTTCATACCGTTTTTGCCGTTCTCATACCTCTCACGGGTATGTTGGCGTAAAGCACAGGCACGTCCATTCCGCGGGTGAGCCTTATGTCCAGCTCGTCCTCGTCTATTTCCATATAGCCCGAAATGACGTTAAGTATGTCTGTTTTCAGCATTTCAAGCACCGTATAGGAGCAGCCGGCCCTGTCCCGCACAAGCAGGCTCTTAAGCCTGTCCCGGGCAACGCCGCCGCTTCCGGCCGCATTATTTTTTAATAAACCGAGAATATCCATAATATCCACATCCTTAACAGATCAATCGATCAATGGGCAAACATTTTTCTTATCTTTCCGAAAAAGCCTTCGTTCTCGTCAAGTCTCATAAGAGGCACATCTTCCCCGAGTATCCTCGCGGTAATGTTCCTGTAGGCTTTTCCGGCTCTTGACGAGTCGTCGCAGACCGCGGGCTCTCCCCTGTTGGTCGTCACGACTATGCTCTCGTCGTCCGGCACAGCGCCTATGACGTCCACCGAAAGTATCTCCTTTACGTCGTCCACGCTCATCATGTCCCCGCGTCTTACCATATCGGGCTTCACGCGGTTTACGATGAGGGCGGGATTATTAAGGCCGTTGGCCTCAAGAAGGCCGATTATCCTGTCGGCGTCCCTCACCGCGCTTACCTCCGGCGTCGTGACCACAAGAGCCCTGTCCGCTCCGGCGATGGCGTTTTTAAATCCCTGCTCTATTCCGGCCGGGCAGTCGATTATTATGTAGTCGAAACCCATGTCCCTTATGTTCTGGCAGAGCTTTTTCATCTGCTCCGGAGATACGGCGTCCTTGTCCCTCGTCTGCGCCGCCGGGAGAAGGAAAAGCCCCGGATAGCGTTTGTCCTTTATGAGCGCCTGCTTGAGCCTGCAGGTGCCCTCTATTACGTCCACAAGATCGTAAACTATCCTGTTTTCCAGTCCCATGACAACGTCAAGATTCCTTAATCCTATGTCCGAATCAACAAGTACGACCTTTTTCCCCTCCAGAGCGAGGCCGCATCCTATGTTCGCCGAGGTCGTCGTTTTTCCGACGCCTCCCTTTCCGCTTGTTACAACTATTACTTCACTCATGTGTTATCCTCCTGGCAAAAACATATTCGCGCTGTAAGCGATTAGATTAGCTTATTTGTATTTTAGCAAAAATATACATGAGCAGGTTATAGTTTCGTAAGCAAATAAATACATATTTTTACAAATATTTTGCCGTGGATATTATGTTTTCAAGGATCGTATTCAATTATATTTTCCGGCTGCCGCCGGTGAGTTTATCATTCCGTAAGGTAGTTCTCCATATATCCGCTTTCGGACTCGTAATTAAGTCCCATATATTCGGCGATTATATTTCTCGCTGTCACCGCCGCGGGCGATCCCGTAACGTCTCCGAACGGTATCATGACCGTCAGAGCGATCTGCGGATCCTCATAGGGCGCGAAGCCGACGAACCACACATGGGAGCTGAGGTTTTTGTTCTCCTCCGCCGTACCGGACTTGGCCGCCACGGTTATGGGGAAGTTCCTGAACACGGTTCTTAGCGTTCCCCTGTCTCCCTGGGTAACAAGCCGCATACCCTCGTATACCGCCTGAAGGTTCTCCGCCCCGATCTCAAGCACGTTCTCGACGGTCTCCTCCGTTTCTTTCGTGACGGTTCCGTCGGCGCTCTTTACGCTGTCGATCAGGTGCATTTTATATCTTGTGCCGCCGTTGGCCAATGTGGCCACATATTTATTCATGCTGGCGGCGGAGAAGCTGTTTACGGACTGGCCGATGGCCGCCCTGATGGTGTCTCCCGAAGTCCAGGAGATCTGGCTGGCGGAAGCCTCGGGATTCTGCCATTTTATTATTTCCTCCTTATAGGCGGGGGACGCCATGGACGGCGCGCTTTCGCCTATTTCCACTCCCGTGGGCGAGTTGAGCCCAAAGGCGTCGTAATATTCGTCCAAAACGGTTATGCCCTTCAAACTTCTTGGGTTGTCCGGCTCTCCGCTGAGCTGGAAGCCTACCTCATAGAAGAAATAGTTGCAGGACACCTCCAAAGCCTCGGACACGTTTACATATCCGTGGGTGGAGCCGTTCAGCGAGTATATGAGGCAGTTGGCGTAGGGCGTTCCGGCCTTTTTGTATACTCCCTCGTCCCGTATTTCCGTTTGCGGCGTTATAACTCCGCTTTCGAGTCCGGCAATGGCCGTTACCATCTTGAGCGTCGAGCCGGGAGCCTTTTTCTGCATAAGAGGTCTGTTGACAAGGGGCGTCGTCGGATCCTCGAGCAGTTTATTGTAATATTCGTTGTTGAACGTATTTACAAGCTCGTTATTGTCATAGGCCGGATAGGTCACAAGCGCCAGCACCTCTCCTGAGTTGACGTCCGAGACGACTACCGAGCCGGTGCAGGGCTCAAGCCCCGTTTCCGCCGGTTCCAGATCCCCGGCCTCAAGCCTGTCTATTATGACCTGGAGCGGAGTGAGCTCTCCCGTAAGTATCCTTGCCCTGTAATTATCGTCCACGTCGGTTATGACGCCCTGCTCCATCAGAACGTAAATAAGCGTGGTATATGAAACGCTTCCCGAATCCACGGCGTTGGAAAGCGCCTGTTTTGCCGCCGTCCTCTGATCCGGGTCGGTAACGTCTATGTCCTCGTCATATTGAAGAATTATATTTTTGAGCTGCGTCTGATAGCCTTCCTCTGCCTCCATTATGGAGCTTACGGAAATGTTGTTGGAATCTATCATCGATATGAACAGCTGCTTTATCGTTACGGGCACATCCTTCTCTTCTTCGGATGTGAGCCTTGTTATTATGGCGTCGGCCAGCGATTCTTTAAGATAGTTGTACGCCGCGATCTGCAGTTCCTTGTCAATGGTCAGAAATACATCCTGTCCGGACACCGGGGCCTCGGTCTCAAGGGTGCTTATTTTTCGTCCCATGTTGTCGACCTCTACCATCATTTTGCCGTCCTGCCCGTTCAGTTCTATTTCCATGACCTTCTCTATGCCGGTCTTTCCGACTATATCGCCGCCGTCGTAGCCATACTGGGCATAATCCTGGAGCTCCTGGTCGGATATCGATCCGATATAGCCGATGATATTGGAGAATATTTCTCCCTCGTCGTAAATCCTCATGGATTCGGTTTCCACGGAAACGCCGGGGAATTTATCAAGATTCTCCTCCACCGCGGCTATGACCCTGTCGCTTATGTCCCTTGCCACCGTGACGGGCTGGTACTTCCTGTACCTCTGAAGGTAGAGAGCGTATCTGACCGAGGCCAGCTTTCTCTGCATCGAGGCGGATATGTTCTCCGGTATGCCAAACAATTCTATAAGATAGTCCATGGACTCTTCCGCGTCATACTCGAGTTCCTCTCCGGACATTGTCACCGAAATTTTCCACTCGTTTATCTCATCCTCGTCGTCAATGAGGAAGTAATAGGGCTGATTCTCGGATATCGGCAGCTCGTCCACGATCTCCCCGCCGCTGGTCTCTATGGTGATTATAAGGTTCATAAGCATTATGTTCCTGTCGCTTGAGCCAAGGGCGAGGGAAATAAGCGACCGTTTTTCTTCATCGCTCATATCCGAGTCCAAAAGGCCGAATCTGCCGTAAAGATACTCGAGGGTCTCGCCGGCGTTATAGCCCATCTGTCTGCCAGACAGCCCCGCGGAGCTTTTCCAGTCCTCAAGCTCGTTTCCCGATATGGTGAACTCATAAGGCTCGGAGGAAGATATGGGCAGTATATCCCCTACCATATACCCGTTCTTCACAAGTTTATTGTAAAGGCTTGCCGCCTCGGCGTCGGAGTCCTCAAAATCCACGGTTATGCTGTCGTCTATTTCCACGGAAAAAGCGGCCTCGTTAGTCGCCAGGGGTCTGCCGTATCTGTCGTATATGTTTCCCCTGGCCGCCGGTATGGAGACCTCCCTCGTTACGCTGGAGGTAAGATTTTCCGCTTCCTCCTCGCCGTGGACGATCTGCATAAAAAACAGCCGTCCAACAAGTATGGTAAATATAAAAGCCGCCGCCGCCAACAGCACAAAAAGCCTGTTGCGCAAAAGCTCGGCCAGTCGTTCCTTAAATGTATCCAAATATATTCATCCCTTTACGAAAAGCCCAAAAGGATTTTCAGGCGTATCTAAAACAGTCTCCTGTGTTCCTTTTCCTTCTTCTCGACCCTGTTGTTCACGCTGTAAAGCAGTCTGTAAACGACAATGGCCGCCACGCCCGTATATACGGACTGGGGTATTATAACGCCGATAAGATAGTACAAAACATCATAGTTATTATTGAGCAGAAATCCCGTGAAAAATATCACGAGCCCCGTCAGCAGATTTGCCACGACCGAAAGGGTGACGGGAAGTATGAAGTTCTCCCTGTAAAAGTTTCTGTGGCATATTCCGGCGAGATAGCCCGTAAGGAATCCCATAAGGGCGTAAAATCCCAAAGAGCTTCCGAAAAAAATATCATAAAGCAGCCCGCCGAAAAATCCGGCCGCGGCTCCCGTGTCCTGTCCTCTCAAAAGGGCGTAGGAAACGGTTATTATTATCATGGTATCCGGTATGACGCCCCTTATCTCTATAAGACGAAGGACAGTGGACTGGAGTATGAAATTTATGATTATCACAAGAGCTGTGACAACAGCGTTAAGCATATATTTTACCTCTCATTCCGTCTTGACTACTCCGTCTTAGGGAGAGTTTCAAGCGTCTCCTGTATGACCACAAGGGCGTCAAGGTGTTTCATATCGGCGGAGGGCTCGATCACGGCGTATCTTGTAAGGCCGTTCTCGTCGTTGTGTATCTCCCTGACAAAGCCGATGCTTATTCCCGCGGGATAGTACTCGCTGAGCCCGGATGTGACGATCTCGTCGCCCTCCATTATCTCCGCGTCCGAGTCTATATATTCCATCTTGCAAAGGCCCTGCTCCATAAGCTCCCTGTCGCCTACCACAACGCCCAGATCTCCCGTTCTTAGGCTCTGCGCTGACACAGACGAGCGGCTGTCAAGTATGCTGTATACGGTGGAATATGTGGCTCCCGCCTTTGTTATCCTGCCCACAAGGCCCCCGGCGCTGAGCACCGGCATATCGGCGTCAACTCCGTCGGTGGTGCCCTTATTAATAAGGAAGCTGTCGTACCACACGCCCGTGTCCTTGGCGATCACTCTGGCTCCCGTTGTCTCGTGGTCCCTGTATTTCTGTTCCATTTCCAGCAGAGCCGAGAGCTGGCGGTTGTCCTCCTCATAGAGGGAAAGCCTTTCGTTTTCAGCCTGAAGCTCCGCTATCTGCGCCTTAAGCTCCCTGTTCTCATCGGCAAGCTCGTGCCTGTGGACGATTTCGCTGGCCGAGTCGCTCACCCAGCCCGTTACCGACGCCACGGCGCCCTGCAGCGGCGTTATTACAAAGCCCGCCGCGTCCCCCAGGAAGCCGGCGTTTATCCTGCTTCCAGCGGTAAAGAATGATATGACGGCCAGAGCGATGACCGCCAATGTTATAAGCTGTCTTTTGTATTCGTTAAAAAATTTCACCCGTGTCTCACCTTGGATCGTTTAATAAAATCAGAATTTCGGCTTTCTGGGAGATATAAGCACTCCCTTGAGCTTATCTATTTTCTCAAGCACTATTCCCGTGCCCTTTACAACGCAGTTGAGCGGTTCGTCGGCGATATTGACCGGCATACCCGTTTCCTCGGCAATAAGCCTGTCAAGGCCGGAAAGAAGCGCGCCTCCGCCCGTCAGGGTGATGCCCGTTTCCATAACGTCTGCGGCAAGCTCGGGAGGAGTTGCCTCAAGCGTCTGCCTTATGGTGTCTATTATTTCATGGATAGGGTCATGGATAGCCTTGAGCATCTCGTCGCTTGTAATCGTGACCGTTTTTGGAAGTCCGGTCACAAGATCCCTGCCCCTTATGTCCATTTCCTCAAGCACATCCTTTGGATAGGCCGAGCCTATGGTAAGTTTTATTTCCTCCGCCGTCCTGTCCCCGATGGCAAGGTTGTATTCCTTCTTTATATAAGCGGAAATATAGGCGTCAAGGTCGTCCCCAGCCACCCTGAGCGATGTGCTGGTGACGATTCCGCCGAGCGATATTACCGCCACCTCGCTGGTTCCTCCGCCGATGTCAACGATCATGCTTCCTGTGGGCTCCTCCACGGGAAGTCCGGCTCCGATGGACGCCGCCATGGGCTCCTCGATGAGATAGGCCTCCCTGTCGCGGGCTCCCGCCGCTATGGCCGCCTCGACCACGGCTCTCTTTTCAACCTCGGTAACTCCCGAGGGCACGCATATTATTACCCTCGGCTTAGGGCCGAAAAGCGACCTTGTGTAAGCCTTGTCTATAAAATATCTGAGCATGGCCTGAGTTATGGCAAAATCAGCTATAACTCCGTCCTTCACCGGACGGATGGCGATAATGTTGCCCGGCGTTCTTCCTATCATTTCCTTTGCCTCGTTTCCGACGGCAAGAACCTCGTTCGTATTCGTGTTCACCGCCACAACCGACGGCTCGTTTACAACTATTCCTTTTCCCCTGACATAAACAAGGGTGTTGGCTGTGCCAAGATCTATTCCCATATCTTTACCAAACATATAGCAGCCCCTCTCCGAAAAAATCAAACAAAATCAAGTCTCTCTATCTTATATAAAACCGCCTTATACAGGCGTCAGTCTATTCAAAAAAGCATTTGAGTATACTAAACCCAGTATATTTTATATTAACCTTTTTTCGGCTTTTTTTCAATACAAGATTGAGGACTTATGTAAATTTAATGATTCCGTCAAAAACGTAGTCCTGGGCGGACTTTTTGGACACGGTTTTTTTACATATTATTTACAATTTTATACGAATTATTGACATCAATATATATTTGGGTTATTTTCAAATCAGAAAAACAGTCTAACGGCACAAATAAAAGGAGGGATATCATGCGTCGTCTTAAACAATACCTGCTGGGCAGGCGGGAGGCGTTCACTACCTTCGATGTAAGCCAGCTTTCTACGGTCATAAATATACTGCGTGAAAACGGCATCGGCTATAATACCCTTTCCCGCTACACCGGTTCGGTCAGCAGAAGATCCGGCTCCCTCCGTTCCTTCTTCGAGGATACCGAGTGCCAGACGCAGTACTATGTCTATGTGGCTAAAGCCGACGCCGAGCGCGCCAGGTATCTTATAAGAGAGAATTATAAGGGAGAATAGGAGGCGGTATTATGTTTTTTTCGTGGAGCGAGGTATACACAAGCTTGGACGCCGATGAATTTTACGCTCTCTGCAATTTCCTTGAGAACGAAGGTCTGAAAATAAAGACAAAGACCATCGACAATTTGAGAAACAGGATTCTTACGGAGTCGCTTTTGGGGACACAGGACAGGCCGGTCATGTATTTCGGCAACGACCGCACAAACCGGAAGGAATACCGCATACTCGTCAAAAATGATGACGAGGACAGGGCGTATATTGCCATAAACAAGTTCAAACGTACGCGAAGGGAATAAATTTTCGCATAAATCAAGCGGCGCCGAAAGCACCGCTTATGTTTTTCGTATTTTATTTATTTCCAAAAATCCATTATGTTTACACCGTTTTCCTTAAGCTCCTTGTAAAGCTGAACAAGGGGCAGGCCGACCACGTTGAAATAGTCTCCGTCGATATGGTCGATAAGAAGAGAGCCTTTGCCTTGGATGCCGTAGCCGCCGGCCTTGTCATAGGGCTCATTGGTGGAGGCGTAGCTCTTTATTTCCTCTTCGCTGAGCTCCCTGAAATAAACGTCCGTGGCTGTCACAGACTTATGCGTCTCCATGCTTCCGTCGGCTCTTTTATAAAGCACCGCCAGACCAGTATAGACCGTATGCTTGTGGCCGGAAAGGAGGCGGAGCATTTCCTCGGCCTGTTTCATCTCAAATGGCCTGTGGACGATCTTTCCCATATATGTCACAATGGTATCGGCGGCTATAACTATTTTGTCTCCATCGACCCTTTTGCCAACCGTTTCCGCCTTTATGGCCGCTATGGCCTTGACCCACTCGTAGGGAGTGTTTTCAACGCCGTTTTCCCTGTAGTTTTCTTCCTCGACCCTCTCGTCCACTCCGCTGTCCATTACTGTGAACGGCACGTTGAGCATGGTGAGCAGATCCTTTCTTCTTGATGAGTTTGAGGCAAGTATTATATCCATTTTCACTATCTCCTTATTACAGTTTTCTGTATATTACAAAGGCAATTACAATGCCTATTATGCTCGCCAGATTGAATTTAACCGAAAATCCGAAGGTCAGCGACAGCACGTTCAAATCCAGCACCACGGGCTGAACAAGTCCGAAACTCTTTCCGTAATTAAGGAAAGAGAAAGTCGGATATGTGCCAAGCCACTCTCCTATAAATCCGCCTATGACAAGCCCCGCCAGCAAGAGCAAAATAAGTGTAAGGCTGTCTCTTCTCATAAACATTCCTCCAAAAATTTGTTATTTCTCATCCGCCTATGCGGTTCATTCCGCCCTCTCCCTCGGCCGGTCCAAGGGCAAAATGATGGGCTTTCGGTTTGTTTTTCACCGCTTCCGCCATCAGGCACCTGACCTCGTCCAAATCGCCCCTTCTTACGGCTGCCTTAAGATCGGCGCCGTCTTCGTAGCAAAGGCATGTTTTTAAAAATCCGGCGGAGGTAAGCCTTATCCTGTTGCAGCTTCCGCAGAAAGCTCCATGCACGGCGTTTATGAATCCTACGCGCCCCTCAAAGCCGTCTATCGAGTAATATCTTGCCGGGCCGCTTCCAATGCGGTCAAAGCAGGGCTCAAGGCGGCCGTATTTTTCCTCAAGCTCGGAAAACACTCCTTCTCCGCTTATGGAGCCGTATCTTTGACCCTCGCCTATGGGCATCATTTCTATGAACCGAACGTCCAGCGGCTCATCCTTCGCAAGCTCCGCCAGACGAGTAAGGCAATTCCTGTTTTCCTCCATTATGACCGTGTTCAGCTTCACCTTTACCCCCGAGTAAAGGGCGGCTTTTATTCCTTTTTTAACATCGTCAAGGCGGTCAAAGCCGGTTATCCTCCGGAACAGTTCCCTGTCAAGGGTATCAAGGCTTATATTGACTCCGTCCAGTCCTGCCCTGACAAGCCCCGGCAGTTTTTCCTCAAGCAGCACGCCGTTAGTCGTTAACGTAAGCCCTTCTATGCCGTCAACGGCTTTTATCATTTCGACAAGGCGCTCCACCCCCAGCCTGACGAGGGGCTCGCCGCCCGTAAGCCTTATGTATTTTATTCCGAGAGACGCCGCCGCCGAGCAAATATCCCTTATTTCCTCAAAGGTCAATATCTCCCGGGCAGGTATTGTTTTTACTCCCTTCGGCATACAGTATACACACCTGAGATTACACCTGTCGGTGACGGACACACGCATATATTCTATTTCCCTGCCGAAAGAATCCTCCATAAAAAACACCTCTATGGTATTATACCGCCCCTTTGCCCATCAGGCAAGAAAAACGAGTTTTCTCTTTCTCCGGCTAAAGCCTGTTTTTCTCCGCGCCGTTTTGGCTCAAAATTAAGTTTCTGCCGTATTTTCGTTATTTTTTTGTTAAAAGCCCTTGATTTTATAAACAGATTATGCTAATATAATCAGGTACCTTTTCAGAAGGTATTTATATGTGTGCGTAGCTCAGCTGGATAGAGCGTCTGACTACGGATCAGAAGGCCGCGTGTTCGAATCATGTCGCACACATTTTTAATAACCGTATTTTATTTAAGATACGGTTATTGTTTTATAAGCGGAGGTGGCGGAATTGGCAGACGCGCTAGATTCAGGTTCTAGTGAACGCAAGTTCATGTGGGTTCAAGTCCCATCCCCCGCAGAGCGGTTTAAGTCAAAAGTCTTATGGACTTTTGACTTGATGTCGGTGAGGAGTACAAAAGTTCCCAAGGAAACTTTTGTACTCAGACCGAAGTTAAGATTTCAGGCATTGGACGCCGGTGGAAATGAATTCCCCCGGCGTTTTTAGTTATGTCAAGGTTGAGTTATAGGACAAAATGTGTTGGTAAAAACCGTTACAATCGTTGAAATATCAAGGAAAACAGAGGTTATATCTTCTTGCAAATCGATATGTTTCGGAGAAACTGACCGTATCCGGCCGCGGCTTAGATTTCAGATTGCCGGGCACCATACGAAATAATCTTCATCGGCTGGTGCCGGCAAAATCTTTCAAGGCCGCAAAAAGCGGAGATACGCAATGTACTCCGCTCAAATCGTTCTGATTTTACAGACGCGTCACGCGTCCTAGACTGTCAAAAAACTAATCCATTGTGAGCGGAAGGGTTCGGGAGGGTAAGACCCTCCCGAGTTTAATCCGCAGGCGGAATTCATTTCCGCCGAGGAA
>CAJFHC010000021.1:4281-9221 GCA_904378045.1 Candidatus Metalachnospira gallinarum | reverse complement strand
TGCGCCCTGACAAAGTTCAGGGCTTTCCGCAGAAATAGGGATTTATTGCCTTAATTTAAACTCGAAAAAGTCCCGAAGGACTTTTTCGACACGCTGAGACGCGTCACGCGTCCTTATACGCCCTTCTCATTATCTCCACGGCTCTCGCGCCCTCGGTCTCCAGTTTGCTGTTGTCCGACTCGTTGCTCATCGCGCCGTCATAGCCCATATCCTTAAGCGAGCGGAATATGGCCTTCAGCTCGTCATAGTCCTTTTCCTTAAGCTGCGGTCTGGAATAATTTTCTCCCATACCGCTGGTGTGGAGATGTACGGTCTCGGGAAGGTATTTTCTCAGATCGTATATATCGTCCGTCATGGGCTTTATGTTGTAATAATCTATTACCAGTTTCACGTTCGGTCTGTTTATCTCCCTGACCATATCGTATGCCTCGTCAAGAGTATTGCAGAAATTGCAGAGATATTTATGCAGAGACTCGAGCATGACGATCATTCCGTAGCTTTCGGCAACGTCGGCGGTGATCTCAAGGAACTGTTTTCCCTGCTCCCATGCCTTTTTTCTGTCATAGTCCTCCGGAAGCCTTCTTATGGCGGGAGAACCTATGCCAATGAGCTTTACGCCAAGACCCGCGGCTCTGAGCAGCACCTTCTTTGCGTACTTTCTTACCTCATCCGGGTCAAAGCCGTCGCCCGCCATCTTAGGCTCGTCCTTCGCGTAGCCGCTGAGAGCGAGGCATGGAATGGGGCCGTCGGTTACTTTCTTCACCATTTCCTCATATTCCCCGTCCGAGAGAGCGTAAAGATCCGCTCCGTTTACGTCCATATAGTCATATCCGGCCTGAACGACCTTATCATAAAGCCCTATCGGGGCACAGCATCCAAATTTCATAAATATCTCCCCCTGTTTGCGCCGCCGGCTTATCAAAAACAATATCGCCGTCGGTGTTTTATATTTACCTGTTTTTTGCCCTGTGTTCTATTAGCTCAGCGGACACGCTTACCGCTATCTCCGCCGGAGTCGCCGCCATGATCGCCAGTCCTATGGGCGTATGTAGAGCCTCCACGGCGTCCCTGTCGACGCCCGCCTCAAGGAGTCTTTGTCTCGTATGCGCGGCCTTGCTTCTGCTTCCGATGACGCCGGCGTACGACGGATTTTTTCTGAGAGCCTGCTCAAGTATTTCGTAGTCTGCGGCATGTCCGCTTGTCATAACGACCACATAGTCGTCCGGAGTTATATCCACGGTCTTGCCAATGTCATGGAAATCGCATTTTACCGGCCTTGTTCCGTCATAAAAAGCGTCCTCCGACACGTCCCTTTCCTCCAGCACGGTAACGGAAAATTCCAGACGTTTGAGCAGAGGAGCCAGTTCCCGGCAGACATGCCCTCCGCCGAATATGTATACTCTTCCCTTCTCCCTCAGCGGCTCCATAAAAACGGTCAGGCCGCCGGTCTCAAAGGAATGACGGTCGTCGATATGCTCCGCCGCCGTTTTGCCATCCAGCCCCGGAACAAATCTGACGCCGTTTTCTTCGTCATACAGCCCTATCCATACATTTTCCGCTCCGACGGCGGTGATGAGCCTGCTGTCCTTCCTTTCCGCCGAGGCCAGTATTGTTTTTAGAAGACCGGCGTCATCCGGAGCAAACAGGCGGAAACACACTTCCACCTTTCCTCCGCATATCATTCCCGTATCGTATATGTCCGACGGGCTGAGGTCATAAAAAGCGGTAACGCCGCCTTTTCCAGAAAGGGCTTCAGCCGCTTTCTGCGCGCAGAGATATTCCACCCTGCCGCCGCCGACAGTCCCAATTATCCTCCCGTCCGGAAAAACGGCCATCCTCGCCCCCTCTCCCCTCGGAGTTGAGCCTGAGGAAGCCATGACGGAAACAAGGACGGCTTTTCCGCCGTCCCTGACCGTGTCATAAAGTATTTTAAGCATTTCCTCGATATACATTTCGAACACGCTCCAAACGAATCAAAAAGGCCCTCCGGTTTTCAAAAATCCGGCGCAGTCTCCGGCCTTTCCGATCAATATTTATTTCCTACCACCTGTACCTTGAGCATATTCGTCGTTCCCGGTATGCCCAGAGGAAGGCCGGCTGTTATTACTATAATATCGCCCTTGTCCAGAAGGCCGAGGTCAACGGATCTGTCCACGCATTTGTCAAAAAGCGAAAACGTGTCGTATTCGTCCTCCACAAGCACGGGAGCCACTCCCCATACAAGGCTGAGCCTTCTGCAAAGCCCCTCGTCCGTGGCGCAGGCGATAATATCGCATCCCGGTCTGTATTTGGCAATGTTTTTAGCCGTTGTTCCCGATTTAGTCACCGTAAGTATCGCTCTGGCGTTAAGGTCATAGGCCGTTGTGCATGTCGCGTGGCTTATGGCGTCGGTGACGTTGGGGTTGGACTTTCTTTCCTCGCCGAAAAATCTCTTTTTATAGTTTATGGCTTCCTCGGCCCTTACGGCCACCCTTGCCATGGTCTTTACCGCTTCCACGGGATATTTTCCAACCGCTGTCTCGCCGGAAAGCATTATCGCTCCCGTTCCGTCGAATACCGCGTTGGCAACGTCGGCCGTCTCGGCTCTTGTCGGTCTGGGGTTGTTCATCATGGACTCAAGCATCTGAGTCGCCGTGATCGTCATTTTTCCGGCCTTAGCGGCTTTCTTTATAATCATTTTCTGGATAACGGGCACTTCCTCATAGGGGATCTCAACGCCCATGTCGCCTCTGGCGATCATAACGCCGTCGGACACCTGAAGTATCTCGTCTATGTTTTCCACGCCCTGTTTATTCTCTATCTTGGCGATGATCGCTATGGACGAGCAGTTTCTTTCGTCCAGTATCCTTCTTATTTTGAGCACGTCTCCGGCTGTTCTTACGAAGGACGCGGCGATAAAATCAAAGTCGTTGTCAACGGCGAAATTTATATCGCTTATATCCTTCTCGCTCATGTAAGGCATAGAAACGACTGTTCCGGGAAGGTTGACTCCCTTGTTGTTGGAAACCGGCCCGGGATTAACGACGACGCATTTAACGTCCGTGTCGTTTTTCTCTATAACCTTAAGCTCAATAAGTCCGTCGTCGATGAGAACCCTTGTGTCAACACTTACGTCCTTGGGGAAATCGGAGTAGGTAACGGAAACGATATTCTCATCGCCCTCCACGTCCCTTGTAGTGAGGGTGAACTCCGCTCCCTCCTTAAGAACTATTTTGCCGTCTTTGAATTTTCCCACGCGGATCTCGGGGCCCTTTGTGTCAAGGAGGGCCGCAACATATCTGTTTTTGTCCTCCCTCGCCTGTTTTAGCTCCTCCAGTCTTTTAAGATGTTCCTCATAGTTTGAGTGGGAGAAGTTGAATCTCGCCACGTTCATTCCTTCGTCTATCATACTTTCGAGGACCTGCAGATCATCGGTAGCGGGTCCCAGCGTACATACTATTTTTGTTTTTCTCATTGTCTTCCTCCGCCATAAATATACATAGCTTACTGTTGTCGCGCGCCTCTTTGGCGCATACTTACATTATATAAGCGCCTTTCGGTTTTGTAAATCGGCTTATTCTAAAAAATATATTAACAAATTGTCAAAAAAATCTTAAGGCCGATCCGGGAAGCTCCCGATTTTACAGGGCTTTACAAAAACTTTCTCAAGTCCCTCTCCAGAGCGCTTTCAAGCTCTACAAGCATTTTCGCCGTGTCCTTCGCCTCGTCTTCGGCCTTTGGGCATTCGTTTATAAAGCCGCATATCGAGCGTATGCCCATGGCGCATCCCTCGCTCATAAGGCCGGCTATGGTCTTATCCGAACCGCCGGCCATCATTTTGACGTTTATCTTAAGCCATGACATGGCCTCGGCCATCGTGTCGGGCTCCTTTTCTTCCAGAGCGTATTTTTCCAGCAGCCCCTTTATGCCGTCCTTTAGCGAGTCGTGCTCTTCCTTGCTTTTGAGAAGCAGTTTTTTAAGCTCGCCGTCTTTCACACCGTCAAGCACCTCGTCGATGGATTTCACGGCCATCTTCGTTCCCGAGCCGCACTCCCGTATGAGTTTTTCCGTATCGGCGTTTACTTTGCCCGCTGTTTTCGCTGTCATATTCATCCCTCCAAAAAAATATTTCATAATGGATTTTTTGTATATTTGACCGATATTATTCTTTGGCTTATAATTTAACTGTGTTTTACAGATTATGTTTGGAGGGAGCATAAATATGACTGACGACATTTCCGCATCAAGGGAGTTTTTTGATAAAATGGCCGCTTCCTGGGACAGCCGTTTCAAAGCCGGCGAGGAAAAACTGGCCGCCTTAAATATACTCTGCCCCGCGCCAAAGGGCGGACGGGCGCTTGACATAGCCTGCGGCACGGGAGTCCTTTTTCCCATGCTTCTTTCCGCCGGAGTTTCGGAGCTTTGGGGCGTGGACGTTTCGCCGAAAATGCTTGATGAGGCGAAAAGGAAATTTCCCGACCCAAGGGTCAGCCTTTTCTGCGGCGATTTTCTCGGATTTGGCGAAACCGGCTTTGACTGCGCCTTTATATACAGAGCTTATCCTCATTTTCACGACAAGGCCGCCTTTGCCAAAAAGCTACATTCCGTGCTGAAGGATGGGGGACGCTTTATTATAGCTCACAACGAGAGCCGTCAAAGCATAAACGAAAGGCACAAAAAGACCGCATCCCATGTTTCGGACATACTTTCGGACGCAAAGACCGAGGCAAAAATATTCGAGGGGCTTTTTGATATAGACATAACTGCCGATACCGATTATCTTTATGTCATTTCCGGAAGGAAAATATGAGCCCGTCATTCGTTGACAAACGGCCTCGCTAAGGAGTACAATATAAAATAATATCAGACTGTCAAAAAACTAATCCATTGTGAGCGAGAGGGTATGTTCAGTACTTTGGCCTTTGGCCAAAGCCGCCTTCGGCGTCCGGATATCTTTCCGG
>CAJFHC010000021.1:0-4242 GCA_904378045.1 Candidatus Metalachnospira gallinarum | reverse complement strand
GCGCCCTGACAAAGTTCAGGGCTTTCCGCAGAAATAGGGATTTATTTCCTTAATTTAAACTCGAAAAAGTCCTGAAGGACTTTTTCGACACGCTGAAAATAATATTTTAATAAACATTGGCAGGGGTGCTGTAACAGGCTGAGAAGATACCCTTTGGCGTTTTTCGCCGCACCTGATCCGGACAATGCCGGCGCAGGGAGCCTGAAATGTTCTCAGGGAAACGGCATGGCGCTGTTTCCTTTTATTTTTGATTCGCGGGTGAAAAATATGCTTGAAAAATATCTTGAGGCTGTGAGAAAAAAATCTCCCCTCATACACAATATAACAAACTATGTCACGGCCAACGACGTGGCCAATATGCTCCTTGCCTGCGGAGGCTCGGCGGTCATGGCCGACTCACCGGAGGACGCCGAGGAAATAACGTCCCTCTGCGCCGGGCTCTGCGCCAATATGGGCACTCTGAACCGCGACAAGCTGTCCGCCATGCTTCTTGCCGGAAAAAAATCCAACGCTCTTTCCCATCCCGTCGTTCTTGACCCGGTGGGCGTCGGCTCTTCCCGTTTCAGGACAGAGTCGGCCAAAGAGCTCCTTTCTAACATAAAATTCGCCGCCATAAGGGGAAATGTCTCGGAAATAAAGACCCTTTCCGGCGTCGGCGGAGCGACCCAGGGCGTGGACGCCTCCCTCGAGGATATGCACGAGGGACTAAGAGCCGCAGTCGGCGAAGCCCGGACGCTTTCGGATAAGACCGGAGCGGTTGTCATAGTTTCCGGTGTTACTGACATCGTATATTTTAAAGGAAGGACGGGAATCGTCAAAAACGGCTGTTCCCTTATGTCCAGAATAACCGGCAGCGGATGCATGCTGAGCGCCCTTACGGCCGCCTTCATCGCCGCGAGTCCCAACGAACCGTTTGAGGCCGCCCTCTGCGCCGTGATACTTATGGGAGCGGCCGGTGAGATCGCCTTTGAAAAAACAAAAATCACGGGAGGGGGAAACTCCTCCTTCAGAAATCATCTTATAGACGCCGTTTTCAATATG
This sequence comes from Candidatus Metalachnospira gallinarum, assembly GCA_904378045.1. Lineage (GTDB taxonomy): Bacteria > Bacillota > Clostridia > Lachnospirales > Anaerotignaceae > Metalachnospira > Metalachnospira gallinarum. The sequence continues at coordinate 3,201 of CAJFHC010000021.1, read as the reverse complement.
GACGGCGAAACATTGGAAAGAAGGGCTGATTATGAGATCCATTAAAGAAAATATGCTGCTTTACGCCGTTACGGACAGGAGTTGGCTTGGCGGCAGAACCCTCGCCGAACAGGTCAGGGACGCTCTTGAAGGAGGCGCGACGTTCATACAGCTTCGTGAAAAGGAGCTGGACTATGATTCGTTTCTCGCAGAGGCGATAGAGATAAAAAAACTCTGCCAAAGCTACAACGTACCCTTTGTCATCAACGACAACGTGGATATAGCCATCGCCTGCGGAGCCGACGGAGTGCATGTGGGACAGAGCGATATGGAGGCCGGAGACGTGCGCGCCAGACTGGGAGCGGACAAGATCATCGGCGTATCCGTCCACAGCGTTGAGGAAGCGCTCAGGGCGCAGGAAAGGGGAGCCGACTATCTTGGAGCCGGAGCCGTTTTCCCCACTGGCACTAAAAGCGACGCCGAGACAACATCCTTCGGAACACTCCGCGACATATGCGAGGCCGTGCACATCCCCGTCGTCGCCATCGGAGGCATCAAGGAAGAGAACATCACAAAACTCAAGGGCACAGGCATCGCCGGATGCGCCATTGTTTCGGCCATATTCTCCAAGCCCGACATAAAGGCCGCCTGCGAAAAACTGCTTGACCTCTCTAAGGAAACGGTCGAGGCAAAGCCTGAGATAAAGAAAGTTCTCACCATAGCGGGCTCGGACTGCAGCGGCGGAGCGGGAATACAGGCGGATATAAAGACGATTACCGTGCATAAGCTCTATGCCGAGAGCGTTATAACCGCCCTCACCGCCCAGAACACCACCGGCGTATACGGCATAATGGAGGCCACTCCGGAATTCGTGGCCAATCAGATAGACTGCGTATTCACGGACATAAGACCCGACGCCGTTAAGATCGGAATGGTGTCCAGCGCCGGCATTATAGAGACGATAGCGGCCAAGCTCAGGGAATACAAGGCGGAAAACATCGTTGTGGACCCGGTTATGGTAGCCACCAGCGGAAGCAGGCTTTTGAGCGACGACGCCTGCGACGCCCTTATTAAAAGCCTTCTGCCTTTAGGCACCGTTATAACTCCAAACATTCCCGAGGCCGAGGTTCTTTGCGGATTTGAGATAAAAAATACCGACGATATGATAAGGGCGGCGGAAAAGATCTCTTCAATGGTCACCGGCGGCATACTTATAAAGGGAGGACATCTTGTGTCAACGGCCACCGACCTTCTCTACGACCACGGAGAAATAACATGGTTCTCATCCGAAAGGATAAACAATCCCAATACCCATGGAACGGGATGCACCCTGTCATCGGCCATCGCCAGCAACCTGGCTAAGGGATACTCCCTTAAGGAGAGCATCGGCAGGGCGAAAAAATATCTTACAGGAGCGCTTAAAGCTCAGCTTGACCTCGGAAAGGGAAGCGGCCCCATGGAGCACACATATATAATCAAATATTGACGTCGCCCGCCCGGCAAGGCTTGGGAGCTCATCCTCCCGCCAAGCCGGGCTTTTATTTTAAAGTTCCGGCTCGAAAATTGAAATCATAAGCCAAAAGTCTCTTAATACCGTCTGTTGTTTTTGCTTCGAAAAACAAATGTCTTTATAAAACGGACATTTTTCTTGACATCCTCAGACTATGTTAGTACAATAGGGTATATTATCACACTGATTATCGCGCCGCACAGCCTACCGGCCCGGATATTCCGGCTTTTCGGCGCCATTGCTTTTAGAGTAAGACCGCTTGCAAAGGAGATTAAGGATGAAGGATAAAATTAGAGCCGCCATACTTGGTATGGGCACCGTAGGAACCGGAGTATATAAAATAATGATGGGTCAGAAGGACGAGTTCCCCCACAAAGCCGGAGTGGAGCTTGAGGTGGCGAAGATACTTGTCAGAAACGCCAAAAAGCCCCGTGAAGGCGTTGATATGAGCATTGTTACCGACAAATGGGAGGACATAATAAACGACGACAGCATCGACATAATCATAGAGGTAATGGGCGGAATAGAGCCCGCCAGGACATATATAACCGAAGCCCTTTCCAGAGGAAAACACGTCGTTACGGCCAACAAGGATCTTATGGCCGAGCACGGCCACGAGCTTCTTGACGCGGCCTCCGCCAACGGATGCGATCTGCTTTTCGAGGCCGCCGTGGCAGGAGGAATACCTATTATAAGACCGCTCAAGCAGTGCCTTGCCGCCAACAATATTACCGAGATCATGGGCATAATCAACGGCACGACAAACTTCATCCTTACAAAAATGACCGATGAAGGCATGGAGTTTGACGAGGCTCTTGCCCTTGCCCAGAGACTCGGATACGCTGAGGCCGACCCCACCGCCGATGTGGAAGGTCTTGACGCCGGAAGGAAAATCGCTATTCTTGCTTCAGTGGCCTTTAACTCAAGAGTTACATTTTCCGACGTATATACCGAAGGTATTTCCAAAATAACAGCCAAGGATATAAAATATGCCAAGGAGCTTGACTGCGTGATAAAGCTCATCGCCACGGCTAAAAATACTCCCGGCGGCATAGAGGTAAGGGTTACGCCCATGTTCATTCCTAAGAGCCATCCCCTCGCCTCTGTAAACGATTCCTTCAACGCCGTATTCGTACATGGGGATTCCCTCGGGGATGCTATGTTCTATGGCAGGGGAGCGGGAGAGCTTCCCACGGCCAGCGCTATTATGGGAGATGTTATAGATGTATGCCGAAATATTCGCTGGAACTGCTGCGGAAGAATAGGATGTACCTGCTATAAGTCAATTCCCGTCAAAGCTATGGAAGATATAGAAAGCAGATATTTCGTCAGCACCATACTTGAGGACAAACCCGGAACCCTTGCGGCCGTAGCGAGCACCTTCTCCGGAAACAACGCCAGCATAGACCAGATGGTTCAGAAAACAAGAGGACAGGGCTATGCCGAAGTCGTTTTCATTATTGACAACGTAAAAGAACAGCTTTTTATGAGAGCCATTAAGGAGCTTTCAGCCATGCATTATGTAAAGGAGATCTCCTCCATCATCCGTGTGCATAACGATATGAATAATTAAACGTATAAAAATCAAGGAGGATACAGCCTGAGTATCCTCCTTTCAGCGTGTCGAAAAAGTCCTTCGGGACTTTTTCGAGTTTAAATTAAGGCAATAAATCCCTATTTCTGCGGAAAGCCCTGAACTTTGTCAGGGCGCA
>CAJFHC010000020.1 GCA_904378045.1 Candidatus Metalachnospira gallinarum | reverse complement strand
TTCTGCGCCCTGACAAAGTTCAGGGCTTTCCGCAGAAATAGGGATTTATTGCCTTAATTTAAACTCGAAAAAGTCCCGAAGGACTTTTTCGACACGCTAAGGACGCCGCAAAACGCGGCGTCCCAAAGTTATTTAAGTATTCTGTCAATTATTATTTGTTGGCAAGGTATTCGTTGATGTCAGCAAGAACCTTATCTACGTCCATACCATGTACGGCGCAAGCCTCGTCAAGAGTTTCTCCCGCTGATGAGGGGCATCCTACGCAATGCATTCCGGACTGCATAAGAATAACGCCGATGCCTCTGTCAAGAACAAGTATGTCTCCGATAAGCATATCTTTTGTTACTTTCTTTTCCATTATTGGTTCCTCCTTATATTAAGAACATTATATTCGTAAAAAACATTACACTATATTATAAACCAATATATAAAATAATACAAACAATTTTTCTTTCAACCTGATATTTTATAGCGGAGGGAAATAATTTATGCTTATTGATATAACTAAAAAGCTGGAAAAAGGTATTTATGTATATCCCGGAGATCCGGAATTTTCGTCAAACAGGATTTGCGATACCGCCAACGGCGACGTATGCACTGTAACGGAGCTTTCTTTTGGAACGCATACGGGTACTCATATTGACGCCCCTGCGCACTTCATAATCGGCGGTAGGACAATCGGCTCCTACTCTCTTGATGAGCTCTGCGGGAAGGCCGTTATAATAGAGACCTCCTCGCCTATAATAACAAAGGACGATATGGGTGACATTGAAGAAGGTCTGATACTGCTTTTTAAAACTCCCTGCTCATCGGACAGTTCTCTGCCCAATGCCGTTATGACAGCCGAGGCGGCTGAATATGCCGTTAAACGTAAAGTAAGACTTATAGGCATCGACTGTATGAGCGCCGACGATATGTCGGACGACGGCTTTCCCGTCCACCGCGTACTTCTTGGGGCAGGTATCCCGATACTCGAAAATCTCGATCTTTCAAACGCTCCGTCCGGCGAGTGCCGTCTGCTTTGTTTTCCGTTAAAAATAACCGGAGCGGAAGCCGCCCCGGTCAGAGCCGCCATTGAAATCATTTGACAATGGCGGGCTTTTTGAAATATTTGAATATTACCTTGCCGAGCATATCGTCTTCCTCGACAAATTTGTTTTCCCAGTACCTTGAGTCCTGGGAATTATTTCTGTTATCACCCATCATAAAATAGCAGTCCTCGGGCACTTCATAGGGGCCAAAATCCCCCATGGTCGTCTCCTTTATGTAGTCTTCCTCAAGGACTTCACCGTTTATATAGACATTTCCGTCCATTATCTCCACGGTGTCCCCGGGAAGCCCAATTACCCTTTTTACATAAAGAACCGTCTCTCCCTCAGGAGCGTCCGGATATTTGAATATGGCTACGTCGCCTCTTTCAGGACTGCCGAAAAGATAGCTAAGCCTTAAGGCTATGACCCTGTCTCCGGCCATTATCGTGTTTTCCATGGAACCCGTCGGCACCTCGGCGTTAACGATTACGGCGAAATTTATGAACAGGGCTATTACTACGGCCATAATTATGGTCTTTATCCAGCTTATGACCTCCTGTTTTGCTTTACCTGTCATCTTACTTCTCCGTTATCCTCACTTTTTTTCATTTCTTCCCATTCTCTTTGCGCTCTGAGCATGGGATCTTCCTCGGCCGTATCACTGACTCCGGAAGCCTCTTCTCCGGCCTGACCCATCATTTTGTTGAACTCTGCCTCTCGAAGTTCCTCATTGAAATCCTCGGCATGCACGGCCTTGTCAACGGTGCTTTCCGTCTGTTCTTCCGGTTTGCCTTCCTGATTTTCGGGCTCGTCTGTCTTTTCCTTATATTCGCCCTCAAAAACATCTCCGTCGCCGCTTTCGGCTCTTCTTCTTTTTATGTCCTCCATTATGGAATCCGCCGTCTCGCCGACCTTTTCCTTAACTACCTTGGCTGCCTTGATTATTTCCGGTTTTGCGACCTCAGCTTTTTCTCCGGCTGTCTTGGCCGCGCTTTTTACCTTCTGGCCTGCCTTTTCAAGCACGTCTCCCGTTTTTGAAAAGAAAGTATTAAGGCTTTCCGAAAAGTCCATTTTATCTCCGGTTTCCTTTACGGCGTTCAAAAGTCTTTCCGCCTCGTCAACGCTTATGGTGCCATTTTCGAGCATTCTTAATATCGCAAGTCTTTCTTCTTTCATAGAAAATCATCTCCTCCGGTTTATTAGACTTATTTTACCACATATTGCATCAAACATACTCTATTTTTATTAATTCTTAAGAATTTATTTTCCGGACGCCTGCGCTCCGGTCTTTTCCAGATTTTTATATGCGCTCGCGAGCATGAGTCTTATACGGTTGAGCTGGTTTACCTCGCTGGCTCCGGGGTCATAATCCACGGCAACGATATTGGCGAGGGGATACCTTCTTCTTATTTCCTTTATAACTCCCTTTCCTACGACATGGTTGGGAAGGCAGCCAAAGGGCTGGGTGCAGACGATATTGTTTACTCCGGTATGTATAAGTTCCATCATTTCTCCTGTAAGGAACCAACCCTCTCCGGTCTGGTTGCAGAGTGAAACAATGGGTTCGGCGTACTCTCCCAGCGTCTCAATGTTTACGGGCGCGTCAAAGCGCTTACTTGCCTTGAGAGCCTCGATCATAGGTTTCTGATAATACTCGAGCGCCTTTATGGCAATACCTGAGAATGTTCTTGCCTTTGAGGATCCACCGAGATATTTCTCCTTCTGCACGGAGTTATACGCGCTGTAATGCCCGAATCCAAGTATATCGGGAACAACGGCCTCGGCGCCCTCCCTTTCAAGCAGTCCTACAATGTCGTTGTTGGCGAGGGGATGATATTTTACAAGTATTTCTCCTACAACTCCTACTCTCGGTTTTACTATGTCAAGCAGCTCAAGCTCGTCAAATTCCTTTACGATGTCTCTAAGGTTCTGCTTGAATGTGCCGATGTCGGCCTTTGCAATATCCCTCTTGACTTTCTCGTTCCACTTGTCATAAAGCGCGTTGGCGGAGCCTTTAACAGCCTCGTAGGGCCTTGTCCTGTAAAGCACCCTCATAAACAGGTCGCCGTACACAAACGCCTGTACCATATGGTTGAGAAGTTTTGGAGTAAACTTGAGTCCCGGGTTCTTCTCCAATCCCTGAGCGCTTACGGAAACAACGGGTATTTGTTCCATTCCGGCGTTTTTGAGCGCCTTTCTTATAAATCCGATGTAGTTCGTCGCCCTGCATCCGCCTCCGGTCTGAGTAATGAGAAGAGCCGTTTTATTCAGGTCATAGTCTCCGGATTTAAGAGCCTTCATCATCTGTCCGACTACGATAAGCGCCGGATAGCAGGCGTCGTTGTTTACATATTTAAGGCCGTAATCTACGCTTCCGGGATCGGCCGCCGGCATCATTACTATATTAAATCCGCATGCCTTCATCGCCGCTTCAAGCACGTCAAAGTGCAGAGGCGCCATCTGGGGGCAGATCACGGTGTAGTTTTTCTTCATTTCCTTGGTAAATATAACCCTCTTGAGAGAAGCGTCGCCCTCACGGGGTTTTATATTCTTTTCTTTCCTGTCCTCGATAGCGGCGATAAGCGAACGAACTCGTATCCTTGCCGCTCCGAGGTTGCTTACCTCGTCGATCTTTAGCGTCGTATATATTTTTCCGGCGGCAACAAGTATGTCCTTTACCTCGTCGGTCGTAACGGCGTCAAGTCCGCATCCAAAGGAGTTAAGCTGTATAAGTTCAAGGTCGTCCCTCGTCTTTACAAAGGCGGCCGCCTCATAGAGCCTTGAATGGTAAGCCCACTGATCCCTCACAACAAGCGGTCTTTCCACATGTCCGAGGTGCGATACGGAATCCTCCGTAAACACGGCCATATTATAGCTCGCGATAAGCTCCGGTATTCCGTGGTTTACCTCCGGATCCGTGTGGTACGGCCTTCCGGCAAGAACGATACCTGTCATATTATGGCTTTCTATGTACTTAAGGGTCTCCTCACCCTTTTTATGCATATCCTCCCTGAAGGCTGTCCATTCCTGCCAGCCTTTGTCAACGGCGTTGTTTAGTTCATTTTTATCCACGCCGTAGCGGGAAAGCTCCTCAAACATTCTTTTTTTGACAACGTCCTTATTTGCCAGAGAAAGGAAAGGATTTATAAATTCTATGTTTTCCGTTCTAAGCTCTTCAACGTTGTTTTTGATATTTTCCGTATATGAAGCGACAATGGGGCAGTTATAATTGTTGTCCGCCGCCATAATGTCCTTTCTTTCATAAGGCACTCCGGGATAGAATATCCTCTTTACGCCGTCATTTATAAGATCCATTATATGTCCGTGAGCCAGCTTTGCCGGATAGCATACGGACTCGCTGGGGATGGACTCCATTCCTTCCTCGTATATCTTCTTTGATGATACGGGCGAAAGCTTTACAGAGAATCCAAGCTCCGTAAAGAATGTGAACCAGAAAGGATAATCCTCATACATGTTGAGCACCCTTGGTATTCCGATAACTCCTCTGGGCGCCTTGTCCTCGTCCAGCGGCTTATAGTCAAAAAGCCTGTGGAACTTGTAATCAAACAGGTTCGGAACATCCTTTGACGATTTTTCCTTTCCGAGTCCCTTTTCGCATCTGTTTCCGGTAATAAATCTTCTTCCGCCGGAGAAATTGTTTATTGTAAGCAGGCAGTTGTTTGTACATCCGCCGCACCTTACAAGGCTTGTTTTTATCTCAAGGGCGTTCATAGCGTCTCTGCTGATGAGAGTCGTCTTTTTATCCTCGGAATATTTGTTTCTCGCGATAAGTCCGGCTCCGAAGGCTCCCATTATTCCGGCTATATCGGGGCGCACAGCCTCTCTTTCTGAAATAAGCTCGAAACTCTTGAGCACGGCGTCGTTATAGAAAGTGCCTCCCTGAACGACTATGCTCTTTCCAAGCGCTTTTGGATCGGATATTTTTATTACTTTAAGCAGAGCGTTTTTGATAACGCTGTAGGCGAGTCCGGCGGAAATATCGCTGACCGCCGCGCCTTCCTTCTGGGCCTGCTTTACCCTTGAGTTCATAAACACCGTGCATCTTGAGCCCAGGTCTATGGGATTTTTAGCGAAAAGCGCCTCTTTGGCAAAATCCTGAACGCTGAAATTCAGCGACTTCGCGAATGTCTCAATGAACGAGCCGCATCCAGACGAGCAGGCTTCGTTAAGGAGCACGCTTTCTATGACTCCATCCTTTATCCTTATGCACTTCATATCCTGTCCGCCGATGTCCAGTATGAAATCAACGTCTGGCTTGAAAAACGCCGCCGCTTTATAATGCGCCACCGTCTCTATATATCCAAGGTCTACCATAAGGGCGGCTTTTATAAGGCCCTCTCCGTAGCCTGTAACGCATGAATATTTTATCTCCACGCCATCGGGCATAATATCATAAAGCTCATTGAGCGATTTTATGACGACCTTAAGAGGATTGCCCTCGTTTCCGGCATAATACGAATAAAGCAGCGATCCATCGTCAGCCACAAGCGCGATCTTTGTCGTGGTAGAACCGGCATCGATTCCAAGGAAAGCGTTTCCTTTGTATTCGGAGAGTTCTTTTTTCGGCACGGAAGCCTTTTTATGCCTTTCGCTGAATTTTTTGTATTCCTCCTCGTCGTTGAAAAGCGGAGAAAGTCTGGCGATCTCAACGGCAAGCGTGTTATTTTTTCCTATATTGTCTATCATTTCCGAGAACGGCCTTGCGTCCTTCTCATCAGCCGATATGGCGGAGCCAAAAGCCGCGAAAAGATGGGAATTTTCAGGCAGTATGGCCGTCTCGTCCGTGAGTTTAAGCGTCTTTATAAATCTCTCCCTGAGTTCCGAAAGGAAGTGGAGAGGTCCTCCGAGAAACGCCACATGTCCTCTGATAGGTTTTCCGCAGGCAAGTCCGCTGATCGTCTGATTGACAACGGCCTGGAATATTGAAGCCGCGAGGTCCTCCCTTGCCGCTCCCTCATTTATAAGCGGCTGTATATCGGTTTTCGCGAAAACGCCGCATCTTGACGCTATGGGATAAATTATCTTATGGCTTTTCGCCAGCTCGTTAAGTCCGCCGGCGTCGGTCTGAAGAAGGCTTGCCATCTGATCTATGAAAGATCCCGTTCCTCCGGCGCATATGCCGTTCATCCTCTCCTCGGCGTTTCCGCCTTCAAAATAGATGATCTTCGCGTCCTCTCCGCCAAGCTCTATCGCGACGTCTGTCTGGGGTATTACGCTCTCGATGGCGTTTGCCGTAGCTACGACTTCCTGTATGAACGGTATTCCGACCGCCTCGGAAAGCGCCACTCCTCCGCTTCCCGTGATCATTGCCGACACTGAGGCGTCGCCAATCTCGTCATGCGCCTCGCTTACCAGCTTTTTCACGGTCTCAAGTATTTCCGAATAATGTCTTTCATATCTGCTGAAAAGCATCTCGTCCTTTTCATTTATCACAACGACCTTTACCGTTGTAGAGCCTATATCGATTCCTATTCTGAGCATATCACTCATTCATTTCACCTCTGCAAGTTTTTAAGCTTTTGTCCCCTTCAGGGGCTTTTCCGGCAATTTTAATATATGTAGAAGCGCCAAAACGCCATCCGTCTCTGCCGGTATTTCACGGATACGGCCCGCGCTTTTATGAGGTCTCCCTCTTTTTTAGTTTCCCGGCACTGAGCCGGGATGCGCAAACGGCTTATCAGACATCGGTTGCTGCCTTGCTCAAGCCGTTTACTAAAATTTTATTATACCACATTTTCCGTCGTAATTGTGTTAAAAATACGCTTTTATTTGTTTTTTATGTTTATTCGGCATACCACAGTATGTTTAACGGCGCAAAAGGCGGTCTGAAAGTCAGCGCCCTGCGTCTTAAGGCGGATGAAACCGCTTCTTTTCCGGCATTTTCTGCCGGCGCGGTCTCAGAACAATTATACTCTACACAAAAAAAGCTATCAACCCAAAAATATTGGTCAAATATACTGGAATATTCAAATTTTTTTCATATTAATCACAAAGCAAACGTATAACGTCTGGACATTTTCAATATATTACTATATAATATGTCTATAAGAAATATTAACTTGACCTTGTTTTTAATATGTTTTGCTAAAACTAAGTATTTTCTAAACGTTTACTTACCGGTATCTATCGTAAAGGAGATATATTATGGAGCATTTACCTGTGACACTGACGGAATTTGACAAACTTATACTTGAAGAATATTGTGACCTGGCGGAGGGTCTCGGGGCATATCTCGGGAGCTGCTACGAGCTTGTCGTTCACAGCTTTGCCAGCTTTGACCACTCCGTAATAAAAATCGTGCATAACCATTCCGGAAGAAAAGAGGGTTCTCCCATCACCGACTTTGGTTTGAAAATGCTTTATGACATCAAAAGAAATCCAGATTTTAGATACATTACATATTATAACAAAAGCGTTTCCGGAAAGCCGTTGAAATCCTGCACGAACGCCATAAAGGGAAAACACGGAAAAGTTATTGGCATGCTTTGCATAAACTTTTATATGGACTCGCCAGTATACGCTTTCTTTGATTCCATCAATCCGGATCCGGCACAGAAAGAAAATGTTATAAACGAGACTCTTGCCGAAAACGTAGATGAGCTTATCGCCGAAAAGCTTACGGCTGCCAGAGACCGTATATTTGCCGACAGAAGTATTCAGGCGGTAAACAGGAACAGGGAAATAATCTTTTCTCTGTACTCCGACGGAATATTCAATATGAAAGACGCCGTCGTAAAGGTAGCGTCGATGCTTGGCATTTCAAAAAACACCGTCTATATGCACATAAGGAATTTTAAAAATCTTAACAAAAAAAAGGATTAACTTATGAATAAAAATCACCTTCCCTTTAATAACGGCCTGAACGACCCTATTATAATTGGAAGGTGATTTTTTATGTCTTTCGTCGCGCGCATAGCGGGTGGTTTATATTTCGTTCGTTTTCCTTTCTCTTTCGGAAAACTCTATCGTACTCATCCGGGTCTTTTCGGCCTATAATAAAACAGGGCGCTCCTCAGACCGTTTATCTGCCTTTGGAGCGTCCTGCTATATGGTTTTCGTTATTACTTCATTTCAGCGATGATCTCGATCTCGCAGAGAACATTTCTGGGAAGAGTCTTTACAGCCACGCATGAACGAGCGGGTTTTCCTGTGAAATACTTTCCGTATACTTCGTTGAATGCCGCGAAGTCTCCCATATCAGCAAGGAAGCATGTAGTTTTAACAACATCCTCATATCCGAGTCCGTTTTCCTCAAGAAGCGCGCCGAGGTTTTTGCAAACCTGAGCAGCCTGCTCCTCGATAGTCGTTCCTACTACATCTCCTGTAGCGGGGTCAAAAGCTACCTGTCCTGATGTGAATAAAAGTCCGTTTACGGAAACAGCCTGTGAGTAAGGTCCGATGGCAGCGGGAGCCTTAGGTGTTGATGTGAATTTCATAATTGTTTACCTCCATATAAATAAAAAATTTTAATTGACCGTTTAATGTCTTTAATTAAGATTATCACTGAAAATAAATGAAGTCAATAAATTTTTGTTGATTTATTGATTTTATATGAATTATTGCGACTAAATCCTTACACCGGTTTACAGCGAGGAAATAATCCGGTATAAAGGCGGACGTTTTATGTCAACTGCCACCGCGGGACAAAGCTCCTGACAGCAAAAACACCGTATGCATTTTTTCCTGTCAAGCTCCGGCGACCCGTTTTCCATAGTGATGGCATTTGGCGGGCAGTTCTGCGCGCATCTTCCGCATCCAACGCATTTATTATGGTCAAATTGCGGATGCGGCTGAAGAATGTCGTTCACAAACCTATACATCGCTTTCGGCATTTTTTCCGTAACATTTATAGGCTTGGTCTTTGGAACGGCGAAATCCCTTACGGCAAAGTCCAAGAGCCTTCCTCCTATAAATTCTATATCCCCGGCGTTTGACGGGCACAGACCTCTTTTTACGCTTTCCGCGCATACCGGTATATCCTTTGGAGCAATATTAATAACACCGGCCATAGCTATGTCGAGCGTAAACGGATCGTCAGAGGCAGCTATAAGTCCTACGTGTCTCGGATTTCCTCCGGTGGGTCCGTTTCCTTCCATGCATTCCACAGCGTCCACCACGGTAAAGGCCGGCTTTACAAGCAGGCATATATCTATGAGCGCGTTGGCAAAATCGGTTATATTTGACCTGTTAAGATGATATTCGGCCTTCATAGTTCCCGGTATGGCTCCAAACATATTTTTTACGGCGCAGGTCATTTTAACCATACCATGGGTTTTCAGCTTGCAGACGCTGATGACTTTATCGGCTTTCAGTATTTCGCTTACAACGCTTATTCTTTTCAGCAAAAGCCCTTTGGAAAACGGCACCTCCTCCGTCTCCGTATTGAAGCTGAGTTCCGCCTCCGAGAGTCTTGCCGCCTCATCCATGCCGCAGCCTCTGTATATCGATTTAAGCAGCATTTCATTGAACGGCCCTCCCGGGCTTTCAGCTATGACAGCCGTTCCGCCCGCCTCCTTGACCAGCTCCGCCACGGCTCTCACAACAGCCGGATGTGTCGTGGCTGCCGAATCTGGTGATTTTCTCATAACAAGATTCGGCTTTACCACTACCCTTTCGCCGTCTTTGACAAAATTTTTTATTCCGCCGAAATCGTCAAAGGCCTTCCTTACGCATTCCTTTACCTTTGCATATTCATAATCATCACATTTATATAATGAAACCCTATTCATATCTTAACCTCCATTTTGTTTGATTATATCAGTTTTTATGATATAATCAATAAAAATCATGTGACATATATTTTAAACATCAGCAGGGAGTTGATATATATGAAAACGGAATTTGTAACAAACAACAGAAACAAAGTATTTAAAAGGATGCTTGACAATTCGGTGCTCATACTTTTTGCCGGACATGCTCCATATAAAAGAGGAGACGAGAAATATGAGTTTTCTCCGGACAGAAATTTTTATTATGTCACCGGCATTGACAGGGAAAATCAGATAATAATGTTTTTAAAGACCGAATCCGCCAGAAGCGCAACTCTTTACATCGAAAGGGACAATGGCTATCTGGCAAAATGGGTAGGCGCCAATATGACCGAGGATGAGGCCCGTCTTGAATCCGGAATAGAGGAAATATCCTATCTGGATAAATTTTACGGCGACCTTTCCGACACGGTATTCAAAAACAATATAAAGCACATATATATTGATCTGGAAAACAGAGAATGGGACGCCGTCGAAAGCGAATCTCTCAAATTCGCCAACGAGTTCAGAAAAAAATATCCAGCCGTTGATATGATAGACGCCTATCCTTTTTTCGCCGATTTGCGTATGATCAAAGAGCCCTATGAGCTTGACCTTATGAGAAAAGCCGTTAAAATCACCACCGACGGGCTTGAGGCAATGATGAAAAACGCGAGACCCGGTATGTATGAATACGAGCTTGAAGCCTATTTTGACTTTGTGCTTACCAAAAACGGCGTGACAGACAAGGCGTTTAAAACCATAGTTGCCTCCGGCGAAAGGGGCACGATACTCCATTACAGCAAAAACAACTGTATGACAAAGGACGGCGACCTTGTTCTTGTGGACTGCGGAGCCCAGTACGGCTGGTACTGCGGGGATATAACGAGGACATTCCCGGTAAACGGAAAATACACGCCTCTTCAGAAGCAGATATATGACATTGTCCTCGAGGGACAGCGCAGAGTTATCGAAACCATAAGACCGGGCGTAAAATTTTCAAGGCTCAATGAGACTCTTAAGGAGTTTTATTTTGAGGAGCTTAAAAATCTCGGCCTTGTTTCTTCTCCCGAGGAAGTTTCCAAATATTATTTCCACGGAGTAAGCCACTATCTCGGAGCCGAGACACATGACATAGGCAGATACGGAGACAGGACTCTTGTGCCGGGAATGGTTCTCACCGTCGAGCCTGGGCTTTATATAGAGGAATACGGCATAGGAATAAGAACGGAAGACGACGCGCTTGTTACGGAAAACGGCTGCGAGCTGCTTTCCGATGGATTTATGAAGACGACGAAAGAAATAGAAGAATTTATGGGTAAATGATATGAGCGATTTTAAAGAATCAGATCTTTATGAGCCTATCCGCAGCTATTTCACTTCCCTCGGATACGACGTGCAGGCTGAAGTCAAGTCCTGCGACCTTGTCGCGAACAAAAACGGCGAAACGGTCATAGCTGAGCTTAAAAAGAGCTTTTGTCTTAAGCTCGTATATCAGGCGCTTGAGCGTCAATCAATGACCGATTTAGTCTTTGCGGTCATACCAAGGCCTAAAAAAGGAGCTAAGGGAGCTCAGTGGAACGACATGCTCAGGCTGATGAAAAAACTGAATATCGGCATAATGACCGTTGCCCTTGACAGCCCCCTTAAGACAGTGGAGGTCGTTTCCGTCCCCCATATTTCCGATGATTCAAAAAACTCACGGAAGAAAAACGAGCTCAACAGGGAATTGCAATCAAGAAACATGCGTACCACCGTCGGCGGCGTAAGCAGAAAAAAAATACTGACCGCTTACCGCGAGAAAAGCATTTTTGTCCTTTGTCTGCTTGACATTCTTAAAGAAGCCTCTCCTTCAGAAATATCAAGGCTTACAGGCATAGAAAACGCCGGATATATTTTGAGCAGGAACCACTACGGATGGTTCAAAAAGGTGTCAAAGGGTATATACTCCCTGGACGCCGGCGGCAGGGAAGCCATAAAAAACCGGGAATTTCCGGAGGCTTTTGAATATTACGCAAAAAAAGCCGAAGATCTCGCCGGAAATATTTTTGAAGCGTAAAATAGTTAATTTTTTTATATTATTTATCATAATATAATTGTTTTTTTATAAATACAATTATATAATAATCTTATAAAATACTTTTCCTTTTGGCTGTTTTCGGCTGTACGGACATTTGCGAAGGAGGTTTTTTTATGGATTATAGTGTTATAAAACTTGAAAAGCGGGATTCTATCGGTTTCATCCGTTTAAACGCCCCAAAAAAGTATAATTCCATCGATATCACCATGGCCTCCGAAATAATTGACGCCCTCGATATTTGCGAGGAAGACGACGAAATCAAAGTCACTGTTATAACCGGCAACGGCAAGGCTTTCTGTGCCGGAGGGGATATCGGATTTTTCAACAAACATCTTGGCGGATCGGATGAACCGCTTAAGGAGGTTTTTGAGCTTGCGGGCGTTATGGCTCTTAAAATGAAAAAGCTCTCAAAAGTAATAATCGCCGCGGTGAACGGCGCAGCGGCCGGAGCAGGATGCAACATAGCCCTTGCCGCAGATATAACTATCGCCGCTGACAATGCCAAGTTTACGCAGGCCTTCGTGAATATAGGGCTTATTCCCGACACCGGCGGGGCTTTCCTGCTTCCAAGGATCGTCGGTTCCCAGAGAGCCTTTGAAATGATGGCAAGCGGACGCAGCGTTGACGCAAAAGAAGCTCTGGAATGCGGAATGATCTATGATGTATGTCCACTTGAGGAGCTTGAGGAAAGGACATTCGAGCTGGCGAAAAAATATTCTTCCGGACCGCTTGAAAGCTACAGAGCGTTAAAAAGGCTTATGTTTGAAAGCATTTATAAGGATTTTGAGAGATTCCTTGAAATCGAATGCCGTCTTCAGACCGAGCTTACCCACACCTCCGACTACAAGGAAGGCATAACCGCATTTATCGAAAAAAGAAAAGCGACCTTCTCGGGAAAATGAATTTTTCATTTTCGACAGACAGAACCGCCCGCGTTCCAAAACAGCGGGCGGTTTATATTTTCGGTTTTTTATCAGCTTTCATCTGAGATGGCAAACTGACTGTTATATAACTCCGCATAGGCTCCGTTTGCCTTAAGCAGGGACTCGTGGGTGCCCTGCTCTATGATGCTCCCGTTTTGCATAAGCAATATGAGGTCGGCGTCAACTATGGTCGAAAGCCTATGGGCAATGACAAAACTTGTACGGCCCTTCATAAGACTTTTCATTGCCTTGCCTATTTCTATCTCCGTTCTCGTGTCCACGCTGGATGTGGCCTCATCAAGTATAAGCACGGCCGGGTCGCATAGGAACACCCTTGCTATGGTCAGGAGCTGCCTCTGTCCGATGGATATGTTGTCCGCGTCGTTGCTGAGCATCGTATCATAGCCGTTTGGCATGGTACGGACGAAAAAGTCTACCCTCGCCGCCTTTGCCGCGGCTATTATTTCCTCTCTTGACGCCTCCGGCCTTCCATATGCTATATTTTCGGCTATGGTTCCCTCAAACAGCCAAGTATCCTGCAAGACCATGCCGAGGTTCTCCCTGAGGTTCTTTCTTGTTAATTTTGACGTATCTTTTCCGTCCAGAAGGATTTTTCCTCCGTTTATATCGTAAAACCGCATGAGCAGATTTATAAGAGTAGTCTTTCCCGCTCCGGTGCTTCCGACAATGGCGATCTTCTGCCCCGGCCTGACTGAAAAGTTTATGTCCTCCATAATGATCCTTTCAGGCGTATATCCAAATCTGACATGCCTGAAATCCACCTGCCCGGACGCTCTTTCAACTTTCTCCGCTTCTTCCGGCTCGGGAGATATTTCTTCCTCGTCCAGTATCTCATATATCCTTTCAAGCGAAGCAAGCGACGACTGCATGGAATTTACCATAAACGCCAGCTCTGTAAGCGGCTCCGCCGATTGGTTGACATACTGGAAAAACGCCTGGAAAACTCCTACGGTCATACTTCCGCCAAGGAGCATCCTTCCTCCGAGAACCGCTATTATTATCTGGCCTATCCTGTTTATCATTCGTATGCCCGGATTGATGGCGTTTATCATAAAGTCAGCCCTTTGGGACGCTTCCGCCACTTCTTCCGCGGCGGCATGCATGCGTTCCGAGCTGTTTTTTTCCTGATTAAACGCTTTTATTATCATTCTTCCGCTGTAGCTTTCCTCAACAAGAGCCGTCACCTTTCCAACCGCTTCCTGACGTTTGAGAGCCGAGTCAAGGGTCTTTGCGGCGACTATTTTCGTGGCGTAAAGAGCTATTCCCATAAAGATTATAAATACGGCCGTCAATGTTATGCTGAACCTGAACATCATAATTATTGAGCCAACTATCATTCCGACGGACGTAAACAGCCTTAATACCCCTGTCTGGAACGCCTCCGACATTTTATCAAGGTCATTGGTTATTCTGCTGAGTACCGCTCCTGGTTTGTTTCGGTCAAAAAACGCCAGCGGAAGCCGATTGAGCTTTTCGCTTACTTCTTTTCTCAGCCTGAAACTGAGATTCTCGGCAAAGCTCGCCATAAGAAATGACTGTATGATATAAAATATTCCCGTGGCAAGATATATGCCAAGGAGAATCGCTATGCTTTTTCCACCGTCCTCCCAAGTCACCGAAAACATCATGCCTTCGGAAAACGCCGCCTGTATCCTCTCCCAAAGCAGATCGACTATATGTACGCTGTAAAGCGGAGCAATAACTGAAAGCAAAGTATAAAATACAACGGAAATGATAACAATGAGAAGCCTGCCATGCTGGTCGCTTACCGAATTCCAGAGACGTCTTATAGTTTTCCCTGCGTTTTTCGGCACGGAAGTGTCAAAATCGTCCATTTCATTTTCCTGAAATTCATAATCAGCCAAAGCACTCATCCCCTTTCATCTGAGATCTTGCTATGTCGCGGTACACAAGACAGCTTTCCATCAGTTCCGTATGCGTTCCCATTCCCGCTATTTTTCCGTTTTCAAGCACTATTATGTTGTCCGCGTTTACTATCGTGCTTATCCTCTGGGCTATTATCAAAACAGCTCCGTCCTTCAGCTTTGCTTTAAGCGCATTTCTGAGAGCCGCGTCGGTTTTGAAATCCAGTGCCGAAAAACTGTCGTCAAATATATACAGATCAGATTTTTTCATAAACGCCCTGGCTATGGAAAGTCTCTGCTTCTGGCCGCCCGAAAAATTCGTTCCTCCCTGAGCCACCACAGCGTCAAGTCCGTCGCTGAGCCCTCGCACAAAATCCGCCTGTGCCGTATCAAGGGCGTTCCACATATCATCCTCAGATGCGTTCTTGTTTCCATAGCGGAGGTTGTCCGCTATTGTTCCTGAAAACAGCCACGCTTTTTGGGGAACATAGGCTATTCTTTCCCTGAGGCTTTCCTGCCTGAGCTTTCTTATATCTTTTCCGTTGAGCAGTATGGCTCCGCCGGTAACGTCGTGAAACCTCAGCGCCAGCTTTGTTATGGTGGATTTTCCGCTTCCCGTGCTTCCGATTATAGCTGTCGTGCGTCCCTTTTTGCATCCGAAAGTAATGCCGTCAAGGGTATTCTCGTCAGCGTCGGAAAAGCGGAAGCTGACATTGTCGAATCTGATCACGTCTTCCCCCTGGCTGTCCTCTGCCTCATCTTCCGTCTCCGGATCGTTTATTTCCGGCTCTTTCTCAAGGACCTCTCTTATCCTTTCAACGCATACAAGGGATCTGGGAAGCGTTATCATAACCATCTGCGCCATAATAAGGTAAAACAGAATAAGAATGGCATACTCGCTTAAGGCTGTAATATCTCCTATCTCCATATATCCCATTCCGGCCCTGTTTCCGCCTATGAAAAGTATCGCTACTATAACAAGGTTTATCACCATCAGCGCCGTGCTTTCAAGCCCGGCAAAAAGACGGTTGACTTTTACGGAAACGTCTCTGTAGCTTCCAAAAACGCCTCTCATTCTTTTTTCCTCATATTTTTCCTTGTTAAAGGCCCTTACTACACGCACTCCCGTAATGTTTTCCCGGATTACCACATTCATCCTGTCAAGGAACTTTTGCAGTCTCTCAAACAGCGGCGCCGCCCTTTTTATGACAAAATACGCCATACATATTATAAGCGCCGTAACAGCCGTAAGAAGCCATCCCATGGCCCTGTCTATTCTGAAAGCCATATAAACGCCTAAAATACAGACCGCCGGAACCGGCAAAATCATCTGTATGACCATGACCAAAGACTGCTGGATTATGTTTATATCGCTGAGCGTCCTTGTTATCATGGAGCCCGCCCCTATGTCCTCCATATCCGATGCCGAAAATATCAGAGATCTGTCATACACGGCGTTTCGTATATCCCGTCCCAGCTTCGCGGAAAGGCTCGCGCTGAGACTGCTGCCCACGAGAGCGGATATGCCGGTCAGCAGCGACACAAGCGCCATAAGCAGTCCCTGTCTTATGATATATTCAAAATTTCCTCCGCCGACGCCGTAGTTTATTATGTCCGCGGTTATCGTAGGTATAAGAAGTCCTCCGGCAACGTCCAGCGAAACCGCTATAATTACGAATACCGTAAGCGCCCGGTACGGCTTTAAAAATTTCAATATCAGCTTCATAGTTATTCCTCCGGAAATGTCTGTTTAAATTCCTCTTCAAGCAGATCGCAGAGCCTTTCGGACAGCTTGACAAACATTTTCCTCTCCTCGTCCGTCATTTTAAGCGCCGCCCGTTCCTCAAGCTCAAAAACAGGATCTATGACCCGTCCGCAGAAATCCCTGCCGTCCTCTGTCAGCTTTATTGCCTTGCTGTTTCCGGCGGACAGTTTTTCAAGCGAGACATATCCCTGTTTTACAAGGGAACTGACGGCGGAGTTTATGCTCTGCCTCGGAAAGTGCCAGAGATCGGCTATCTGGTTTTGCGTATAAACTTTATCCGATTCACATAAAACATAAAGTATCCAGAACGATATATCTGACAGGCCGAATTTTGAAGCATAATCGTGATACAGGTCATCCTGCCTTTTCATAATACGGTCATATTCGTTCATTATTTTTTTCGCGTCGTCCATTATCATTCCCCCTTATTGAAATCCGAAATCGGTTTTATTATAAATCCGAAATCGGATTTTGTCAATAAATCAAATTTTTAATTTGTTCCCTCGTATTTAGACACATAAAAATAAGCGGAAAGCATATTGCTGCCATCCGCTTTTAAATCCGTTCTTTATCAGTCTTTGATATATACCGTAAGGGCGGCTATGACCATTGTCACCTTATCTCCCTCGCCAAACTCGTCCACATGGAGTCCTTCGCACTGCATTCCCCCGGGAACGCACTCAACGTCCACCGTTCCGAGGGGAAGCTCAGCTTTTACCTTTTCAACGTCTATCGCCTCGGGCGCCGTTGATCCGAGTTTTACATGTATATGCATACGGTTGTCCAGATCCTCTATGCCAAGGCAGTCGGAAATTCCGCATAAACAGCAGTTGGAAATAGCGTTTCTTACGGCCTTGCAGGCAGCCTTTGTCACGTTCTGTCCGTGGAGGTCAGTGCCCATCGCAAACTCAACCAGAAATCTTTTCATTGAAATTCAGCTCCTTATGTATATAATTAAAATTGCGTTTACAGTAATTATAGCACAAAAAAATCAAATTAAAACTTTTTTATATACATGGAGGATAATTTTATGACTAAGACAAACGCCATGCGTCTTCTTGACGCCGCAGGCATATCATACTCATCCAGGGAATACGAATATGACGAAAGCGATCTTTCGGGACATCACGCCGCCCAGGTTCTTGGCATACCGGCCGAGCAGGTATTCAAAACCCTTGTTACACGGGGCGACAAGACCGGCCCGGTAGTTTTCTGCATACCGGTCGATGAGGAACTTGATCTTAAAAAGGCCGCTTCGGTATCAAAAAACAAAAAGGTCGATATGATACATGTCAAGGAGCTCCTCGGGCTTACGGGATATATAAGGGGCGGCTGTTCTCCCATCGGGATGAAGAAAAAGTTTCCCACATATATTGACGAGACGGCGATATTGTTTGACGAGATAAGCATCAGCGCCGGTCAAAGGGGCTGTCAGATAATAATTAATCCGGAGGATCTCGCCTCATATGTTGAGGCCGAACTTATTTCTCTCACAAAGGAATGATTCAAACCGGATGTTTTTATTAAATCTGGCGCGCAGGCGCCAAATTTTTTAATTAAAAAGCTGTAGAAAGGCCTTGACTGATGTGATATAATATTTACGGAGGATAAATACGGGGTTTTTCCCGACTTTCCTTCTTTCTCCGTTTAGGAGAATAAAAAAATTACTGGGAAGGTAGACGAATGGTAAAAATAACTGGATCAAAATTCGATATGTATGATGAAAACGATACCAAAGCAGTCACATTCCGCAACTGTGTCGCCGGGATACTCGAAAACGGCGAGGTTTCTTCCCTCGGCGGCTATAAGCACCATCACTTCACTACAAGGCTCCAGCATTCCCTCAATGTTTCCTATTACAGCTATTGCCTGTGCAGGAAATTAGGATGGGATTTCCGTTCAGCCGCAAGGGCCGGACTTATGCATGACCTTTATTTCTTTGAAAATACAAGTGTTGATGAAAACGGACAAAAGTTACTTAAAAACCACCCTTTTAGAGCTCTGGAAAATTCCGAAAGAATATTTGAGTTAAACGAAATAGAAAAAGACGCTATTGTTAACCATATGTGGCCCTGTATTTCCCTCAGCAGACCCAGGTTTAAGGAATCGATGGTCGTTTCCTTCTCCGACAAATTCTGCGCGGTTATAGAGGCTACGCTTGGGGCCAGCCTGTTCGCGGCAAGAAAATCCTCCGCCGCGGCAAACAGCATTGCTTCAGGCATCTCGGATGCTTACGTCCAGACAAAGGAGACCTCGCTTTATATGCTGAGGTCAATACGCGGCACAGCTGCGAATGTTATCAGACTTGCTTGCAGTTTCATTATATGATCGGAGGGAAAAGGCGTCCTTAACGGACGTCTTTTTCTTTTGTTCTCTTGTTTTTCTACTGTTCTTTTTTATGTTCTTTTTTATGTTCTTTTTTCTGTTCTTTTTCCCGCCGTTATAAAGCCCAGTCATATACCAGGTACAAGTCCCATATAATTAATTGATAAATCAATCGGAAGTGGGTTTATGAAAAAAGCGTCAAGGCGTTTGCCTCCCCATCCGCGTCGCAGACAATCCGGACGTTATTCCGCGGAATCCTCTGAAAGGCTTGGACGCCAGCTTTCCGTATCCGTCATACTTTGCGCGTTTTTTATGATAATAAGTTTTGTCGGCGGCTCGTCATCGGAAAGTTTAAGAGCGCGCGCCTCTGAGTTCATAGGCAGGAATGTCCTTGAGGATTTTACGCCGCAGGAGGGACTACGGGCAAACATAGACGAATTTGTCAGATGTATGTTCGATTACGGCGATGATGAAAAAGATGACGGGGATGCGAAAATAGATGAGGATATGAAAAATGAAAATGAAGCTCCCGTCTCCGCCGACGGCTTTTCCGGCGATGAGGAGTCTCAGCAGGATCCGCCTCCCGAATAGCCGAATCATTGGTAGCAGAAGAATCATGGATTGACCCGGTGGATGACGGGGTCGTAACATCTTTTTGCGGAAGCCGTGTCAATCCGGTTCTGGACGTGGACGAATACCACAACGGCATAGATATAGCCGCCGATGAGGGTCAGTCTGTTTACGCCGTAAAAACGGGAACGGTTACGGACATACATACATCGGAGACCTATGGCAACGTGATGGAGTTTGAGACCGATGACGGGTATACGGTCGTATATAATCATCTGCAAAAAATATTTCCGGAGGAAGGCGAACGTGTCGTTCAGGGCGAGGTCGTCGCTCTGGCAGGCTCCACTGGACTCGTGACCGGTCCCCATCTTCACTATACCGTATATCTTGGCTCAATGCTGATGGATCCAATTCAGTTTACATCCTACGGCTGAGACACAAAAAGGCGTATCCATTCGGAAACGCCTTTTATCTTTTAATCCCCTATTATTACCTTTATCGGAGTACACCGTCCGCCGTTGCAGTCGCTTTCTGACACACTACAGGACGCTATGCCAAGTCTTAAATCCATCTCAGCCTTCATAATTATTTTATCTCCGGCTTTGGAGAGAGGCTTCATCACTTCTATTGTGCCGTTTTCGTTTATTTTTGTATGCATAAACAGGTTGACCGGATGTATTATCGGTCTCTTACCGCCGAGGCTCTTGTTTATGTTGTCCAAGCAGTTAGGATGTCCTTCCCCATTATGATAAAAGAAATCATACATTTCCTTCCGGCAGCAGGGATGAAGCAAATCATGCTCACCAACATCATCATAGAGCACTTTCAGCATCGGCCGGTAAAGATTTGAATAAATAACGCTTCCCTCTTCCAGCTTCAGTGACTCATTGCAGTCTATCGTAACTCCGGTCGACAGGAACTCATCAGGACAGCCTTTACATTCGGCAAAAAAATCCGCCACCTGGCCTCCTTCGACATCAATAACCGTTATAGTTTCTCCCGCCTTTACGTCTATGCTTTTTCCCGTACAGGCCTCTATCATATATTCACGTTTCATATTTCCCCCGTTATTCCCTTGGCAGCAGCGCCCACATAGCTATATATATAATGACAAGCGCCATATGAAGAAACAGTCCCGCGATAAAAAAGCCTATCCTCACAAAGGATGGATCAACGCCGATCGTCTCGGCTATGCCCGCGCATACTCCGCCAAGCATTTTGTTTTTACTGGACAAATGAAGCTTCATCCTACTTCGCCTCCGTTTTTTCATATCCTATAAGTTTTTCAAGCTCCTCCCAAAGCTCCTCGACTCCGTCTTTAGTCTCCCCGGAAAAGGCTATCAGCCTGTCCTCCGGAGCGAGTTTGAGCGTATTTTTAATAAGCGAAAGCTGTTTCTGTATCTGGGAGCGCTTGATCTTATCTTTCTTTGTCGCCGCGATTATTATGTCATATCCGTAATGCTTGAGCCAGTCATACATAAGCCTGTCATTCTCTCCCGGCTCGTGGCGGATGTCCACAAGCATTACTATTCCTCTTAAAGTCTCCCTCTTATTGAGGTATTCCTCTATCATCTTTCCCCATTTTTCAATCTCCGTTCGAGGCGCTTTAGCGTAACCATATCCGGGAAGGTCGACAAAATAGAGTATATCCTCCACATTATAAAAGTTTATTGTCCTCGTTTTTCCCGGCTGGGAACTTGTCCTTGCCAGCGCCTTTCGGCCGATCATAGCGTTTATAAGCGTCGATTTTCCCACGTTGGATTTTCCGGCAAAAGCTATCTCCGGCTTGCCGTCGTCAGGGTACTGGCTCATTTTTACGCCGACAGCCGCCAGCGATACGTTGTTCACTTTCATTTAAAATCCTCCTGTCAAAGCGCTTTCCAGCACCTGGCTCATTTCCTTAACATAAATAAAATTCATCCCATTCTTTATTTCTTCGGGCATCTCGCTTATATCGGATGAATTGGCCTCAGGAACAATAATGTTGGATATTCCGATTCTTTTAGCCGCGAGGACCTTTTCATTGAGTCCTCCTATCGGAAGCACCCTGCCCCTTATTGTCACCTCTCCGGTCATGGCTATATCGTTCCTTACGGCTATATTAGTAAGAGCCGAGACCATTGCCGTAGTCATGGTTATTCCGGCCGAAGGGCCGTCCTTCGGCACCGCTCCCTCGGGTATGTGCAGGCTTATGTCCGTATCCTTGTAAAACTCCTCGTTAATGCCAAACTCGGACGCTCTGGAGCGTATGTATGAAAGAGCGACCTTTGCCGATTCCTTCATTACGTCTCCCATATTTCCAGTGAGAACCAGTTTTCCGCTGCCCTTCATTGTGTTTACCTCCACAAGGAGGGTCTCTCCTCCTACGCTTGTCCATGCAAGCCCCCTTACAAGGCCTATCTGCGGGCTTTCAACCGCGTCTCCCAGCCTGTATTTGGGCTTTCCAAGATATTTTTCAATATTCTTTTCGCTTATCCTTATGGATTTCTTGTTTCCCGAAAGTATTTCCTTTACGGCGATGCGGCACAGCTTGCCTATTATCCTTTCCAGCTTTCTTACTCCGGCCTCACGGCAGTAATAGCTTATTATCGACTCCACCGCGGGCTCTGTTATGGATATCTGGCTCTTTTTCAGTCCGTTTTCCTTAAGCTGTTTCGGAATAAGGTGCCTTATGGCTATCTGTTTTTTCTCCTCGGCTGTGTATCCCGATATCTCCAATATTTCCATCCTGTCTCTGAGAGCCGGAGGAATGGATGATATATCGTTGGCCGTGCATATAAACAGCACCTTGGAAAGGTCATAATCCACCTCTATATAGTTATCCCTGAAAGCTCCGTTCTGTTCAGAATCCAGCACTTCCAGCAGAGCCGAAGCCGGGTCCCCCTGATAGGATGAAGCAAGCTTATCAACCTCGTCAAGAAGCATAAGAGGGTTCACCGTTCCCGCCTGCCTCATGGCCGATATTATTCTTCCGGGCATTGCTCCGACATATGTTTTCCTGTGTCCTCTTATCTCCGCTTCGTCCCTTACTCCTCCGAGGGACATCCTTACATATTTTCTGTTAAGCGCCCTCGCTATTGATTTAGCTATCGATGTTTTGCCAACTCCCGGAGGTCCGGCAAGACAGAGAATGGTTGAGTTTGTTTCCTCCGTATTCATCCTGACGGCAAGATACTCCACAATTCTTTCCTTCACGTCCTTAAGGCCGTAATGGTCGTTTTCAAGTATTTCCTCGGCCTTTACTATATCCCTGTTGTCCTCGGTCGTTTCCTTCCACGGCAGAGAAAGCACATATTCGATGTAATTTCTTGCCACATTGGCCTCCGGAGTCGTTAACGGTATTCTGGCAAGTCTTTGTATTTCGTTCTCAAGAACTTTTCTCACCCTTTCGGGAGGATCCTTTTCCCCGAGCATTTCCGTATATTTTTTAATTTCGTCCTGAACGTCGTCCTTTTCTCCGAGCTCTTCCCTTATAGCTTTAAGCTCCTCACGGAGATAATAGTCCCTCTGGCTTTTTTCCATCCTCTTTTTGACCTTTGCCTCGATCTGTTTTTTAAGGCCGAGAATGTTTATCTCGCTCTGAAGTTTTCCAAAAACATTTTTAAGTCTTTCCACGGGATCGAACATTTCAAGGAATTTCTGCTTTTCCTCAGCGGGCATTGTCATTGCCGAACATATTATATCGGCAAGATTTCCCGGCTTTGTGGCGTTTACCACATTCGCAACGGAATCATGGGATCCCGCATTGCCGGTCATTTTATAATATTGGCTGAAAGTGTCCGAAACTATTCGCATATACGCCTCGGTTATTTCGTCATGTGTTTCGCTCTCATCCCTTGACACCTCATCATAAAAGGCCGTAAGACAATTTCCGTCGTCAACTATTTCCGATATAACGACTCTTTTAATGCCCTCGACAATAAGATGCGTTGCGTTTCCGGGAAGCATAAGCGTCTGCTTAACCGACGCTATAACTCCGACCCTGTATATATTTCCCTTTTCAGGCTCGCTCTCCGATATTTTTTTCTGAGCCGAAAGGACAACTTTGTTTTTATATTCACGCGAAGCCTTGTTTAAGGCGTTCAGCGATTTTTCTCTTCCGACGGGAAAGCTGGTTATCATATTCGGGAAAACCACTATTCCGTTAAGCGGAATGAGCGGAAGGCTGTGTCTGTATTCTCCAGTCAAGCTAATCACCTCTGATCATTACTGATTATTATAATAACACAAAAAACTCCGATGCACAAACACCGGAGTTTATATATTGTCGAAAAATCGTTCTTAAGTTTTACGCCGAATCCTTATCCTGAGTTTTTCTTCTTTCCTTTATGGGAAGTTTATTTTCGTTGCGGATTATCTCAGGCCCGGATGTCCCGTTTACCGTGTTCTCGGTAATAATGCATTTTTCAATGGTATTATCCGAAGGAATGTCAAACATTATATCGTTAATGAATCCCTCTATAATGGCTCTGAGACCCCTTGCGCCGGTTTCCCTTTCCACGGCCTGTTTCGCTATGGCTCTGACAGCGTCGTCCGTAAACTCAAGCTCAACGTCGTCAAGCTCGAAAAGGTATTTATACTGCTTTAAAAGGGCGTTTTTCGGCTCGCTGAGTATCCTGATAAGCGCGTCCTCGTCAAGGCTCTGAAGCGTAACCACTACGGGCACACGTCCCACAAACTCCGGAATAAGTCCGAATTTGAGCAGATCCTGCGGCTGGAGCTTTTTCATAAGCTCGTCGAAGGAATTATCATGCTTTGTCTGCACCTTTGCGCCAAAGCCTATGGCCTTTTCGCCCGTTCTCTGCTGTATTATTTTTTCCAGTCCGCAGAACGCGCCTCCGCATATAAAGAGGATATTCGTCGTATTTATCTGTATAAGTTCCTGATGGGGATGTTTCCTTCCACCCTGGGGAGGCACGGAGGCAACCGTTCCCTCAAGTATCTTAAGAAGCGCCTGCTGTACGCCTTCGCCGCTTACATCCCTTGTGATCGAAACATTCTCGGATTTTTTCGTGATCTTATCGATCTCATCGATATAAACGATTCCTCTTTCGGCTCTTTCAATATCATAGTCCGCAGCCTGAATGAGTTTAAGAAGTATGTTCTCAACGTCCTCTCCGACGTATCCCGCTTCCGTAAGCGTCGTAGCATCGGCTATGGCAAAGGGCACGTTAAGCACTCTGGCAAGCGTCTGCGCGAGGAGCGTCTTT
Source organism: Candidatus Metalachnospira gallinarum (assembly GCA_904378045.1). GTDB lineage: Bacteria > Bacillota > Clostridia > Lachnospirales > Anaerotignaceae > Metalachnospira > Metalachnospira gallinarum. Next base: position 3,410 of record CAJFHC010000020.1, on the reverse strand, counting down.
CCTACTCCCGTGGGGCCGACAATAAGGATATTGCTTTTCTGAAGCTCCACGTCCTTATTGCTGCTGTCCGTTGACATTATCCTCTTATAATGATTATAGACCGCGACCGAAAGGGCTTTTTTTGCCTCCTCCTGCCCAATCACATAATCGTCAAGTATCTTCTTTATCTCCGCGGGCTTGGGAAGGGAAGCCGTCTCTCTTTCCTCATTTTCCATATCATATTCTTCATAAATAATATCAGAGCAAAGTTTGACGCATTCATCGCAGATATATACATTTCTTCCAGCGATGAGTTTTTTTACCTGATCCTGCGGTTTTCCGCAGAAAGAGCATCTAAGCTGTTTTCTATCGTCCGATTTTGACGGCATTTTTTCATCTCCTTGTTTTTCTTTTGAAAAACTTTTTATAAAAATCTATTTGGAAAAGCTAAAGCGTGCCGCAGAAGCACGCTTTGCTTTTATTTGTAAATATTACTGAACGGGTTTTGTAATGACAGCGTCTATAAGTCCGTATTCACGGGCTTCCTCAGCAGACATATAGTTGTCTCTTTCGGTATCTCTTACGATCTGTTCATAGGGTTTACCCGTATTTGCCGCAAGTATTTCATTGAGCTTTTTCTTTGTCTTTAAAATATTTTCGGCAACGATCTGTATTTCCGTAGCCTGACCTCTCGCTCCGCCTGAAGGCTGATGTATCATAATTTCGGAATTGGGAAGGGCAAATCTTTTTCCCTTCTGTCCTCCGGCAAGAAGGAATGCTCCCATGCTCGCCGCCATTCCGATACATATTGTTGAAACGTCCGGCTTGATATACTGCATCGTGTCATAAATAGCCATTCCGGCAGTTACCGAACCGCCCGGACTATTTATGTAAAGATTGATGTCCTTATCGGGATCCTCGGCCGCAAGGAAAAGAAGCTGCGCAACTACAAGGCTTGCCGTAACGTCCGTTACCTCTTCGCCAAGGAATATGATCCTGTCTTTTAAAAGTCTGGAGTAAATATCATAGGAGCGTTCACCATGATTTGTCTGTTCAATTACGTAAGGTACTAAGCTCATATTCAAAACCTCCTATAAAATATGCTGTTATTCAGCCGCTTTTACGACTGCTGTATCGCAGAGAAGGTCAATGGCCTTATGAAGGGCTACCTCCTGTCTGAATCCGGGGTCAGACTCATAATACTGAGCGATCTTTTCGGGCTCAAGGCCGTACTGATCAGCGTATTTCTTGATCTGAGCCTGAACGTCCTCGTCTGTAGCCTCGATGTTCTCGTCTTTTACGATCTGGTCAATAACAAGTTTAGCGTCTACGCTGTTTTTAGCCATAGGTCTGAGCTGTTTTTTAAGATCCTCAACCGTCTGGCCTGAGAACTTGCAGTATGCGTCAAGAGTAAGTCCCTGCATCTTCATATTCTGCTCGTACTCGGCAATAAGATCGTCTACTCTGTTATCGTACATAACCTCGGGAACATCCATCTCGGCGTTGGCGATGACTTTCTCGATGATAGCGTCTTCTTTCTTCTGTCTTGCCTTCTGCTCTTTTTCTTTTGTAAGCTTTTCCACTTCTTTAGCTTTATATTCATCAAATGTCTCATATTCTGAAACATCCTGAGCGAATTCATCGTTAAGCTCGGGAAGCTCACTCTTTGTGATTCCCTTGATCTCTACGGCAAAAACCGCGTCCTTGCCCTTAAGCTCTTCTGCATGGTACTCTGCGGGGAATGTTACGTTAACGTCAAACTTTTCTCCGATAGAATGTCCGCAGATCTGCTCCTCAAATGTATCGATGAATGTCTTTGAGCCTAATTTAAGGTCATAGCTGTCGCTCTGGCCTCCGTCAAAGGGAACTCCGTCAACGGTTCCGGCATAGGAGATGTTTACAGTGTCTCCCATCTCTGCGGGTCTGTCCTCAACAGGCACAAGTCTTGCGTTGTCGTTCTGGATCTTCTCGAAGTGAGCCTTGATCTCGTCTTCCGTAACCTCTACGGGGATCTCCTCGATCTCGATTCCCTTATACTGTCCGAGTTTTACTTCGGGCTTAACCGTAACTGTAGCCTCGAATTTAGCTCCGATGTCCTTTCCTACCTCTTTTACATCGATATCGGGTAAAGAAACGACCTCAAGATTGAGCTCTGCCACAACTCCGGGATATTCCTCGTTAAGTACCCAGTTTACAGCGTCTTCATATAAGAAGTCGGGTCCGAACTCGGCCTCAATGACCTTTCTGGGAACCTTGCCTTTTCTGAATCCGGGCACAGTTAATTTGCTTTTATTCTTATTGTATGAATATTTCATACCTTCTTCAAATTTTTCGGGTGTTACATCAAAAGAAATTTTGACTGTATTTCCTTCCTTACTTATAATCTGAGAACTCATTTGTAAATTTCCTCCTTAAAATATCCTTTACGATCCTTTCTGACCGCATAATCACTTTATTATACCATACTCCGGTGGATATTCAAATTCTTTTTATAAAAAATTTCAACATCACGCCCAATTTTAAAGGATTTCTCTGAATACCTCCTCAATCTCCGCCTCGGTATTGTTTTCCATGAATCTGATAACATTGTCGATTATACTGTCCGCAAGCGGCCTGCTGTTGGTAACGCAGGCAAAACCAATTACCGCTTCCCTGTGGATGTCCTGTTTGTCTACCTCGGCGATGGAAATATTGAATTTGTGCCTTGTTTTTTCCACAAGACTTTTCACGACCATACGTTTATCCTTAAGGGAAAGCGCCCATGGTATTCTGAGAGTTACCTCGCATGTACCGACCATCATAACCTTACACCTCCGGCGTAATAAAAAAGTCCAAGTCTTACGACTTGAACCGTTTAAAAGCGCGAAACGAGATTCGAACTCGCGGCCCTCGCCTTGGCAAGGCGATGCTCTACCACTGAGCCATTCGCGCATAGGTATATTGTCTTTGATACGGAGATTATTTTAACATAAGCCGCCGGATTTGTCAAGACTAAGCTAAATATTTTTTAAACATAAATGCTGAGATTAAAAAGTGCCCAGAACCGGAATCGAACCAGTGACACGAGGATTTTCAGTCCTCTGCTCTACCGACTGAGCTATCTGGGCACAAAAGATATTTTTTCAGCACGTTATAAAACGTGCCCGAGACCGGAATCGAACCGGTACGGGTGTTACCCCGCAGGATTTTAAGTCCTGTGCGTCTGCCAGTTCCGCCACTCGGGCAGGATGGTTGGGGAAGGATTCGGACCTTCGAAGCTATCGCAACAGATTTACAGTCTGCCCCCTTTGGCCACTCGGGAACCCAACCATAATAATGCAAAGTAAACTTTGAAAACCAAACAGTTGATGTCTTAAACCTTGTCTCCATAGAAAGGAGGTGATCCAGCCGCACCTTCCGATACGGCTACCTTGTTACGACTTCACCCCAGT
>CAJFHC010000019.1 GCA_904378045.1 Candidatus Metalachnospira gallinarum | reverse complement strand
CCACGCTGAACTTTTTTAACGTGGTGTTTAGTCACTTTACAAAATGAATTGTAGCAACTCCTGGAAATTAAGTCAATAGAAATGCATATTCCGTGTATATCAGGAAAATTAACAGCTTATAAATGGCGTAAATACGGGATTTTAATATAAATTCATTGACTAAAAATCAATTTTGACACAACTTTTTACACAGTTCACTATGAAAATCAGATATGAAAAAACAGCCATTAAAATTAATAATTTCAATGACTGTTCTATGAATAAAAATGTATTCTTCTATGATTATAATAATTCGGCTAAAATAATCCGGCTATTTTTTGAAGCTCCTCCGCCTTTGTGTCCGGAAGGACGTGGGCATACAAATCCATTGTCATGGCAAGGGTTGAATGGCCAAGCAAAGTCTTTAAAACCTGCGGCGGAACGCCGTTTTCTATGCATCTTGTGGCAAACGTGTGTCTGAGCGTGTGCGGATGGACATGCTCAAACTCTATTCCCTCGTCCTTTATCCTCGCGACCGCCCTGTTGAGCATCCGCACATAGCAGGAATTTGACACCGGCGTGCCCCTTCCGGAACGGAAAACAAGGTCTTCCAGCCCCTCCCTGCCCTCGTATTTGGAGCCGAGTTTCTCGCTTTTGTCCTTCTGTTCCCGCCGTATGCGCAGAAAAATTTTCTCCACATTGCCAAGCATGGGTATGTCCCTCAGACTGCTTTTGGTCTTTGGCGTGTCCTTGAACATCTTTCCGCCAAGCTCCGTCAGCGTCCCCGTTATGTGTATCGTCTTGTTCTCAAAGTCAAGATCTTTCCATTCCAGCGCGCGTATCTCCCCCGTGCGCATGCCGGTGCTCAGCGATACCTCTATCAAATCCCTCAGCGTCCCGTTTGAATGGTTCAAAAGAAGTTCCTGCTCGGCCAGCGTCAGCACCCGTCTCTCCTTCTTTTCCTTCGCTTTTGGCACAGTTGTCAGCGGTATGGGGTTTCTGTTTATTATCTGATTTTTATATGCCTGACTGAACATCCCCGAAAGTATGGTCGCCGCGATGATGACGTTCTCCGTTCCCTCAAGGCTGTTGTAAAACTTCTGTATGGCGTCCGGCTTAATGTCCCTCAGCTTCTTATCGCCGAACACGGATTTCATATGTTTATTGTAAACGGACTCGTATCTCAGCAGAGTGGCCTCCTTCACGGTCTTGCTTTTGTACTCGTCAAGCCAGACCTTGAACCATTCGTCGGCCGTAATGTTGCCCTCTTTGGCATATATGCCGTGGCGCACCTCGTACTTGAGATCCGTTATCCTGTCCTTCAAATTTTCTATATTGTAATCATAAATACAGTATTTCTCGCCTCTGTATTGAAATCTCGCCATATAACGGCCGTCGGCTCTCTGCGATATGCCCTTTGGCAGTCCCTTTGCCATCAGTGCGCACCTCTTTTCGGATAAATTAATATCGTAAATCAAAAGTCAAAATATTATGTCATATATTCAATCATATATTCAATCTAATATGTTTAAATCAAGTCTGTTCAGTAAAATATTTCATTCGTTTTTCGATTTGTTTCTGACACAACTTTTACACAACCGCATGCATTTATTATAGTCTAACGCGAAAAAAATTCCAACAAAAAAAGCCAAAAGTTGATTCCCAAATGAACCCTCAATATAAACGGCACGATGTACTTCCGTTCATTCCATGAAGGGAAACGGCGTTTATTTTTTCTAAATTTCGCCAATTTCAGGCCATAAAGCGCCAAAATCCATAATTTTCGACGATTTTTCTCTTCCCAAGCGCGGACGATATGATAATATATTGGCTATATGTCGTATATTCGTATCGAAAGGAGAAAAAAATAAAAAAGTTTTTACAGGAATTTAAGGATTTCGCCACGCGCGGAAACGTGATGGATATGGCAGTCGGCGTTGTAATCGGCGGCGCTTTCAAGGGCATTGTCGATTCGCTTGTAAACGATCTTATCAATCCTCTTTTAGGACTGTTCGGAAATCAGGATCTCACAAGCTATGAGGCCGTCGTTGGAGGAGCCGTTTTCCGTTACGGCGCATTTATTACTTCGGCAATTAATTTCATTATTATGGCATTTGTCATTTTTATGATAATTAAAGGAATGAACCGTCTTCACACGCTCAGGGCTCCCAAAGCCGAGGAAGCTCCGGCGGCTCCCACGACAAAGATCTGCCCCATTGCAAGAGCGAGATCGCCATTGACGCTGCCCGCTGTCCTCACTGCACATCGGAACAGCCGTAAGAACTCCATAGCTTTAAAGGTCTCAAACTCTAAAAGCGGTATCCCCGTACATCGGGAATACCGCTTTACTGTTATTTATTTAATTTGCCGGAACCGTTATTATAAATTCATAACTTCCTCCGCCATCGATACAAGTTCGTCCATATCTAATGTTCCTGTCTGTTCGAGGATAGTGCAGATAACGCTTCCCTCTTTCCACATTACCTGTTTTACGTTCTGTATTTCCACCTCGTCCGTGCCGTAGCTGAAAATATACTTTCCGGAAGCCTCGTCCTCCTTGTCCTGCTCGGTCATCTCGTAGTCGGGCGGAACGAATTTGTATGTGTCTTCCATTGTATATACCGTTGTTCCATCCACATCCACTGTCTCGCAGTCCGTAGGCATATCGACTACATCGGCGTTGGGCTCGGTAAAGAAAACGATTTCGCTGTCGCCGTTTTTGTACTCTACGGCGAATGACGTATACTCTTTGATTGTGTTTCCGTCAGCGTCGGTTGCTTTTCCTACGCTGGGATAACCAACTTCAAACTTATATCCGTTTGAGAACTCGTCGATATATTTTACTCCAAAATCCTCATCGTCGCTGAGCTCCTGGATCTCGCTAACGCTGTACACGGCGTCTCTGAGGTCGGTATGGCTCTCAAGCCCGGCGGCCTTCATAGCGGCTATGGCCGTAACTCCGAACGCCGCGACAACAGCGGCGGCAACAACTATTTTTCTTATTCCCATTGATCTTGACATATTAGTCTCCTCCCTTTCGGCTATTTTTTCAAGCGCGGAATTTACACTTTTATGAAACTCCTCGGGAGTGTCGCCGAATATGTTGTTCCAGTCTTCATTTCTCATAAATTTCCCTCTTTTCCTGAATATCCGTGTCCCCGAGCGTGTCCTTAAGCATTTTTCTGCCCTTATGGAGCCTGCTTTTTACCGTGCCAGCCGGCAGGCGCATCATATACGCCGTCTCATCCACGCTGTAGCCCTCTATATAGTACAGAACCACGGCCGTTCTTATCTTTGGCGGCAGAGCCATCACCGCTTCCCTTACCTCGGAAAGCTCCGTATCGTCTCCGGCGGCCTCGTCCGGCATATAGTCCTCGAAGGAAACTATATTTTTTCTGCTTCTTGACATCTTAAAGCATGTATTTATAAGTATCCTTGTGAGCCAAGTCTTGAAATATTTTTCCTCTCTGAGGGTATGCAGTTTTTCGTAGGCAGTCAGTATGGCTTCCTGGACAGCGTCCTCGCAGTCGCTTTTGTTTGCCGAAGCGGCCAAAGCGACATGATACAGCGAGGATTCGGCTTCAAGCACACGCTGTGTAAATTCCTCTTTGTTCATATTGATTTCTCCTTACGCAAAACAACGGCGCCTTGATAAGTTTTCAATTTCTCATCTTTGTTTTACACCTATTAGATACCCGGGGAGGCTGATCGGTTCATTTATTTTAAAAAAATTTCCCGCCGAACCATTTTAATTTGTCCGCATAGTATATAGTACATTAAAATTAAGGAGAAATTCAAATGGCTTGCTGTAACAACGGATGTAACGGAGGAAATTCCTCAAACAACTGCTCAAGCTGTTCAAGCTGCTCAGGCTGCACGTCTGTAAACTCGGCCTCAACGGCTTCAGCGAACTCATCAAACTGCTGTAAATGCTGTAACTGCTCAAACTGCTGTGGATGCAACAGCTGCTCAAGCTGCTGCGGAACAGGAAATTCAAACTGCTCGTACTGCTCAGGCTGTTCTAACCAGAGCTGCCGCAGCCGGTGCAGTTAAAAACAAAAATGGGGCGCCCAAAAGGCGCCCCGTCAGCGTGTCGAAAAAGTCCTTCGGGACTTTTTCGAGTTTAAATTAAGGCTTTCCTCGGCGGAAATGAATTCCGCCTGCGGAATAAACTCAGGAGTCCCTTCGACTCCCGAACCCTCCCGCTCACAATGGATTAGTTTTTTGACAGTCTAACGGGGCGCCCAAAAGGCGCCCCGTATGCCGAAAAGGTCATTATTCAATAGCTTCCGAAAAGAGATATTATTACTTCTTTTATTGTTTTCATCTCGTAAACATTTATTCCCTCGGGCTTTTTTATGTTTCCCTCGGAGCGGGCGATATATACATTGGAAAAGCCCATTCTTGCCAACTCCCTTATGCGTGACTCCACGGCGGGTACTTTTTTCAGTTCTCCGGTCAGACCCACATCGGCGATGAAGGCCGTATCATTTTGTATCGGCTTGTCGGCGAAGGATGAAACGATGCTCATAAGCACGGCAAGGTTAACGGACTGCTCTCTCGGTTTAAGGCCGCCGGTGATTTTTATGACTATATCCTTGTCATATAGTTTTATGCCGCACCTTACTTCCAGTATGGATATAAGGGTGTTGAGCTGTTCCCTTCTGAGCGCCTCTCCTATTCTTGACGGATAGGCCATAAATGTTTTTGACACAAGGCTTTCTATCTCGCATATTATCGGCCTTGAGCCTTCCCTGACAACGGTCAGGGCGCTGCCTGAAACGGCCTCTCCCTTCGCTCTTCTTGTCATAAAATACTCGCTTGGATTCTCGATGGAAATGAGTCCCTTTTCCGTCATAGAGAAAAAGCCCATTTCTCCCGTGCTTCCAAAACGGTTTTTGGAGGCGTAAAGGCTCCTGAGCTCGTCCTGGGAATCTCCCTCCATAATAAGAACCGTGTCCACAAGATGCTCAAGGGCTCTGAGTCCGGCCAGCTCGTCGTTTTTGTTCATCTGCCCTATTATAATCACGGCTCTGGGACGCTCTCCGCCCTTAGCCGCCTGGACAAGCGCCCCGGCGCACTCCATGGTCTGGGTGGGGTTTCCGGCTCTTGCCGGATAAAATTCTTCCAAAGCGAAGGTTTGTATACTGTCCGCGATAATGATATCAGGATCAATTTTTTCGATCCCGTCCAAAACGGCGTTCATGCTTATTGTAGACAATATCCATATATTTTCGTTTATATTGTCAAGTATTCTGTCCGCGCGGTTTTTTATCTGGCTGTCGCTTTCCTCTCCGCTGGCGTAAAGAACCTTGAGTCCCTGTTCGGCCGTTTTGTTGGCTATGTTAAGGGCGAGGGTGGATTTTCCGCCTCCGGGCGGCGATGTTATGATCGAGACGGAATCCTTTACTATTCCTCCGCCCATAACTCTGTCGTACTCGGGTATACCGGTAATTATCCTCTCGTTAGAATTTGTTTTTATGCTTTTGAGCCTGCCCGCGCTTACCGTCCCAAATGACACGGCTGTCCTTGAAGGAGGCGCGGATCTCACGGCGGACGGCCTTTGAGTCTCCTCCTCAAAAGTGTTCCATCTTCCGCAGTCAGGGCACTTGCCCATCCATTTTGGCGAAACATATCCGCATTCGGAGCAGATGTAAATTTTCTTTTCTTTCATAAATTATCTCCGTTATAAAAAAGCCGCATATACCTATGCTGGCAATACGGCTTTATGTTTATCTCACATTTTTTCGATCTTAACGCTTGCGCTTTTGTTGCTGAGCTCAAGGCTGAAGTTTATTTTTCCGCCGATGTTGGAGTTGATCTTTCCTACTATAACGTCGTCGACAGTAAGTTTATATTCTTTTTCGGGCTCAAGCTCCATGGTTATCTGCACATCGTCGCTGCTTTCCACTTCAAAGGCCACAGTCTTGGCGTCCATGATAAAATTATGTACCGTTGCTCCGGGAACGGCCTCAAGAAGCATTTTTCCGTTCTTTTCGAGCTTTGTTATGTCTTTATATGTCTTAACTTTGTAAAGATTGCCGCACACCTCGAAATCAAGGACTTTTTTCTTTTCGTCCATAAGGTAGTTTCCGAAACTTATGCTGCCATCGTCCTCAAGTCTTATTAATTCTTCTATAACTGCCATTTTATTTCTTCCTCCTAATTTATCGAAGCATAATTAATTGTTTCAGTTGATTAATTATAACATGTAAAATGAAAAAAGTATATAAAAAGAAAATGAAAAAGGCGGTTTTAGGGGAACATTGCCACAGCGCCGTCCTGACGTCCGTGATTTGCTCCAAAAACCGCCCAAAACGCTCCATCTTATTTAATGGATACTACCTCATATCCGGCATCGGTAACAGCCTTTGTAAGATCGGCATCGCTTACGTCCTTTGAAAGGTCTACATAAGCCGTCTTTTTCTCAAGATCAACTTTGGCGTTTACTCCGTCAAGTCCGTTGAGAGCCTTCTCAACTCTTCCTGAACAGTGCATGCAGGACATTCCTTCGATTAACATTTCCTTTTTCATATTTGTCTCTCCTTTATATTCATTTTGTGAAACCACATTTATTTCTCCCGCGGGCTCGTCGTCAAGCACGCAGTTATTGTCAACTTTAAAGAATTTGAGCCTGAGCGCGTTGGAAACGACACATACCGAGCTCATACTCATGGCTGCCGCTCCGATCATCGGACTGAGCTTTATTCCAAAGGCCGGGAACCATACGCCTGCCGCCAGCGGAATACATATAATATTGTAGAAAAATGCCCAGAAAAGGTTTTCCTTTACGTTCTTTATAGTCGCCTTTGAGAGTTTTATGGCCGTTACCGCGTCCATAAGGTCGCTCTTCATAAGAACGATATCCGCAGATTCTATAGCCACGTCCGTTCCGGCTCCAATGGCTATGCCGACATCCGCCCTCGCAAGAGCCGGAGCGTCGTTTATTCCGTCTCCGATCATGGCCGTTCTGCCGCCCTTCTCCTGTACGGAGCGGACAACGGCTTCCTTATCCTGCGGCATTACCTCGGACACGACATTTGTTATTCCAAGGCTTCTTGCTACGGCTTCGGCCGTTCGCTTATTGTCTCCGGTAAGCATTATTACGTCTATTCCCATATCCCTGAGACATTTTACGGCCGCTCTGCTTGTCTTTTTAGGCACATCCTGAACGGCGATAAGTCCAAGGGGGTTGTTCTCTCCGGCGAAATAAAGCACCGTCTTTCCGAGATTTGAATATTCCTTTTCCTTCTGCTCGAAAACGGAAACGTCTATTCCGTTTTCCGACATAAAATATTTGTTTCCGGCTAATATCTTTCTTCCGTCTACGGTTGCCGTAACTCCTCGTCCGGATACGGCTCGGAAGTCCTCAGCCTCAAAAAGATTTATGCCTTTTTTCTCAGCGTCTTCAATGAGCGCGCCGGCCAGCGGATGCTCCGACGGCTTTTCCGCGGAAGCGGCAAGGGCAAGCAGCTCGTTTTCATCAATTCCAATGCTGTATATATCCGTAACAACGGGCTTTCCTTCCGTAAGCGTTCCCGTCTTATCCATTATTACCGTTTTGACAAGATGAAGTGTCTCAAGAGCTTCCGCGGATTTGATAAGTATTCCGTTTTCGGCTCCCTTTCCGGTGCCGACCATTATGGCCACGGGCGTTGCCAGTCCGAGGGCGCAGGGGCACGATATTACAAGCACCGATATCGCGCAGGAAAGCGCGAACTCAAAGTCATGTCCCGTCGCAAGCCAGGCGATGGCGGTCACAAGAGCGATGGTCATAACTACAGGGACAAATACTCCGGCGATCTTGTCGGCCAGCTTTGCTATTGGCGCCTTTGAGGCGCTGGCGTCCTCCACCAGCTTTATTATCTGGGCAAGCGTCGTTTCGCTTCCGACCTTTTCCGCCCTGAATTTCAAAAATCCGTTTTTATTAATTGAAGCCGCGATTATTTTATCTCCGACCGTCTTTTCAACCGGTATGCTCTCTCCCGTAAGGGCTGATTCGTCAACGGATGAATTTCCGTCTACTATTATACCGTCGGCGGGTATCCTCGTTCCGGGCTTAACTATTACTATATCGCCAGCGTTCAGCTCTTCTATCGGTATCTCCGTTTCAACCCCGTTTCTTTCAACAACGGCAGTCTCGGGGGCGAGCTCCGTAAGTCTTGATATAGCCTCGCTCGTTTTCCTTCTTGAGCGGGTCTCAAGGAATTTGCCGAGGGTTATGAGCGTAAGTATCATTACGGAAGATTCAAAATAAAGATCCATATGGTACTTTTCAACAAGGGCGTAATCCCCGGCTCCAAGGCCGTAGCTCATTCTGTATATGGCAAAAATTCCATAGGCAAGCGCCGCCGTTGATCCTACCGCGATAAGGCTGTCCATATTCGGCGCCCTGTGCCACAGCGTCTTGTATCCGACTATAAAATATTTTCTGTTTACATATATGATCGGCAGGCACATCAAAAACTGTGTAAACGCAAAGGACACGGCGTTGGCGTGGCCCGTAAGGAACGACGGCTGAGGAAGCCCGGCCATCGAGCCCATGGACACATACATAAGCGGAATGAGGAATATGAATGAGATTATAAGTCTCGTTTTCATCTCCTTTATTTCCTCATCCACTACGGAGCCCTTTTTTTCTGCCTTCTTCGCCGCTGGCGCTCCGGCAACGCTTGCCCCGTAACCCGCGTCTTCCACGGCCTTTATTATATCTTCTTCGCTTATTTTTTTCTCATCGTACTTGACCTGCATACTGTTTGTAAGCAGGCTTACGCTTACGTTTCCCTCACCGACAAGCTTGCACACGCTTTTTTCGACGTGGGACGAGCAGGCGGAACAGGTCATTCCCGTTACATCAAATTTTTTATCCATTTTAATCACCTACTTAAACGCTATGTTTTCGTCACTAATAACATAGCACCTTTTTTGTCCCGCGTCAAGGCTTTGTTTATATACACTAACAAATATAATATAAAAACGGCGCTTCACCCGTCCGTTAAATCGGATCGCAGGCGAAACGCCGTCTGTCATTTAATTGTTTTGGCTTTAGGCCGATTATTCAGCCTTGCCGTCATCGCCCGTCTTTGCGCCTTCGGCAGCCGTTCCCGATTTGAAAACAAGCTGTCCGTCCGCCGCGTCTACGGTTACGCTGTCATCTTTTTTAATGTCTCCCGTAAGGAATTCCTCGGCAAACCTGTCTTCGACCTTGGACTGAAGCTCACGTCTTAAGGGTCTTGCGCCGTAGGCCGGGTCGTAGCCTTCTTTAGCGATAAGGGCAATGGCCTCATCGGTGAAGCTGATGTCAATGTCCATATTTTCCTTTACCCTCTTGACGATCTCTTTTGTCATAAGTTTTACGATCTCCTTGATATTTTCTTCGTTAAGTGGATGGAATACGATTATATCGTCAATTCGATTGATAAACTCGGGCTTAAAGAGATGCTTTACTTCCTCCATCACGGTTTCCTTCATAGCCTCATATGATCTTTCCTCGCTGTTGTCCGTCGTAAAGCCTAATTTCTTCGGCGAAATTATGCTTTTCGCTCCGGCGTTGGACGTCATAATGATGACCGTATTCTTGAAATCGACCTTTCTTCCCTGTCCGTCGGTGATGTGGCCGTCGTCAAGTATCTGGAGCATGATGTTGAATACGTCCGGCGAAGCCTTCTCGATCTCGTCAAAGAGAACAACGCTGTAAGGTTTTCTCCTGATTTTCTCCGTAAGCTGTCCACCTTCCTCATATCCTACATATCCCGGAGGCGAACCGATCATTTTAGACACCGTATGCTTCTCCATATATTCGGACATATCGATTCTTATCATCGCGTCCTCGTCTCCGAAAAGCGCTTCGGCAAGAGCCTTTGAAAGCTCCGTTTTTCCTACGCCGGTAGGTCCGAGGAAGAGGAACGAACCGATGGGACGTTTAGGGTCTTTAAGTCCTACCCTGCCACGTCTTATGGCTTTGGCAACAGCGGAAACAGCCTCGTCCTGTCCGATAACACGCTCATGGAGTATTTTCTCAAGATTGATGAGTCTTTCGCTTTCCTCCTGCCTGATGGACTGAACCGGAACACCCGTCCATTTTGATACTACATCGGCAATTTCTTCCTCCGTAACTACCTGTTCGGTCTTGGTGTTCTTTTCGTCCCATTCCTTCTTGGCGTCCTCTAACTGTTTTTTGAGTTCAGTCTGTTCCTTCTTTACCTTCGCGGCTTTCTCAAAATCCTCAGTCTTGATGGCGGCTTCCTTCTCCTTTTCAAGGGAAGCTATCCTGTCCTCAAGCTCCTTTACATTTGTCGGAGCCGTGTACGATTTGAGCCTTACCTTTGAAGCGGCTTCATCCATAAGGTCGATGGCCTTATCAGGAAGGAATCTGTCCGTAATATATCTTGATGACATTTTTACGGCCGCTTCAATAGCTTCGTCAGTTATTTTTACTTTATGGTGAGCCTCATATTTGTCACGGAGTCCCTTGAGCATCGCAACGGCTTCTTCCTCACTGGGCTCGTTTACCATTACCTGCTGGAAACGTCTTTCAAGGGCGGCGTCCTTTTCGATATATTTTCTGTATTCTTCAAGGGTCGTCGCTCCGATAAGCTGAAGTTCGCCCCTCGCGAGGGAAGGCTTAAGGATGTTCGATGCATCGATGGCGCCCTCGGCTCCTCCAGCTCCGATTATCGTATGGATCTCATCTATAAAGAGGATGACGTTTCCCGCGTCTCTTACCTCGTCGATAACCTTTTTGATCCTTTCCTCAAATTCGCCTCTGTATTTTGAGCCGGCGATCATCGATGAAAGGTCAAGGGAAACTATCCTTTTATCCTTCAACGTCGAAGGCACGTTGCCCTCGTAGATCTCCTGGGCGAGACCCTCAACGATAGCTGATTTTCCAACACCGGGGTCGCCGACAAGGCAGGGATTGTTTTTCGTCCTCCTGCTAAGGATCTGGATTACCCTCTCGATCTCCTTATCACGTCCAACGATGGGGTCAAACTTGCTTTCGGCAGCCATCTTTGTAAAATCCCTGCTGTATTTGTCAAGGGTAGGCGTGGCGCTCTTTCCGTCCCCTCCGGCGCTTCCGCCGTTTCCGCCTTCTCCAAGCATGGTCATAACATCCTCATAGAGTTTCTGTCCGTTTACTCCGAGAGACGCAAGTATCCTTACGGCGATACAGTCCTGCTCCTGCATAAGGGCAAGCAGAATATGCTCCGTGCCCACATATCCGGTACCCATTTTAATGGATTCCTGAACGCTCATATCAATAACTCTCTTTGACCTGGGCGTAAAGTCCTGGGGATAATATCCTCCGCCGTTATTCACTCCGACAAGTTCCTCTATTTTTTCTATAATGGCTTCTTCCGTAACGCCTTGAGCCTCGATCGCCTTTGAGGCAACGCTGTCCTTCACGCCGGCAAGGCCGAGAAGGATATGTTCAGTGCCCACATAGTTGTGTCCGAGATGTACGGCGTACTGCTGAGCCTTTGTAATTGCTTCTCTTGCTTTTTCTGTAAAATTACCCTGCATATTTATCACTCCTTTACAGCCTTATCCGCTTATTCAAAAACCATTCGCAGATAATCGGCTCTCTTTTTGTCTCTTTCAGCCGGGGTCAGATCGCATCCGCCGGAGACCTGTATTGTTGCCGGCTGAATGTTTATCATCAGCTCGGCAAGGCCGACGGAGCATTTCGGCAGTCCCGAAACACCCATGTTCCTTCCTTCCATAAGAAGCGATATAAGCTGCATCGCCTCGTTTCCGGAAATCTTTCTGGAATATTTAAGTATGCCGTAGGCCCTCCAAACCTTATCCTCGATGTCCTCTTTGGACATACTGAAGGCTCTTTTTCTAAGTTCTTCTTCCCTCTGGACTATTATGGCCGCGACCTTTTTGAGGTTGTTGATTATATCGGCCTCGCTCTGTCCAAGGGTCACCTGATTTGATACCTGGTAAATGCTGCCCATGGCGTCGCTGCCCTCGCCGTAGATTCCTCTTACGGTTATTCCGAATTTGGAAATGGCCTGCATCACGTTTTTGATCTGTCCTGTTCTTTCAAGCTCCGGCAGATGCATCATATAAGACGCTCTCAGGCCGGTTCCCACGTTTGTGGGGCAGCTTGTGAGATATCCGTATTTCTCGCTGAATGCGTACTCAACGCTTTCCTCGATAAGGTTATCTATTTTGTCGGCCAGATCAAAGGCAGTGTCTAAATCGTCTCCCGCCGATATTGCCTGGATCCTTATATGATCCTCCTCATTGAGCATAATGCTTATGGTCTCGTCGTCCTTTACGAGGACTCCGCAAGGCTTTGAGGATTTCATAAGCTCCGGGCTTATAACGTGCTTTTCCACAAGAGCGAACTTTTCGTTCTCGTTGAGACTGTTTATAGCTATATATTTAAACTGTTCGCCAAATACCGTTCTGCTTCCTGTAATTGAATCCTTTACCTCGTTTATCATTCTTTCGGCATCGGCGTTTGACAGCTTGTTGTGGAAATTATATTTTTTCAGATTTCTCGCGAGTCTTACCCTGCTTGAAATAATTATTCCTTCAGAGCATTTGTCGTTTTCATACCACTTACTCATGCTTCTCATCCTCCTCCAGAGCCTTTATCCTGTCACGCAGGACGGCGGCTTCCTCAAATTCTTCCTTGGCTATGGCGTCCACCAGTCTGCGTTTCAGATCCTCAAGCTCATGCTTTTTGAGAAGGGGTCCTCCGTTTCTTTTCGGAACCTTTCCCTTATGGACATTGTCTCCATGTATGCTTTTAAGCGATCCCGTTATATAGGGCTCAAAAGCGTCATAGCAGGAGCTGCATCCGAATTTTCCGGTTCTTCTCAGCTCGTCATAGGTCATTCCGCAGGAAGGGCATCTGGCGGCTACCCTTTTATAGGGATTGGCGAACTCATCCTGCTTGGGCGTTCCAAAATTGAGGAATCCCTGGAATATATCCTCGAATGAAATGGGTTTTTCCATTCCCATCTCTCTTGCGCACTGCTCGCAATAATAATGTTCCGTTTTTTCTCCGTTTATCACCTGTACCGTATGGACGGCGGCGTTGTTTTTATGACATCTTTCACAAAGCATATTTCCTACCTCCTGTTGTGTCGGTTCTCTTCGGAAAATACTCTCAAATAGATTATTATCACTGTTTAAGTAAAATATTCCGATAGTTTGTTATTAGCCACCTTTGATGGTGAGTGCTAATTTTTATTCAAAATAAAAAACCTATTCAGGTTTTCTATTTCTTTTTTATTTTTTACTCATTATAGCACATAATTTTTTAAATGCAAGAGGTTTTTTAAAAATTTTTCAAAAAATTATGTAAACTTTTTGTGAACAGCGTAAACGGCGCATACTCAGGGAATTTTTCAAATACAACCACTTTTTTAGTCTCCGGATGGACAAATTCAAGTCTCCTTGAGTAGAGGGCTGGAAAAATATTATAATATCCTCTTTTAAATTCAGGATTATATTTTGTGTCTCCCCACAGCGGCATACCGGCGTTTGCCGTCTGCACCCTGATCTGATGATGTCTTCCGGTAAGCAGCTTTATATCAAGCAGTGAAAGCTCTCCAAATTTTCCGTCCTCCACAGTCTCCATAAGCCTGTATCTGAGGATGGCCTCCTTAGCGTTTTTGTCGCCTCTGTTTGACACGGAGGAAATATTAAGTCTCTGGTTCTTCACAAGCCAGTCCCTAAGCTCTCCCTCTTCGCTTTTTGGCACGCCGCAGCAGACGGCGGCGTAATTTTTTCCGAAGCCGCCGCCGGACATTTGTTCCGAAACAAACTTTTCGGCTCCTTTGTTAAGGGCAAACACCATAAGCCCGGCCACAGGTCTGTCCAGCCTGTGGATAAGCCCGGCATAGCCAAATCTTTCTCCGACAGCCGTCAGCATATCCATATCTCCCGTCTTATCCGGCTGTGAGGGAACCCCGGATGGTTTCTCTGCCACCGCTATGCTTTTGTCGCTGTAAATAATATTTATATCCATCTTGTTCACTCGCTTTTTAATATGACGCAGCCAAAGGCGTCGACCGTCAAATTCACGCAGCCGCTTTGGATTCTATAGATCTTTCCTCCGGTCTTGAAACCCTTGAGCCCACTTTTAAGTATGGTAGCGGCCATTCCTTCCGTGTCGGCTCCGGAAAGCCACAGGGGAAGCGTCACTGTTTTTCTTTTTTCGTTGCTGTTGAATACGGCAATAATTCTTTCGCTGTCACTGAATCTGGCTACGGCGGCGACGCCGTCCGCGGCGTATATGAATCTCCACGATCCGTCCCTCAGAACGCCGTATCTTTTTCTGATTTCTATCATTTTTTTGTGGAAGGCAAGCAGTTCTTCGTCCTCTCTGCCCCACGGATATGTCCTTCTGTTGTCCGGATCCGTCCATCCGGCAAGTCCGGCCTCATCGCCATAATATAATGTAGCCATGCCCGGCCATATAAACTGGAACGCCACGGAGCTCATCATTACGGCCTTGTTTACGCCTTCTCCGGCGGCCTCGCTTCCGGCGGAGGCAAGTCTGCCAACCCTTCCGTTGGTTCTTGTCAGAAATCTTGAATGGTCATGGTTGGAAAGCTCGTTCATACCGACAAGAAGAGCATGGGTTCCCATGTTCCTGCTGTTTTCCGTCAGGCTCCTTTCAAATTCAGCGGCGTTTCTGTATTTTCCGCCGTCAAATGAATCGCTGTGCTTCTCCATTCCTGTGAAAAACCATGATACCGGTTCCATAAAAGCGTCGTAATTCATCACCGAGTCCCATTCGTCTCCTTTGAGCCATTCCGCGGCGTTTCCGTAATGCTCGGCTATGATTATCGCGTCGGGATTGGCCGCCTTGACCCTTTTTCTGAATTCCTTCCAGAATTTATGATTATACTCGTTTGAGAATCCCAGATCGGCAGCCACGTCTATCCTCCACCCATCCGCGTTGAACGGAGGCGACACCCATTTTTTCGCTATGCTCATTATATACTCAAAAAGTCTCTCAGACCCTTCATAATTCAGCTTCGGATGGTTTTTGTGCCCCCACCAGCAGTCGTACTGGTCATTATCCGGCCAGGAGCCGCCGTTCCATTTAAAGAAATCGTGGTACGGGCTGTCTTCGCTGACGTACGCTCCCGGCTCATACCCGTCCGCATTTTTATATATGCCTTCGGCGTCCAGCCACTTGTTAAAAGACCCGCAATGATTGAAAACTCCGTCTATTATTATTTTAATTCCTCTGTCGTGCGCCTGCTGCACCAATTCGGCAAAAAGGTAATCCCCAGCCTCAAGGTTGTGCCTGTCGGTCGTTCTCGTTATGTATTTATGATCATCGCTGTCGGCAATTATTTTTCCGAAATGGGGATCTATATGCTCATAGTCCTGTATATCGTACTTATGATTGCTTGGAGAGACAAATATGGGATTAAGATATATCATCTCTATACCAAGCTCGCTCAGATAGTCCAGCTTATCTATGACTCCCTGAAGGTCTCCCCCGTAGAAGTTGCAGATGTCGCTTTCCTCCGGCAGGGCATACCAGTCGTCTATTTTTTTCACGCTTTTGCCAAGATACTCATATTCTCCACTTTCAACGTCATTGGTTTTATCGCCGTTGAAAAATCTGTCGACAAATATCTGGTAACCGACAGCCCCCTTTGCCCAGTCCGGCGTCTTATAGTGTCTGTTGAGCGTAAAATCCCCTGCTTTGTCAAGCTCCTTTGTCAATCCAAAGGAATTATAAAAATATTTCTCGCCGCCGCTTTCTATTTCAAAATGATACCTTATGTCCCTGTCATCCGGCGGAATAACTGTATAAAAATATTCAAATATCCCTTCGGCCTTTTCCGTCTCCATTTTCTGCCTTACATCGTCCGAGCAGAACCATACGGCGTCGGCTTCCTCCGCTCCCGTCCTGATTCTTATTTTTACCTCGTCAAACTCTCCTGGCTCAAAGGGACAGACATAGTTTTTTGTCTCGTCGCTGAAAACGGCTTCCTCGTTTATAAGACCGTTCATTATTTTATTGTCAAGAATGATCTTCTCGCCTATTCCCATACTTACTCCCCATTATATTTATTACATATTATATAAAGTATATATTTTTTCCTCTCCGCGGTCAATAGAATAGTGTTTCAGCATATTGTATGCCGCAGGGCTCATTCTTTATATAGATCAGAAGTTTATAAAAACAGCCGGCCAGCGGCCGGCTGTCCAGACTGTCAAAAAACTAATCCATTGTGAGCGGAAGGGTACTGTTCAGTACTTTGGCCTTTGGCCAAAGCCGCCTACGGCGCTGCGCCCTGACAAAGTTCAGGGCTTTCCGCAGAAATAGGGATTTATTGCATTAATTTAAACTCGAAAAAGTCCCGAAGGACTTTTTCGACACGCTGAACAGCCGGCCAGCGGCCGGCTGTCTGTCAGCTTGTGTAATCTTCCAAAATACGGTTGAGCCTGTCTCTGCCCTCAACGTATATGCCTTCCTCAAGCAGCGCCCTTTTATCATCCTCCAGCACGCTGACCGGCGTATCCGTAAGCATATATATGCCTTCCTCGCTGTTCTCGTAAAACACCGCCACATATCCCTCATATATGCCTACCACATATCTGTCCGTGTTGTCCATTCCAAGATTTTTTCTCAGCGTAACGGCGTCGGAGGAAAATTCCGTTACCTGCCAGTCGGGATAAAATTCCTTGACGTCCGTCATTTCCTTTCCAATCAGTTCATAGGGGCAGCTTCCCCTGACCGAATCCGACATATCCGTAATGTCGTTATATATCTCATAGGTAAACACGGCGTTCTCGTCAAGGCCGTTTCCCGCCGACGCTTCCTGCAAAGCGCCATCGTCCGTTTGCTGCGCTTGCACGCCCGTCTCAGGCTGCGCGTTTTTTATTTCCGTTTTATCCGTAAGAACCGGATCGCTGTCATAAACACTGTACCCAATGGCCGTGCCGGATATAAGAGCCGCCGCTCCGACGATCGTAAATATTTTTGCAGTTCCGCCCATAAAATCACCTCTTGGCGGAAGTATTCCCAGATTTAATGGCAAATATGCAAAAAGCTCCCTTTTGTCCGGTTATATGCCCGGAAACAAAAGGGAGCTGAATTTTACGATCTTACAGCCGCTCCGGCAGCCGCTATTATTCCGACAATTATTATGCCTGCGGCGATAAGGCTCTGTCCAACGACGGAGACGACCACGGCGGCCATTCCGACGATCATATATATCTTTCCGCAAAGCCTTGCGGCCTTTTCCGAACGGCTCCACGGAAGCGCCCTCTCTCCGATGTAGTCAAGAAGTCCGTCATATACGAGCTGGCCGAAAACTATTACCAGCGCAGATATGACCGCCATAAGGAACATCCAGCTCGCTCCGTCCAAAACCGCCTCAACGGATACGGCAGTTATCGCGACCGATATGACGGGCATAGCCCATTTTATAAATATCTGAGCTACTTCGGGATACTCAAGCTCTTCCGCCGTCCTGTTTACCTTCCAATGACAGAAAATGTTGAACAGAAGCAGAAAACCGGGCATGCCAAAGGCAACGAACCATTTGGGCGCGGTGCTTCCGGCCGGGCCTCCCAGATTGAACTGTATCGGTATTTCATCCGGAAGTCCACCGTAAATAATAAGGCAGGCGACTGCCGGAAGTATGCATACGACGCTTGTAAGCGCCATTAATTTTCTCTTATCCATATATAAACGACCTCCTTCCTAAAGTTTATTTGTGCCGGCCTATATTGTCAATAGCAAAACAGCCCTGTGCGCGACTATTGACATAATTCAAAACCATCGTTTATAATTTTGCATGTTGAAATGACCCCAATAGCTTTAGTATATACGAGGTAATAAATATGAATGCTCTTGATAAAATAAATCCAAAACTTCTTTTATTTCTCGGGGTGCTTGGCGTATCGGTCTCGGCCATATTCGTCAGATATTCCTCGGCTCCGTCGCTTATAACTGCCACATACCGGCTCGGCTGGACGGTGGCCATTCTTCTGCCCATGTCGCTGAAAAAATCCCTGCCTGAAATAAAGAGGTTCACAAAAAAGGACGTTATCGCCGCCATAGCCGCTGGCATACTGTTTGCGCTCCACTTCACTCTCTGGTTCGAGTCTCTTAAACATACGACCATAGCGTCATCTACCGTTCTTGTCGATACCGACGTTATATTCGCCGCCATAGGCTTCTGTATCTTCATGCATGGCAGGATACCTAAAAAAGGAGCTCTCGCCATAGCGGTCACCGTCTGCGGAGGCTTTATAACGGCGCTTTCCGGCGGAGGAGACGGCACGTCCTCCCTTTACGGGAATATGCTCGCCTTAGCCGCAGCCGTACTTATAGCGGGATACACGCTTTTGGGGAGATTCGCAAGAAGCAGGAACATAAGCACATCCGCATACACAATAATTACATATTCCACCTGTTTTATCGCTTTAGTTGTTCTTGACGCCGCAACCGGCACCCCTCTTTGGGGATACGGCGTCAAGGAGCTGCTCATCGGACTCGGTCTGGCGGTATTCAGCAATCTTCTTGGGCACAGCATAATAAGCTGGTCTCTGAAATATCTCACCCCGGCCTATGTTTCCGCGGTAAAGCTCTGCGAGCCTGTATTCGCAACCATACTCGGCGTATTTTTCTTCCGCGAGATTCCAAACGCCCTTCAGATACTCGGAGGAGCCATAATAATCACCGGCGTTTATGTATACTCGTCTGTGGAAAACGCCTCTCAGTCCAAAACGGCAGAAAACCCGTCGTGATTCGTCTCACGGCGGGCTTTTCGTTTCCTTCGGTATTTCAGTCCTCGTCATTAAAGCATGTATACATATATTCCGGAACGCCTATCTTTTCTCCGCTGAGATATCTGACTATGGCGTCGTTTACTTCTCCCACGACACCGGGGATGAGCTCTATGTGATGTTCTCTTATGGCCTTTCTTGTCCTGCTTCCGATATCGTTGCATATAAGGACGCTGACATTGTACTCATCAAGCAGATCAGCCACGGCCTCCGGCTTCTTTATAAAGGAGTACCGTCTTTCCACGCTTACGACTCTTTCGTCCTCCACCTCAAAAATGGTAAACTGTCTGCTGTTTGAACAGCTTTTATATATGTCGCCGTTATGCGAAGGCACTGCTATTCTCATAATGATCACTTCCCTGTTATTATACCTTATTTTTTATTTTAACATTTTTTTGTTTTTTTCTCAAATTAATATTCAAAATTCCATCCGAAAGTTGTAATATTGTTTTGTTAAAAAGAAATACTATCATCAAGGAGGCATTTATATGGACGAAAGAATAAAAACTCTCGCGCGCAATCTTGTTAATTACTCCTGCCGTGTGAAAAAAGGCGAAAAGGTTCTCATAAGCTGCAGCGGAACCCATCCCCTCCCGCTTGTGAAACAGCTTATCAAAGAAGTTTACGCCGCCGGCGGGCTGCCTTTTATAAATTTTACTACCAACTCCATCGATCGTGAGCTTCTTATGAACGCCGATGAGGAGCAGCTTAGAATAATGGCCGAATGCGACGCCGCAAGGATGAAGCAGATGGACGCCTATATCGGCGTAAGGGGCGAGGACAATCTCTCCGAAATGAGCGATGTTCCGCAGGACAAGCTCACCATGTATGATAAGCTGTATACCAGCCCTGTCCATCATGATATACGCGTTCCAAAGACAAAATGGGTCGTGCTCCGCTATCCGGCTCCATCCATGGCTCAGAGCGCAAACAAGAGCCTTGAGGCTTTTGAGGACTACTATTTTAACGTATGCAATCTTGACTACGGCAAAATGTCAAAGGCCATGGATCCCCTCGCAGAGCTTATGAACAAAACCGACAGAGTAAGGCTCACGGCAAAGGGTACCGATATAACCTTTTCCATAAAGGATATTCCGTCGGTCAAATGCGCCGGCGAATGCAACATACCGGACGGGGAAGTATATACCGCCCCTGTCAGGGAATCCATAAACGGAACCATTACCTATAACACGCCTTCGGAATATAACGGATTCAAATTTGAGAATGTAAGTCTCACGTTTAAAGATGGAAAGATAGTCGACTGCTCTGCCAACGACACCGCCCGTCTCAATCAGGTATTCGATACCGATGAAGGCGCGAGATATGTCGGAGAGTTCTCCATCGGCGTAAATCCCTATATCACAGAACCTATGAACAATATACTGTTCGATGAGAAAATCATGGGCAGTATACATTTTACGCCGGGGAACTGCTATGATGACGCTTATAACGGAAACAGGTCCGCTATCCACTGGGATCTTGTTCTCATACAGACGCCCGAGTTCGGCGGCGGAGAAATTTACTTTGACGACCGTCTCATAAGAAAGGACGGAAGATTCGTCATACCTGAGCTTGAAGTTCTTAATCCTGAAAATCTGAAATAATTTTTTGCCCTTCGGCTTAAACTCTGACCGGAGGGCTTTTCTTTTACCGTATTTTATTGTATAAAAATTCTCGAAAAGTGTGTTTTAACATACATTAAACACAATATATCCGTTATTTTTCATATAGTCTTTAAGCTCTTTCTTATATATTTTTGTTATATTAATATGATTCTCACTTTTTGCACTGGTCAAAAAATTCCGTTTCGGACAGTATTTTATCAAACAACTGGCGTTCAATAATTCGAACATAATATTTGAAAAAAACATTTGCATTCTTGGCCGATGGCCATTATAATATTTTGTATTAAATTTAAAACAAAACCAGAAAACGGAGGTAGATATATGAGTATTGAAAGAAGAAAAGTAGTTATTATCGGCGCGGGACATGTTGGTTCCCATGTGGGATTCAGTCTTGTTACACAGGGCGTGTGCGAGGAGATCGTCTATATCGACATCGACCACGACAAGGCCGTTGCCCAGGCGGAAGATACAATGGACGCCACGGTATACTGCCCTCACCATGTCGACGTTAAAGTTGGTGATTACAGCGACCTTGACGACGCCGACATTGCCGTTATGTGCGCTGGCCCCCTTCCTGACCTCAGCAAAGGAGAGGACAGAGTTGGCTCCATGGGCACGACCCTCAGATGTTTGGGTTCGATAATTGAGGGCATAAAGGGCTCAAAATTCGATGGAATAATAATAAGCATATCAAATCCCGCTGACATTATCGCGGCATATCTCCAGTATAAAACAGGCTATCCTGAAAAAAAACTTATCTCCACAAGCACAACTCTTGATTCGGCCCGTCTCAGGAAAACCCTTGCCAGAGAGCTGAACATAGATCAGAAATCCATTTACGCCTACGCCCTCGGAGAGCATGGCGAGACCCAGATGGTTCCCTGGTCATGCGCTTCCATATTCGGAAAGCCTCTGTTCAAGCTCATGGAGGAATATCCTGATACATACGGCAAACTCGACCTCGACAGGATCGCGGCAGACGCGCGCTACGGCGGTTGGCTCGTATACAAAGGAAAGGGCTCGACAGAGTTTGGAATCGCCGCTTCCTGCGTTGAGATAATAAAGACCATTTTCGGCGATGAGAAAAAGGTTTGCACCGTTGCTGTCAAGCTCCACGGAGAATACGGACAGAGCGACGTTTACGCCAGCGTTCCCGCTATTATCGGAAGAAACGGCGTCGAAGGCGTTATCGAGCTTGATATGAACGAGGATGAACTCAAACTCTTTGCCCAGTCATGCGACGGAATGAGAAAGAATTTCCAGGCAGCCCTTGAAATGAAATTATAATGCTCTTGCATCCCCTGTCTTATATAAAAAGCAGGGGATTTTTTCCATTTTTCATTCTTTGACTGAAGGCATCCCTATAATGTTCCAAAATTAACAATAGCCCTTTATTTTTTCGCTCAAAACGGATATAATATATCCATCAGAAAAATTTAGGAGGAAACCAAAATGGCAGAAAAATTCTACATAACTACGCCGATCTATTATCCCAGCGATAAACTCCATATAGGACACTCCTATTGCACCGTCGCTACGGATACAATGGCGCGTTATAAAAGACTTAGGGGCTATGATGTCAAATTCCTTACCGGAACGGACGAGCACGGCCAGAAAATAGAGAGAATCGCCGAAAAACAGGGAATAACTCCCAAGCAGTATGTTGATAAGATCGTTTCCGGCATAAAGGATCTCTGGAAGGAGCTTGACATATCCTACGATCATTTCATCCGCACCACGGACGACTACCATGTTAAAAGCGTACAGAAAATATTTAAACAGCTCTACGATCAGGGCGATATTTATAAAAGCGAATACGAAGGATGGTACTGCACTCCCTGCGAGTCTTTCTATACCGACGTTCAGCTTGTTGACGGCAAATGCCCCGACTGCGGACGCGAGGTTGAAAGGCTCAAGGAGGAAAGCTATTTCTTCAGGCTTTCAAAATATCAGGACAGGCTCATCAAATACATTGAGGAGCATCCTGAGTTTATCCAGCCCCAGACAAGACAGAACGAGATGATAAACAACTTCCTTAAACCCGGACTTGAGGATCTCTGCGTCAGCCGTACGTCATTCAACTGGGGAATACCTGTTACCTTCGATCCCAAGCATATCGTTTACGTTTGGGTAGACGCCCTTACGAACTACATCACCGCTTTGGGATATGGCAGCGACGATGATTCGGAATTTAAAAAATACTGGCCCGCGGACGTCCATGTTGTCGGAAAGGAGATCGTTCGTTTCCATACGATAATCTGGCCCGCAATGCTTATGGCTCTTGATCTTCCCCTGCCCAAGCAGGTGTTCGGCCATGGCTGGCTCATCATCGACGGAGGAAAGATGTCGAAGTCCAAAGGAAACGTGGTCGATCCCAAGGTGCTCGTGGACAGATACGGCGTAGACGCCATCCGTTATTTCCTGCTTAGGGAAATAGCCTTCGGACAGGACGGAAACTTCACTAACGAGGCTCTTATACAGAGAATCAACTCCGACCTTGCCAACGACCTCGGAAATCTTGTTTCAAGAACGGTCGGAATGATAGAAAAATATTTTGACGGAAAAATACCCTCCGACAGGGAAGAAACAGAATTTGACGCCTCCCTTAAAGATACGGCAAAGGCAGTTACGGAAAAGGTCGACACTCTTCTTGACAAGATGCTTTTCTCGGACGCTCTTACGGAAATATGGACGCTTATCAGAAGGTCGAATAAATATGTCGACGAGACTCAGCCCTGGGTTCTTGCCAAAGATGACTCTCAGAAGGCAAAGCTCGCCAACGTGCTTTACAACCTTTCGGAGGCCATAAGGATCGTATCCGTTCTCATTCAGCCTTTTATGCCCAACACGCCAAAACTTATATGGAAACAGCTTGGCGTAAGCGAAGGTGAAGCTACGGCATGGGACAGCGCCAAAACATGGGGCGTTCTTCCTGCCGACACGGTATATACAAAGGGAGACGTGATTTTCCCCAGAATAGATATGAAAAAAGAGCTTGCCGAGCTTGAAGCCGCTATGAAAGCCGCTCAGGCCGCTTCCGTGGCTAATCAGGAGAAAAAGGCAGAAGAGGAGCAGAAAGAGGAGCCTGTTCCCGAAATAACCATCGACGACTTTGATAAAATAAAGCTCAAAGTCGGAACGGTAATCGCGTCCGAAAAAATGCCCGGTTCCAAAAAGCTGCTCAAAAACCAGATAAAGATCGGCAATGAAACAAGGCAGATTTTATCCGGAATTTCACCCAACTACACTCCCGAGGAAATGGTAGGCAAAAAGGTAATTGTCCTTACGAACCTTCCTCCGAGAAAAATGATGGGAGAGATGAGCTATGGTATGATTCTTGTGGCAGAAGACGAAAACGGAGAGCTTTCGCTCGCTTCCGTTGACAAAGCCGATTTCGCCGACGGTTCATCCATAAGCTGATAAATTTCGATTATTATATTTACACTAAAGCCTGAGAAATATCAGGCTTTAGTTTTTTGATTTATAAAGGAGAAATAAACATGTACTTTGAATCCCATGCCCACTATGATGACGAGCGGTTTGACGACGACAGGGACGAGCTGCTTGCTTCCTTCCCGGCAGAAGGAATAGAAACGGTTGTAAACTCTTCGTCAGATATCGCTTCTTCAAGAGCTTCCATAGCCCTTGCTGAAAAATATCCGTTTTTTTACGCCTCCGTCGGCGTTCATCCCCATGAAGTATCAAAAATGCGCGAAGAGGATATTGATACTCTCAGAGAACTCTCAAAACATCCCAAGGTCGTAGCCATAGGAGAGATCGGCCTTGATTTTTATTACGACCTTTCTCCCAGAGACGATCAGAGATACTGGTTCAAACGCCAGCTTGCCCTTGCTGAGGAACTGGATATGCCCGTCATAATACATTCAAGAGACGCGTCACAGGAATGTTTTGACATCATATCGGCCTCAAATGTGAGGAAGGGCGTTATACACTGCTACAGCGGCAGCGCCCCCATGGCTCAGGATTACGCTGATATGGGCTTCTATATCGGTATAGGAGGCAGCCTCACATTTAAAAACAACAAAAAGACCGTGGAGGTTGTCGAAAAGCTGCCTCTTGAGAAAATACTCATTGAGACGGATTCCCCCTATCTTGCTCCGGTTCCGTACAGAGGACGCAGAAATGACTCTCGCCTTTTGAAATATGTGGTCGAAAAAATAAGTGAAATCAAAAATGTGCCCGAAATAGATATATGCAATATTACCAAAAATAACGCTATCGAGCTATTTATAAAATAATTGTTGCATAGTTGTTACATTTGTGTTAATATAATACCCGTGTATAGATAAAGGAGCCCCGGGCTCCTTTAAAGTTCATCGCCAAATTATTTTTCATGCAAACGCATTAATCAAGGAGAGTTGGTCAGTAAGAACCACCGAGACTTCTGTCAGCGTAAAATACAGGCTTCTCGTAAGTCATATTTTATTAGACGGGTCCGGAATTACCGCTGCTCTTTGGCGGCGGAATAAACAGTATTTCCCTTTTATCGGGAAATGCCATTAAGGAGGAGACTATGACAAAACGACTTAGAGTAATCGCTATCGTGATTGGTTTATTGGCAATGTGCGGCGGAACAGTTTCCGCATACAGCGAAGACAGCAGCTTAAACGTAACAATTATTGAAGGAACTGATGAATTTACGGCTACCCTTGACGAACCGGTTTCCGTCGAGGAACTTCTTGAGCTTCAGGAAATTGATTTTTCCGAAGATGATGAACTTAACTATGCCCTTGATCATATTGTGGAGGACGGAGACGTTATAGAAATAAAGCCTGCCCTTAGCATTGTGATCAGCTTTGACGGCGTTCCCCGTATGGTTCACACCACTTCCCTTACCGTCGGAGAACTCCTTGACGACCTTTCGGGAGACTATGAGGATCTTCAGTATTATCTCCCCGATGATATGACTGAGGATACGGCTCTTGAGGATGATATGACAATAGAGCTTTCATCCACCCTTGTAAGAGAGGTCACAACTTATGAAAAAATAGAAAAATCTATAGAATACAGAGATACAAAAGAACTTGCGAAAGGTACCGAAAGGGTCGTCCAGGAAGGTTCCGACGGTCTTGTCGAGGTAATAAGCGAGGAAACATACGTCGGCGGAACTCTTACCGGTTCAAAGGAGATCAGTCGAACGGTAGTTACCGAGCCTGTAAACTCAATAATAGAGCGAGGTACCACAAGTATGGTTTCAACTCCGGTCGGAGATTTTAAATATGACAAAACGCTTACGGTAGTGGCAACGGGCTATACACAGTACGATGAAGGCTGTGATTCGACCACCGCGACCGGCACGGCGGCCATCAGAGGCGTTGTTGCGGTCGATCCGAGCGTTATCCCCCTTGGCACGAAGCTGTATGTTCCCGGTTATGGAATAGCTTCCGCCGAGGATACCGGAGGAGCCATAGAAGGCAACCGCATCGACCTTTGCTACAATTCCGTTAACGAGGCCTATGAATGGGGCAGACAAACGGTAACGGTATACATTCTTCAATAACACAATCACAACTTCAGCGCCCGCTTTTTCAGCGGGCGATTTTATTTGCGGGTACAAAATTAATAATTACAATCAGCAAAGAATAGTTATTATTTATATAAATTTAATATTGATTTTTAAAACTATATGTAGTATTATTATGTTCATAAGGACAATATATTGATTTTGGAGGGATAGAAATGGCAAATGTAACTGTTTTAAACGGAACAATGGACGAAAAAGAGATCAACGGCTATATTGATATTATCGAAAAAGAAAACCCTTCGAGGAAATTAGATTCCCTTGAGCTTACCATAGACGGAGATTTCGTAAATATGAAGTATACTTTCAAGCCCATCAATTTTGAGAGAATAAGACGTATTACGGGCTATCTTGTAGGAACCATGGACAGATGGAACGACGCGAAGACGTCTGAGGAGCACGACAGGGTAAAACATTCCCTTTCCCTTGACTGAGCCTATAATTCCATTAAAAAACCGATATTCCGGAGCATATCCGAAATATCGGTTTTATTTTTATTCTACCGTAACACTCTTGGCCAGATTTCTGGGCTTGTCGATATCGGTTCCCAGATTCAGCGCCATATAGTAAGCGAAAAGCTGGTCGGGAATGTTCGCAAGTATCGGCGCCAGTATGCCCATGGTTCTCGGGATGTATATGACGTCGTCGGCCACTTCGGCGATCTTTGTGTTGCCCTTCATGGCTACAGCCATGGTTTTGGCTCCCCTTGCCTTGACCTCCTTTATATTGCTTATGGTCTTTTCTATAAGCTCCTCCTGGGTCACTATTGCTACAACAAGGGTATTCTCGTCTATCATCGCTATGGGGCCGTGCTTAAGCTCTCCGGCGGCGTAAGCCTCGCTGTGGAGATAAGCTATCTCCTTGAGCTTCAGAGAGCCTTCCTTTGACACAAGATAGTCAAGTCCCCTGCCTATGAAAAATACGTTCTTCACGTTCATATATTTCTCGGCAAGTTTCTTTTCAACATCCTGCTTCTGAAGTATAAGCTCTATTTTTGAAGGCAGCATATAAAGCTGCTCTTTTATTTCCTTAAACTCATCCTTTGTCATTTTTCCGAGCTCAAGGGCGATATGGCAGGCAAGTATGTACATTGCCGCTACCTGTGCCGAATATGCCTTTGTGGACGCAACGGCGATCTCCGGGCCCGCGAGTATGTAAAATACATCGTCGGCCTCTCTTGCTATGGAGCTGCCCACGGCGTTGACGATAGCCAAAACTCTTGCCCCGTTTTTCTTTGATATTCTTAAAGCCTCAAGTGTATCCGCGGTCTCTCCCGACTGGGAAACGACTATGAGCAGCGTTCTGTCATCGATTATTGGATCGCTGTATCTGAATTCACTGGCAACCTCGCTTATAACGGGTATACGACATATTTTCTCTATAAGATGTTTGCCGATGAGTCCCGCATAGTATGCGGTTCCGCAGGCAACCATATATATTCTGTCTATGTTCTCCAGGTCTTTTCTGTCCAGCTTTATATTTTCAAGATCTATTCCGTCGCCGTTTTCCGGAACACGGTTAAGGATCGTCTCCCTTACGATCTTGGGCTGCTCGTTTATTTCCTTAAGCATAAAATGGGCATATCCGCTTTTTTCAGCGGCCTCAATGTCCCATGTGACATGGTATATTTCCCTTTCGACCCTATTCCTGTTCTTGTCGTATATGGCAACACTGTCCTTCGTAAGGACGGCAACCTCATCCTCCTCAAGGAAGTAGACCTCCCTTGTGTAGTTGAGCAGGGCCGGTATGTCGCTGGCAATATAATTTTCGCCGTTTCCCTTACCGATAACAAGAGGAGATCCTTTCCTTACGGCGATAAGTTTATCGGGGCAGTCTTTGCATATTATTCCTATGGCATACGCCCCCTCAAATCGGTTTACGGCTTTAAATACCGCGTCCTCAAAGTCCAGACATTCTTTATAATATTTGTCTATGAGATGGGCTATTACCTCCGTATCGGTATCCGATAAGAAAACGCACCCCTCTGCCGCAAGTTCATTTTTTATATCTACATAGTTTTCGATTATGCCGTTGTGAACAACGGCTATCATATTGTCGTTGCTGATATGCGGATGGGCGTTTACATCCGAAGGCACTCCATGCGTCGCCCATCTTGTATGCCCAATGCCAAGCGTTCCCGTAAGGGGATTTTCTATGACGAGCTTCACAAGGTTTGACAGTCTGCCCTTTGTCTTGAGTATGTTTATATTTTCACCGTCATGGACAGCCACTCCGGCGGAATCATATCCTCTGTATTCCAGCTTGCTCAATCCGTCTATAAGGATGGATGGAGCCTGATTATTTCCAATATATCCTACGATACCGCACATTTTCGGATACCTCCTTTTACATCAGGTTGCGCTCTATTATCTGCGCGAGTTTTTCGGCGTCAGCGCGCATCTGCTCTATATCCTTGCCCTCTATCATTACTCTGACAAGGGGCTCAGTTCCGCTGGGTCTTATAAGGACGCGTCCCTCGCCCTCAAATTTCTTTTCAAGCTCCTCAACAGCCTTCCTGACCTCTGGGTTTTCCATATATCTGTTTTTGTTCTCGTTCTTTATCTGGGCGTTTACAAGCACCTGCGGATATACATCCATTATTTTGGCAAGCTCGCTTGCCTTGCATCCTCTTTCCTTGAGCACAGTGAGCATCTGTATGGCCGTTATTATTCCGTCTCCCGTAGTGTTATAGTCATGGAATATTATATGCCCCGACTGTTCTCCGCCGAGGGAATATCCGCCCTCAAGCATTTTCTCGATGACATATCTGTCTCCGACTCCGGCCTGCTCTATATGTATGCCGTATTTGCCGCCCATAACGGAAAGTCCCATGTTGCTCATGACAGTTCCTACAACGGTATCTCCGGGAAGTCTGTCCTTTTCCTTGAGATAAAGTCCGCAGATGGCAAGTATTTTGTCTCCGTCTATTAGCTCTCCGTTTTCATCCACGGCGAGACATCTGTCGGCGTCTCCGTCAAAGGCAAAACCTATGTCGGCGTTATTTTCTCTCACAAGCTCACAAAGCGACTCTATATGCGTTGAGCCGCAGTTTTTATTGATGTTGTTTCCGTCCGGCTCGTTATGTATAATGCAGAGTTCCGCTCCAAGATTGAGAAGGGCTATGGGAGCGGCCTTATATGACGCTCCGTTGGCGCAGTCAATAGCCACCTTTATGCCTTTGAAGCTGACCTTTCCGGTGGACGTGAGAAAATCGATATAATCGTCCAGCGCTTCCTCCGCTATGCTTTTTGTTCCTATGAGCTCGCCGGTCGGCTTAGGAAGATCATCCTTATCGGAAAGCACTATTTCCTCGATCATTTCCTCAAGGTCGTCCCTGAGCTTATATCCTTCGTTATTGAAAAATTTAATTCCGTTGTACTCCACGGGATTATGGGACGCCGATATTACTATTCCCGCATCCAGTCTGTATTTTCTTACAAGATAAGCCACCGCCGGAGTAGGCACAATTCCGGCGAGCACTGCATGCGCTCCCACGGAACATATACCTGCCGTAAGCGCCGCCTCAAGCATATCTCCGGATATCCTTGTGTCCATTCCGACAAGAATCCTCGGCGTATGATAAGTTTCCTTAGTTAAAACATAGGCTCCCGCCCTTCCAAGCTCAAAGGCGAGTCGACCCGTCAATTCAGTGTTAGCCACACCTCTAACACCATCGGTGCCAAAAAGTTTCCCCATATATCAATGTCCTCTCCAAACATTCCGTTTAAAATTTTATATATAAATATCACATTTTAACATTGCTTAATCTGTATTATTATATCACTGCTTTTTTATTATGGCAATAAGCGATATTACTATTATATTAAGGCCGGCGCCTCTATTTTACATTCACGGCCGAAAAAAGGCTTCCCCCGGCTGCCTGTATATAAGCCGAAGAAAGCCCTGCGTTTTTCTTATTTACTTATTGAACCAAAATATCCGTTTCCGTCGTCTGATCCGCCGTTAGAGCGTCATCCATAGTTTTTACCGTATTATCATAGGCGTAAACGGCAAAGGGCTCGTCGGAGTTTATCAAATATATATAATAGCAGGGAACAAGCGTTATCCTTGACCCGCCGACAACGCTCTCCGACGCTCTGAAATCATAGCCAAGCTCGATATCCTCAATGAATACCCCTGTTTTATCAACGCCGTTATTGCTGTATATATATGTAAGAAGAGCCTCCGTTGACGCGCATATCTCACGGTTCTCGCCGGAGAAACCGTTTATCTCGTAATTTTCCGACTCAACCGTCTTTATGCCGCTGTCGTCAATGAAAAACTCGCAGTAATTGCAAAATACCTTTATCCCTCTGTAATACTCGTAGTATTCAAGCTGATATCCGCCGTTTTTGTATGTTATTCTGTCAAGGACATAGTTTGAGTAGCTTCCGCCCATTTTACTGATAAAGCTGTCGGCCAGCCTTCTTGCCGCCTCGGTGCCGAATCCGTCCGTCTCTCCCTTTCCCGTCGGGCAGCTGTAGAAAAATCCGCTGTCTTCCGCTATGAGCTCGGCGGAATAGCTTCTGAGTATCGACTGGTCAAACTCTATCTCTGTCTCCACATTCTCGTCATCCTCAAAAAACATGTTTCTAAGGTTGTCCAAATCGGGCGGCGAAACAGTGACGTCAAGCTGTCTCATGGGTTGGTACTCGCTTATTATATCCGTATATATTCCGATGCCGTTTTTTGAAAGCAGACGGTACACGGCTTCTTCCTCAGACTGAGTAACCCTGTAGTCATTGTTATAATACCTGTTGGCCACAAACAGCGCCGCGTTAATGATAATAAGCATCAAAATTATTATTTTTTTAGCCTTTCTCCAATCCAACGCCTTCACCTCATTTATATGTTTCGCCGACGATTTCAGCGCCGTTTACCGATGTGAACCATTTGATAAACAGGTCGCTCTCGTCGTTTTCCAGATAATATCCTATGGACATATCCTCAACCGACGTGACCGGCTCGCTTCCGCTGTAGCTCATAATCGCGTCGTCCCAGGCGGAGATCATATCCACGTTTATGGCTGCGGTCGTATTCTCGTCCTTTTTGAACTCCGCCGTATATCTTTTGTATCTTTTTACTCCGCCGTTGGACACGACTACCTCTATGGCGTGATTCATTCCCATGTCTGAGGCGGCCTGCTCCGAGATCCTTATCGGAATATCGTCAACGGCGTAGTCATAGTAAAGCGCGAGTCCATCGTTCCTTGTTTCCGCTCCGGAAAGATATATATCGTTCCTTATGTATCTGTCGTTTTTAAGGAAATCCTGACTTATGGTATACGCTTCCGCAAGGGTCTGCTCGGAAGTCTCCGTACCGGTGCCGTAATCGTAGTATTCCAGCACTCCATTCTCATAAAATTTAACAACCACGTTCTCGTTTGTAAACGTATAGACATTATTGACATAAGTTCCTCCGGAGACATAATTGTCAAAGAAATTATTGACACAGTCCCCTAATTTTTCTCCGTCGATACCGCCGTTTCCATCGTCAAACGGATCCTCAGCGTATACGGCGTTGTAAACATACTCGCCGTCGGTCCACTGGGGAACATAAATGCTGTCGAAAATGTTGAGCCCGCTCTGAACGGTGGATATGTAATCTATCCTGCCGTCTCCGGAATATTGCATATTCTGTATTGTGTTATACAGTTCCGGCGAAGACTCCGCTCCCGTAAGAGTAAACAGGTGAGCCTCGTCCATTCCGCTGTCTATAAAGTAGCAGTATGTCGTTTCCGAACTGCCGCTTCCCGGAACTACCACTATATAATTTATGCTTCTCACATTATTAAGGAAATCGTCGTTATTTACTCCGTAGCCCCTTATATATTCCCTCGGCGACATATAAAAGGCGTATTCCATTATTACCGCCTTGCCTTCTATGTAGTCGGCCCAGCTTATACCTGATGTCGATTCGTAGCTTCCGTTTCTCAAAACATCGCCTACTACCTTTTCGCTGAGAGCAGTGACAGAGGCCTCCCCTCCGTCGGAATAAAGCATATTGAATTTTCTATTGCCGTAGCCCACGACCGTTTTTTCAGGCTCAATTACGTCATAGTCGCTGTCTGTCTCTCTTATCTGCCCGCTTTGGGAAGAATAGAGAGAATAAAAAAAGTTATGGCTGTCGGTATTCCCAAGCCATAACTTTCCAGTCTGAAACACAGCCGCGGCGACAAGCACAAATATGGCGATATCCGTCAATTTATTATACTTCATACAATCACCGCTTGATTTATATTATTCAGTCCACAGAAAACGGAATAAAAGGCGCCATCGCCGAATCGGTGGAATATTCTCCCCTCTCGAGCCTTGCCTTTATTTCTTCGCTTTTTCTCTTTATAACCGCCGCAATTCTGGCGTCTTCACCTTCGTTTGTTATAACGATATAGTTCTCGCCTTCATAAAGGTCAACGCTCGTGGAAAAGTATCCGCTCACTCCGACCTTTATTTCCTTGGTCTCCGCCACGGAAAGCCCGTTATTGTCATCCTCCACATATACCTCTATGACGATCACCGAGCCCCTTTCGGCTCTTCCCGTAATGGTACGGGTATCGTCAAACGTGGATTCATACTCGCTTTCCATATCTATTCCTCCCGTGATCTCTATGAGTCCGGGTTCTCCATCATAAACTGCGGCAAACGCGTTAACAGAGATAAGCATCGTCAGCATAACTGTGAGAATAGCAAATAATTTAATTTTTCTCATAAAACGCGCCTCCTTTGACAATAGTCACAGCGGAGAACAACGTCCGCCGCGCCGTATAACTCCAGTAAGTATATTATATATACTCAATGTTACAGTCATATTACGCGCAGCTTACCTTTAAGTTACAATTATTTTCTATATGGCGTCAGCCATATTGTCACTCAAAATCATCGTGGTCAAAATTTATCTTATTATCTTGATTTTTCATAAACCACATGGTCATGGTCGTTCCCTTTCCGTACTCGCTTTCAGCCGTCAGCTTTCCGTCATGGCCCTCCATGATCTCCTTGGCGATGGCAAGACCCAGTCCGGTGCCGCCCATCGCGCGGCTTCTGGCCTTATCGACTCTGTAGAACCTCTCGAATATTCTCGGCAGATCTTCTTTTGATATACCCATACCCGTGTCCGAGACGTTTATTTTATAATATGTCTTGTCCTCGGTAACGTAGATCCTTATTGTGGCTCCTTCGGGGCTGTATTTTATGGCGTTGGTCGTTATGTTGTTTATTACCTGGTTGACCCTGTCCCTGTCTGCTACCACATAGGCGTTGTCGTCCGGCCAAAGCTCGAGTATGAGATTCTGCTTTTTATTTTCGGCATGTATTTTGTTCTGCCTTACGTTTTCGCTTATAAATTCATTTATATATACCTTTGAGAATTTGAACTGCACCTGTTTGTTATCAAACCTTGAAAGCTGAAGAAGATCCCTTACGAGGAATGACATTCTGTCCGTCTCCGTGTTTATTATGTTGAGGAACTCCATCGCCATATCCTTTTCCTCAAGAGCTCCGTACATAAGCGTCTCCGTATAGCTTTTTATGGTCGTAAGGGGCGTTCTCATCTCGTGGGATACATTTGCCACAAATTCCTTACGCATATTGTCCAGCTTTTTCTGCTTCGTGATATCCTGAAGAACGACGACTATTCCCTCGATCTCCTCGGTCTCGTTAAAATATGGTGAAAAGCTGGCGTTTATATATTTTTCTCCAACCGGGAACGTATACTGGAGCTGAACGGCCATTCCGTCCTCCACGTCCCTTCCCTGCTCGTCCAGTTCAAGGTCATATTTTCTGGTGAACGTATCAAGGGTAAAATCGAGCTTATCAACCTCAAGCATTTCCGCCGCGACCGTATTGGCATGGCTTATATTGCCGTTTTTATCAAAGGATATGACTCCGTCGGTCATGTTGTGCAGTATGGCCTCCAGCTTGTTTTTCTCCCTGAACGCCTCTCCTACGGTCTTGTTGAGCTCCGAAGCCATGTAGTTGAAGCTCTCGGCAAGCTGACCTATTTCATCCTCGGAATATACCTCCACCGTCTGCTTAAGGTCTCCCTCAGCAAGCAGTTTTGCCTTGACCGTAAGCTGATGGATAGGGCCGGTAAGCGTCTTGGCGAAAACATAGGCCATAAGAACGGCAAGCACAAGGGCGAGAAATACCGCCACAATGATCGTCTGTGTCGTCTGCGCAAGGCTCTCCTGCATGGCGGAAGCGTTCATTCTGGCGTAAACGACATATTTTACCTCACCGTTTATGGTCAGCGCCGGCGAAGCGTAGCATATCCATGTAGTATCCGTCTCAGGATCCTCCCTTGATTCGTCAAAGCCCGTTTCCCCGGATATGGCCATCATAACGACCGAATTGTTGTAGCTGGGGAAAGGCGGCTGGGACACGGCTGTGGAAGCCACCGTCTCGCAGTATTCATTTATGATGTTTCCCTGTATCTGGCTGTCCGAGGAGCTTGTCCTTGTGAACTGCTCAAGGCCGGTCTGGAAATCCGCCTCGTCATAGCTCTCCACGACCTGCTCACTTACCTTCTGGGCATAGAGCTCAAGCTGATCCCTTGCCTTGTCTATTTCCGTATTCTGCATACTTATAAGTATATAGGATCCGGTAACGATCATGACTATGAGCACCAGCCCAAGATACATGGCGATAATTCTCCACTTAATGCTTCTCAATCAAATCACCTTAATTTCCTCCGAAATAGTAGCCTACTCCGCGCTTCGTAAGTATGTATACGGGTTTTCCCGGATTATCCTCCAGTTTTTCTCTCAGCCTTCTGACCGTAACGTCAACCGTCCTTACGTCTCCGTAATATTCATATCCCCATACCTTTTCAAGCAGTGTCTCCCTCGAGAACACCTGCGTAAGGTTCTGCGCGAGGAATTTGAGCAGCTCAAACTCCCTGAACGTAAGTTCCAGCACTCTGTCTCCCTTTCTGGCCTCGAATTTGTCCAGATCGATGGTAAGGCCTTTAAATTCCAGCACATTCGCGGACTTTTGCTCATCCTGTCCCTTTATGACGGAACGTCTCAAATTGGCTTTTACTCTGGCGATAAGCTCTCTCGTTCCAAACGGCTTGGTAACATAATCATCGGCGCCCATTTCCAGTCCGAGCACCTTGTCCAGTTCCTCGGCTCTTGCTGTAAGCATTATTATGGGCATATTATGTTTTTCCCTTATTTTTCGGCACGCTTCATAGCCGTCCATTTTAGGCATCATTATATCCAGAAGTATGAGATCCGGATTTTTCTCGTCCGCTATGGCCACGGCTTCCTCTCCGTCGCCTGCCGTAAGCACCTCATATCCCTCTTTTTTAAGATTAAAAGCGATAATATTAACTATATTTTTCTCGTCGTCAACAATAAGCACCGTCTGCGCCATATTATCCCTCCAAGCTCAAAATCTCTGTTTAATTATACTAAATCCGTATTACATTTACAACCTGATAATCTCGCCGAATATTTCCTTTTCAGCTCTTTTGAAGTCCTCCGGCACATCGGAGCGAAACTCTTTTCCGTTCAGATATGCAAGTTCGCCGCTCAGTCCGCCAAGCCTGAGCCTGTAGGCGTGGAGCATCTGCCTTTTAACGCCGGTCGCTTTTCTGAAACGGTCATTATCCGCCTTTATTCCGTATTTAACGTCGCCTATTATGGGAAATCCCGCCGACGCAAGGTGCGCCCTTATCTGGTGCGACTTTCCGGTAATAAGTTCTGCCTCGGCAAGGGAATATCCTTCCGCTGTTTTTACGGGAGAATATACGGTAGCTATCCTTTTTCCCGTTTTCCCGCCTATTTTAGCTTTGTTAAGGCTTCCATCCTTCTCGTAAAAATCCTCAAGCCTTCCGCCATTTTCCATTTTACCGCATACAAGGGCAAGATAATATTTCTTTATATCCTTGTTTTTTACCGCTTCATTAAGCTGTCTCAGCGCCTCGGCTGTTTTTCCCGCTATAACGATGCCGCTGGTGTTTCTGTCCAGTCTGTTGCAAAGCGCCGGTACAAACGAGTTTTCCCTGCCGGGGTCATACTCGCCTTTTTCGTTGAGAAAGCTAAGCACTCTGTCAATGAGCGTATCTCTGTCATCCGGACTTTCCGCATGGGAGAGCGTCCCGGCCGGCTTGTCCGCCACTATTATGTTTTCGTCCTCATATATGACCGAAAGCGGCGACGCCGAACGGTTTATCCTTTTTTCCTCCCTGAAACCTCCGATGGTCTCATCGGAAAGATACATTTGTATACGATCGCCCTCGGCAAGCATTTCTCCGCCCTCAGCCCTTGAGCCGTTGAGCTTTATTCTCTTTTTTCTCAGCATTTTATAGACGAATCCCTTTGGAGCCTTAGAAAAATATTTAATTAAAAATTTGTCGGCTCTCTGTCCGCCGTCGTTTTTTGAAATTACGATCTCTTTCATATATATCACCATATGCGTCCGCCAAAGGCGTAAAAAGCGCAAAACCCTCCGATAGGATTGGTTCCGTCTCAGAGGGTTGTTTCATCAATGTATCCAGCTCAAATAAGCGTTTATAAATCTGTCTATATCTCCGTCCATAACAGCGGAAACATTTGCCGTTTCCTCTCCCGTTCTGAGATCCTTTACAAGGTTATAGGGCATAAATACATAGGAACGGATCTGGCTGCCCCAGGCGTTTTCCTTTATGTCTCCCCTGATCTCGGCGAGCTTTTTCATATTTTCCTCTATCTTAAGTTCAAGGAGCTTTGATCTGAGCATTTTCATAGCCATATCCTTGTTGCTGAACTGGCTTCGTTCATTCTGGCACTGAACTACTATTCCCGTGGGATAGTGGGTGATTCTGATAGCGGATGAGGTCTTGTTGACATGCTGTCCGCCGGCGCCGCTGGCACGGTAGGTATCTACCCTTATATCCTCGGGACGAATCTCGATCTCAACATCATCATCTATTTCGGGCATAACGTCGCAGCTGGCGAAAGATGTGTGCCTTCTTCCCGACGAGTCGAAGGGCGATATTCTTACAAGCCTGTGGACGCCTTTCTCACTCTTGAGATATCCATAGGCGTTCTCTCCGTTTACCTGGAATGTAACGGATTTTATTCCCGCCTCCTCGCCGTCAAGATAGTCAAGCGTCTCAACGGCAAAGCCTTTTTTGGAAGCCCATCTCGTATACATTCTGTAAAGCATACTCACCCAGTCGCAGGCTTCGGTTCCGCCCTCTCCGGCGTGCAGGGTGACAATGGCGTTGTTTCTGTCATACTCGCCGTCAAGAAGGGTTGCGATCCTGAGCTTTTCATAGCTCTCCTTGAATTCCTCCGCTTCCGTCTTTACCTCGTCAAGAAGGCTCTCGTCCTCTTCTTCCTTTCCCATTTCTATGAGTGTATAAATATCCTCGTATTTTGATATGAGCGACTCGTACCCGCTGACTTTGTCTTTAAGACCTTTAAGCGTCTGCATGGTCTTCTGGCTTTTGGCCATATCGTTCCAGAAATCAGGATCCGCGGATATTTCCTCAAGCTCGGCTATTTTTTCCTTAGCTTCCTCTATGCCGAGCAGACCGCCCATATCCTTAAGCTTATCCTCATAGGGGGACAGCTCGTTTCCTATCTGATCAAGTTCAAACATATTACCGGCTCCTTACTAATAACTATATATCACGCGTTTCTGCCGCAGCAGTTTTTGTACTTCTTTCCGCTTCCGCAGGGGCAGGGATCGTTTCTGCCGACCTTCGCCGTCGTTCTCTGCTTGGGCTTAGCGGTCAGGGAGTCGTCCTTGTTGGTGAACATGGGTTTTGCCACCTCTTCACGCTTAGCCTCCGTTACGACTCTTACCCTGTAGAGCGTCTTTACGGTATCAAGCTGTATGCTGTTGCTCATTTCCTCAAACATATCATAGCTTGCGTATTTATATTCGATGAGGGGATCCTTCTGGGCATATGACTGAAGGCTTATTCCCTGACGCATCTGATCCATATCGTCGATATGATCCATCCATCTTGAGTCGATGACCTTGAGCATGATTACCCTTTCAAGCTCCCTCATCTTCTCATCGTCATTTATCTCCTTTTCCTTGAGCTCATAAAGTCTATGGGCGATTTTTTTCATATCGTCCTTAAAGCTGTCCTTTGTTACAGTTGACTTTTTGTCCTCAGGTATCATAAAGCTGCCCTTTACGGGAATGACCTCATGTATTCCTTCGTTGAAGCCGAGCATATCCCACTGATCCACGGGAGTATCGTCGGCTATATATCTGTCGGCTATCCTGTCGATGATCTGGTCGATCATATTCTGTATGCTGTCACGGAGGTTTTCTCCCATAAGCACTCTTTTTCTCTCGCCGTAAATGATCTCACGCTGTTCGTTCATTACCTCGTCGTACTCAAGAAGGCGTTTACGAATGGCGAAGTTGTTGCCCTCCACCTTCTTCTGGGCGCTCTCGATGGCCTTTGCGAGCATTCCATGCTCAATGGGCTCATCCTCGCCGATACCCATTTTCTCGATCATTTCCTTTGTCTTATCCGAGCCGAAAAGGCGCATAAGATCGTCCTCCATGGAGATGAAGAATCTTGATTCTCCGGGGTCTCCCTGACGTCCGGCACGTCCTCTGAGCTGGTTGTCGATACGTCTTGACTCATGGCGCTCAGTACCGATTATCTTAAGTCCGCCAAGTTCTTTGACTCCCTCTCCAAGCTGTATGTCGGTACCACGTCCGGCCATATTTGTCGCTATCGTAACGGCGTTCTTCTGTCCGGCAAGGGCGATTATCTCGGCCTCTTTTTCATGGTATTTCGCGTTGAGCACCTGATGAGGAATGCCTTCCCTTTTGAGCATGGCGCTTAAAAGCTCGGATTTCTCGATAGTTACCGTACCGACAAGCACCGGCTGTCCCTTTTCATGCGCTTCCTTTATATCGTTGACAACGGCGCGGAACTTTCCTGCCTCGGTCGTATATACGACGTCCGTCCTGTCCACCCTTATTACCGGCTTATTCGTCGGTATGCACACAACGTCCATATTATATATGTTTCTGAACTCGGCTTCCTCTGTCTGAGCCGTACCGGTCATACCGGATTTCTTCTCATATTTATTAAAGAAGTTCTGGAACGTAATGGTGGCAAGCGTCTTGCTTTCCCTTTTTACTTTTACATGCTCCTTAGCCTCGATTGCCTGATGAAGTCCGTCGGAGTATCTTCTGCCGGGCATTATACGTCCCGTGAACTCGTCGACGATCAGGATCTCATCATTCTGGACAACATAGTTCTGGTCCTTAAACATGTTATAGTTTGCTTTAAGAGCATTATTAATATGATGGAGAATTTCAATGTTTTCCGGATCAGAAAGGTTTTCGATGTTAAAGAATTTTTCCGCCTTTTCGACGCCCTGCTGGGTAAGTGTAACCGTTTTTGCTTTTTCATCGACAACAAAATCTCCTTCCTCCTTTATCTCCTCCTTGATAAGGGGGTTAAGGGCATCTTCCTCGTTAAGTATGCGTCCCTTTTTAAGCCTTTTTGCGAAAGCGTCGGCAATCTCATAAAGCTGCGTAGACTTCGTTCCGCTTCCGGAAATAATAAGGGGCGTTCTTGCCTCGTCGATAAGGATGGAATCCACCTCGTCGATGATGGCGTAATGAAGTCCTCTCTGGACGATGTTCTCGATACGAACGACCATATTGTCCCTCAGATAATCGAAGCCAAGCTCGTTGTTCGTAGCGTATGTTATATCGCAGGCATAGGCCGCCTGTCTTTCTGCGCTTGTAAGTCCGTTAAGTATTACGCCGACGCTGAGTCCCATAAACCTGAATATCTCGCCCATCCAATCGGCGTCACGGCTTGCCAGGTAATCGTTTACCGTAACGATATGGACTCCCTTTCCCTCAAGAGCGTTGAGGTAAGCGGGCATAACGGCCACGAGGGTCTTTCCCTCACCGGTTTTCATCTCGGCAATACGCCCCTGGTGAAGGACGATTCCTCCGATGAGCTGCACTCTGAAGGGCTTCATCTGTCTTACCCTCCAAGCCGCTTCCCTTACGGCCGCGAATGCCTCGGGCAGAAGATCGTCAAGGGTCTCTCCGGCGGCAAGTCTGCCTTTGAACTCTTCAGTCTTTGCCCTAAGCTCCTCATCCGTCAGCGCCTGCATAGCGCTGTCATAACTTTCAATTTTATCTACAACAGGATTTATCTTCTTTAATTCCTTCTCACTGTAGTTTCCAAATATCTTTTCAAGAAAACTCATTAAATGTGCACCTCTTTATACATATACTATTGTATTTCTACATAGTCCATCCACAATATAATAGTTTATCAGATTTATAAAGACGTAGCAACAAAAATTTTCACATAATCCGCATATTAAGAAAAATTTAATTGTATGAAAGATAATATTTAAGTCAAGGCGCTTCCGCCCGCAGCCGTATGAAAATCAGCCCATACAAAAAAGGAGAGGCAAGCGCCT
The DNA here is from genome assembly GCA_904378045.1 of Candidatus Metalachnospira gallinarum. GTDB lineage: Bacteria > Bacillota > Clostridia > Lachnospirales > Anaerotignaceae > Metalachnospira > Metalachnospira gallinarum. The sequence continues at coordinate 4,821 of CAJFHC010000019.1, read as the reverse complement.
CTCCCTGTTTGCTTTAATTTTATTCTGGTTCGATAAGACCGAAGGAACCGTCTTTTCTCTTATATACAACATTAATAAGCTCTGTGCTGTCGTTTCTGAAAACAAAGAAGCTGTGATCAAGAAGTTCCATCTGCATAACCGCTTCTTCAGCCGACATGGGTCTGACTTCAAAGCGTTTGCTCTTCTCGATCTTGTAAAGGGGCTCGTCGTCAAGGCTTTCCTCAACGGGCGGGATAGCGTCATACTCTGCGGCAAGAGCGGCGTTCTTTCTGATCTGAGCTTTAAGACGTTTTTTATATCTTACGATCTGTCTTTCGATAATGTCAACGGCTTTGTCAACCGCCGCCATCATATCGTCGGCTGATACCTCCGCTCTAACGACCCTCTTCTGCATAGGGATCGTTACCTCGACAATATACTCAAGTTTTTCGCTCTTGATCAAAACTACAGCCTCTGCGTCTTCAGGAAAAAGTTTTTTAACTCTGTCCAATTTGGCGCTTACCTTTTCTTTCGTTCTGTCGCCGATTTCCATGTTTTTTCCTTTAATGTTGTAACGCATAATAACAACTCCCTTCGGGTGATACTGTATATGATAAAACAGCCGGCCCCTTTTGCGCCGGGCTGACAATACCATTATCGTCTAAAGCGTAAAATCCTTTCAAGTATATTTTACATCTTTATAATATATATATTCTATAAAAAATATCAAAATCCTTTTTTTATCTTCAACTTATATCATATTTTATTTTTTTGTTTTATAAAAAATTTTTATATATGTTTACATAAATCAAGCGTCATCATTTAAAACTATTTTTCGTTATTATGGACAATTTAAAGAATGCCGAGTTCTTGGGAAAAAAATAACGCAATTATATGCCGCTCGACACACCTGTATACACATTATTAACAGCAAAAAAATGTGGATAATGTGGATAACTCTGTGCATAACCCTGTTTTTCGGCTATTTTTATTGTTAATATGTCTGGGTACAAGTTGTTTGCAAAAAAATCATTAATGTGCATAATTGTTTACATAATTCTATAACCGATAAAAATATAACAAAATTTTCTCCCCCGTTCGCTTTATAAAATATATAAAACAGTGTCTATTCATTTCCGTCAAAATTCGCTGATTTTTATTAACGTGTACATAACAAAAAACTCCGGAAAAGAGATTTCCTCTTATTTCCGGAGTATAACCGTCAATGCTCTGTCGCATGCTCATACGCTTTTTTGTATGCCTTCAGCGTATCATCGTCATAGCACACCATATTAACCTGCTCTATCTCGCTGTGCTCATAAAGGAAGTTAAGTATTTCGTTTACGGCTATCTCAGCGGCCTGCTCCACGGGGAAACGGTAAACGCCCGTACTTATTGAAGGAAAGGCGATGGTTTTTATTCCGTTCTCCAAAGCAAGATTAAGACAGTTTCTGTAGCAGGACGCAAGGAGCTCGGCTTCTCCTTTCATACCGCCCCTCCATATGGGACCGGGAGTATGTATTACATACTTGGCGTGCAGCTTATATCCGTTTGTTATCTTCGCCTCTCCGGTTTTGCATCCATTAAGTTTTTCACATTCTTCAAGCAGCTGAGGACCGGCCGCCTTATGAATGGCTCCGTCCACGCCGCCGCCGCCCAAAAGAGACGTATTTGCGGCATTAACAATCGCGTCCGTTTTTGACTTTACTATGTCTCCCTTGACAACCGAAAATTTGCCCATAAATCTCGTCCTCCTCTTGATGCAGCTCTAAATCCATACTGCATATTATCTATTCTTATATTTTATATCCTTTTTGTAAAATAGTAAATAATTTTATATATTTTTATTCATTTTTTAAGGATTTCTTATATATTTTATTTTTTCCCGCCATAAGCGGCCAGAATTTTTTATAAAACAAAAGGAACCAAACGGTTCCCTTCTGTTTTGAATGTTAATTTTCTTAACCAAACGATCAGCTGTTTGCGTCCGAATCGTTATTTACCTCATTGATTTTGTAAAGCAGGGTCATAAGGCTGTCGGTGAGATGGACGTTTTCTACCATTACGTCCTTGGGAAGGTTAAGGTCTACATGGGAGAAATTCCATATTCCCTTTATGCCCCATGAAGCCAAGTCTGAAGCCGCCTTTGCCGCCTGTGATCTCGGAAGCGTAAGTATGGCCACATCCACCTTATTGCTTTTAACATAGTCCTCCATCGTGTCAACGTCATATATCTCAACGCCCCTGATGGACATTCCGATAAGTCTCGGATTAACGTCAAATACAGCCGTAATTACAAAGCCTCTTTTTTCAAAGCTCGTATAATTAACAAGAGCCTGTCCGATGTTTCCTCCGCCGACAACTATAAGATTATATACTCTGTCCAGACCGAGGATCTTCTTTATCTCATTATATAAGTACTCTACATTATATCCGTAGCCCTGCTGTCCAAAGCCGCCGAAATTGTTAAGATCCTGACGAATTTGGCTCGCGGTTATGTTCATTTTTTCACTAAGTTCCTTTGATGAAATCCTGGTGATATCATTTTCAAGCAGATCGCCCAAATACCTGTAATAGCGCGGTAATCTGTTGATTACGGCACTGGATATCTTCTTTTCGCCATCCATAAAACAAGACCCCTTATCAACTTATTATGTATAGTATATCACTTAAGATTGTCTATTGTCAACGATAACTCTTTTCATTCCGGACTCAATCTGTTATAATTTTTTTAACAATATCTTTTAAGAATATCATCTATCGGAGTGAGTAAAATCATGATACTAGCCTGTAAAGACATATCGAAAAGCTATGGTACGGATACTATTCTGGAAAAAATAACATTCAATCTTGAGGAAAAGGAAAAAGCCGCCGTTGTGGGCGTTAACGGCGCCGGAAAGACTACCCTTTTTAAAATAATAACGGATAAGATCTCCTATGACAGCGGTCAGATATATATTCCGAAGGATACTACCATAGGATATCTTGAGCAGAATATCGACATAAGATCGGAAAAAACAATATATGAAGAAATGCTGTCCGTTTTTGACTCGGTTTTCAGTCTTGAGCGTCGTCTTAGAGAAATGGAGAAAAGGATGTCGTCTCTCACGGACAACGAATATTCCTCGTTTATGGAGCAGTATTCAAGGCTTCAGCAGGAATTTGAGGAAATGGACGGATATAGCTGCAAAAGCAGGATAAACGGAGTCCTTAAAGGCCTCGGCTTTTCCGAGGAAGAATATTCGCAGCAGGTATTTACCCTTTCCGGAGGCCAGAAAACGAGAGTTTTTCTTGGAAAGCTGCTGCTTATGAGACCCGATCTTCTCCTTTTGGACGAGCCTACAAACCATCTTGACATAGAATCCATACAGTGGCTTGAGGACTTTTTGAAGGGCTACTCCGGCTCCGTTCTGATAATCTCCCATGACAGATATTTTCTTGACAGAACGGTCACAAAAATAATAGACATAGAAAATAAAAAGTCCACCGTTTATAACGGCAACTATTCGTTTTTCATAAGAAATAAGGAAGCCATGCGCGCTTCCCTTCTCAAGCGCTATGAAGATCAGCAAAAGGAGATAAAACATCAGGAGGAGGTAATAAAAACTCTTCGCCAGTTCAACAGGGAAAAATCCATAAAAAGGGCTGAGAGCAGAGAAAAGGCGCTTGAGCGTATGGAAAAGATCGAGCGGCCCGACGACCTTCCTGATAAAATGCATTTCCGTCTGACGCCGAGGATACAGAGCGGAAACGATGTGCTTTCCGTAGATAATATATCCATGGGCTTCGGCGGCAATAAACTTTTTTCCGGCGTTTCGTTTGAAATAAAAAGAGGACAGAAGGTGGCTCTCATCGGTCCCAACGGCATCGGAAAGAGCACCCTTTTTAAAATAATCCTCGGTCAGCTCTCCCCCTTATCCGGAACGGCCGCTCTCGGCGTAAATGTTTTTCCCGGATATTACGATCAGGAGCACCATGAGCTGGATGACAGAAACACAATATTTGACGAGATACATAACGCCTACCCGAATATGACCAACGGCGAGATACGAAACGTGCTCGCGGCCTTCGTGTTCACCGGCGATGACGTGTTCAAGACGATCGGCTCCCTTTCCGGAGGCGAAAAAGGCAGAGTATCATTGGCGAAAATAATGCTTTCCAAAAGCAACTTCCTTATTCTGGACGAGCCTACGAACCATTTGGATATGTATTCAAAGGAGATACTGGAGGACGCCATAAACAGTTATGACGGAACCGTTTTCTATATTTCCCACGACAGATATTTCATCGATAAAACCGCCGAGGTCACTCTGGAACTTTCAAAGGACGGAGTAACAAAATATCTGGGCAACTATACATATTGTATGGAAAAGAAATATGAAAAGGAACGTCTTGAGAAGCTCTCCGGAGACGCAGCGCCGGAAGTAAAAACAGCTCAGCCGGTTTCAGACACAAAAACTGACTGGCTCCTGCAAAAGGAAGAGCAGGCCAAAGCCAGAAAAAAGGCCGGCGAGATCAAAAAGGTCGAGGATGAAATAGATAAGGCCGAAAGCCGCATAAAGGAATTGGATTCCCTTATGTTCGATCCTGAGATAAGCTCGGATTCAGGCAGGCTTAAAGAATTATATGAGGAAAAGACAGCCCTCGAGGAAAAGCTTGAGGAGCTGTATGAAAAATGGGAAGAAATACAGTAACATCTCTTTTTTATGGCAATAGCAAAAGGACGCCGCAAAACGCGGCGTCCCCAGACTGTCAAAAAACTAATCCATTGTGAGCGGAAGGGTTCGGGAAACGAAGCGTTTCCTGAGTTTATTCCGCAGGCGGAATTCATTTCCGCCGAGG
>CAJFHC010000018.1 GCA_904378045.1 Candidatus Metalachnospira gallinarum | reverse complement strand
CGTTCATCCTGAGCCAGGATCAAACTCTTATGTTCAATTCCTTCGTCAGTTAACTCTGACTTTTTTTGTTTCCCTTATTACTTTGGTCGTATATCTTTTCCAAGATCTACTTAAAGGTTCGCTTTGATCTTTCGATCAAATGCTCTTTTGACTTGGGTTTAATTTTTTTCATCAACTGTTCAGTTTTCAAAGTTCACAGTGCATTATTGATTGTATCAAAGCATATATTATTTGTCAAGGTTTTTTAAAACAATTTATACGAATAATTTACAAAAACATCAAATGCATAATTAAAAGATGCCCGGATAAATATATCCGAGCATATTATTTTAATTTTTCTACATTATATATACGAAATATAAATGAGTTATGTATACTGTTTTAAAGTCCGAGGACTTCTTTAAATACCTCTCCTATATTTTCTCTTATTATGAGATTCGCTCTTCTGTCATAGGACGTAACGCTCTTGTTTATGAGGACAAGTTTATTTCCTCTGTAATAATCTATAAGGCCCGCTGCCGGATATACGTTAAGCGACGTTCCTCCAACGATGAGCACATCCGCTTTTTCAATGGCGTCAACGGACTTGTAAATGGTCGTTCCGTCGAGTCCCTCCTCGTAAAGCACCACGTCGGGACGGACTATTCCTCCGCATTTGTCGCATCTGGGTATTCCCGAGCTGTTCATAACATAGTCGACATCAAAATTCTTTCCGCACTTTGTGCAATAGTTTTTATAAAGCGTTCCATGCAGTTCATATACGTTTTTGCTTCCCGCCATCTGGTGAAGGTTATCTATGTTCTGCGTTATGACGGCTTTGAGTTTGCCCATTTCTTCCAGCTTGGCAAGACCTATATGGGCATTGTTTGGTTTGGCGTCCGGATAAATAAGATTTTTCCTCAAATAGTCAAAAAATATGTCCGGATGCGATATAAAAAAGCTGTGGCTAAGCATGGTCTCCGGGGGATAACCATACTGGTTGACGGCGTTATATATGCCGTTCTCGCTTCTGAAATCCGGTATATTGCTCTCGGTTGAAACTCCTGCCCCGCCAAAAAACACAATGCTGTCGCTCTCATCGATCAATTTTTTTAATTCCAAAACCTCTGGGCTCATGGGCTATCCCCTCCTAAAAAAATGTAGTTAGAAATATTATAAACAATTTGTCCTACCTTTTCAATACCAAATATAATAAAATGCCCTCCGGCATTAACCTGAGGGCTGTACAATCATATTATATTTCTGTCAGGATTTATACTATCCCGCTTTATTTATCTCTCTGAAGCGTATGGATGTATTCAGCGTTTTCGGTCGAAAGACGCATCATTTCATCATTTGCGTAGATAGCGAATATCGTTCCCGGAAAATCATGAACGACCTCTGCGAAAAGCTCATAAGCTCTTTCGGACTTGCCCTGCGCTTTTTTCTCATAAGCGCTGTCCAAAATTCTTTCGCATCTGGCGACATCGTCCTCCACATAGGAAGGTATCTCTTTTATCTCCGTGGCATTGGCAACGGAAAGGCCTGTCATTTCGCCGTTAGCATATATCGCCGAAACGGTTCCGGGATATGAATTAACTATCTCCGCGAATATTTCATACGCCTTTTCCAAATTGCCCTTTGCCTTTTCGGCGCAGGCTTTTTCATATAATCTGTCGCTCTTTTCGATCTCATCCTCAATATATGAAGGAATATAGCTGTATTCGGTTGTATTGGCAACTGAAAGTTCTTTCATTTCCTCACTGGCATATATCGCTGAATCCGTTCCGGGGAACTGGTTAACTACCTCCGAAAACAGTTCATAGGCTTTTTCTGTGTGTCCCTGTATTTTTTCTTCACAAGCTTTGTTAAATAAATTTTCGCATGTCATAATAAGACCTCCCTTGCCCAAGCAGCCCTAAAAAGCTAATTTTTAAAAGATTCTGCTATTATCCCCCATTTTTACTTAAATAACAGATATCCTCTTTCTTTAATTTAATTGTATATCATTTAACAAACTTTGTCAATGATACGACAATCAAATACTATACAAAAAACCTCCCTGTAAGTTAGGGAGGTTTCACATCATTACATTCCTATATAATTACCATGCGGTCAATCCACATATATATCCGCCTCGGCATAAAGAGCTGCCTTTCCGCAGAGCCTTACCCTGCCTTCCTTTATCATCTTGCAATAGACCGTCCCGCCTCTTTTTGACACCTGTCTTGAAACAAGAACGTTTTGTCCGAGTTTTTCCCTCCAGTACGGAGCTATATAACAATGCCCAAGTCCGCATACCGGATCCTCATCCACTCCTATTTTAGGAGAAAATGAGCGCGCCACGCAGTCGTACCTGCTTCCCCTTGCCGTAACATGTGTTATGAGTCCGTGCAGATGGGCAAGCTTTTCCATATCAGGCTTAAGATTTATAACAGTGTCCTCGCTGTCAAGCACAAGGAGGAGATCCCTTCCAAGGTAGGCCTCAAGGGGAACGGCTCCGACAGCCTCGGCCATCTCATCGGTAACCGGTATTTTTTTCAGCTGATACTGCGGGAAGTCCAGTTCAAAAACATCGTCATTTTTTATGACCGTTATTACGCCGTCAAGGGTCTCAAACTCAATTACTTCTTTATTTTTTTCATAAAAATTGAGTATAACATACGCCGCGGCTAAAAGAGCGTGCCCGCACATATCTATTTCGCCCCTGGCAGTGAACCATCTTAAATTGTAAGAGCTGCCTTTTCTAAGAACAAACGTTGTTTCAACAAGCCTGTTCTCAATGGCAATTTTCTGCATAAGCTCATCGGAAATAGGATTGTTTAAAATACATATCGCCGCCGGATTTCCGGAAAACACCTCATCCGTAAAGGCGTCGACTATATATTGTCTTATCGTTTTGTTCTTTTTATTTTTTCCGGCTCGTTCTTTAAGATAGGCGGCGTCAAAGTCCTCTCCGGTGATGTCTTTATATTCCTCCGAGGTGATAAGACCCTTTGTCACGGCGTCCTTGACCTGATTTGACGACCAGAGCCCGTGTTCAAAATAGCATCTTACCATTCCGTATTTGTTTGCCATATTTTTTCTCCTTTGTATCGGTATTTAAACACTTGATTTTTTATATTATAGCAATTCGCCGCCTCCAATACAACCGTTTATTCAACAAGGCCGAGTATATTTATGAGCAGAGCCCAGACGATTCCGTAATAAGCCACCACCGCCACAAGATCGTTTATCGTCGTAATAAGCGGGCCCGAGGCTACGGCCGGATCTATCTTTATCTTCTTGAAAAAAACAGGCACCGCCGTACCGACAAAACTGGATATTACCATAGCCGCCAGAAGCGACGCTCCTATGCATCCGGAAACCGCGAAGGAAAATGCGATCCCTTTTGACTTCGCTATCAAAATATAGGCTCCGACAAGTATAAACGACATTACTCCAAGTATAAGACCGTTGGCAAGGCCGACCTTCATTTCCTTCAGTATCAGTTTAAGCTGGCCGCCGGCGGATAGTTTTTCATCCATAAGCACCCTTATTGTAACGGCCAGGGACTGTGTGCCCACATTGCCGGCCATATCAAGTATGAGAGACTGGAAGCAGACCACAAGCGTGAGCTGGGACACGACCGCCTCAAACATACCTACTACGGACGATACAAAAAGGCCGAGAAACAGCAGCAGTATAAGCCAAGGCAGTCTTTTTTTCACGCTCATAACAAACGGCTCATTCAAGTCCTCCTCCGCCGTAAGTCCCGCAAGTTTCGCGTAGTCCTCGCCAAGCTCGTCGTCCACGGCCTCCGCTATGTCCTGGGCCGTAATAACGCCTAAAAGCCTGTGCCCGCTGTCGAGCACCGGTATGGAGTCCTCGGAATATTCCCTGAGCTCTTCTATGCACTCGTCGGTTCTTTCTCCCGCGTAAACATAAGGGTAGGATGTGGTCACAAGGCTTTCCAGATCCATATAGTCCCTTGCAACTATAAGATCCTTAAGATCCACCGCTCCGAAGTATTCTCCTCCGCCGTCCACCACATACAGCTTAGATATGTTGTCGTTTTCCGCGGCCTGATTTACAAGCGCCTTCATCGCCTGTCTGATGGTTGAGCCCTTTCTTATGGATATGAAATTCGTTGTCATTCTGCTGCCGATCTCATCTTCATCATAGGAAAGTATAAGATCTATGTCCTGCCTTGATTCGGCGTCCATAAGCCTTTTTATCTCAACGCTTTTATCCTCGTCAAGCTCTCCGAGTATATCCACCGCGTCATCGGCGTCCATCGCCTCTATGATGTCGGCCGCCTTTTCCGGCTCAAGTTCGTCCACATACTTTTCCGCGTCGTCCCCAAGATATGCGAATATATCGGAAACCTTATCTACTCCAAGTATTCGGTAAAGCCTCTTTCTCTCATCAGGCGTAAGTAATTCAAGCGCTTCCGCTATGTCGTTGTCATGATAGCCGCTTAATTTTTCTCTTACCGCGCAGTCTTCGCTCTCCGTTTTTATTATATTTACGAGTTCTTTTTCATAGCCGTGTCTTTCAGGAAAACCGGCCGTCATATTCATTCTTTCTTTTTCCATGCTTTTCACCCCTTTTAAAAAGTTAAACATAAATTTGTCTTTTCCGAAAAAGGGCGCAAAAAAGCCACCGCTTCAAAGCCCGTAAGCAGAAAAGACTTTTTCCGTTTTAATTCAAGGCTGAAAAGTGATGGCACAATAAAAATACCGCTCAGGCAAAACTTATGGAACGCCGCCGCAGTATACATTCAATATTATGCCTGTCACATTGCCCGCTGCCGCAGTTATCCATAAGTCTCACCTCTCTAAATCCATAAATTCGCATTAAATTACTCTACACTTACCATCCTACCATCGACAGCGGTTGAGGACAATAAATTTTTTGTTAACGATTTTTTAATTTTTTATGAACGAGAATTTTTAATCCAATCATAATTTTATCGTAGTATAATCAGTTTAAAGGATCTGATATTATGAAAAAACGAGTTTTTGTTATTTTGATTATATTAGCAGTTTTTCTCTCGCCTCCCTTCGCGCTGTTCAGAAGCATGGCCGTTATGCTTCCCTACAGTTCCTGGCATAAAAGCAGGTCAGTTCAGGCGGAAAAGGGATTTGAGATAGACATTCCCGGAGGTATGTCCACGGCTGAAAGCGACTGGTATCCATTCGTCATGACTTTTAACGACGACGCCGGATTCAGAAATTATACGGGAAATGACAGCGCTTCTCTTACTATAATGTATAACTTTCCCGCGTTTTCATTATTAAAGGGATGCAGCAGGCTTTTTGATCCGTCGTCTCCGTATTGCGGAGCTTTTTACGGAGCCTATATAACCTCCGGAAACGATGAGCCCTACGGCTTCAGCGGAGGCGCTCCCGACGCGGATAAAATCGCCGGCATACCTGAGTTTGATCTTAAATATCTCGTTCTCGGCCCATTTGGTCTTGATCCGGAAGATATGATTTTTGACAAAAGCCTTATATCTTCTCAAGACGGAGTAAGCTATGCCGGATATGACGGCTGGATCCGGTTTGACGTAGGAATAAAAACCAACAGCCCCGTCCATAAATTTTCGCGGTTCGATCAATCCTATCTTCAATACGGCATCCCGGCTTTTGAATCCGAGGACGATTTTGCTCCCACCGATATGTACGGCAGGATATACGCAAAATATTTCGACGAAAGCTCAACCGGCGTGATATTCTATATACTTGCCGCCGACCCGGCGGTCATAGCGGACTGCGACAGGGAAATACTCTCAAAATCCGTTATCAAAGGCAATATATGAAACGCCGGAGCCCTTGCCTCCTGACTTTTCTTGGCGGCGCGAGCTCCGGCATTATTTATATCTCTTTTTATATTTCCTGATTATAATATTTAATCTGATTTCCGTCAGGCTCTCATCCGAGGCGAATGTCTACGGTATTATCGTTCATCGTAGTGGCCTCTCCTCTGTCGGACAGCCTGTCGTGCTGGAGAGCGTTCACGCCAAGACCACTCGGCGTGTTTTTCATCTCATAAATTCCGACGGCCGCCACGGCTCCCCTCGCCACGTTTTCCGTAACCGCCGCCTTAAAGGCAGCTTCGGCAAGATCATTGAAGCATATTATGCCATCGCCGTTATTTATTCCCCTTTCTTCCGCATCGGCCGGATTGATAAAAAGTTTCAGCTCTCCCCTTGCCTTTTTCATATCGTCACGCTCGTTGAATATGGAGTTGAGCGTGTGCTCTGAAGGAACGGAAACAAGCCTGAGAGGGTATCCGCCGCCATGCGCTTCAATAAATGCCGGCAGTCTGTCCTTGAGCTTTTCGTTGGCTATCTGTATTTTTCCGGTTTTGGTTTTCCAAGTATGGTGATCCGTAAAAGGCATAGCCACCCAGCCGCCTTCTCTGAGCGTCTTTTTGTCCCCGACGCTTAGCGCGCTTACCGCGGGCGTTGGATCGTCCAGTATCTTATCCAGCATTTCATCCTCTGTCAGCTTGAAATGCTCGTCGTCATATCCCATTTTTTCGGCCAGAAGTCTGAATGTGTCCCAGTTGCTTTTGCTCTCGCCGGCAGGCTCAACAGCCTTCCTTGCCGTGGCAAGGGTGCAGTAGCCGTATGCCTGATATATATCGCTCTGCTCAACGGAGAACGTCGCCGGAAGTATGATATCGGCGTATCTTGCCGTGTCAGTCATAAACCTTTCATGGACAACGGTAAACAAATCCTCCCTTGACAGTCCTTCGATCACAGCCTTCGTGTCGCTGACGGAATTCGCGGGGTTTGACGCGTATACATAAAGCGTCTTTACGCTCTCGTCCTTTATGGCGGCTCCAAGCTGATTTATATTTACGGATGGCTGTTTTTCCGTTCTCAGATCCGGTCTTGTTATAAGCTCGCCCTTAACATACGCGCTGTCTGTAGTTGTGCATCCGCATATGCCGCCGCCCCTCGTCCATGCTCCGGTAAAATGCGAAAGTATTGTTATAAGCCTGACGGTCATGGCTCCGTTGCCGTATCTGGAATTTCCGCTTCCAAGTATTATGACCGGAGCTTTTGCCGATCCGTACTCAACGGCCAGCTTCTCAATGGCTTCGGCGGGAACTCCGGTAATTTTCTCCGCCCATTCCGGCGTATATTCCGGAAGAGTCTCCTTAAACTCATCATAACCGTCGGTATTTTCCCTTAAAAAATCCTCGTCGGCCATACCTTCCCTCACAATGACATGCATCATGGCCAGCGCAAGCGCTCCGTCGGTTCCGGGCTTTACAAGTATTTTTTCATCGCAGAAGTTTTTCATCGCTTCCGCGCATACCTCTATCAATACTACCCTTTTCCCCTCGTTTTTTGCCCTGACTATGTCCGGCATGGACTGTATCCTTGTGGCGGTCATATCCGAGCCCCAGACAATATACATATCCGCCCCGCCGATCTCTCGCGGGTCAAGGCAGGCCGTTCTTCCCATTACGGAGGCATAGCCTACTCCCTTTGCCGTAGAGCACAGCGTCTTGACAAGCGGTCTTGCTCCCATTCTGTTAAAAAACGCCTCTCCGCAATGTCTCTGAATGTCGCTCATAACTCCGGAATAGTAGCAGTAGACCACGGCTCCGGCTCCGTACCGTGAAATTATATCCTGCCATCTTTCTCCGATAATATCAACGGCTTCGTCCCAGCTTATTTTTTTGAACTCGCCGCTGCCCTTTTTGCCCGTTCTCATAAGGGGCGTCAATATCCTGTCCGGAGAGTTTACGGAACGCTCGTAGTTTCTCATTTTTCTGCACAGGATGCCGGCAGACGCCGGATGGCTTTCGTCCGGAATAATTTTTTTGAGTTTCCCGTCCTCGATCACAGCCTTAAAGCCGCATGTTGTCGGACAGTCGTATGGACAAACGGCTTTTTTGATTATTTCGCTCATTTTTTGCGCCTCCTCATATTATCTATAACCTCCCCGGCGGTCTCATAGTCGTCTTTGCCTATGCCGTCCCCGCCTACCTGAAGTATAATATTTTTTATGCCGTCAAAATTTTCTTCGGAACACATCCATATTTTAGGACAATCCGAATATTTGAACCCTTCAAGCAGTATTATGTCCGCCTCCGGAAACATATCCTCCGGCTTTACAGGCTCGGCTGTTCTTTTTACCACCTGTATTTTCTCACCGTCAAATACCGCTGTCGCCGCCGCTCCGGCGTCGTAGAATCTCCTGCTGTCGGTTTTCTCCCTGTCCGGCTCAAAGCCATGCCCGTCATGTTTTATGACGGCCACGGAGATCCCCTTTTCATTGAAATACTTAACAAGTCCGCATATAAACGTGGTCTTTCCGGAATTTTTACCTCCGCTTACGGCAAATACGTCAGACATAGAGCACCTCCACCACGTCTCCGGCTTTAAGACATTCCGTTCCAGCCGGTATCCGTATAAGACAGTTGCAGCCTGTCATCGACCTGAGCGAGCCGTTTCCCTGGGAATCCTGCACGCTGACAAGCCCGTCCGCGCAGACGGCCTTTAAATATCTCTCCGTTCCGCTTTTCTTCGAGTATCCGTTTGCCATGACCGCCGCGGCTCTTCTTGGAGACAGCGCCCTGTCCCCCGACAGCGCCGCCAAAGCCTCCCTGCCAAACAGCTCGAATCCAACGGCCGCGGCAAACGGGTTGCCGGAAAGGGCTATCACCGGCCTGCCTTCAAGTATGGAAAACATCGTCGGCATTCCCGGCTTTATATTCACGCCCTTAAACACATTTCGCGCTCCCGCCTTTTCCAGCGCGTCAGGCATCAAATCCTTTTCGCCGACGGACACGCCTCCTGTGGTAAATATAATATCCGCCTTTTTTGACGCTTCCAAAACGCTTGTCCGAAGCGCTTCAATGTCGTCGCGGACAGCCTTTTTGTATACGATACTTTCTCCGAGTTCCCTAAGCCTCAAAGAAACATAAAGTATGTTCGTATCATATATTTTCCCCTTTTCAAGGGTTTTTCCCGGCGGCGTAAGCTCATCTCCCGTGGAAATAACGGCGGCTCTAAGCCTTCTGTATATCTTTATTTTATCAATTCCTCCGGCGGCCGCCAAAGCGATCTCCGCCGCCGAAATCTCTGTTCCGGCCTTCAAAAGCGTTTCGCCGCGCTTAAAATCCTCGCCCTGTCTGATGTAATTTTCAAAAGGTTCGGGCGAGACATATATTTTTACCTTTTTTTCTCCTCTGTCGCTGTTCTCCCACGGCACTACGCAGTCCGCCCCCTCGGGTATCATCCCTCCGGTCATTATTTTTACGGCCTGCATTTTTTCAATTTTACATTCAAAGGGAGCTCCGGCAAAGCTGTCCCCTATTACGGAAAACAGTTCTCCCATCGCCGCATCGCATGATCTGATGGCATATCCGTCATACGGCGATCTGGAAAACGGAGGATAATCGGCCAGCGCCGTCACATTCTCCGCCGCCCTCCTGCCGTCCGCCTCATCTATTCCCACCGTTTCCGGCTCCAAAGGCGTAATATTCTTTTTTATGAGCTCAAGAGCCTCATTTACGTTCGGTTTCATAAAAGGCCTCCCTTACGGCCGCATAATCCTCCGGTGTGTTCATATTCATAAATTCCGTTTTATCGTCGGAAATGTCTTCCCATGCCACCGCGGCGGCGTCCATTTTATCAATTATCTTTCTGACGGACAGTTCTCCTTCCGCTATTGCCGCTTCAAAAAGAGCCGCTGTTTTCTTTCCGTAAACGGCAAAAAGAGGTTCAAGTCCCCCATCCGTTTTCAGCACAACCGCCTCTTTTCTTCCGTCAAAAATGCCGCATAATCTTTCAATAGTATTTCTTTTTATAAGCGGCATATCGCAGGCGGTAACAAAAACGGCGTCGGCCGATGTAGTTTTCAACGCAGTGAGTATTCCCGCCGCCGGTCCGCAGTCCTTATGGATATCCTCTATGTTTATGCACCCGCTGACCTCCTGCGGTATATCGGAGGAAACAAACACCTCTTCAAATCCCGTCATTCTTTCGGCGATAACGTCTATGACCCGTCTGCCGCCCAGCGGAAGCCATGCCTTGTTTTTTCCCATTCTCCGGCTTTTTCCGCCGGCAAGTATGACAGCCGCGAATTTCAAATTTATCACCGTCCCATTATAAATATTATACAATCATATTTCCCTCAAAACAATAAAAAAAATAACCGGAACATCCGCAGACGTCCCGGTTCGCAGTTTTTTATCTGTAGTTTTTTTCTATAGTTTTTTCTGTCGTTTTTTTATCTGTCGTTTCCGATTTTTCCCTTAAGATATTCAAGGGCGTAATCCACATATAGATTGCAGGAAATAAGCATGGTGCTTTCATCTATGTCAAAAAGTCCGTGGTGCTGGGGTACTCCGGTGTTGGGGTCATCGTCGCTGTGCGTTCCTATATAGGCGTAAACGCCTTTTACAACGGCGAGATAATCGGCGAAGTCATCCGCCCCGAGACTTTTTTCAAGATTATGGATTATATTCTCCTCGGGTATTATGTCCTTTGCCACCTCTGTAACTTCCTCAGCCGCTCCGGCGTCGTTTACAAGGGGAGCGGCAAAATCCTCAAATTCTATTTCAACCGTGGCTCCGTTGGCCGCCGCCGTGGCCTCGGCGATCTCCCTTACTCTTCTGTTCGTGTACGCTCTTGTCTCCGGAGAGAAGCATCTTGTCGTTCCCTCGATAACCGCGTGCTCGGCTACTATGTTATATGCCGTTCCGGCCTCGCATCGTCCAATGCCAACAACAACCGTATCTATGGGGTTGGTGTTTCTGGCTACGACAGCCTGCTCTGCAACGATTATCTGAGCGGCCGTATAAAGAGCGTCAACGGAAAGATGAGGCTTTGATACATGGGCTCCCTTTCCTGTGACCTTTATTGTAAAATGATCGCAGCTCGCGTTATTTGGTCCGGGTGTGAGGGAAACGATCCCGCTTTTAAGCTGGGAGCTTATGTGGCTTCCATATACCCTGCCAACGCCGTCCAAAAGTCCTTCTTTCACAAACAGCCTTGCGCCGGCTCCTATTTCCTCGGCCTGCTGGAAAAACAGTCTTACCTGTCCGGAAAATTCATTCTTTTTCTCATTGAGTATTTTTGCCGCCGTAAGAAGCACGGCCGTGTGCGAGTCGTGTCCGCAGGCATGGCAGTATCCATCGTTCTGAGAGCGGTATGGCACGTTTTTGAGATCCTGCATTTTGAGCGCGTCCATATCGGCGCGGAGTGCAATGATCCTGTTTACTCCATCTTTGGCCTCTCCGTTTATCCAAGCGTAAACTCCTGTTTCTCCGACCCTCCTGTGAGGAATCGAGAGCTTGTCCAGTTCATCCTCGATCTTTTTGCATGTGTTATATTCCTTAAGGCTTTCCTCGGGGTGAGAATGGAAGTATCTTCTGAGTTCAACAAGATGTTCTTCTTCTTTTTTTACATAATCCTTTATCATCTATAGTTACCTCCAAAAACGGGCGGCCTAAGCCGCCCAAAGTGTTTTTTAGTCATCTATTTATTTTCTCAAAACCAAACTTATTACCATGCGCAGATGAACGCTCCCTGATATGCTTCCTCTATTGTCTGTCTTACTTCTTCTGTATGGTAAGCATCTACTACCTTCTTATAAACCTCGTTGTCAACGTCGGCGCTTCTTGCAGCGATAACATTTATAAGGTCGGGTGTTGCCTCGTTTGTCTCGGGATTAACATCCTCCGTGAAGATGGCGTCATTAGCGGGGTTAAGTCCTGCCGTAAAAGCGTTTCCTCCGTTGATAAGAGCCGCCGTGCAGTCAGGAAGGAGGTTGGCGAGTGTCGCAGACTCAGCCTCAAGTATTTCTATCTGAACATTGTATTTTGTTATATCAGCCTTTGTGGGAACATATCCCTTCGCGGGGTCACATTCGATAAGTCCGGCCTTTTCAAGGAGTTTAAGGGCACGGCCGCCGTTTGTTAAGTCGCTGGGGATGGCGATGATGTCTCCGTCTTTGATTTCCTCTACGCTGCTTATCTTATCCTTGTTGTTATAGATCGAAAGAGGAGCGATGATTGTGTCGCCTATAGCTTCGATCTCATAGCCGTTCTGCTGTACGTCGTTGGCAAGGAATGCCTTATGCTGGAAAGCGTTAAGATCGATCTCGCCGTCATTGAGCGCGCGGTTGGGAGCCGCATAGTCCGTGAATTTAACAAGCTCGACCTCGATGCCGTCGTCGGCAAGAAGTTCGTTTACCGTATCCCACTGAGCGTTGTATTCTCCGACAACTCCAACCTTAACTATGGTTTTTCCGTCTTCCGTTGTTGTTTCCTCGGATGTGCCGCTTGAGCATGCCGTAAGTCCGAGGGCAAGGGCAAGTGTAAGTCCTAAAACTGTGATGAATGATTTTTTCATAAATGATTCCTCCTCTTGATTAAAAAATTTTATATATTTAATATAATTGCTGACTTGGTTATTAGTGGCTTGTTTTTCTTATTATTAAGTTTCCTACGAACTGGACGATGCTCACAAGCAAAAGTATGAGGATTACCGTCACCCAGATCATATCCCTGTAGCCCATCTGGTATCCGTATCTTATGGCGAAGTCTCCCAGTCCTCCGGCTCCGACCGCTCCGGCCATCGCCGTAAGGCCGATAAGGTTTACAATGGTTATCATCGTTACCCTGACTATGCTTGGTATGCTTTCTTTAAGATATACGCTCCATATTATTTCCATAGGAGAAAATCCCATTGCCTCGCTTGCCTCAACAAGGCCATAATCCACTTCGGCTATGGCCGTTTCGATCTGTCTTGAGAAGAAGGGCACCGTTCCGCATATAAGAGCCACATAGGAGCCGCTTACTCCTATACTTGTGCCCATTATCAATCGGCTGACAGGTATGAGTATGAAAATAAGTATGATAAACGGTATGGAACGGATTATATCAATGGCCTTGTCTATTACCGTATATATCGGCGTACATTCCATTATTCCGCCTCTTTTTGTTACCGTAAGCAGGACTCCGAAAAACAGTCCTATGAAAAATGCCACCGTTGCCGCCACAAGGCACATCTGTATCGTCTGGAAAAAACATTCCGCAAGTTCCGATTGAAGCGCTTCCAGATTGGGCGCTATGCTATATAAAAAGCTCATCCTTTGATCACCTCCACATCGACTCCCGCTGCCCTCAAGTATTCTATGGCCTTATCGGAGCCTTCTTTGCTTCCTTTCAGGAATATTACCAGCTTTCCGAGGGGATTGTCCTTCATTATCTCAACATTGGCGAAGATAATGCTGGCGTCCACGCCGTATTCCCTTGAAATATGGGAGATCAGAGCATCCTTCGTATTTACGTTTGAGTATGTGAGAATAAGTATCTTGTCTCCCTCTCCTATTTCTGTGAAGGAATCTCCGGTTTCCATCATCTCGTATATCCTGCTTATATTGCTTGCTGTCTCGATGAACGATTTTGTTACCGGCTTCTCGGGCTTTGAGAATACCTCTATCGTTCTTCCCGTCTCAACCACCGTTCCCTTGTCCATAACGGCTACCCTGTCGCATATGTCCTTTACGACTTCCATCTGATGGGTGATTATGACTATTGTTATACCAAGCTTCTTATTTACCTCCTCAAGGAGCTTCAGTATCGATTTTGTCGTCTGCGGGTCAAGGGCTGACGTCGCCTCGTCACAGAGCAGCACTTTGGGGTCGTTGGCAAGGGCTCTTGCTATGGCCACCCTCTGCTTCTGTCCTCCGGAAAGCTGGGAAGGATAAGCGTCTTTCTTGTCCTCAAGCCCTACAAGGTTTAAAAGAGACATTATCTTTTTGTCCTTCTCTTCCTTTGACAGTCCGCTCTTTTGGAGAGGAAAAGCTATATTTCCGTACACCGTTCTGGCCCTCATAAGGTTGAAGTGCTGGAATATCATTCCTATCTTTTTTCTTTCCTCTCTAAGCTGTTTTTCATCCATCGCCGTAAGGTCTCTGCCGTCTATTATGACCTTTCCGGACGTCGGTTTTTCCAAAAGGTTTATACATCTTACAAGCGTTGATTTTCCGGCTCCGGAAAATCCGATTATGCCAAAGATCTCACCGTCGTCTATTTTTATGCTTACGTCCCTGACGGCATGGACGTTTCCGCCCTTGACGTTGAAATCCTTTACGATTGATTGAAGTTCTATCATTGTGACCTTCTCCTTTTTGTAAATAAAAAAAATCCCGTCCCAAAATAATTCTATTTCAGGACGGGAGTAATATTTCCCGTGTTACCACCTAAATTCATCCACAGCTCACACTGTAGACCTCATCGAGTACGCCTGCCGAAGCATTTAATACCCTGCCGCTGTCACGGGCGGAACCCGTCGTGGCTTATCCTCATCGGTTCATCCACGCGGCTCAAAGGCCATGTTCGGCAGTTTATTCCTTATTCCCTCTCAGCAAACGGGAACTCTCTGTAAAGTCTTCTGCTGCTTACTCTCCTCATCAACGCCGTTTTAACTATGTTGATTTGATGGTTTGTATTTTAAACTCTGCGGATAGATTTGTCAACACTTTTATTAAAAATTTTTTCAATTTTTGAAATCCATCCGAAAAGTCCGTTAACTTTTATAACTTTTAGGCCTTATTCCATCGACTCGATATATTTTTTATATCCCCCGTATCCGCTTATGTCAGCCGCGTCTCCAAGACCTCCGCTTTCGCACAGAAATCCCACCGTCTCTGAGTCATCTATAAGTTTTACCTTTCCGAGAACAAGCGGCGATGGTATATTCAAAAGAAACTCGCCTATTTTTTTAACTGGTATATCGTATGTGTCGACCTCAATAGACATTCCTCCGTCCCCGCATTTTACAAGGGCGGGCTTTACCGGTTCGGTATTAAGCCTGTACAGCCTGTATTCAGGCGCTGTTCGTGTATGGGACTCGAATCGAGCCCCAAGTTCCGTAAGCTGATATTCGAGCGGAAATCCTTTAAGATGAAGACCGCATACCGCTATTTTCACAGTTTCTTCCTCAAGGAATTTTCTCGCCGTTCCAAGTATCAGCCCTTCATTTTCGGAAAGCCCAAATATGGTTATGCCAAACGGCAGGTCAAAATCCCTGCTGTTTTCGGGAATGGCTATGGCGCACAGATCGAGCAGATTGCAATGGTTTGTATAAAGTCCCATTTTCGAGTTTGAGGCTATGGGGTCTTTCCTCACCTCATCCCTTGTATATGTTCCTCCAGCCGTCGGCATCACAAGTACGCTGTCTTTAAAAAGGCTTCTCGCCATCGCCTTATACCCGGCGAGTGTATGCATCGCCCTAAAGCAGGAGGCCGCCGTAAGCTCGCTTCTTGCCCCCGACTCAAGCACATTTTTTGTGACAGGGAATATTGCCGAAGGGTTCTTTTCCACAAAATCTCCAAGATCAGCCCATCTTTCAGCCACCCACGGCCCATCATAAAGGATGGAGGCAGCTTCTTTAAGAAATGCGCAATCAATGTATTCAACCTTTATTCCAAGTTTTTCTATACGTTTTACCGCCGACTTCCACTTGTTCCTATACACGTCAGCGAAACCGCCGAAAAATTCAGGCATATTATCCGGAAGGCATATTTTTTCCGGCAGTTTTTCAACTGGTTTTTGAATATCCTTTGACCACCTGCATTTATCGTCAAATCCTCTGGCGCAGGAATCAACAAGCTCTGCGTCGTCGATATTATTGGCAAATACAGTCACGCAGTCAAGGCTGGCGCAGGCCGGAACAACTCCATTCGTTGACCATGCGCCTAACGACGGCTTATATCCTACAAGGCAGTTGAGCGCCGCCGGAACCCTTCCGGATCCGGCCGTATCCGTCCCGAGTGAAAACGCCGCCATTCCCAGTCCAACGGCTGCGGCTGAGCCTGAGCTGGAACCTCCGCTTATAAGCTCGTCCTTTAGGCTGTTATGTACTTCTCCGTATGGACTCCTTGTTCCCACAAGGCCTGTGGCGAACTGATCCAGATTAGTCTTTCCAACGGGTATTGCTCCCATCGCTATCAGCTTTTTAACAACATAAGCGCTTTCCTTTGGGACATATTCATATTCTTTACAGGCAGCCGTTGTCGGTACGCCTTCAAGGTCGATATTGTCCTTTATGGCAAATGGGATCCCCCAGAGCGGAAGCGAATTTGCGTCTGTTTTCTCAAGTTTTTCTATGTATTGTTCCATAAGCTCTTTTGAAGGCGGAACGATCCATACGTTCTTGTCTTTTGTAAGTTCCGCCCGTTTTATTATCTCTCCGATAAGTTCTCTCGGCGTGAGAGATCCATCGGCATAGCAGTTCTTTATCCACGTTATATTTAGTCTGCCGGGAAAATATTTCATTGTTCATCCCCTCCAAAAATATTTGAAAATGTTTTATAAGAAAACGCGAAAGCCAGCCTGCGTATCCTGATAAAAACACCCGCTGTCATTTTTAAATATTAAGCGGGCGGTACGGCAAAGCCGTTCCAAACCCGCTGATTTTATCTACTCCTGAGAAGTGTCGGCTTCCAGAAAGCCTGTATTCAATATATCTGCCGCGTCTTATAACTTGGCATCCGGAATCGCAGTCTCTTACTCCGGCGTTTTAAAAATCATCCGTATGTATAAGAGAATTTACTTCTCTCCTTAAATCTATAAATTCCTTCGTGTCTTTCAGCTCAAGCGTCCTGTCGTATGGAAGGTATACCGGTATCTCTGTTTTCACGGTTCCCGGTCTCGCGCTCATAACATATATTTTTGTGGCAAGGAATACCGCCTCCTCGATGTCATGGGTGACGAATACAACGGTTGTTCTGTGCTTCTGCCATATCTGTCTAAGCAGGAGCTGCATCGACGCCTTTGTCTGCGGGTCAAGAGCTCCGAAGGGCTCATCCATAAGAAGCACGTCCGGATTATTGGCGAGAGCCCTCGCTATGGCCACCCTCTGCTTCATTCCTCCTGAAAGTTCCTTTGGGAAACTTTTAGAAAACTTATCAAGACCTACTGCCTGTATGTATTTTCCGGCTATCTCATCCTGCTGTTCCTTCGGCATTTTTTTGAGCTTTAATCCGAATTTGACGTTTTCCTCAACCGTCATCCACGGGAAAAGCGTGTACGCCTGGAATACCATTCCTCTGTCGGCTCCGGGCCCTTTTACTATGCTGTCATGAGCTATGATCTGTCCACCGGTTGGGAAATCAAGTCCGGCCAGCATCCTGAGCAGTGTTGATTTTCCACAGCCGGAAGGGCCGATTATGCATATAAACTCGTTTTCAAGGACTTCCATATTGCAGTCTTTCATAGCCACCGTGTCGCCCTTTTTACCGTGATATACCTTTTCAACGTCTTTTACGGTTATTATTGAAGATCCAACTGTAGCTTCAAGTATCTGGGGATCCTGTTCGGATGTTTTTTTCTTTAATCCAATCATATTAGTTTCCCTCCCTCCAGTGGAATAATTTTTTGTTGATCATATAAAGAACTCTGTCGGTTATGAGTCCGAGTATTCCTATTACAAGTATTCCCGTAAAAATAGCGTCCGTATTTAAGAAACGCTGCGCCTTCATAATGCTGTAGCCAAGTCCTGAGCTGGCGGCTACCATCTCTGCGACAACAAGATATGTCCATGCCCATCCTATCATCATTCTGAGAGTATCAAGGCTTCTCGGAAGCATCGCCGGAATAAGTATCTTTGTTACGGTCTGCCAGTTTGTGGCGCCGAGAGTGTATCCGGCGTTGAGAAGGTCGTCGCTTACGCTCATAGCGTCGTCAGCCGTCATCAGAACAAGCTGAAAAAATATTCCGATAAAAAGAAGCGTAACCTTCGCTTCCTCGCCGATTCCGACCCACACCATTACAAGAGGCGTAAATGCCGGTACAGGCATATATCTTATAAATTCGCATAAGGGTCTGATTATTGCCTCGGCGAATTTAAAAGTACCGCATAAAAGCCCTATCGGCGCGCCAAGCACAACGGCAAAAACAACGCCAAGACAAATCCTCTGCACGCTTATAAGCGTATCGGCCCACAGGCTTCCATCCTTTACAGACGTCACAAAATAAGCCCAGACATCGGCCGGAGACGGAAGAAATACAGGATCCACAAGCTCAAAAGCGCTTAACAGCCACCATAACAAAAATACAAAAATAAAAGCAATGACAGCCAGAGTAGTATATGAACGCTTGCTAATAATTCCTCTGATTTTAAACATAAGACCACTCCCTGTTTCATATTACATTATCGCGTTGACGTCTTTTTCCCCAGTCCTTATCCTGAGCGCGCTGGATACAGGAATCACAAATATTTTTCCGTCACCAGGCGTATCCGTTTTAGCTATAGATAATACTGTTTCTATTATTTTTTCACAATCCTCGTCCCTCGCGAATATCTCTATCAGCTTTTTAGATATCATAGGATGGCTGTAATGAGCCATATTTTTTCCGCTTACAGTGGCGACAGCCTCAAAATCAACGGCGTTTTTTCCTCTGCCAAGAACGTCCTTTACGCTCATCGAATTAAAGCCTTTAGCTATTAACGCGTCACGCAGCTCGTAATATTTTGACGGTCTTATCGTTATCATCAACTGTTTCATACGGCATACCTCCAATAATCAAAGTTCGTCTTTTCCGCTGCTTATCGTTATGCAGCGTTCAACCGGTATTACGAATATTTTTCCATCGCCGTATGTTCCATTCTTACCTGTTTTAGCGGTATCGGTTATAATCTTTGAAACTTTATCAACATCCGGATCATCAACTACAATCAAAATCATATCCTTTGGAATTTCATCATAATGTGTCGTTCCTATCTTA
This sequence comes from Candidatus Metalachnospira gallinarum, assembly GCA_904378045.1. Taxonomy (GTDB): domain Bacteria; phylum Bacillota; class Clostridia; order Lachnospirales; family Anaerotignaceae; genus Metalachnospira; species Metalachnospira gallinarum. The sequence continues at coordinate 12,293 of CAJFHC010000018.1, read as the reverse complement.
AGTCCCTGCTGTTTTCCTCTTCCCAGTATGCTGAATTTGGTAGCCGCCGGGAATCCCGCATTTCTGAGTGCGTCAAGTACTTCCGAAGATTTTTCAGGTCTAACAACCGCTTTTATCATTTTCATAAATATCACCTCATACTAATTCTCGTTTTCATAAATCATCCATACTGATAACTGCCGAATTCTGAAGATAGTTTATAGCGTCAAGACTGGCATTGTGAGCTTTCCAGCCTGAACCTCTAACCGCCTCTTTAATAACCTTTATGTAATAATCACGCTGATGGGCGTCAACACAGGTATAATGAACGCACACATCCGTAAGAAAGCCGACTATGTAAAGTCTTTCTACCTTGAGGCTCCTTAAAAGCAAATCCAAATCAGTAGCAAAAAAGCAACTGTATCTGCGTTTTGGTATAAAAAATTCCCCCTCGGCAGGCCTAACCTCATCTACGAAGTCCGCTCCATCTGAACCTTCTATACAATGTATCCCCTCATCTCCATCAAGTTCTCTGCCAAAGTCCACAAGTTGTGGCCTGTGAAGCTCCCTGAAATGTATTATTGGTATCTTCATCTGGCGGAAAAACTTCAGCACCCTGGCAATATTTCCGACTGCCTCATACGCATTCATATCTTTGTCAAGATTGTTAATAAAATCTTTTTGGCAATCGATAACTATCAAAGCGCTGTTTTCATACTTATCCATATATTTCCCCCTTTCTATAAGCCCGCGCCTAAGTGGCGCGTCATATATGAACCGATCTAAAATAAAAAAGACGTTACAAACCTTTTTACAGGTAAATAACGTCTTTGTTATCTTAAAAAGGGTGGTACAATGCTATCACTAAGGCCTATGACAACATCAACCACCCTTTAAAATCCCGTCTGCCCGGCAGCAGTCAGGATAAGGTTCAATATTTGATTTTGCTTTCTTATGGCGGAAATAATAGCACAATTGATTTATCTTGTCAATAAAAATCCCCAAATTAATTTTGTTCTTTTTTTCATCCATCATCATAGTTATATTAATATTTCGGCAGATAAATGAAAGAAAAATTTATTTATAACTTTTGCAAAAAAACTGTTGACAAATCTATTCTTATCGTTTATAGTTCTTGCTATGACAAGGTTGTCGTTCCAAACGGCAACCTTATTTTTTTGCTAAAGATTTTGACTGCGTGGCGACCAAATATAAACCGGCTGAAAAAATTAGCGTTATTTTTTCAGTTATAAGCGCATCAAAATTTAAACTATGCAAGATCAAACAATTACGCAATGACAAAATATTTTTGACAGAATTTTGCGGCATGAAAGGGGACGTTACTATGTTAAAAAAATTATTTATGTTTCTCGCTCTCATATCATTGACAGCTTCGTTGGCAGGCTGCGGAAGCCAATCCGAAAGCTCGGATGACACTCAGCAGGTTGATTCGTCGGCTCCAGTGGGAACAGCTGAAAATCCTTTTAAGCTTGGCGTAAGCCCCATGTCCGGCTGGTACGCATGGTACGGAGTTGAAGGAACAGGCATATTTGAGCAGAACGGAGTTTATGTGGATATAAACTTCTTCCCGGTATACAGCGATTCACTGACCGCTTTTTATTCCGGACAGCTCGACGGAATATGCATAGCGGGTTCGGACGCCATCGCTCCATTAAACGAGGGCATTGACTTTAAAATAGTTCTTGTAAACGATAACTCATCCGGAGCCGACGGATTGGTCGTAAGTGACGGAATAGAGACGATCGATGATCTCAGGGGCAAGAGCGTTGCCACGGAGCTTGGTACTCTTGAGCATATGTTCCTCCTCAAGATCCTCAGCGACAACGGCATGACCATCGATGATATCAATTATGTAAATATGACTATCAACGACGCCGGACCGGCATTCATAGCCGGAAGCGTTGATGCTGCGGTATTATGGGAACCTACACTGTCTATGGCGGTTGAAGGCGGCGGAAAACTTCTTTACAGCACGGAATCCGAGCCCGGTCTCATTCCTGACACTCTCGCTGTCAGAACCGAAATAATCGAAAGCTCTCCGGACGCCGTACAGAAAGTTGTTGATTCCTGGTTTGACGGAGCAGAGATGCTTGAAGCGGGAGACGAGGCTTTCCTCCAGGCGATTTGTGACGGAGCGGAGCTCTCTATGGAAGAATATCAGGTTATGCTTGATGGAGTTACAATATTTGATAAAGATATGAATATCGCTACATTCGCCGCTGGAGACGATTATACATCTCTGCCCTATACCCTCGAAAAGAGTGCTGAATTTTTATACGACGTAGGTATGGTAGATACGATACCCGAAGATATAAGCGTCATTCTTGACGACAGTTTTATAAATTCCTGATATCAAAAATTAAATAAATGAACAGTTTTCTAGGGTTCCGCTGCTTTAAGCAGGTCTGGTCCGAGAGAAAACGGCAATGAAGCTACACGGACGGATAAAAACCTGGGAGATAACATAGCGGATATGTTGTCTCCTTTTTTATTTTTAAAATTTTAATCAATATGAAAGAAGGTCATCATTATGCAGAAAATATGGAGCAAAACACTTATACCCGGCGAAAAATGGTCAGGAAACATCGGGAGGGGCAAATACATCCACTTTAAGGCTCTCGGCGACAACGCCAACGTATCCCTGCTTATGTACAATATGAGGGACGTATCCGAGAGATACAATATGCCCGATACCCTTAAAGCGCAATTCACTGCATTTCTTACCCAGGGGAATGTACTTATGAGTGACAACGGAAGAGTTATGGCAAGCATAGTTCAGGACAGCGTTGGCTGGCACGATTCCCTTTCCGGATATACAACAAGAAAAATGACCGATGAAAGATATGGCGTAACCTGCTATCAGAGGGACACAAAAGAAGAATATGAGGCATATCAGCAGTATAAAAGTCCCTGGCTCCGCTGCGGAGAGGAAAACTTTGAAATGGAGCTTGTAAGAAACAATATGGGCAAACGCGATCTTGTTCCCTGCGTAAATCTTTTTTCAAAGGTCTATATAGAGGACGACGGAAGCATGCACTACGCTCTTGGAAACAGCAAGTCCGGCGATACCGTCACTCTCAGAACCGATATGGATATTATACTCATACTTTCAAACACTCCGAACCCTCTTGACAAAAGGACTGAATACCCTTCTGTCCCCGTTACCGTAGAGGTTTATGACGCTCCTCCCTTTGATATATTCACAGACGAATGTGCGAACAAGAGACCGGAAAACTACAGAGCGTTTGAAAACACGATGGATTATTACAACCTTATGGGACTTTGATTATTTAAAAATTTATACGGAGGTGCTTAATTATGGCAGAAGCTATTTATGGATTTATAAAAAAAGAAAGTACACTTGACGAAAAGGACGCAATATATGACAAAGTTTTAAAAGCAGGCGAAGGATGGATGCATGAGCTTCTTCCCGGCCAGTCATTCAGGATAGTTGACCTTTGCGGTAATCAGGCTGTTGACACAACCTTTTATGATATGACTAATCCGGAAGACCATTACGGAGCTGTAGCCACAATAGTAGCCCAGGAAAACATTTACCTCACAACCGGAAGCATTTTAAGGACAGAGTCCGGAAAGCCGCTTCTTGAGATAACCGCCGATCTTACAGGAAGGCATGATACCATCGGTGGCGCCTGCTCATCCCAGTCAAATACGGTAAGATACGCGAGGGAAAAGATACATCTGCATAACTGCCGTGACAGCTTTATGTTACAGATGGCGGAAAATGAGCTTGGAGTGTTTGGCAAAAGAGACCTCGCTCCAAACATCAACTTCTTTATGAACGTCCCTGTCACAAAGGAAGGCGGTTTCAAATTTGACGACGGAGTGTCATATCCGGGAAAATATGTTGAGATGAAGGCGCTTGAGCACACTATGATCCTCATAAGCAACTGCCCCCAGCTCAACAATCCCTGCAACGATTACGACCCGACTCCCGTAAGGCTTCTTATATGGGACGCCGAAAAATAATACGTCTCTCCCGTCAAACAAATATGGCGGGAGATAATCTTTAAGAAACGGAGGTTTTTGATATGTTTACCAAAGTTTTAATTGCAAACAGAGGCGCTATAGCCGCCAGAATAGAACGAACATTAAAGAAAATGGGCATAGCTTCGGTAGCCGTTTATACGAAGGCTGACGAGGATTCACTCCATGTGGAAAACGCCGATGAAGCTGTTTTGATAGGCGACGGCCCGGCGAAGGACAGTTATCTGGATTTTAATAAAATAATCAAGGCCGCTCTTGACACTGGCGCTCAGGCCATACACCCCGGCTACGGATTTTTGAGCGAGAATACGGATTTCGCGAAAGCCTGCGAGGACAACGGTATTGTTTTTATTGGGCCGAAAAGCGAGCATATAAAGCTCTTTGGCCTTAAGCATACCGCAAGGGATCTGGCTCTTAAAGCTGGTGTTCCACTTCTTGAGGGAACTCCTCTTATTGAAAGCCTCGATGAGGCGGTCAAGGCCGCCGGCAGGATAGGCTATCCTGTAATATTGAAGAGCACTGCCGGAGGCGGCGGCATCGGCATGCGAATATGCCGCAGCGCCGAAGAACTCAGAGACTGCTTTGACGCTGTTTGTCATCTTGCCGGAGCGAACTTCGGAAACAGCGGAACATTTATAGAAAAATATATAGAAAGAGCTCGGCATGTCGAGGTGCAGATATTCGGAAACGAATACGGCGAGATAGTCACAATCGGTGAAAGAGACTGCTCGGTGCAAAGGCGTAACCAAAAAGTCATAGAGGAAACACCCGCTCCCAACATCAAACCGGAAGTTAAAGAAAAGATGTTTGAAGCCGCTAAAAGTCTTGCCGGCTCCGCCGGCTACAGAAGCGCCGGAACCGTAGAATTTCTCTACGACGAGAGCAGTGAAAACTTCTATTTTCTTGAAGTTAATACAAGGCTTCAGGTTGAACACGGAATAACTGAACAGGTAAATGGAATAGATCTTGTGGAATGGATGATACTTGAGGCCGCCGGTGAGCTCAGGGATATGCAGAAAAAACTTTCGTCTCCCAAAGGCCACAGCATCGAGGCCAGAATATACGCCGAGGACTGCCTTAACGGATTCCGTCCGAGCTCAGGAAAAATAGATAAAATCGTTATGCCGGATGGAGTTAGAGTAGAGACATGGGTCAGCGACGGCATAAGTGTTTCTCCATTCTATGATCCTATGCTTGCCAAGCTCATCGTAACGGCCGATACAAGGGAAAAAGCCGTAAAAAAAATGTCGTCCGTCCTTAAAGGCTCAAGATATTATGGAATAACGACAAATCTTCAGTATCTTTCAGCCTTTGTCGATACAGATGATTATATTGCCGGCAGGCTTTCCACATCCATGCTCAAAGATTTTCATCCCGAGGAAGCGGCCATTGAGGTAATCGACGGCGGCGTTCAGTCAACCATCCAGGATTTCCCCGGAAGAAGAGGTTACTGGGGCGTTGGTGTTCCTCCCTGCGGAGCTATGGACGATTACAGCTTCAGAATAGGAAATGCCATTTTGGGAAACAGCACTGACTGTGCCGGAATAGAGCTGACATTAAACGGCGGAAGCTATAAATTCAGGACGTCTGTCACATTTTGTATAACCGGAGCGGATATGGACTGTAGAATTGACGGGGAAACAGTACCAATGTATGAGCCTGTCACGGTCAAGGCCGGTACCGTTCTCAGCTTTGAACAGGCTAAAAAAGGTATGAGAACTTATCTTACCATAGCCGGAGGTATCGACGTTCCGGAGGTTCTTGGAAGCAGGTCTACATTTACTCTCGGAAAATTCGGAGGACATCAGGGTCGCGCTTTGAGAGCCGGAGACGTTATAAGGCTTAATGAAAATCCCACGACAGAAAGGCATTATACCCTGCCGGAAAAATACAGGCCTGAAATGACCGACAACTGGCTTATCGGCGTAATACCCGGCCCTCACTGCACAAAAGAGTTTTTACATGAGGATTATTTGAGCACGCTTGTTGATTCAGAATTTGAAGTAAACTTCAACTCCGCGCGAACAGGAGTAAGGCTTAACGGCTTCGTGCCGCAGTGGGCAAGAACCGACGGTGGGGAAGCCGGACTTCATCCATCCAATATCCATGACAACGCCTATGCCATCGGAGCCATGGATCTTACGGGCGATCAGTCCATACTTCTCGGTCCGGACGGTCCAAGCCTCGGCGGCTTTGTCTGCTCCGTATGCACGGCGTCGGCTCAGCTCTGGAAGCTCGGGCAGCTTCATCCCGGCGATAAAGTTCGTTTTTCGCTTTTGACCCTTGAGGAGGCTGAAAGCCTTAAAAAGCTGGAAAGGGACAACATTAATATAATATACAATGGCGGGACAGCTTTAAATGAGATAAATGTAGACAATAATGGAAAACTGCTTGACAGCGAGTATCCCATACTTGTAAGAAAATCCGACGGCGAGCGTTTTGAGATAACCATCCGCGCCTCCGGCGACGAGTACATCCTTATCGAATACGGAGAAATGGAGCTTAATATTGAGCTCAGATTCCAGGTGCATGTACTTATGCAGGCTCTTGAAAAACTGGATCTGCCAATAATCGATATGACACCAGGAATCAGGTCACTGCAGATACATTTTGATTCGGAAAAAATGAGCATAAAAGAGCTTTGTGGTATCGTGCTTGAAACCGAAAAAAGTCTTCCTGATCTTGACAGCATTACAGTTCCCTCAAGAATCGTAAGGCTTCCCCTCTCCTGGGACGATCCGCAGACACGGCTCGCCGCTGAAAGATATATGAAAACAGTAAGGCCAAACGCTCCCTGGTGCCCCAGCAACCTTGAGTTCATTAGGAGAATAAACGGCCTAAACAGCATAGAAGACGTGAAAAATATCGTTTTTGACGCTAAGTATCTTGTGCTCGGACTCGGCGACGTATACCTCGGCGCTCCCGTGGCAACACCGGTCGATCCTCGCCACAGGCTTGTAACCACAAAATATAATCCGGCAAGACCCTGGACTCCGGAAAACGCCGTTGGTATAGGCGGAGCATATCTCTGTGTTTACGGTATGGAGGGCCCCGGAGGATATCAGTTTGTCGGCCGAACCGTGCAGATGTGGAACCTTCGCCGCGCGACCGAAAGCTTTAAGAAAGGAAAACCCTGGCTTCTTAACTTCTTTGACCAGCTCCAGTTCTATCCTGTTAGCCACGAAGAGCTTATGAAGATGAGAGCCGATTTCCCCAAAGGAAATTTCAATGTTGCCATAGAGGAAACTACGTTTAACCTCGGCGAGTACAAAAAATTCCTTGATGAAATATCCGACAGCGCAAAAATATTCAAGGCCCATCAGGAGCGGGCTTTTGAGGAAGAAAGGCAACGCTGGAAAGAGCAGGGGCTTGATGAATTTATCTCCGAGCACGAGCAGAATTCATTTTCCGATGACGCGAGCATACCGGATGGCTGTACGGCTGTTGTTTCCAGCATGCCCGGAAGCGTTTGGAAAATAGACGCTCATAAAGGTGACAAAATCAAAAAGGGTGATAAACTCATAGTTATAGAAAGCATGAAGATGGAATTTTCCATAGACGCTCCCTGTGACGGGGTTCTTGAGGATATTTTCGTTTCCCCGAGCGAGCAGATCAACGCGGGTCAGTCCATCGCCTGCATCAAAAACTGATATAGCGCTTCCCAAAGGTTCTTTGTTCCTTTGGGAAGCCTTTTTATACGGCGTTTATCTATTTGAGCTCCATATCCTTCTCAGCTCGACTTCTTTTGTAGCCGTATTCCTTCTGAACGCCTCGTCATGCTCGACAAATAACATAGTAGGCTGAAATTCTTTTATCAGCTCTTCTATTTGCATTCGTGAAAAAACATCAATAAAGTTAAGCGGCTCGTCCCAGACATAAATATGAGCCGGACGGCAAAGGCTGGCCGCTATGAGCGTTTTCTTTTTCTGTCCTTCGGAAAAGCTGTCCATATTTCTGCCGAACTGTTCCCTCTCAAAGCCCATCTTTCTCAATATTGTTTTAAACAGGCTTTCATCTATTCCGTTTTCCTCGGCAAACTCCGGCAGGCTTCCCTTAAGGAACGACGTATCCTGCGGAACGTATGAAATAACTATACCGCTTGCCGTTTTTATTTCACCGGAATATTTTATATCCTGACCCAAAAGAGCCTTAAGCATACTGCTTTTTCCGCTGCCGTTTCTGCCTGTCAGCGCTATTCTTTCTCCCTCTCTCAAAGTAAACGATACCGGCTCGCACACAGTATTACGCCCGTATGCTACGCTTACTTCCGAAAACTCCGCCAGCCTTTCGGAATGGTGTCTCAGCGTTGTTATTTTAAGCTCTTCCGCCGTTTCGGCGTTTTTCAAAAGCCCTTCTCTCACCTCAGCGGCCTGGCTGCGCCTTGCCTCGATGGATTTTGAGCGTTTCATCATTTTCGCCGATTTATGCCCCACATATCCCCTGTCCACAGGCCCCTGCCCGTATTTTCCTCTTTCCGTTCTGTCGGACCACCTCGACGCCCTTGCCGCCGATTCTTTCAGGCGGTTTATATCTTTTTTAAGCCGTTCGTTGCGGCTCTCCTCCATTTGCTGCCGTCTTTCAAAATTCATCATCCAAGAGGAAAAGTTTCCGCTTTGGATCTCTATATCCGCTCTGTTTATGGCCAGAATATGATCCACACACCCGTCAAGAAAGCTTCTGTCATGGGAAACAAGTATGAATCCTTTTTTTCTTTTGAGATATGCGGCGACTGTCGCTCTTGCCGCGGAATCCAGATGATTGGTCGGCTCGTCTATAAGCGGAAAACCGCCGTTTTTAAGAAACATCACCGACAGCAGAGCCTTTGTCCTCTCACCGTTTGAAAGCGTCTCAAACGGCCGCCATAATATTTCCGGCTCCATATCAAGCAACGCCAGCTCCCTCATTATTTCCCATTGCTCGGCTTCCGGGCATATTTCCGAAAGTATATCCTCCGTCATTCGTCTTTTATCTGCTGCGGGATATGGAAAATACTCAAACTCCACGGATGATATTATGTTTCCCGAATATTCGTATTCCCCCATCAGCAGCTTTAAAAAGGTCGTTTTTCCTCTGCCGTTCCTTCCTATAAAGCCCAGCTTCCAGTTCGTATCTATATGAAAATTCACGTTCTCAAATATGTTTTCGGCTCCGGACGGATAGGAAAAAGTAAGATTTTCAACTTTAATTATCGACAAGGCCGATCCCCTCCTTCACTATGACAAAAAATAAGAGCCACGGAAAAACATCTCCGTGACCCGTCATAGCCATACCACGCCAAAAAGCCTGAATATCATATAGGTAGAGTTGAAGTTACAGTTTTCCCGCGACAGACGCAATAATACCCTTAAAGGCATTACCGCTTTATAACTTTTTTATCTGCGAGAAAAACCGATCATTCTTCCACCCCTTTCCGCGATTATTATATCTTTCTTTCAATGCGCTGTCAATACACATCCGTTCTGTATATTCTGCGTTTTTCCATAAGGAAATTTTTTAAGGCCACGCCGCTTCTTACCGCCGTATTCTCTCTTACGACCGTATATCCGCGGTTTTCAAAAAACGTCCTTGCCGTGACAGAGACAAAGGCCGTATATTTATCCGCATTGACCGAACTTTCCAGATAACCGCAGACGGCGCTTCCTACGCCCATTCCCTGATATTCTGAGCCGGTAAACAGTCTGTCAAGACAGCCCGCCTCATCAATGTCGCCAAAGCCCGCTATCCTGCCGTTTATTTCAGCCACGGCCGTTATATGTTCCCGAAACGACAATTTCCATTGCTCGCCGTCCATATTTTTTGGTGCCCATGCGTCAAGCTGTTCCGCCGTATAATCCCCCGCGTTTACGCTATGCACCGTATCATAAAAAAGCTCCATAAGTCTCCGGCAGTCCGAGGGCTTATATTTTCTTATAATTATTTCCATACTCCATTTCCCCTACGCACTGATTTCAAGATAAGCCAAGTCATAGTCCAAAAGCTCCGCAACGGTCTGCACCGGTATATAAAGAGTTCCGTTGTACATAAGTATATTGGTCTTAAATACATCTCCTCCATACATTCCGACAATATCAATCTCCTTTCCGTTGACATTTATAGTATCTATGGAGCTGAAAAAGACAACCGGCACGCTTTCTGTTTTATTTGGCCATTCATCCATTCCGGCAGTCTCCCGAGTATATTTATCTGTCTCAGGCTTCACGCTGTCATCATATGTGAACTCAAACCTGTTTTCGTTCAGCTTCCATTCCCCTCCGAATATATCCGCAAAGCTGTCAAAGCTGATATACTCCGTCGTCGTCTGGTTTGTAAAAGCAGTTACGGGCGTCTTAAGCGTTACGGTCGTTCCGTTTATATCAGAAGCGTCTTTCGTAAGCGCCACCGTTGCCTGCGTCTCAACAGCAAAATTTATATGGGAATCCCCATTTTTATCGGTCACTATTTTCCCGAGCGGAGTGGTGTATTCAAATTTTTTCTTTGCGGAATCATAAATTCTCACAAGACTTGACATGGACTGTTCCACCGTATAATTATCCTTTGGAGCGAATTTATTTCCGCCGACTCCTGTCATAAATCCCATATTGCTTATAATTTGTACAGAGTCCTCCGCCCAGCCGGATACCTGATCCATATCATCATACATAAAGTAGACCTCATGGACAGCCATTGGCATAACGGCGTTTATCATACGGACTATGATCGAGGCGGCCTCTTCTCTTGTAAGAGCGTCGTTCGGGAAAAACTCCGTATCGGTTTTTCCGCTTATTATTCCAAGTCTGTTAAGCGCGATAACCTTGCTGTTATCCGTGTCAGTAAAAACATTTGGTTTTTCGTCCGTTGTTACGCTTCCCTGTACGGCTATTATAGTATTAAAGACAAGCTCGCAAAATTCCTCCCTTGTTATAGCCGCGGTATAATCATAGTCTCTGCCCTCATCGGCTATATTAAGGCTGTGAGCCCTTCTGACACTTTCCTCCGCCCAATCCGATATTTTCACGTCCTCAGCAAAGGCGCTGACTGAAAACAGCATAATGAACGATATTACAGCAGAAATCAACTTTTTCATATTATCACCTCCTCAATAATATATTAAAGCCAGCATTCAACGGTTATTTTGTTTACATCATCCATTTGGATATCTTTATCCAGTATAAAGTAATAATCCTGATGATTGTTTCCCTTTCCCATCCTGACATCTGTAATATACATCATTTCATCATTTATATATATTTTAGTATGCTCCCTTGCCAGCTCAGCGCTGTCTTTCCAGCGTGAGCCGTCATATCCAATAGTGCACATTTCAGTACACAGCGCTGAAAAATCATCGTCTGCCATCATATGATATGCGACAAGCGAAAATCCCAACTGAAGTCCGCCGTACCGTTTGTCAAAAGAAAGCCGTATCCAAGACAGATGCCCAAGATTTGTCTCTGTTACGTCCCATCGGCCGTTTTCATTTTTTATAAACTCCGCGCTGAATCCATCTATCGGGTCTATGTATGGATACTGCTGCTGGTGCTCCGCGTATATTATTCCATCGCTTAAGTCAATTTCCCACGGCATTTTAGCAGTAAAATGAACTTCTCTGCTGGCTTCGTCCCATTTGACATCGCCAAAAGTCTCCATATCATCAACATAAATAATCGTTTCGCCGCCTATATTAAACGCCTCAACCTTTCTTCCGCCTACATAGGTAACAATATCCGTTTCATAGACATAGGCTGCGTGTGAACCGACCGGTTCTGTTGTTTCCTTAAACACATGTCCTGAACCAGTTGCCGTACTATCGCTTTGGGCCACAATAAGCTCCCTTAAATCGGGATACCATATTACTTCAAATCCATAATCTCTCAGATCCTCTGCGACAATACCCGTTTTTCCTCCGATATTGTATGATCTGATCGGAATTTCATCGATATACGCTCTTATGTCCGTATTAAGAGCCTCGCCGACTATCCTTGTACTTGCTAACGCTGTAGACGGCAAACAAAGTAAACTTCCCAGAAATATCGCCATTATCTTTTTCATAAGCTCGCCTCCGGAATATCTCGATGCGATTTTAACCATATTTTAATTTTAGCATATTAACAATTTGTTGTCACTTTACAGTTTCTTAAGATTTTTAAACCAAAATCTCGCAGAAGATGACCAGTCATATATGAAAATCACGGTTAAATCCGGAAGAAAATAAGTCAAAACTACCCGCTTAGCGGGTAGTTTGCTCTGCCCTATAAGGGCATGATACTTGCTGGAGCCTTAAGGCTCCTTGAATTAGCCTGCCAACCGCT
>CAJFHC010000017.1 GCA_904378045.1 Candidatus Metalachnospira gallinarum | reverse complement strand
TAATTAAATATGCTGAAAAACACGGCGTTACTAAAGCTGCATTGAAGTATAAAACCAACCGCCAGTATATTTATCGCTGGAAGAACCGATACGATGGTTCATGGGATTATATTACTTCAATCAAAACCTTCAGTACACGTTCCATAGAGCAAATTTTTACATCCAATTATTTACCACTTTAATTAAAACCTCTACGCATAATAACCAAATATTTTAACTCCAAACGCGGCTTTTATTATTAAAAAGGTCGAAATTTATCGAACAACTGATTATTTTTGCATTTTTCATTGATTATGTCTGAATTTATTTTAAAACTGAGTGGCGGCGGAAGCGAAAACAAAAAAACGATTTTGGTATACAAATAATCATAGAAAGCTCAAGGCTGACTTCGGAGTCAGATGACGGAAACAATACGGCAATACTTATAAACGCTGACGGAACCGTCGATATAAGAAGCAGTGAAATAACCGGAGACAGACAGGCGCTTACGGCGCGGTCGGGAAAAGTAAATGCCTATGAGAGCGTGTTTAAAGTGACTGCCGGTATCATCCCACGGGAAGAAGCAAAAACTACATCGAGGAAAAATGTGGGAAGGGCAACGATGATAACGCAAAAAAGGCTGGAAACATTTAAAATCAAATATATGATCAAAAACATCCAGCCCGAAAACTTTGTTTTCGGGCTGTAATCTTACAAATCTTTAATTTACCTATATCTATTATACTTATCTCTTCTCTTATCGCGTCTTTTTCTTCGTCTCTTGCCGTTTATGCGGCTTGTATCATAGACATGGCCTCTATTATAATAATTTCCTCTTATCCTGTATCTCTGTCTTCTCCTATGTCTTGCTATGAGGATAAGTATAATGAGCAGTATTACCACAATCACGGCCGCCGTATATTTCAGATTCTCTTTAGCGACCGCTGCCGAGAAAAAATTTTTTATATAAAATATTGATGTATTGAATATATTTGCTTTCTCGACCTCCATTGCGGCGTAAGCGTCAGTTTCTCCTATAACCTCGCCGTTAAGAATAAATCTGAGCGTTCCGACCTTCGCGTCCTTTTCAACCGGCGCTTGCAGCTTGTCCCCGCCGTTGTCATATATTATCTGCGTCTCAACGGACACAGCCTCGTCGGCCGTAAGATATTCGGATAAATCTTCTTTGATATTAAGGTCAACCGTATCTCCCTTAAGCCTGTTATTGCCCGTAAGATTTGCCGTAGCCGCTATCCCTGCCGGTCTGTATATGGTCATATCATAGTTGTTGAATGCCCAGTCAAAGAGATTTTTCGCGTCCTGCCATCTTCCCGGATCCTCGGAATCCATTATTATGGCAATCAGATTCTCCCCGTCTTTTGTGGCAGACGCCGCAAGGCAGTCTCCGGCCTGATCCGTAAATCCGGTCTTTATTCCCGTGGCGTACTCATAGTGGTTTGCTCCGTTTGTTATAAGCTCATTATGGCTGTACCATGTGTACTCCCTTGTCGTTCCGTCAACATTGTATTTCTGCCTTCCGGCCCCATTATCAGAAAATACCGTTTCGCCGGCCGCCTCTCTTATAACGTCATACTTCATGGCCTCTGAAGCGATAAGCGACATATCATAGGCTGTCGTGTAATGGTTATCGTCGTGATAGCCGTGGGCATTAACAAAATTTGATTCCGTACATCCCAATGACCTTGCCTTTTCATTCATAAGTCCGGTAAAATATTCTTCAGCCTCATCAAACGATATCCCATTTCCAAGCGCTTTTTTTGCCACAGCGGACGCAGCTGCGTTAGCTATATCATTTCCGGATGGTATTATAAGTCCCCTTATAACATTTTCAACAGTTATCACATCTCCAGCGTATACTCCCGCTCTGCTTGAGTCAAGAGGAATCTCATCTATCGAATAGTCCACTGTAATAGTGTCCTCCGGAGACATATTATCAAGCAATACCATTGCTGTAAGCAGCTTTGTCATACTTGCCGGATACATCCTCTGATGCTCATTTTTCGCAAAAAGCACCCTCCCTGTGTCCTGGTTGACAAGTATGGCGCTTGTGGCCGTAACTGACGGCGGCGACGCAGATACGCCTTCTCCATCCTCCTCGGCAAACGCCGTGACAGAGAATACCGAAAGCACAACCATAAGAGCCGCCAAAATTCTTTTTAAGGTTCTCATAAAAACCACCCTCTCAAATAAGCCCCTTATCATACATGGTCTGCAAACCGGTCATTATTCCTATTTTGGCATGGTGCCAGCTTAATCCTCCCTGCATATATACTATATAAGGCGGTTTAATGGGAGCGTCAGCGCTGAGCTCTATCGAAGCTCCCTGCACAAAGGCTCCTGCCGCCATAATAACGTCGCAGTCATATCCGGGCATATCCCACGGTTCCGGAGTTACATAACTGTCCACTGGCGCGCCCTTCTGTATTCCTTCGCAGAAGGCTATGACTTTCTCCGCCGAGTTCATCTTGATTGACTGGACAATGTCTCCCCTCTTTGCCGATGAAGGAGGGAGCACCTCTATGCCGATGTTCTCAAAAAGCCTTGAGGCGAACATCGCTCCCTTAAGGCTTCCGCTAACAACCTGCGGCGCCATAAAAAGCCCCTGTATAAGCGACGCGGTAACTCCGAGTGTAGGGCCTACTTCCTTTCCCATACCGGGAGCCGTAAGTCTGAAAGCCGCATTATCCACATATTCTTCTTTTCCAACGATGTATCCGCCAATGGGCGCCAGTCCGCCTCCCGGATTTTTTATAAGCGATCCGACACAAAGGTCAGCGCCAAAATCCGTGGGTTCCTTCGTCTGGACGAACTCGCCGTAACAGTTGTCAACCATCGTTATTACATCCGGCCTTATTTCCTTAATAAAGGCTATAAGCTCGCCGAGCCTCTCAACGGTGAAGGAGTCTCTCCATGCGTATCCTCTTGAGCGCTGTATCTCCACAAGGCGTATTTTTTTGTTGCCCGTCAGAGCGTCCTTTATTCCTTTGTAATCAAAGGAACCGTCCGGAAGCAGATCCGTCTGGCTGTATGTTATTCCGTATTCCGCGAGGCAGCCTCTTTCCTTCCTAATTCCAATAACGCCCTGAAGCGTATCATACGGCAGTCCGACGGGGGAATAAATCTCGTCGCCGGGTCTTAAATTTCCGGCCAGCGCCACCGTAAGGGCATGGGTTCCGGAAATGACCTGCGGCCTTACAAGCCCGCTTTCCGCATGGAATACATCGGCATATATGTTTTCAAGCGTATCCCTTCCCAAATCGTTATAGCCGTATCCGGTCGTTCCGGAAAAATGGACGTCGCTCAGCCTGTTTTTCTGCATGGCATGGAGCACCTTGTATTGATTATACTCGGTGATTCCGTCCACCTCGGCAAATTTTTCCTTAAGCTCCTCCTCAGCTCTTTCGGCCATTTCTATGACTTTATCGGAAATACCGTAATTTTTTCTTATAAAGTCTTCCGTTTCTTTATTAAACATCAAATGTCACCCAATCAAATTATATTTTTTTCCTTAAGTTCATTCATTATTGCTGCAAGCGCATTCTCCGCGCTGTTGTCTGTCATATCTATCCATGTTCCCTCGGTCTGTCTTCTAAACCATGTAAGCTGTCTTTTGGCAAAATGCCTTGTGTATTTCTTTATGTCGTCAACGGCCTTCTCCAGGCTGATCTCTCCTTTAAAATATGGCATAAATTCCTTGTAGCCAAGTCCCTGCATACTTACAAGCTGCGGTGAATATCCCATATTCAAAAGATTTCTGACCTCGCTTTCAAGACCGTTTTCCATCATTATATCTACTCTTAAGTCTATCCTCTCATACAACTTGGCCCTGTCCATATTCAGCACGAAAAAAGCCAGATTATATGGCGATTCCTTTTGTCTGGCATTTTTATTATGCTCAGACATTTTTTCTCCCGTAAGCCTGTAATATTCCAGCGCTCTAGCTACTCTCTTAACATTATTAAAATGTATTTGTCCGGCGTACTCAGGATCTACCTCGGCAAGCATACTATGCAGTTTTTCAGGCCCCTCTTTTTCAGCAACCCTGTAAAGTTCCTCCCTGATGCCGCTTTCTTTTTCCTCGGTAAAATCATTGTCATAAACAAGGGCGTTAATATAAAATCCCGTTCCCCCGACAACAATTGGTATGTCCCCTCTTCCATATATGCCGTCCATATATTCTCTGGCCTTTTTCTGGAATACCATCACATTATATTCCTCATCGGGGTACAGTTCATCAATAAGAAAGTGCGGTATCCCGCACATTTCTTCTTTTGTCGGCTTTGCCGTACCAATATCCATAAATTTATATACCTGCATGGAATCGCCGGAAATGATCTCTCCGCCGATTTTTTTCGCCAGCTCGATGGACAGATCGGTTTTTCCGCAGGCCGTCGGCCCGGCGATAACTATAAGAGGTTTTTTCATTCTTCATCGCCCCTTACTGTATTCTTTTGAATTTCTTTTCGAGTTCGTATTCGGTCAGTTCTATTATTGTCGGCCTTCCATGAGGGCAGCTGAAAGGATTTTTAAGGGACAGCATCTTCTCTATGAGTTTCTGCGCTTCCTCCCTTGAAAGCCTGTCTCCGCCCTTTACAGCGGCTTTGCAGGCCATTGTCGCCATATCCAGCAGTTTTATGTCATACAGGCTGTCAACCTTTTCCGTCTTTATCATATCTATTATATCCGTAAGAAATGATGTGGAAGCCGGCCTGTCAAAAATATACGGCACGCTGTAGACAAAGTAATCCCCGTCCCTCTCTTTTATGCCGAAGCCGAAGGCTTTTATCCTGTCAATACATTCCTCAAGAATGTCCTTTTCCGTGTCGGTGAGCAGCAGCCTTTCCTCGGCAACAAGATCCTGAGAAACGATGGCGCCGTTTTTAAAGCTGTCCCAAAATTTCTCAAACAGCACCCTTTCATGGGCCGCATGCTGATCTATTACAAATATGCTGCTTCCCTGCTCGATTATCCAATATGTATTGAATATCTGTCCTATTATCCTGTAATCACTGAAAAATGGCTTTTCCTCGGAAAAAGTCTCAAGCTCTCCGGCAGCCGGAATATCGGCTTTTTCAGTCTCGGATGATATGTTTCCCACGTTCTCTGCCACATAAGCTATGGTCTTTTCTTCCGCGACGTTTTTATCCGTTTTATCGGCTTCTATTTCTTCTTCGGCTTTCGCCATTGTCTCGACGGCCGGCCCATTTTTTACGGCCGGAACATTTTCCGCCGTATCCGCCGATACTTTATATTCGGCTCTGTCATCTCTGACGCCCGGCGGCATATTTTCATAACCGCCTTTCAGGAGCATTTTAGCCATCATTCTGTCCCTTTCGGCAACGGAATGGTCAAATCCCATTTTCGCAGCTTCCTCTTTTATGGAGGAAGCGCTCTTGGGCTCCTGTATGTGTTCCGCGCGGTTATCCAGTTCCTGCTGAACCGGCTTAACGATGGTCTCGGGAGGGTTGACGTATTCCATTACTCCGGACGAGGGCTTGCTCTCCCAGTCTCCTCCCCTGATAAGCACCTTATCTTTAAAAGCATTGGTTATGCTCTCATATATAAAATCATAGACGGCGGAATCATCTCTGAATCTTACTTCCAGCTTCGCCGGATGCACGTTTACATCCACCATCGACGGCTCTATGTCCATTGAAAGCACATAGACAGGAAATTTGCCGATCATAAGCCTTGTTTTATAGGCTTCCTCGGCGGCGGACGAAACTACGGAATTTCTTATGTATCTTCCGTTAATAAACAGGTTTTCCGCGCTTCTGTTGGCCTTTGACAGTTCCGGTCTGCCTATAAGTCCCTTCAGCTTCATTTCGTCCGTTTCCGAAGATATTTCTATCATTTTAAAGGCCGTATCTTTCCCGTAAATATGGTATACCGCTGTCTTAAGATCATTGTTTCCCGGCGTATGGAGCACTACGGAACCGTTATTTATATATTTAAATGAAATTTCGGGATGTCCGAGAACAAATCTTGTCACAACATCGGAAATATATCCGGCCTCGGTCGATGGTTTTTTCAAAAACTTTCTTCTCGCCGGCACATTGTAGAAAATATCCTCTACAACTATTGTCGTTCCGTCGGCGGCTCCCTCCTGACGGATGTCCTCAAGTATGCCCCCGTTTATCCTCACTCGCGTTCCCGTCTCGGAATCCCTTGTTTTCGTGAGCATTTCCACCTTTGAAACCGCGGCTATGCTGGCAAGGGCCTCTCCCCTGAATCCAAGGGAAAACACGTTTTCAAGATCCTCCGCCGTCCTTATTTTGCTCGTGGCATGTCTCAAAAACGCCGTTTTGACCTGATCCTGCGGTATGCCCGAGCCGTCGTCTGTAATACGGATAAGGGATATTCCTCCGTCCCTGATCTCTATCGTAACGCTTCCTGCTCCGGCGTCGATGGCGTTCTCCACCAGTTCCTTGACTACGGAGCCCGGCCTTTCAACTACCTCTCCGGCGGCTATCTTATTTATTGTGCTGTTGTCAAGAAGTTTTATCTGGTTCATCCGTTTCTCACATTCCCTTTATTTTGTTTTGCAGGTCAAAAAGCGTCTGCAAAGCCTGTATCGGCGTTAAAGACATAACGTCGATCTTATTTATATCGTCTATTATCTGATTTTCCTTGATGTTGAACATATCTATCTGAACAGCCTCTTCCTCGGCGGCCTCCTTGGCCTCGTCGGCAAGTTTTCTCGTCTTTTTCGCTATATCAGCGGCGTTCAGCTTTTTAAGAATGGCTGTTGAGCGTTTAATTACCTTGTTCGGAAGCCCGGCCAGTCTTGCGACCTGTATTCCATAGCTGTGATCCGCTCCGCCCCTCTTTATCTTTCTGAGGAAGATAATGTCCTCTCCTTCTTCCTTGACCGTTATACAGTAATTTTTTACCCCGGGAAGTTTTCCCTCAAGTTCCGTAAGTTCGTGATAGTGTGTGGCAAAAAGCGTTTTTGCTCCTATCTGCTTTTTGTCCGCTATGTACTCCATCACGGCCCACGCTATGGAAAGGCCGTCAAACGTACTCGTTCCCCTGCCTATTTCGTCAAGTATGAGAAGGCTTTTTGACGTGGCGTTATTAAGTATATTAGCTACCTCGGTCATTTCCACCATAAATGTGCTCTGTCCGGAGGCGAGATCATCGGAGGCTCCTACCCTTGTGAATATCCTGTCGCATACTCCGATATGAGCCGATGAGGCAGGCACAAAGGAGCCTATCTGCGCCAATATGGTTATTATGGCGTTCTGTCTCATGTATGTTGATTTTCCGGCCATATTGGGACCGGTTATTATAAGCAGCCTGTTGTCTTCATTGTCAAGATATACGTCGTTAGCGATAAACGCTCCGTCGGACATTTTTTCAACGGAAGGATGCCTTCCGTCCTTTATGTCTATAACTTCTCCGTCATCCACCACAGGTTTGACATAATCCTGAGCCTGGGCAGTCTCGGCCAAAGACTGTATGGCGTCGCATACGGCCGTTATGTAGGCCGTATACTGTATCCTGTTGACCTGCGAGGCTACCTTTTCTCTCACATCGCAGAATATGTTATACTCCAGATCTATCAATCTGTCTGACGAGCCGAGTATGAGGTCTGCAAGGTCATTGAGTTCCTTTGTAGTATATCTCTCGCAGTTGGCAAGGGTCTGCTTGCGCATATAATTTTCCGGAACAAGGTCAAGATAGGATTTTGTGACCTCTATGTAATACCCAAAGACTCTGTTGTAATTGATCCTCAGATTTTTTATCCCGGTCTTTTCCCTCTCCTGCTTTTCCATATCGCTTATCCAGTCCGAGCCTCTTCTCTTTGCCTGAAGCAGCGAATCGGCTTCCGACGAATATCCTTCTTTTATCATTCCGCCATCCCTTACGGAAAACGGCGGATCGTCCACTATGGCCTTGTCTATAAGGGCGAATATATCCTCAAGGGTGTCAAGCTCCGAATATATTTCTTTCATATATCCGCTTTTGGAATTTTCAAGTATTTTTTTGAGCTGAGGAAGGTTCTCGATTGAATTTTTAAGATTGACCAGTTCTCTTGCGTTGGCGGTCTTATAAACTATCCTTCCCATTATTCGCTCAAAATCGTGCATTGTCGAAAGGACGTCCTTTATTTCCTCACGCTTAAAGAAGTCATCCTTAAGCTCCTCAACGGCGTCCAGTCTTTTATTTATATCAGCCGAATTTATAAGGGGCTGTTCGACCCACTTTCTCAGCAGTCTCGCTCCCATGGCTGTTTTTGTCTTATCTATGACCCACAAAAGAGAGCCTCTGCGGCTGTTCTCCCTCATGGTCTCGGTCAGTTCCAAGTTTCTTCTCGTGCTTACGTCAAGAAGCATAAAATCATTGGTGGAGTAGAGCGTTATCTTTCCGATATGCTCAAGGTTGTTTTTCTGCGTCTCATATAAATAGTCCAGAAGTCCTCCCGAGGCGCATACCGAAAACGTCCTCTCCCCAAGTCCAAGTCCGTCCACGGACAATATGTCAAAGTGTCTGCATATCGTCTTGGCTGCGTTTCTGTACGCAAAACAAGCATCGCCGGCGTCGTTCAGATCTATGTTAAGATTTTTTCTTATTCTGCCGGCGCAGGGCGTATTCAAAAAGTATCCGTTTGTTATTATTTCCGCCGGCATAAATCTGGCGGCCTCGTCAAAGAGTTTTTCCTCCGCATTGGCGGACGTAAATTCCGCCGTCTGAAATTCTCCCGTCGTAACGTCGCAGACCGCAAGGGCATACCCCTTTGAGTCTCCGTAGATCGACATTATATAGTTGTTTTTGTTCTCGTCGAGCACCTCGTTGTCGATGACTGTTCCGGGGGTGACAATCCTTATTACGTCTCTTTTTACGATCCCCTTCGCCAGCTTCGGGTCCTCGACCTGCTCGCATATGGCGACCTTATAGCCGCTTTGAACGAGTTTATCAATATAGCTGTCGGCAGAATGGAAAGGGACGCCGCACATTGGCGCCCTCTCCTTCTGTCCCCAGTCCTTGCCGGTGAGCGTAAGCCCCAGCTCTCTGGATCCTATTACCGCATCGTCAAAAAACAGCTCGTAAAAGTCGCCTAATCGGAAAAACAGCAGACAATGCCTGTATCTGTTTTTTATTTCAAAATACTGCTCCATCATCGGTGTTACTTTCGCCATTTTTATCCTCTCTTAAACGTCGTTTACGCTTTCTGACTTTCAAATACTCATTATCAGTGGCATCCGCTGCATGTTGAACATCCGCCGCTGCAGCCCGCGTTTTCAGGCGTAAGAGCGTTCTGGATACATGTCATAATAATGTTCATTATGCTCTGTGTATATTCGTTGAAATCGCTCTCTGCTTTGTAAAGAGCTCCTGATGTTCCATGGTTTCTGATGGCGTTGTTGAGTTTGTTGATATCGTCATAGAACTTGTCCTTTTCCTCGTCGGTTACGTTTCCTGTTCCGAGCTTGTCCTGGAAATTGTTCTGCATGTTGATATAGTCCTGAACCATCTGCTGAGCCTCTTTATCCTCATCGTATGCTTTTTTAGCCACTGAGAAAGCCTTTCCGTATTCGGAATTGATGAGCTCCTCGGCCAACTGTCTTGCTAACTGTTCTACCATTGTTATTACATCCTTTCTCCTATTAAATAGAATATTTTATTTTGTATAATTTTAACAGGAATAACCTGTCCTATTAACTCCTCCGGTCCTTCAAAATGCACAAGGGAATTTCTTTCCGTCCTTCCCGTTAGCATTTTGGGATCCTGTCTGTTGACTTCTTCCACAAGGACTTCCTCGACAGTTCCCACAAGGCTTTCGCTTATTTTTTCCACGCCCGCGTTAACATGCTCCAGCAGTCTGTTGAATCTTTCCTTTGCCACTTCCTCGTCTATCTGGTCATCCATAACCGCGGCCGGCGTTCCCGTTCTCTTTGAGTACAGGAATGTGAATGCCGTTGAGTATCCGACCCTGTCGACCACGTCCAGCGTCTCCTGAAAGTCCTCCTCGGTCTCACCGGGGAATCCCACGATTATATCCGTGCTTATAAGGATATCCGGTATGGCTTTTTTTATTTTATCCACAAGCTCAAGATATTTTTCCTTTGTATATCTTCTGTTCATCCTCTCAAGCACGGCGCTGCTGCCGGACTGTACGGGAAGATGAAGATAATTGCATACCTTTTTGCAGTCTCTCATGGCCTCTATGAGCTCGTCCGAAAGATCCTTCGGATGGGACGTCATAAATCTTATTCTTTCTATGCCGTCAATCTCATTAACTTTTCTGAGAAGTTCTGCGAAACTCACCGGTTTTTCAAGAGTTTTTCCATAGCTGTTGACATTTTGTCCCAGGAGCATTATCTCCTTTACTCCTTCTTTCGCAAGGCCTCTTATTTCATCCAGTATGTCCTCCGGCTCCCTGCTTCTTTCGCGTCCTCTCACATAGGGAACGATGCAGTAACTGCAAAAATTGTTGCATCCATACATTATGTTGACACTGGCCTTAAACGGTATCTTTCTTATGCTTCTGAAATCCTCCATGATCTCGCCGTGCTCCTGCCATATATCAAATATGGTATCGCCGGTATCCATATTGGTGAGCATAAGCGTCGGGAGCTTATAAATATTGAATGTTCCGAAAACAATGTCAACATTTTTAAATGACTTCTTTATTTTTTTGATTACGCTGTCCTGCTGCATCATACATCCGCAGAGGGCAATGGTAATGTCTCTGTTTTTCTCTTTGTAATACTTGAGGTAACCGAGCCTGCCGTAAACCTTTTCCTCGGCGTTTTCCCTTATACAGCAAGTGTTGTAAAGGATAAAGTCCGCCTCGTTTTCTGTCTCCGTGTGCTCGTATCCCATTTCCGTAAGCATATATGACAGCTTTTCCGAATCATGGGCGTTCATCTGGCATCCGGTCGTAAAAATGAAATATTTTTTCTTTTTTCCGGTCTTCGCGGTGTATTCCTCATTGATGGCCCTTATTTTATTTATGGCCTCTTTCTGCATTTTTAACTCTTCATCGTGTATGATATTTCTTTCAGACAACTTTTAAACCACCTTAAAATATTAATATCCACAGTATATTTAAGTATATCACATAAAGGGCCTATACTCAATATTTTTCGCATACAGTTTTACTATGAATTGCTCCCTTAAAGCGCAAAGAGAGGACATTCTCAAAGTCTCTCCCGGCTTTTGAAATGTCCTCCCAATAATTTATATATTTATTTGTCTGCGTCTTTTATGGAGAAGTTGAGTCTGCCGTGATCGTCGATCTCAAGAAGTTTTACCCTTACCTTGTCGCCTACGTTAACGACGTCCTCTACCTTGGCCGTTCTCTTGGCCGCGAGCTTGGAAATGTGGATAAGTCCTTCCTTGCCGGGAGCGATCTCAACAAAGGCTCCAAATGTCATAAGCCTTGTTATCGTTCCGTTATATGTCTTTCCGGGTTCGGGATCAAGCACAATAAGGTTGATCATATCCATAGCTTTCTGGATGTTGTCCATATCCGTGCCCTTGATGAATATTCTTCCGTCGTCCTCGGTGTCGATTTCGCACTGGCTCTCCTCAATAATCTTCTTGATTACCTTTCCTCTCGCTCCGATTACCTCGGCTATCTTGTCAACGTCGATTGTCATTGTAGCCATCTTAGGAGCGTAGGGTGAAAGCTCTTTTCTGGGCTCAGCGATCGCCTTGAGCATTACCTCGTCGATGATGTAATTTCTTGCCCTGTGTGTCTGAGCGATGGCATCCTCAATGATCTTGAACGTAAGTCCATGTATCTTCATATCCATCTGGATGGCAGTGATGCCGTCCTTTGTTCCGGCTACCTTGAAGTCCATATCTCCGAAGAAGTCCTCAAGTCCCTGGATGTCGGTAAGCATAACGTAATCATCGTCATTGTCTCCCGTAACAAGTCCGACCGAAATTCCGGCAACAGGCTTTTTGATGGGAACGCCGGCAGCCATAAGCGAAAGCGTGCTTCCGCATATACTTGCCTGGGATGTTGAGCCGTTTGAGCTGAGTATATCGGAAACGAGTCTTATTGCGTAAGGGAATTCTTCCTCGCTGGGTATAACGGGAAGAAGAGCCTTTTCCGCAAGCGCTCCATGTCCGATCTCTCTTCTTCCGGGACCTCTTGAAGTCTTGGCTTCTCCCGTTGAATATCCGGGCATATTGTAGTGATGGATATATCTCTTTGAAACCTCTGAAGTATCAAGGCCGTCAAGCCTCTGTATCTCACTCATTGCTCCGAGTGTCGTTACGGTAAGAGCCTGAGTCTGTCCTCTCTTGAAGAGGGCTGAGCCATGTGTTCTGGGAAGAATATCGACCTCGGCTGAAAGGGGTCTGATCTCCTCAAGTCCACGTCCGTCGGGACGCTTGTGCTCCCTGAGGATCATTCTTCTTACAGTCATTTTCTCAAATTTATAAATCGTCTCGTCGATAAGAGCGGGAATATCCGTATCTTCGTCAACAAGAACGGCGATGGCGTCCGTAAGATCCTCATTGACTTTTTCCGTAATCTCTTTGATGGCAAGGTCTCTGTCCTGTTTGAGCTCTTTATATACGGCAGTTTCCATAGCGGCGTCCGTTATATATTCGGAAACGAGTTTGTATACCTCGTCAGGAATAACGTGCTCCGTGTACTCCTGAAGGGGTTTCCACTCCTTTTCATGTATCTGGTTGATAAAGTCGATTACTTCTCCGTTTACCTTATGGGCAAGCTTGATAGCCTCAAGCATAAGGTCATCGGGGATCTCGTCGGCTCCGGCCTCGATCATCATTACCTTATCCTTTGTGGATGAAACCGTAAGATTGAGCTTGCTTATGTCCCTCTGAGCCGCTGTAGGATTTACTACAAGCTCTCCGTCGCAGTATCCGATGGATACGGATGACATTGTATCAGTAAAAGGTATGTCGGAAATGATAAGCGCTATGGATGAACCGATCATAGCGGCAATCTCCGGCGAGCAATCCTGATCTACGGACATAACGGTAGCTATTATAGCCACATCGTTCCTGTAATCCTTGGGGAAAAGGGGACGAAGGGGTCTGTCTATGCATCTTGATGTAAGAATGGCCTTTTCGCTCGGTCTTCCTTCTCTTTTTATAAATCCTCCGGGAATCTTTCCTACGGAGTAAAGTCTCTCCTCATAGTCGATGGAAAGAGGGAAAAAGTCGATGCCGTCTCTGGGCTTATCCGATGCAGTGGCTGTTACGAGCACTACGGTGTCTCCATAGTACACAAGAGCTGCTCCGTTTGCCTGTTCGGCTACCCTTCCGATCTCAACGGAAAGTTTACGTCCGGCCAGCTCCATAGAGTATGTTCTGTACATAATTAATCTCCTTTTTTATTTTATTTGAAGATATTGTGTAACTCACATAAACCTTGACGTGTTAATCCGTAACACCATAAAAAGGCCTCCGACCGTCTCAGGAGCTTTTTTATGGTGTCATATTTATGTGAGCACATCAATCTCCGGTTGACATAACTAAACAAATTAAAAGAAATCCGGCCATACAGGAAACCGTATGCCCGGATCTTTTTGATTTTAATATGCGTTAAACGCACAGGGCAAAACCTGTGTTCTTAAGAGAGTAATATTATTTTTGAGCGAATTACTTTCTTAAGCCTAATTCGTTGATGATAGCACGATATCTCTCGATATCCTTATCCTTAAGATAAGCGAGAAGGCCTCTTCTCTGTCCAACCATCTTTAAAAGACCTCTTCTTGAGTGATGGTCTTTCTTATGCTCTTTAAGATGCTCCGTAAGAAGGTCGATTCTTGCTGTTAAAAGAGCGATCTGAACCTCGGGAGAACCTGTGTCGTTGGGTGTTCTGCCGTATTTCTCAATAATTTCCTGTTTGTTGATTGTTGCTTTCATTTTAAAATCCTCCTATATATATTATCAGCGCCCAAGGCTAAGCCGCGGTTGGAGATTCCGTCTGCTGAACCCGGGTTTTATCAACTATTGCAGTATATCATATATTATTTTACTTTTCAACAGTTTTATATTCTCTTTCAAAATTTTCTTTCCAATATTTGTACTCGTCGGACTCAAAATACTTTGACGCGCTCACCGTGTCCACAGCGAGCTGATCCCTCAGCGCTTCTACGCTCGGAAACTTATGCTCGTCCCTGAGCCATTTGAAAAAGAACGTCAATATCATTTCACCGTAAATCACTTTGTCAAAGCCGAAAAGGTTTGTCTCGACCGTCTTTCTTTTGCCGTTTACCGTCGGGTTATAGCCTACGTTGGTCATGCCGTAATACAGCTTTCCGTCATAAACCGTTACCGTGGCATATACGCCGTTTGGAGGAAAGAGCTTGTCCTCGTGGGCAAAAATATTCACCGTGGGGAAACCCAGCTGTCTGCCGAGACGCTTTCCCTCCGCAACATGGCCGTATATATAGTACGGTTCCGTAAGCAGTCTGTTGGCCGACTCGACATCCTTATTCACAAGACATTCCCTTATCCTTGTGCTGCTTACCCTTTCGCCGTCATATATGACGTTAGGTATGAATACCGTTTTTACGCCATGCTCCTTTCCAAGCCTTTCAAGCAGCTTGTAATCGCCCTTGTTCATACATCCGAATCTGTAGTCGTATCCTACCACAAGCACCTTGCATTTCAGCTTGTTGAACACTATATCCACGGCGAAGTCCTCCGGTGACATGGAAGCGAACTCACGGTCAAACGGATATTCGATATATGTATCGACTCCCATTTTCCCTATGGCTATTTCCTTTTCCTCAGGGGACATTATAAGCGCGTTGTTTTCCCTGTTTCCGAAAATAAACATCGGATGGGGCTTGAACGTAAGCACTATTGACTTAAGATTTTCTCTGCCGGCATATTCCTTTGTCGTCTCTATGAGCTTTCTGTGCCCCATATGGACTCCGTCAAAATTGCCAATGGTGACCGCCGTGGGTCGATCCTGTTCAATTTTGCAGTCAGTAATGTGTTCCATCGCAAAATCTCCTTACAACATAAGGCGAACCGGCTTTATATAAAAACCGTCCTTCTCCTTATCATACAGAAAAGTATATATGCCGACAAGCCTGCCGTTTGAGTCATAGCCGAGCACCGTCTCGTTGATCTCAGGCTTTGCGGCGCAGGTAAAATACCTGTCGTATATCTTTCCGCCGTTATATAAATATTTTTCCGCCTTTTTGCCGACCGTTATCCTTTTATAGTCCGCAAGAGCCCTGTCCGGCGTTATAAGCACCGAATCAATGCCGCCGTTTTTCGCTATTTCCTTAAGCTCGTCAAGTTTTACCGCGTCTTCTATCAGAAATCTTCCGCTGGCTGTCCTTGTAAGCGATGACATATACGCTCCCCAGCCGAGTTTTTTTCCTATGTCGCTGCATAATGTCCTTATATACGTTCCCTTGGAGCAGTCAACGTCTATGACCGCTCTGTCCGGCGGAAAAATATCAACTATTCTTATGTCATATATTTCTATTTCTCTTGCTTTTCTCTCTATCTCCTTACCCTCACGGGCAAGCTCGTAGAGCTTTTTGCCGTTGACCTTTATGGCCGAGTACATGGGCGGAAGCTGCCTCTGCGGCCCTATAAATTCCTTCAATACATTTCTAAGGGCATTTTCGTCAAATCGAAAATCATATTTTTCGATTACTTCTCCGGAAGCGTCCTGGGTCGTTGTTTCCGCTCCAAATGTTATCTCCGCCCTGTAGCTTTTTCTCTCGGCCATTATATAATCGGCCAGTTTTGTCGCCTGTCCGACACAGACCGGCAGAACTCCCTCGGCGTCAGGGTCAAGGGTGCCGGTGTGGCCGGCTTTTTTCGTATTCAGTGTTTTTCTTACTACGGCGACGACGTCGTGGGACGTAAAGCCCCTCTCTTTGTATATATTTATTACTCCGTCCACTCTTATCCCTCCAGAGCTTTTTTGAGCTCATCGACGAGTTTTGGCATAACTTCCTCAAATCCGCCGTAAAGGGTGCATCCGCTGGCTCTTACATGTCCGCCTCCGCCGAATTTGACGGCGATCTCCGATACGTTTACGGCTTCGTTTGAACGCATGCTCGCCTTTATTTCGCCCTTCCTTTTCTCATAGAAGAACGCCGCCGCGTCAACGCCTGTCGTATTTTTAATATAGGAAACTATCGCGTCGACATCTTTCGATGTTCCGCCGTTTAACTCTATTTCCTCGATCGAGAGGTTTGATACGGCAAGTCTGCCGCCGCATTCAAGGCTCGTATTTTTTATGGCCGCCGCAAGCAGTCTGGCCTCCACAAACGTATGGGAATAAAACAGTTTTTCCTGTATTTCCGTAAACGGTATGCCGTATTTCATAAGCTCTCCGGCTATACTCATGGTTAACGGCGTAGTGCTGGAGTGCTTAAAGCAGGCAGTGTCAAAAATTATGCCCGTATATATGGCGCAGGCAATTTCCGCGTCCATTTCGCACCATCCGTCCAGAAGCCTATACACAATCTCGCTGGCCGAGGAGGCTTCGGCGTCCACAAAGTTAAGCTCTCCGAAGCCCGTATTGCTTATATGATGGTCAATGTTTACGGTAAATACCTTCTCCGCCAGACCTTTTGATTCTCCAAGCCTCTCCTTGTCTCCGCAGTCAAGGGCAATAAACAGATCAAAATCATCATTTTCCGCTTTCCCAAGTATTTTTTCCGCATACGGTATCATATCGAATTTATCGGAAAAATCCTCAAGGAAAACGCTGACCTTTTTCCCCTTTTTCTCAAGGGCAAGCGCCATGCCGCAGCAGGACGATACGGCGTCGCCGTCCGGATTGACATGAGCCGCCACGGCAATTTTTTCGCTCTCATCTATTTTTTCCCTTATTTCATCGAAGCTGTTATTCTTCATAGGGGCCTCCCTCGCCAACGGGCGGCTCGTTTCTTATCTGCTCAATGAGCTTTGACATTTTTATTCCGTATTCCACAGAGTCGTCAAGTCTGAACATAAGCTCCGGAGTTATGCGCAGGTTTATCCTCTCCGCCAGCAGGTGTCTTATATATCCGGAAGCGCTTTTGAGCCCTTTCATAACTTCCTTTTTCTCCTCGTCATTGCCAAGAACGCTTATAAATATCTTGCAATACTTGAGATCCTGGGTAGTCTCGACCCTGAGCACCGAGGTCATAACTCCTATTCTCGGATCTTTCAGTTCTCCCCTTATTATATTGGCAAGCTCCTTTGTTATCTCGTCGTTGACTCTGGTCATTCTGTTGTTTCTTTTCATAAAATCACCTTACCTGGGGACTTCCACCATTATATACGCCTCGGCGATATCCCCTTCCTTAAGATCGTTGAACTTCTTAAATACAAGTCCGCACTCGTATCCGGCGTTTACTTCCTTGACATCGTCCTTGAATCTCTTGAGTGACTCAAGCTCTCCCTCATAAACAACGATGTTGTCACGAAGCAGACGTACCTTTGCTGTCCTTGTGAATTTTCCGTCCAGTATATAGCTTCCGGCAATGGTTCCTACTCCGGATGCCTTAAAGAGCTGACGCACTTCCGCATGTCCGATGACTTTCTCCTCATATACGGGATCAAGCATACCTTTCATAGCGGCCGTGATGTCCTCTATAGCGTTATAAATGACTCTGTAAAGCCTGATATCGACCTTTTCCTCATCGGCGAATGTCTTTGCCGAAGGCTCGGGACGAACATTGAAGCCAATAACTATGGCATTGGAAGCGGACGCGAGCATAACATCCGATTCGGTTATCGCTCCGACACCGCCGTGGATTATCCTGATCCTTACTTCTTCATTGGAGAGCTTCTCAAGGCTCTGTTTAACAGCCTCTACAGATCCCTGGACATCGGCCTTGACAACTATGTTGAGCTCTTTTACGCTGCCTGACTGTATCTGATTGAAAAGATCGTCAAGAGAAACCTTCTGAGGCGTATCCTTGAGCATATCTTTTCTTGATTTAGCGACAACGGACTCCGCAAGCTGACGCGCCTGTTTTTCGCTGGAAGCCACATAGAATGAGTCTCCGGCGGCGGGAACTTCGGAAAGTCCGAGTATCTCAACGGGTTTTGAAGGTCCCGCCTTCTTTACTCGTCTTCCCTTGTCGTCCATCATAGCCCTTATTTTACCATGGGCCGCTCCCGCTACGATGGGATCTCCGACATTGAGAGTTCCCTCCTGAACGAGAACTGTAGCCACGGGGCCTCTGCCCTTGTCAAGCTGAGCCTCAATGATCGCTCCTCTTGCGGGCTTGTTGGGATTAGCCTTGAGCTCCATCATTTCAGCCGTAAGGATTATCATTTCAAGAAGCGTGTCTATTCCGTCCTTTGTTACCGCTGAAACTGGTACGCATATCGTATTTCCGCCCCAGTCCTCGGCCACAAGTCCGTATTCAACAAGCTCCTGTTTTACTCTGTCGGGGTTAGCCGAAGGCTTATCCATCTTGTTTATGGCCACTATTACTTCTACTCCGGCTGCTTTCGCATGGTTTATGGCCTCAATGGTCTGGGGCATAACTCCGTCGTCCGCGGCTACGACAAGAACGGCGATATCCGTTATCTGCGCTCCCCTCATTCGCATGGCCGTGAACGCCTCATGGCCGGGCGTATCAAGGAAAGTAATGGGGTTTCCGTTTATCTGGACCGTATAGGCTCCTATATGCTGTGTTATTCCGCCTGCCTCGCTGCTTGTAACGTGGCTGTGCCTTATGGCGTCAAGAAGGGATGTCTTACCGTGGTCAACGTGTCCCATTACAACGACAACGGGAGGTCTTGACTCAAGGAGAGATTCGTCCTCTTCCTCCTGTTTGAAGGCTTCCTCGAATATATCCTTTTCCTTCTCTATCTCGAATATTACATTATACTCTTCTCCGACGGAAACGGCCGTATCAAAGTCAACGGACTGGTTTATGGCTGCCATTATTCCCTTTTTCATAAGGCATTTAACGATTTCCGCGCCTGATTTTCCGAGTTTTTCCGCAAGCTCCTTGACCGTGATGTTCTCGGGAATCTCCATAAATCTTATTTCTTCTTCCTCCTGAACGGGTTCGGGAGCGGGAGCGGGTTTTGCGGCGTTATTATTTTTATTGTTGTTTTTGCCGTTGTTCTTATTGTTTTTCTTATTTTTGCCGTTATTCTGATCGTTCTGGCCGTCATTCTGCTCATTCTGCCAGTTGTTCTTTTTATTTTTGTTCTTTTTGTCAAATCCGCCGTCCGCGGCCTTATATCCTCTGTCGGACTTATCCTGCCTCTGGTCGTTTTTCTGGCGGCCGTCCGTTCTCTGATCGTTTTTTGGCTGTCCGCCTCTGGCCTGAGCTCCTCTGTCGTTTGTTTCTTTCTGCTGTCTGCGCTGCTCTTCTCTGGGTTTTCCCTGAAAGCCGGCGTTTTCCTTCACGGTCTCCTTTGCTTTTTCGGGCTTTTCCGTTTTAGCTGTCTTTTTCTCCTCTTTAACGGGCTCCTTTGACTTTTCGGCCTTTTCAGCCTTTTCGGCTTTTTCGTTTTTTTCCGTCTTGGGAGCTTCATTCTTTTCTCCGCCTAAGAGTTCTTTCACCAGCTCGGCATTTTCCTCATCGACGGTAGACATATGGTTATTTACCTCTATGCCCAGTTCGTTTAGTTTTTCAATAAGATCTTTATTGCTTATATTTAACTGTTTAGCTAATTCATATACACGTTTTTTAGCCAAATGTGCCACCTCCATAGGAATGGTGCTTATTCCGCAATCATCTTTTCTATTTTTTCCGCGAAGCCTTTATCCCTGACCGCGACAACGGCTCTCTCGTCCTTTCCGATTGCTCTGCCCATCTCATATTTATCTCCGAAAACCATCATTTTTTTATTATAAAACCTTGTCGAATCACTGAATCTCTTTTTTGTGTTGTCCGAAGCGTTTTCAGCCACTATCACAAGTTCGGCGCTGCCGTCCTTTATGGCGCTGAGCGCTCCCGTCTCGCCCGAGGAAAGTTTCCCCGCCCTCTGGCAAAGCCCTAAAAACTGCGCAATCCTTTTATCCATTCAGCTTCTCCAGCTCCTCTCTGAGTTTGTCGTAAACCTCAGCAGGAACCTGAGCCTTAAATGATCTTTCAAGCCCCTTGGATTTTCTCGCCTTTTCAAGACATTCGGTATTTGGACATATATACGCTCCTCTGCCGGCTTTCTTTCCCGTCGTATCTACGGAAAACTCGCCTTCGTCGCTTCTGACTATCCTGATCAGCTCTTTTTTATTTTTCATTTCCTGACAACCGGTACATTTCCTCAAAGGGATTTTTCTTTGTTTCATCAAGTACCTCCTGTCTCTTATTCCTCATCTATTTCAGGATCTTCCGTTTCAGGCTCTTCTGTTTCAAGCTCTTCGTCGTTAAGTTCGTCGCCCATATCGCAGGCTTCTTCCTCGTCAAGTTCGTCCATAAAATCAACGTCGTCCTCAGCGGCTATTAGATCCTCCTCGGGGAATTCTCCGTCCTCTGTAATAAATCCTGTTTCTTTTGCCTGTGTCTCGCTCTTTATATCTATTCTCCAGCCTGTAAGTTTAGCCGAAAGTCTGGCGTTCTGGCCTTCTTTTCCTATGGCGAGGGAAAGCTGAGTATCGGGAACGACGATTCTCGCGCTCTGCTCATTGGGATTTATCGCAACAGCGAGTACCTTTGAGGGACTGAGAGCGGCCGCGATGAACTCCTTGGGATCCTCGCTCCAGTTTACAATATCTATTTTTTCACCGCAGAGTTCGTTTACGATAACGTTTACTCTGTATCCGTTCTGGCCTACGCAGGCGCCTACGGCGTCAACATTGGGATCCTTTGAATATACGGCAATCTTTGTTCTTGAGCCCGCCTCTCTGGCTATGCTCTTGATCTCGACAGTGCCGTCAAACACCTCGGGAACCTCCTGCTCGAAAAGACGTTTAACAAGTTCGGGATGCGTTCTTGAAACATAGATCTGGGGTCCCTTTGTCGTCTGCTTGACCTCAATCACATAGACCTTTATTCTGTCCATAAATCTATACTGTTCTCCGGGGATCTGCTCGTTGGGAGCCAGTATGGCGTCGATCTTTCCAAGCTGAACGATCACGTTCTTTTTCTCTATTCTCTGCACTATTCCTATTACAAGCTCTTTTTCTTTTGAGATATACTGATTATAGAGTATTTCTCTTTCCGCCTCTCTGAATTTCTGAACTACGACCTGTTTTGCCGTCTGGGCGGATATACGTCCAAAATTCTTGGGTGTAACAACGATGTCAACTACGTCTCCTATCTGATAAACAGAATTGATTTTTCTCGCGTCCTCAAGGCTTATCTGAAGCATGGGGTCCTCAACTTCCTCAACGACATCCTTCTGGGCATAAACGTCAATATTTCCGTTTTCTCTGTCCATAACTACCTTTATGTTCTGAGAAGTTCCAAAATTCTTTTTGCAGGCAGATACAAGCGATGTTTCGATAGCCTCAAAAATCACTTCTTTATCTATGCCCTTTTCCTTGACGATTTCCTCTAATGCCTCCATAAATTCGGCGCTGTCCATTTTTTAAATATCCTCCCTTTCAGAATATTACCGCAAGCCTTACGCCCGCTATATCTTTTTTCTCAAACGATAATTTTTTATCGTCATCAGTTTCTATAGTTACCGTTCCGTCCTCGCTGAAGTCAACGAGCTTTCCCCTGTGCTCCTTTGAGCCTTCAATGGGCCTGTAGAGCTTCACATCAACCGTTTCGCCGTTGAATTTTATAAAATCTTCCTTCTTTTTAAGGGGTCTGTCGATACCCGGCGAACTTATTTCAAGAAAATAAGCCTGTTCTATGGGATCGTTCTCATCCAGCACCTTTTCAAGCTCCTTGCTTATCAGCTCGCAGTCGTCGATAGTTACGCCTCCGTCCTTATCCACAAAAGCTCTAAGGTACCAGTTTGGCCCCTCTTTTACAAACTCGATGTCAACCATTTCGTATCCCATCCGTTCAACGACAGGTTTAAGCATCTCTTCCAACCTTTTTTCCGTATTTGATGATCCGGACATTTTCCGACCTCCTTTTTATATATTCCGGGCAAAAGCAAAGAGTAGGTTTTCACCTACTCTTATCGCCAACATACAGTAATTTTACATATAAAGTATAACATCGACACTGTATAAATGCAAGTATTTTTTTTAAAGCCTTGATTTTTCGGGAAGTTTTCCCGAAGCGCGTCTTTTGTTTCCTTTGTGTTTTACCTGTAAATTATTTCATTTCTCTTGGGGCCGTTTGAAACTATGGTAACAGGGAATCCTATTTCCTTTTCGATAAATTCGACATAGTCCCTTGCCTCTTTAGGGAGATCCTCATAGTTTCTTATTCCTCTGAGATCGCATTTCCAGCCGGGAAGATACTCAAGCACGGGCTTTGCTTTCTCAAGCACGGGAGTCACGGGAAATTCCTTTGTTACTTTTCCGTCTATCTCATATCCAACGCATACGGGTATTGTATCAAGGTATCCAAGTACGTCAATGGCCGTAAGCGCTACGTCTGTCGCTCCCTGGAGCATGCATCCGTAACGTGTTGCCACGCAGTCGAACCATCCCATTCTTCTCGGTCTGCCCGTTGTTGCTCCAAACTCTCCCGCGTCACCGCCTCTGAGCCTGAGCTCCTGAGCCTCGTCTCCGAAGATTTCGCTCACGAAGGCTCCCGCTCCTACAGCGCTGGAGTACGCTTTTGTAACGGTTATGACTTTTTCGATCTTATGAGGGGGAAGTCCCGCTCCAACGGCGCCAAAACCGGCAAGGGTGGAGGACGACGTCGTCATAGGATATATTCCGTGGTCGGGATCCTTCAGCGCTCCAAGCTGTCCCTCAAGCAGTATATTTTTGCCTTCCCTCACAGCGTTGAACAGATATTCCTCCGTGTTGGCTATATAAGGCTCAACGGCGTCTCTGTAAGACATGACCTCGTCATATATTTTCTGAGAATCAAGTTTGGGCATATGGTAAAGATGCTCAAGAAGCACGTTCTTTATCTCACAGGCAGCCTGTATCCTTTCCATAAGTATTTCCGGATGGAAAAGATCGCATATCTGTATTCCTGTCTTTGCGTATTTATCGGAATAAAAAGGCGCGATTCCGCTTTTTGTCGAGCCAAACTGTTTGTTGGCCAGTCTTGCCTCCTCGTATGTATCAAAAGCAACATGGTAGGGCATAAGTATCTGGACTCTATCGGAGATCATTATTTTAGGATTTTTTATGCCGCTCTCCTTTATATAATTGAGCTCTTTTATAAAGTACGGGATATTAAACGCCACGCCCGTCCCGATTATGTTTACAGTGTTTTCGTTAAAAACTCCGGATGGCATCTGGTGAAGCGCGAATTTTCCGTAATCATTTATAATCGTATGTCCGGCGTTGCTTCCCCCCTGGAATCTGATAACTATGTCAGCCTCCGTCGCGAGCAGGTCGGTTATTTTTCCCTTGCCTTCGTCGCCCCAGTTGGCTCCTACTATTGCTTTGATCATATTGACCACCTCTGTTTGATATATAAAACTAAAATCGAGTTACAATTAATTATAAGCTATACTTATATCAAAGTAAAATAAAAATTTTTTATATCGGCCATAAGCATATTTATACTTGGCCGCGGGTGGACAAAAAATCCCCGCAAACACGATAGTCTGCGGGGATCGACGGTTATACCCTTACGGCTTCTCCGCTTTCCTCAATAAGTTCCTTATTTTCTTCAATAACAGGTTTTACATAACCGTTTATATATTCTTCCGTCTGCTGAGGAGCTCTGCCAACAAAATTTTTCGGCTCCATTATCGCGTTAAGCTCGTCTATGGTCAGGCCGAACATAGGATCAGCTGCGATTCTTTCAAGCAGGTCGTTTTTCTTTCCTTCCATTTTGACTGTTTTTCCAGCCTCCATGGAATGCTGGCGTATTCTCTCGTGAAGCTCCTGTCTGTCCCCTCCTTTTTTGACCGCGTCCATCATTATGTTTTCCGTGGCCATAAAGGGAAGTTCGTTCATAAGGTGCTGATTTATTACCTTGGGATATACAACAAGTCCGTCAACAACATTCCTGTAAAGTATGAGAACAGCGTCTATACAGAGGAATGCTTCGGGAATCGATATTCTCTTGTTTGCGGAATCGTCAAGGGTTCTCTCAAACCACTGGGTCGACGCTGTGACAGCCGGATTAATTGCGTCCGCGATAACGTATCTTGAAAGAGAGCCGATTCTCTCGCTTCTCATAGGATTACGTTTATATGCCATCGCCGATGAACCTATCTGATTCTTTTCAAACGGCTCCTCGATCTCTTTAAGATGCTGTAAAAGCCTTATGTCATTGCTGAATTTATACGCGCTCTGCGCAATTTCGGAAAGCACGTTGAGCATCTGCGAGTCCAGCTTTCTGGGATACGTCTGGCCTGATACTTTAAAATAATCGTTGAATCCCATTTTTTCGGTTATTCTTCTGTCAAGCTCGCGGCATTTTTCGTGATCTCCCTCAAAAAGCTCAAGGAAACTTGCCTGCGTACCCGTTGTGCCCTTTGAGCCAAGGAGTTTGGCTTTGCTGAGCTGATGATCCACATTTTCAAGATCCATCATAAGATCCTGTATCCAGAGCGTCGCTCTTTTTCCTACGGTAGTCGTCTGCGCAGCCTGGAAATGCGTAAATCCAAGAGTAGGCATATCCTTATATTTCATAGCGAACTTCGCAAGCTCGTTTATAACATTAACAAGACGTTTTTTCACAAGTCTAAGAGCTTCCGTCATAATTATTATATCCGTATTGTCGCCTACATAGCAGCTTGTTGCTCCAAGATGTATTATGGGTTTTGCCAGAGGCGCCTGAAGGCCGTAAGCGTAAACATGGCTCATAACATCGTGACGGACTACTTTTTCACGGGCTTCAGCCTCATCGTAATTTATGTCATATATGTGCTCTTTCATCTGAGCTATCTGCTCATCCGTAATATCCAAACCAAGTTCCTTTTCCGTCTCGGCAAGGGCTATCCAAAGTTTTCTCCAAGTTGAAAACTTATAGTCGGCCGAAAAAAGGTAAGACATTTCATCGCTGGCATATCTGAGGTTTAAAGGGCTCTCATACTTATTTCTCATTTTTTTACTCCTTTATTAAATTTGATTCTACCTTGACCTGCATGTATGGACCGTATGACGGTAATCATTCGCAACTTATATTAACTTTATCGGCATATCATATTAAATATACCAAATCATACCACCAAACAGCGTATAATATAAAATAAATATTAACATACCGAAGCGATTTTTTAAATATCAAAAATAGACAAAAAGAAACCCCGACGCTTACGCGTCGGGGTAAATATGAGCGATTAGAGTGTCTCAACAAGTGCCTGGATTCTTGTTGCAGCCTGCTCGAATGAGTTAGCCTGCTGCTCGATCTCGATCTTAAGGCTCTTGATTCCAAGTTCATTGAACTTCTTAAGATAGATAGGATAGTCGAACTCTTCGGGCTCGCAGAACTTCATCTGGCAAAGGATAACAGCGTCAGCGCCTGATTCCTTAACCATGTCGACAAGCATCTGTGTTCTGCCTTTCTTACGGTCTGTAAGAAGTGAGCAGCCATACATATTCTTTGTCCACTGCATAGCGAGTCTTTCAAGAACTGTGCCGCCCTCCATGGGAACGTCAGCTCTGAACTGTCTGCTCTCCTGAGCAAGGTCATCAGCAACAACAGCAACTTTGTTGTCGATAAGAACCTGAAGGAGCTCGTTGGGCTCAGCAAGGATACCTGTAAGGATAACTTTCTTGCCATCCCAAGGCTGAACGGGCATAGCCTTTAATTCAGCGATGATCTCTTTAACAACTGCTGTATGTTTAGCCTTGTCCATGAAGAAGCCGGCTTTGATTATAGCATGACGTTTGATGGGATCGATAACCTGAGGATATTCTGCAGCAACTTTGCAGAACTCTCTCATTGTTGCACGATGCTCATTGTAAACAACGATAGCTTTCTCGATAGCTTCGTCTGTGATCTTTTCGCCGATGACTTTCTCAAGCTCATCTTTAACGAACTGATACTCTGTTGCAAGATATTTTGTTGATCCCTCAACAACTACGTTCTGAGGATGTGCGAACTGGATTGCGGGGCATTTGCCTTTCCATTTCTGTCCCATACATTTAAGTGTATCGCAAGGAGCTGAGAAGATAACTGCCTCAAGTCCATCATAAACACCATTGCACTCAAGCTCCATAACTGACTGCATTATTGAGCAAGCGAATGCGGGAAGATATGCACGAGCCTTTGATACTTCAATCTGTCCGCCCCAGCATCCGATAGGTAAACGGCCTGCTGCGTATACGATCTCTTCAGGTGTGTAAACGGGAACCATTCCTACAGCGCCCTTACCTGTCTCTGCTTTGTAATCTTCCATAGCCTTTTTAGGATTAGCTGCGATTGCCTGTAATTCGCTGATTAATGTATCTACTTTACTCATTATAAACCCCTCCTTAGTTTGCTGCTTCCTGTTTGTTCTGTTCCATAATTTCAGCTAAAGCCTGAACACGTGTCTCATACTGAGCAGGTGAGAACGCACGAGGGTCTGCCTGGTCGCCGTCGAAACTTACATAAGGCACTTTTGTTCTCTCTTTAACGAGTTCTGCTTCTTCTACATTAAGGAAGTCCATAAGTTTGCAGCTTCTGTTAAGGTGGTATAATGCACCGTCACAATGAGTACTTTCTATTGCAGTACTGATAACATCAACCTTGTTTGCAAGGTTTGTATTTGAATACATCTTTGAATATCCTTCAGCCATAGCCTCAAGGTCACCAACTTCATAATGAATTGACCAAGCGCCGGGATATGTAGAACCAACCATATTAGCTCCAAGAGCCTTAAGAGGTTTGGATGTTGCTCCAAGATAAGGCCATACAGCGATACCTTCCCAAAGTACACGGTAGTTCTCTTTCTCGCCTTTGAATGTTGATGTTCCGTTTTTAACATGCTCGCAAAGCTCTTCATAGAGTTTGTTGAATGTAAGCTCTGTATCATGTTTTGACCTAGCGCAAACGATAAGTCCCATGTAGTTGAACATATCAAATCCGTTCATAGGTGAAGGTATATGAGCGCACATTGCCATAGCTCTGTCCCAAGCAGCTACTGAACGCTGTGTCTGCTCCTGAACCTTTACGAATTTCTCGTAGTCGAAAGGTTTTCCGCAAACTTCCTCAAGCTGTTTAATGCAGTACTTGAACTGATCAACGATGTATTCTTTGCAATGTTTAGCAACAGGCATAACATGGTTGTAAGGAACGTCGATTATGATATAGGGAACATTAAGTTCAACCGCAAGGTTCTCATACCATTTAAGAAGCGTATTACAAATGTTGTTGCATGTGATTACCAGGTCAGGAAGAGGCATCTTTGACATAGGACAGTTCTTAAGAGCTTCAGGTGTAACGCCTGTCTTAGCTTCCTCTTTAAGGAGCTCCATGTAACCTAAGTTTACTCTTGAGTAAGCGCAAAGGTCTACATCATATC
The DNA here is from genome assembly GCA_904378045.1 of Candidatus Metalachnospira gallinarum. Lineage (GTDB taxonomy): Bacteria > Bacillota > Clostridia > Lachnospirales > Anaerotignaceae > Metalachnospira > Metalachnospira gallinarum. Next base: position 6,230 of record CAJFHC010000017.1, on the reverse strand, counting down.
CTTTTCCTTCTGCTATATTAATGATTGTTTCAGCATACTTCTTCGCACCAATTGCAGCAGCATGGTTCTCAGGATAAAGCATTATGATATCCATAACCTCACAGAACTCTGAAGGCGCGATTGATGATGACCAGCATACAAGCTGTCCGTTTTCATGCGCACTGTAAGAATCAGTGTAAGCTTTTTCCTGGAAATAACTTAACATCTGTTTAGAAGTCATTGTACTTAAATCTACTGCTTCGCTCATGTTAAAATCCCTCTTTCTTTGTTATCTTTTTATTTTTTCATAGCTTTTAAAGCGTCCTCGTAAGCGAAAAGCGCAGCTCCGAGAGCGCCTGCTACCTGTGGATGAGGAGCGACAATTACGTCCTGCTTAAGTTCCCTGCTTATAGCGCGGACAACTCCGGCGTTCTGAGCAACACCGCCGCTCATTACAACGTCGGGAGTAACGCCTCCCCTGTGAGCCAGACCGCATGCCTTAACGGCTACTGAAGCATGTACTCCGGCAATAATGTTTTCCTTTGCTGTGCCCTGTGAGAGCTGAGAAATAACCTCAGACTCGGCAAATACTGTACAGGTACTGCTGATTGGAGCCGGTTCCGTAGCCTTAGCGTCATAGTCCTGCATTTCGTTGATAGATACTTCAAGAACTCTGGCCATAACCTCGATGAAACGGCCTGTTCCGGCAGCACATTTGTCATTCATAAAGAACTGGCTGACTCCGCCTCTTTCGTCAAGCTTAATAGCTTTAGCATCTTGTCCGCCGATATCAATGATCGTTCTTGCGCTGGGAACCAGATGATAGATTCCTTTAGCGTGGCAGCTGATCTCGCTGACCTGTCTGTCGGCCTGCTCGAATGAGAATCTGCCGTAGCCTGTAGCTACGATTTTGGTCATATCCTCGATTCTGAGTCCGCTTTCTTCAAGGGCTTCGTCAAGAACACGCTGAGGTCCGGACGAACCTGTACCGAGCTGAACAACCTTTTCTACAACAACGCGGATACCATCTTCAAGAATAACTACTTTTGACGATGCAGAACCTACGTCAACACCCATGGTGTACATAATAAAAAAACCTCCTCCAATTAATAACCGCCAAGCAATCAATTAGCCTCAGTTAGGGCACTACGCCTTGCGGCGTAAATGTATCCTTATAAACCGTAAGTTCCTCGCAAAATACGGTCTATATGTTGCCAAAGCGATTTTGTATAAGAGTACATAAATCTACAAAATATATACTCTATAATTATTTTAATCATTTGATTATTAATTGTCAATCAAATAAAGATGAAATGTCGCTAAATTTTGATATAAAATTTTGACTATATTTGATGTAAATGTATTGGGTATTGTTTACAATAGACTAATTTGTGTAAAATCACAAGGCTCTTTTTGAAACCTTGTAAACACGGCATTTCCCGGTCATTAATTTTTCAAATCACCTTCTTTTCCCTCTGTTTTTCATGTTCTAACGGAGATTCTTGGGCATTATGCTCCAAAGGCAGAAAAGCTCTCTTGCGGACGTGTATATATTGTAAAATAGGCATATCCGCATCTGTCTATATTTCACAGCGACCGCGCGGCAGCATATCCTATTTCGTTTCTTTACTGTCAAACTTTTTGATCATGCGCCTCTTATGCCTGTCCCCTACTCATTTATTATTCCGTTCCAAAAGTATATATGCCATAAAAAAAACAGAGGACCGTATAAACAGTCCCCTGTCGTTTTATAGATGCGTTCAATTCCTGAAGAATCAGTCTCCGATGTATTCGGGATGCTCTTTGAGGAACTGTCTGTTTTTCTTGTATCCAACCGTGAGGAAAGGAATAATAACTACTACTATTCCAAGGTATCCGCAGTAGTTGTAACCATACTTGATAACGTTTGTAAGTCCAACCATTGAGAATGCCATTGATACTACGATAGCAAGAAGAGCGATGATGAACGCGCTCTTTCTGGAATCCATCTTCTGGAACACTTTAAGGCTCTGCTGGAAACGGGGGATAAGTCCGTAAACGGATGTAACCGCCGTTGAGATGAAGCACATGCAAAGCGCGATTGCGTAGCAGATAGGAAGTGCGGGATGTCCAAGCTGCTGAGCGATGTAAAGCGTAGGAACAGCTGTGTTGCCTGTAGCAAGGTAGCTGTCTGCGCCTGTGTCGTACCATCCAAGAAGCATTACGCAGCTGACTGCAAGAGCGATAGCATTCATAAGAATACCAATGATTGCTGCTTTTGTACAAGCCTTTTTGTTCTTAAGAACAAGTGATGTACCGATGATAGCGGGAACAACAACGCTCTGGAATCCTGCGTAGTTGAATATTCTGATGATAGCTCCGGGAAGGTTGTTTGACTTCATCTCTGTGAATACCTGAGCGATTCCTTCAGGTCTTCCGATAATACCGGAAATGTAGATAATGAAGATAGAAACAAGGATGATTACCGACATAACTCCTGATGCTTTAGCAACAAGGTTAGCTCCGAACATAACAAGGAGCAGTGTAAGGATACTGATCGCTACGATACCTGCTGAATAAGGCACGCCGTACTCAAGAAGAAGCTCTCCGGCTCCGGCAAGGCAGGCTGAAACAGCGCAGATAACGATAATGTAGAAATAGATCTCGAAAAGTATCTCAAGTTTTGTGTAGGGAGCGAACAGGTGATAGTAGATCTCTTTATATGAAGAGAAACCTGTTGTGTTAGCCATGATCATAACCTCTCTGAGAACGAGTCCGAGAAGGATCATTGTTAAAGCAGCCATGATGGGAGCGTACCATCCATAAGCTACGAAATACTGTGTAGCCTGGTTACCGGAAGCGAATCCACCGCCGGCATGTGAGCCAAACCATACAGATGCGATTGAGAAACAAGTACCTAATGATACTTTCTTACTTACATCAGACATTTAATTCACACCTCATTTTATTAGATTTTAAAGGTTCAATTAAGCCGATGATCAAAAAGTCATATATAAAAAATGATAAATATGTAAAATTCCCGACTTTTATCTGATCTTCGGCAACAGCTTTACTTTGAAGATGGCCATCCGCGTTTCGGCTGTCTGCTTCTGAGCGGCATAACCGCCCGCACATTGTTTTTGTCAAATGATATTACAAAACGACAAAGTATCAATGTATTTAAAATTATACATCATCGTTAATGTTTCTTCAATCAGCTAATTGAACAAAAAACATTTGGAAATCTCAATAAAAAAACAAGTAATTTTTAATTTTGTATAATTATCAAAATATAGCTTTAAAAATCATTTATAATATCAGAAAATATGCACAATAATTAAATCAAAAACCATCCAATTTAACGTAATTATTTAACTATAATGCTATGTCATATCATAATCCTAAATAATGATTTTGTATCTGTTTTTCTCAAATTTCACTATGCATAAAAGACAGATTGACAAAAATTTCTCGACATTAATTTTTGTTGAAAAACTATCCAATAAACCGGAATATAGCAGATGAAGCGCCATCCAAAACAAACAAATCCCCTGAAAAATCAGTAAAATCCATCAATAGCACTTTCCACAAACTACGTTTCTTATCAGACATCAGCCATTATTTATCCCATTAAAAATAATACCTTTTATTCATATCTTTATTTTTTAACCAATCCATTTTCTTAATGACATAAAAAACGCCCGTCAGAGACAGACGGGCAAAAAACAGAGGACCGTAAAACGGTCCCCTGAATATTTGTTTATAAGTTCGAAAATTAGTCTCCGATGTATTCGGGATGCTCTTTGAGGAACTTTCTGTTCTTCTTGAAACCAACCGTAAGGAAAGGAATAACGATAACGATGATTCCAAGATATCCGCAGTAGTTGTAACCATATTTGATAACGTTTGTAAGACCAACCGTTGAGAATGCCATAACGACAAGGGATACTACTAAAGCGATGATGAAAGAGCTCTTCTTCTGATCCATCTCACGGAATACTTTGATACTCTGCTGGAAACGAGGGATAAGTCCGTAGATGGATGTAACTGCTGTTGAAATGAAGCACATGCAAAGCGCGATTGCGTAGCAGATAGGAAGCGCTGCAACGCCAAGCTGCTGAGCGATGTAAAGCGTAGGAACGGCTGTGTTGCCTGTAGCAAGGTAGCTGTCTGCGCCTGTGTCATACCAAGCAAGAAGCATTACTGTACTGAGAGCAAGAGCGATTGCGTTCATTAAGATTGTAGCTGCTTTTGTACAAGCCTTTTTGTTCTTAAGAACAAGTGATGTACCAATGATAGCAGGAACAACGACACACTGGAAACCAGCGTAGTTGAATATACGCTCGATGAATCTTATGGGAGATGCCGTTGAAGGCATTTCTGCGTAAACCTGAGCGATACCCTCGGGTCTTCCGATGATACCGGAAATGTAGATGATACCAATGGAGATGAGGATGATAACAGACATAACTCCTGATGCTTTAGCAACAAGGTTAGCTCCGAACATAACAAGGAGGATAGTAAGAATTGTTACTATAACGATACCTACCATGTAAGGTACGCCGTAGTCTGCGAAAAGCTCACCAGCACCAGCGAAGCAAGCTGAAACCGCACAGATAACGATTACGTAGAAATAAATCTCAAAGAGGATCTCAAGTTTTGTATAAGGAGCAAACAGATGAGCGAATACCTCTTTATATGATGAGTAACCCGTAGTATTGGCCATGATCATAACTTCTCTGAGGACGAATCCAAGGAGGATCATTGCTAACGCAGCCATAATGGGAGCATACCAGCCATACTGTACGAAGTACTGTGTAGCCTGGTTACCGGAAGCGAATCCACCGCCGGCATGTGAGCCAAACCATACAGATGCGATTGAGAAACATGTACCTAATGATACTTTTTTACTTACATCAGACATTTAATTCACACCTCACTATTAGATTTTAAATGTTCAGGTAAGCCTCCGGTCAATAATTTGTCTAATGATAATTGCAGTTATGTAAAATTCCCCGACTTGTTGTCGACCTTTGGCAAACAGCTTTACTTGGGAGGTGGCCACCGGCTTTTCGGCTGTCAATCGGTACGGAAAGCCCGCGCCGAGTCCCATCTTATCATTGTGTAGTTAGACAACACATCTCTAAGATGTTACGTTAAAATTATTATAGATTATTGTTAACCTTTTTTCAATTCACTAAGTTTACAGAAAATTGTCTCCGCAAAACGATTTTAAAAAATACCAATTAAAATTTCTATAAATTTGTACTACAAATTTGGAACATCAGGCATTTTTATTAGTAGCTATCCACAATTTACATTTTTTGTATTTTACATTTCGCAATTAAATGTTTAGTTATATTACTATGTTATGTCGTAATTCTCAAGCGGTTTATTCTATTTTTTTACAAATTTTCCAATGCTTAAAATAGGCATTTTATTAAAAAATTTTCGATATCTAAATATTCAAATATTAATAAAGTATATCCGGTGAAAAGGATTTTATTTGAAATTAGGATTAATAACAGGCTAAAAAATGGAATATCAACGGTTTAACAATCGTAAATATTTGAGCCGCAAAATCCTCGTTATCTGTTTTCGCGTATCAGCCTTCACACTAAGCCATCATGATTTTGACGCAAAAAACAGGTAAGTCCCCCGCGGCTCACTTTAATGCAAAAAAACAAGGAGCCTTAAAAGGCTCCCTGTAGATTGTAAATTAAATTTATATGGCTTACTCTCCGATGTATTCGGGATGCTCTTTGAGGAACTGTCTGTTCTTCTTGAAACCAACTGTAAGGAAAGGAATAACGATAACGACGATTCCAATATATCCACAGTAGTTGTAACCATATTTGATAACGTTTGTAAGACCGATTGATGAGAATGCCATAACTACGATACTTACAACTAAAGCGATGATGAATGCGCTCTTTCTCTGGTCCATCTCACGGAATACTTTGATACTCTGCTGGAAACGAGGGATAAGTCCGTAGATGGATGTAACTGCTGTTGAGATGAAGCACATTGCAAGCGCGATTGCGTAGCAGATAGGAAGTGCAGGATGTCCAAGCTGCTGAGCGATGTAAAGTGTAGGAACAGCTGTGTTGCCTGTAGCAAGGTAGCTGTCTGCGCCTGTGTCGTACCAAGCAAGGAGCATTACGCAGCTGAGCGCAAGAGCGATTGCGTTCATTAAGATACCGATTGTAGCTGCTTTTGTACAAGCCTTTTTGTTCTTAAGAACAAGTGATGTACCAATGATAGCAGGAACA
>CAJFHC010000016.1 GCA_904378045.1 Candidatus Metalachnospira gallinarum | reverse complement strand
CTGAACTTTGTCAGGGCGCAGAAATACGGGATTTTCCTCGGCGGAAATGAATTCCGCCTGCGGATTAAACTCGGGAGTCCCTTCGACTCCCGAACCCTCCCGCTCGCAATGGATTAGTTTTTTGACAGTCTGAAACGACCCCGCGCATTTAGCGGGGTCGTTTTTATATATGCGGTTTTTGCGGCTGAAATTTGAAATATTACCCGGAAAGAATTGAGAGAAATATGTTTTTTATTGGCCTTTTTTCTGATATACTAAGGAAAAAGAACAGGGAGGAGAACAATAAATGAGAGTAAGCTGGGACGAGTATTTTATGGAAATAGCGGAAATAGTAAAAACAAGATCCACATGCATAAGACGTCAGATAGGCGCTGTGATAGTCAAGGATAACAGAATAATAACGACAGGGTACAACGGAGCGCCTTCCGGATGCAGACACTGCACGGAAATCGGAAGCTGCTACAGACAGGAGCACAACATTCCCTCGGGAGAGAGACATGAGCTTTGCAGGGCGCTCCATGCCGAGCAGAACGCCATAATACAGGCGGCGAGAATAGGAAACACGACTGACGGCGCGACAATATATGTTACGAATCAGCCCTGCGTTATATGCGCGAAAATGTGCATCAACGCCGGAATAAAGAGGATCGTCTATAAAGACAGCTATCCCGACCCTCTGGCGGTGGAAATGCTTGAGGAAGCCGGGATAGAACTTGTAAAAATGGACTGATCACATATATTTTTTATAAATATCGGGACGGCGGTCGCGCTTGAGCTGATATTCCCTCCTGAAATCGTCGGCCTCGCTCAGATCGATTTCAGCTGTTATGAGAGCCTCGTCTTCGCGTATTTCCGTCAGGACGTCGCCCCTGGGGCCGACTATCTGTGAATGACCGGTGTAGTCATACTTCATCTCATGGCCGGTTCTGTTCGCGGCGGCGATGAATGACTGGTTTTCTATGGCTCTTGCCCGAAGAAGGATGTCAAGATGGTGAACCCTCTGGAGAGGCCAGCATACGGGAATGACTATAAGGCGGCTTTTCTTTGAGACTATCTGGAATATCTCGGGGAAACGCACGTCATAGCATATGAGGGGAGAGGCGGTAACACCGTCTATATCAAACCATGATACGCTGTCCCCTCCGGTGAAATATTTTCCCTCCACGCCGTGGGAATAGGGGTGTATTTTTGAGTATCTTGAAATAACGGCTCCGTTTCTGTCAACAGTTATAGCTTGATTGCGAATCGCTCCGTCTGGGCAACTGATAGCGGCTCCGAATGTTATATACATGTGATGTTTTTTTGCCTGCTCGGAGAAAAAACGCGTTGTTTCCGAGTCGTTTTCGTATTCGGAAATCACATCTATATTCATTGAAAATCCGGTCAGGGACATTTCGGGAAAAACAATGAGGTCTGAGCCCTCGGACGCGGCTTTTTCGATCATTTCGGCGGCCTTCGTCTCGTTGGCTTTTTTGTCCTCCCAAATAATGTTTGTCTGGGCAAGAGATATTTTCAAGTTGACCACTCCTTTAAAATTTAACGGCTTGGAAGCCGGATAATTTTGAACCGATAAAAATTAATCAAAAGTATAGTAGCACTTTTTTTCTTTGTTTTCAATAAATCGATGAGGTGATATATATGAAAATGATATCCTGGAACGTCAACGGCCTGAGAGCGTGTATGACTAAAGGATTTATGGATTATTTTATAAAGGCTGACGCTGACATATTCTCCATACAGGAGACAAAGCTGCAGGCCGGACAGATAGACTTCGAGCCGGAAGGTTATTACGGATACTGGAACTATGCCGAGAAAAAGGGATATTCGGGAGTGGCGGTATTCACCAAAAAGAAACCGCTTGAAGTTACCTACGGTATGGGTATAGAAGGACACGACAGGGAAGGCAGGCTCATAACTCTTGAATTTGAGGATTTTTATCATCTTACGGTCTATACGCCCAATTCCCAGAGCGAAAACGCGAGGCTGGACTACCGTATGGAATGGGAGGATGATTTCAGGGACTATGTAAATGAGCTGGACAAAGTAAAGCCCGTAATAATTACCGGCGACCTGAACGTGGCCCACAACGAGATTGACCTTAAAAATCCGTCCACCAACAGAAGAAGCGCCGGATTCACCGATGAGGAGAGAGGAAAAATGACAGAACTTCTCGCCTCCGGATATATAGACACCTTCAGATATTTCTACCCGGAAAAGACGGGAGCCTATTCGTGGTGGAGCTACAGATTCAAGGCGAGGGAGAAGAACGCGGGATGGAGGATAGACTATTATATCGTTTCGGAGAGGCTTAAGGAAAGACTCGTAAGCGCGGACATACACTCCGACGTGATGGGAAGCGACCACTGCCCCGTTGAGCTTGACATAAATATTTGATCAGGCGGAAAATATGGCTCCGCCTTAAATAAATTGAAGGCGGCCGTTTTTAATCGGCTTAAACCTTTGACAAGCAGGGCTTATTTGCTATAATATATACGGAATGAAAAATAAAATTAAGGAGGTCTTTCTAATGAAAACTGTAAAAGTATGTATTGGAAGTGCCTGTCATTTAAAAGGCTCGTATGAGATCATAAATATTCTTAAAAAAGCTATTGAGAGAGACGGCAATTCCGATAAGGTGTCCGTTAAAGCGTCATTCTGCCTCGGAAACTGCGAAGGAGCCGTTGCAGCAACCTATGATGACAAGATGTATTCGCTTCAGCCCTCTACGACTGAGGAGTTCTACAATACGGTTATAAAGGAGTCCGTATGAGTATGATAAAACTTTTTGATCTAATGAGCGATAACTGTAAAAACTGCTATAAATGCATCAGGTATTGCCCGGTCAAAGCCATTCGTTTTCAGAGCGGAAAAGCGGAGATAGACATGGATAAATGCATTGCCTGTGGGCAATGCTTTGTTGTCTGTCCAAAACATGCCAGAAACGCTGACAACGATTATGCCGATGTGTACGGCAGACTTAAAAGCGGGGCAAGGATCGCCGCGCTTATAGATTCGTCATATCTTGCCATGTATGACGAACCGGAGAAATTTGTCGCTGGACTTAAAAAACTGGGATTTGATTCGGTTCAGGAAATTGCGGCCGCCACGGCAAGGATAACCGAGGAACAGATGGAATATATGGAGGAGCACAGGAATCTGAAATATATGATAACAGCAAGCTGTCCTTCGGTATGTCTTTATGTGTGCAAATATTATCCCGAGCTTGTGAAATATCTGATCCCGGTCGTTTCGCCGGTGATCGCCCTGGCAAAGCTCATAAAAAACAGAGACAAAGACGTTTATACGGTGTATATCGGGCCGTGCCTGAGCAGACGGTATGACACGGTAGATCCGGAAGCTACGGGGCTTGACGCGGCTATAAGTTTTTCCGAGGCCGTCAGGATGATGCTTGTCAGCTTCATAGATTATACCAAGCTGGATCCCGTGCTTCCCGACGTTGTTTCCGGAAGCGAAAGGAAAAACTATGCCATGCCCGGAAAAACCTGCGACAGACTTATAGTCAAGGGCGCCAGCCTTAACTATAACGTCGTGTCCATAGACGGAGCGGAGCAGGCGAGAGAACTGCTGGAGGCTATGAAAGACGGAATATTGGACAGGACGCTGGCTGATATCGCCTTCTGCCACGGCCTCTGCCTCAACGGACCGTTTATGCATGGCAAGGACTCAAATATGTTCCTCAGCCTCCAGAAACTCAAAAAACATGTCGATATGAGGCAGAAACTTATGGGCGGCGAGGAAAACGACGAGGAGATAAACTGGTCCGGAGTAAAATTCGGGACAAGTTTCGCTCCTATGGAAATAAAGAAAAAGGACTTTACCGACGAGGAGATAAAAGAAGTCCTTGTTAAAATGGGCAAGAACAGCAGAGCAGACGAGCTTGACTGCGGAGCCTGCGGATACAATTCCTGCAGGGAAAAGGCGGCGGCCGTGCTGAGCGGCATGGCTCAGATAGATATGTGTATGCCCTATATGAAACGAAAGGCAGAGACCATGACCAGCGCCATATTTATGGCCGCGAGAAACTCCATAATCATAGCCGATATGGACTTTAAGGTTTTAAGGATAAATCCGGCTATGGAAAAGGTGTCGAACATAAAAATGGAGGACGCCGTAGGAATGGACGTTTCGGAATTTGTTCCCGAAAAGTATTTCAGGCAGGTATATGAGAGCGGAAGCGATATTGTCGGAGAAAAGATCAATATTGAAAAATTCGGCTTCACCGGCCTAATGAACATAATGTATATGAAGGATGAGAGGAATTTCATGGTCACCATCCAGAATATTACCGCCGAGGAAAAGAAAAGGGCGGAGCTTGAAAAGCTGAGGCTGAGCACGGTGGACGTGGCGCAGAACGTCATAGACAAGCAGATGATGGTAGCTCAGGAAATAGCGTCTCTTCTTGGAGAAACAACGGCGGAGACAAAGGTGGCGCTTAACAGGCTTAAAAAGGTCGTTCTTAAAGAAGGTGAGTAAACTGTATTTTATCGACGCTTCATACAACAGCTTAAAAAAATATAACGAGGAGCTCTGCGGAGACAGTATAAAGCAGGCCAACCTTAAGGACTCAAAAATATTTGTTCTTGCCGACGGGCTGGGAAGCGGCGTAAAGGCTAATATACTTTCCACGCTCACGGCGAATATCGCTCTTACCATGCTGAGGGAAGGAGCGACCCTTGAGGAGACCATAGATACCATAGTGCATACTCTGCCGGTTTGCAGACAGAGGCACCTTGCCTACTCGACCTTCACGCTTATAAAAATATACAGAAACGGAGACACATATGTCGCCGAGTTTGACAATCCGTCCATATTTCTTCATAAGGACGGAAGGGATATACCCATTGAAAAAACATTAAGGGTCATAGGCGATAAAAACATATATGAGAGCCGTTTCAAAATGGATAAAGACACCATGCTCGTGGCCGTAAGCGACGGCGTTGTGCATGCCGGGGTCGGGCATTCCCTGGATCTCGGCTGGGAATGGGTAAATGTCAACAGCTACCTGAGAAACATGTCCAAGGACGACGTTTCCACAAAGGAAGTTGTCAGCAACGTCCTTGACTGCTGCAGCGAGCTTTATGAGGATGAGCCGGGAGACGACACTTCCGTGCTTGCGGTGAAAATAAAGGAACAGCAGGTAATAAATCTGTTTTTCGGACCTCCGAGGGACAGGAAAAATGACACGGAGGTATTCCAGAAAGTCCTTAAATCGGGAGAAAAGGTCGTTGTCTGCGGAGGAACGACGGCACAGATAGCGGCCAGGCTTCTTGACAGGGAAATGGAATTTGATATGGATACCATGACAATGGATATACCGCCGATAGCAAAGATAGAAGGCATTGAACTTGTCACGGAAGGAGTTATAACCCTTTCAAAGGCGATAGACATTTTAAGGGAGTATGTCAAGCCGGACTATAACCCAAGACTTGAGTCAAGGCTCCATGAGAACAACGCGGCGTCCATGCTGGCGAGACTTCTCATAGAGGACTGTGACGGAGTGAAGATATATCAGGGAACGGCCATAAATCCCGCCCATCAGGATCTTGCCTTTAAGATGGACTTTGTCTATAAGATAAATCAGATGAACGAATTTAAAAGCCTTCTTGAAAAGATGGGAAAAGACGTTGAAGTTACTTATATATAATTCGCATAATCGAGGTTTGATATGAACATAAAAAAATTTGAGAGTAATGTGCAGTTTACAAAATACCAGGTCAACAGGGAAATAACGGAGAGATTCATAAACGGAACTCTTGACAATTCTCTTGACGAAATAGCCGAAAAGCTCGTTCCGGGCCCCAAGCCCACCACAAGGTGCTGCATATACAAGGAGCGCCATATAATCAAGGAAAGGGCAAAAAACGCCATCGAGCCGCTTAAGGGAACGAATGTTATCAACATCCTGCATGACGCCTGCGATGAGTGCCCGGTGAACCGTTTTATGGTTACCGAAGCATGCAGGGGATGTCTTGCGCATAAATGCGTTGAGGTTTGTCCGAGAAACGCCATATTTATTGTCAACCAGCATGCGTATATAAATCAGAATCTCTGTATCGAGTGCGGAAGATGCCATGCGGCCTGCCCGTTTAACGCCATCAGCGACGTTCAGCGCCCCTGCATACGTTCATGCGAGATAGGAGCGATACAGATCGATGAGGACAGAAAAGCGTATATAGACGACAGCAAATGCGTTTCCTGCGGAGCCTGTGTACATATGTGCCCCTTCGGAGCCATTGTAGACAAGCCCTATGTCCTTGACGTGCTCAAAATGTTAAAGGACTCGGAAAACAACACGAAATATAAGGTCTACGCCATAATCGCTCCTGCGATATCGTCCCAGTTCACCAACGCGAGGATAGAACAGGTCATTTCCGGAATCGAGAAGATAGGATTTTTCCATGCCGTAGAGGCGGCTCTGGGAGCGGATATAGTGTCATATCACGAAGCGCATGAGTTCGCAGAGACGGTCGAGGAAATGAAGTGGAAAACGACAAGCTGCTGTCCCGCGTTCGTTGATTATGTAAGCAAGGCTTTCCCCGAGCTTATGGGACATGTCTCCAATACGGTATCGCCGATGATCGCGGCGGCGCGACTCATAAAGAGTATGGATGAGACGGCGAAAATAGTATTTATCGGACCTTGTACAGCCAAAAAGATGGAAATAAAGAAGGAAGACCTTAAGGACGCGGTCGATCTTGTAATCACATTTGAGGAGCTGGCGGCCATGCTTGACGCCATGAATATCGATCTTGAACAGTGCGAGGACAGCGCCCTTGACAACGCGTCGTTCTACGGAAGAATATTCGCGAGAAGCGGCGGCGTTTCCGAGGCAGTTAAACAGGTTGTTGAAAAGGCCGGAATAGATGTGGAATTTAAGCCGGTGGCGGCTGACGGACTTGACGCCTGCTCAAAAATACTCAGGCTGGCAAAGGCCGGAAAGCTGGACGCCAACTTTATCGAAGGCATGGCATGCAAATGTGGATGCATTGGAGGAGCGGCTTCTCTTTCACATGGCCCCAAGGATATTACTCAGGTGGATAAATACGGCAAACTTTCAAAAGAAAAGAACAGCATAGACGCCATAAGCGTCTTTGACATCGACAGCATTGAGCTGGAAAGAAGAAGATAATATTTACAAAAATAGAAAGGCCTGTCTGCCGATGATGGCGGACGGCCTTTTGATGTAATATTTTGAAACAATTTCGCAATGATTTTGGAATAATAATGTAAATTTTAAGCTATTAAATTATTTACTAAATGAGCAAAATGCAGTATAATTAAAATTTGTAAATCCAATGTTAATTGTATGGGAGAGTTGCCTATGGCAGGACGAAAAAAGAAAAGGGTCGTGAAACGCAGGGGCAGCGAAAACGTAAAGAATTTTGTCGTCCATGAAATACAGGAGGACGGCAGAAGAACGGCAAACAGAAAAAGATCTCCCATAGGCGTGCTTACGGTCGTGCTTTTTGCCATTATAATGATGTATATGGTAAAATATACGATCGACTTCGCCGCGGGAAGTTCAAATATAACTATAGATTCGGTAGATTACGGCACCATCGACATACCCAATTCCTTCGAGGGGCTTGTGGTAAGGGATGAATATGTTGTAAAGGCTACAAAAAGCGGACAGCCCTCGTTTAATTACGCCGAGGGAGACAAGGTGAAAAAGAACGCCTCGGTCTGCACTGTCAGCGAAAGCGAGTCTGCCAGCACGGCGCAGGAAAGACTGCGTGTGCTTGATGAAAGCATTATTGAGACGCAGAAAAATAAAATAGACATTTCAAAATATAAGGACGAGATAACCGGAATAGAAAACAGCATAGCTTCGTCCATAGCTTCGGCGCAGTCAAGGATAGCCATGGGAAATTACAACGATGTTTATACCATGAGAAGCGCCGTTCAGACGCAGATGGATCTGAGAACGGATATATGGATAGAGGAAAACAGCGAAAGCTCCGATACCATGGCGTCCCAGAGAAGGTCGTATCAGACGCAGCTCGCGAACAGCCTTGAAACGCTTACGGCTCCGGAGTCGGGTATACTCGTGCTTTCAAGCGACGGCTGCGAGGACAAGTTTACTCCGGATACGCTTGAGACTATAACGAAAAATGACATACAGTCATCTTACGATATTGAGTATACGTCAAAGACAATGGCCGTTGAGGCAGGAAGCACGGTATTCAAAATAGTGAGGGACAACAACTGGTATGTTTGTTCATATATAGACAGTTCAGTGGCCTCCGACTGGCAGGTCGGCGATACAAAGACAATAAGGGCTGTAGTTGACAAATCGGAAGTGTCCGTGGAGGCGTCGATACATTCCATGACGCCAGGAGACAACGAGACGTATGTGGTTTTCAGGACAAACAAAAACATACAGGATTTCCTGAATGTAAGGACTCTGGAATTTTATATTTCAGACAGCACATATCAGGGACTTAAGATACCCAATACCGCCATAGTGGAAAAGACCTTCCTTAAAATACCCATTGGATGCGTGGCTGAAAGCCTAAGCGGATCCACGGTGGTCAGAAGGTCAAACGGAAGGGATGAGCTTGTAAGCGTCACGGTCGAGTCAAGCGACGAGCAGTACGCGTACATAAGACAGGACTTTGACGTGCTTAAGATCGGAGACGTCATACTTAACGGCACCGGAGAGAACGCCGCAGAGTACACCATAAGCGAGGTTTCGACCCAGGTAGGCGTGCTTACGGCCAACGGAGCCTATGCCCAGTTCGCGTCCATAAGCGTTCTGGGACAGAACAGCCAGTATACCATCGCCGATTCGGCTACGTCATCGCTTAAAGCATACGATAAGATAATAGTCAATGCCGCCGACGCTTCCGAGGGAGACGAGATATACTGATACGGAGGCATAACGCAAATGATATATTCAGAAGGGAGTGCTTTTATGCCTGAATATGACTATATATCAGAAAATATAAAAAGCATAAGGGAAAAGATTGACAATGCCGCTCAAAAAGCCGGCAGGGATCCGAAGGACGTGCTTCTTCTTGCGGTTTCAAAAACCGTCGATGTGCCGAGGATAAAGGCCGCGGTGGCCGAAGGGCTTGACGAGCTGGGCGAGAACCATGTGCAGGAGATCATGGAAAAGTACGAGCCCATGGGCCCGGACGTAAAATGGCATATGATAGGACACTTGCAGACCAATAAAGTTAAATATATAATAGACAAGGTAAAACTTATCCATTCCGTTGAAAGCCTTAAGCTGGCGGAGGAAATAAACAAGCAGGCCAAAAAGCACGGACTTGTTATGGATATCCTTGTTGAAATAAATATGGCTAAGGAGGAGTCAAAATATGGCATAATGCCTGAAGACGCCCCCGCGTTCATAGAAAGCCTCTCAAGCCTTGAGAACATCAGGGTCAGAGGACTTATGACCGTGGCTCCAAATGTCGAAAACGGAGAGGAAAACAGGGTTTATTTCAGGAATATGAAGAAATTATTGGTTGACATTAACGCCAAAAATATTAATAATATAAACATGGATGTTTTATCTATGGGTATGACCGGCGATTATATTACCGCCGTTGAGGAAGGTGCCACCATTGTCAGGGTTGGAACTGGAATATTCGGCAAAAGAAACTATAATAAATAAGAGCCAAAAATAAAAAACCAGATTATTAGGAGGAAATGGCTGTGGCAAAATTTGTTGATAGAATTAAGGATTTTATAGCAGGACCTTATGATGATGAATATGAGGACGATTATGACGATTATGAAGAAGAGGAAATAGAAGAATACCGCCCCCATACCAGAGAGAGAAGGGAAACGAGCCAGCGCGAGACAAGGGAGAGCGTTGACTATTCTGCGGCAAGATCTTCAAGGAGAAGCCAGGCACAGCCCCAGGTGGTTGATTTTAAAAACTCGAACACTCAGCAGGTCGTAATAATGAAGCCCGAGACCTATGACGACGCTCAGGGAATCTGCGACAATATCAAGGCTAAAAGACCGGTTGTCGTTAACCTTGAGAAAGTGGAATACCCCGTTGCCCAGAGGATCATGGACTTTTTGAGCGGAACATGCTATTCTCTTGAAGGCTCGATACAGAGAGTATCAAGCAATATATTTATAATTGCGCCCGCGAATTTTGATATCGCCAGCGATACAAGGGAGGAGCCTAAGCTCAGCAAGAGCGTTATCCTTCCGTGGGTGAGCCAGGGTAAATAATTGGAGGTGCGCCTATGAGCATTCTTCTAAGCGATGCAATTAATGTTTTTTTCAGAATTTTATATTTGCTTATAATTGTCAGAGTATTTATGTCTTGGGTGCCGGGGGCAATGTTTTCATCCTTCGGCAGACTGATCTATTCTCTTACGGATCCGGTTCTCGGCCCCGTCAGGAGGATGATGGACAAGTCGCCTCTGGGCGGCGGCATGATGGTGGATTTTTCGCCGGTCATCGCGTTGTTTATACTTGACATTATACAGATAATATTGCTTTATATCGTTGCGCTGTTTTGAAAGGACGAAAGTTTTGGATAAACACTCTTTGTTAAAAAGTTATTGTCAGCCTGATGAAAAGCTTTTGTTGGCAAAAGTTTTGGATCAGGCTGATTTATGTTTAAAAAGACATATCGTTTGTTTTACGGATTTTATGGATCCGTCCGTCAGGGGCAAGGCGGGGGAACTGCTGGAGAGGCTTGGAGAGCTGAAAATAAAAGCCTTTGGCGGCTATGACGACGCGGAAAGGGTCATGTTCGCCATGTTTCCGGATTATATGGATGAGGACGAAATCATATTTCCCATCGACGCCGTAAGGATCAGCTACAACAGCAAATTTTCGTCATCCCTTTCCCACAGGGATTTTCTTGGATCCATTCTCGGCCTTGGAATAGAAAGGATAAAAGTTGGTGACATTCTTGTGTATGACGGTGAGGCGCTCTGCTTTTCCGACAGCTCCATATCGCAGTATATAGTATCTAATCTTGAAAGGGTAGGGCATACGAAGGTAACGGCGCAAATTGCCGCTTTGGAGCTTTTGAATATACCGGAAAAGAAAATAGAGACAAAAAATGTAACCGTATCATCGCTGAGGGCGGATACGGTTTTTGGCGCGGTATTCGGAAAATCAAGAAGCGAGGCTCAGGAGGCTATAAGAGCCGAGAGGGCAAGCGTAAACTGGAGACCGCTCAAAAGCGTTTCCGAGCCAATAAACGACGGCGACGTGCTTTCGGTAAAGGGCTGGGGGAGAGGAACCCTTGTTCAGACCGGAGGAACGACTAAAAAGGGACGAATAGTTATTACCGTTGGACGGTATGTGTAGGAGGAAATTTATGGACAATATAATTGTTGAGACGGGAACCGCTTTGTACCCCATATATTTTACCGATGATTTTTCCGGCCTTGCCGAGGCTGCCGAAAAATGCGGGTATAAAGGAAGGAAGCTCTGCGTCATTTCCGATGGGAACGTGGCGCCCATATATGTCAAGACCGTGACAAACGAGCTTTCAAAGGTCTTTTCCGATGTAAAAGTGTGCGTATTTGACGCCGGAGAGAAAAGCAAAAACCTTGATACAATTAGAAAATTTTATGACTTTCTGCTTGAGAATAAATTTGACAGGAAAAGCGTCATAGCTGCGCTTGGCGGAGGAGTCGCCGGAGATATGGCCGGCTTTGCCGCGGCTACGTTTATGAGGGGAATAGACTTCATACAGATACCGACGTCGCTTCTTGCCCAGGTGGACAGCAGTGTCGGAGGAAAGGTTGGAGTTGACTACGGGGTATATAAAAACGTGGTTGGAGCCTTTTATCAGCCCCAGTTCGTATATATTAATACCGCCACGATGGACACCCTTCCCGAAAGGGAATTTTCAGCCGGAATGGCCGAAGTAATAAAATACGGCATAATACAGTCGGAGGAATTTTATAACTATATCAGTGAGAACAGGGAAAAAATAAAGGCGCTTGACAAGGACGCCCTTAAATATATAATCCGCGCCTGCTGTGATATGAAGGCCTGCGTTGTGGGCAGGGACGAGCATGACACGGGTGAGAGGGAAGTGCTCAATTACGGACATACAATAGGACATGCCGTTGAGGGACTGAAGGAGTTTGAGCTGCTGCACGGAGAATGTGTCTCCATAGGAATGTCGGCGGTTTTAAATATTTCCGTAAACAGGGGATATATTTCCGCAGAAAAGGCCGGTGAAATAAGGGAGCTTTTGAGATACTTCTCCCTTCCGACGACTGTTTCCGGACTTGAGGCCGACGCTGTGTACGAGCAGCTTTTCCATGACAAAAAAGTAAATTCAAATAAATTGAAATTCGTTATAGCCGATTCCGTTGGAAGCACCATAAGAACGTCAGATATTTCAAAGGACGAGGTAATGGAAGCCATAGGAACGGTTTTAGAGGACTGATGATATGATAATACCGATAATACTTGCCGTTGTGCTTTTTATAGCCGACCAGGCGACAAAATATATGGCGCTCACAAGACTTAAGCCGGTGGGAAGCGTTACGTTCATAGACGGGTTTATGGACTTTACCTTTGTTGAAAACAGAGGGGCGGCTTTCGGAATACTGGATGGCAAGGTCTGGCTGCTGCTTATTATGGCCGCTGTGATATGCGTCGTAATCATCGCCGCCATGCTTAAAATGCCGGACACAAGAGAATACAAATGGCTCAAATGGTCGCTTATGCTCATACTTGCCGGAGCGGTCGGAAACGTGGCTGACAGGCTTTTCAGGGGATATGTAATAGACTTTTTCGAGTTTACGTTTATAAAATGGCCGGTGTTCAATATGGCGGACATATATGTGGTCATAGGCACAATAGCCATGGCCATACTTGTGCTGTTTGTAATAAAGGACGACAAGGACGTTAAAAACAGCAAAAACGCCGGAAACAAGGAAAACGGAGAATGATATGCAGGAAAATGATATGCTTACCTTTGCCGCCGAGGAGGACGACATAGGAAAAAGAATAGATGTTTTTGCCGCCGAGAACTATGACGAGCTGTCCAGAAGCGGCATAAAAAAGATAATAGATGCCGGAGGAATGCTGGTCAACGGGAAGGCGGTCAAGGCAAACTACAAGATAAGAAAAGCCGACGTGGCCACGATGATACTGCCCGAGAGCGAGCCTTTGGAGATAATTGCCCAGGATATACCTCTGGATATACTTTATGAGGACGACGACGTTATCGTCATAAACAAGCCGCAGGGAATGGTAGTCCATCCCGCTCCGGGACATTATACGGACACCCTTGTAAACGCTCTGCTGTACCATTGCGGAGAAAGCCTGTCCGGAATAAACGGAGTCCTGCGGCCGGGCATCGTTCATAGGATAGATATGGACACCTCCGGGGTGATTATGGCCGCGAAAAACAATAACGCCCACAGAAGCCTGGCGCTTCAGCTGGCGGAACATTCCATAACAAGGAAATATAACGCGATAGTGTACAACAATATAAAAGAGGACGAAGGAACGGTGGACAGACCCATCGGAAGAAACCCTCAGGACCGCAAAAAAATGGCGGTTGTTCAGGCAGGAGGAAGGCGGGCCGTTACACACTACAGAGTACTGGACAGGCTCGGAAAGTTTACATACATAGAGGCTCAGCTTGAAACGGGAAGGACGCACCAGATAAGAGTCCATATGACATATATCGGCCATCCTCTTCTTGGGGACGGTGTTTACGGACCGAAAAAACAGCCGTTCAATCTTAAGGGACAGGTACTCCACGCCAGAGTCCTGGGCTTTATACATCCGAGAACGGGGGAATATATGGAGTTTGAGTCACCGCTTCCGGATTATTTTGTAAAACTTCTTGACAAATGCAGGCAGATCTGAGATCGCCGGCGCCGGCTTTCGGAGGGAGGCAGGAAAATGTTTTTGAATCGTAAGGACTTTTTGGGACTGAGAGATCTTACCGCGGAGGAGCTTGAGTATGTGCTCAAGACGGCGGAAACCATGAAATTCGTCATTGGCCAGAAAAATAAAAAGGTTCCTCATCTTCAGGGAAAATCCGTTATCATACTTTTTTATGATTCCAGCGCAAGGGCAAAACTGTCCTATGAGCTGGCGGCGCAGCATCTTAGCGCAAACGTGGTCGATATGATGGCTACGCCGGCCAGCGAAAACAGGGAAAGGCTTCAGGATATGGGGCAGCTCATTGACCAGATGGGAGCGGATTTTATAATTCTCAGGCATCCCATGTCAGGGGCGGCAAGGCTGCTTGCTGACAGCGTGGAGGCGTCGGTCATCAACGCCGGGGACGGATATAACGAGAATCCCGGACAGTCGCTTCTGGATCTGCTTACGATAAAGGAGAGAAAGGGCGGATTTGAGGGACTCAAGGTAGCCATAATAGGAGATATAGCCCACAGCAGGGTCGCCAAAAGCAATATTTGGGGATTGCTGAAGCTTGGAGCCGACGTATGTGTAACAGGCCCGTCAACTCTTATCCCGCCGGAACTTGAGAGCTTTGGTGTAAAGGTATGCTATGAACCATCTGAGGCCGTGGACGGAGCTGATGTTATCCTTTCTACAAGGATAACAGCTCAGCTGAAAAACGAAAACCTGATACCTTCGCTTGACGAGTATAGAAGTATGTTCCTGATAGATGAAGATATGCTTAAATATGCTAAAAAAGACGCCATAGTTATGCATCCGGGTCAGATACAAAGAGGCGTGGAGATCGCCACAAGCATAGTAAACAGCCGTCAATGCATCGTAAACGACCAGATAGCAAACAGCGTCGCTGTAAGAATGGCAATGCTTTACATACTTTCGCAGATTGGAGGCGGTCTAAGTGAAGCGTTTGATTAAAAACGGATATGTAATATCGCCGGAAACGGATATAAACAGACCGGCCGACATACTTATCGACGGCGGAAGAATAGCGGCCGTCGGATACGGCATAGAAGATAAGGAAGCGGAAATAATCGATGCCGGAGGGAAGTACGTTTTCCCCGGATTTATAGATATGCACTGCAAGATATGCGATCCGGGACATGAAAGCATAGAGGATATTGAAACGGCGTCTATGAGCGCGGCAAGGGGCGGATTTACAACCATTGTATGCATACCGGACACCGAGCCTGCTGTGGACAACAAAACGGTAGTTGAATACATAATACGAAAGGGAAAGGAACATTCCTGCGTCAATCTGCTGCCATACGGAAGCATGACCGTGGGCTGCCGGGGAGAAAGAGCCTCGGAAATGGGAGAAATGATAAGAGCGGGAGCCGTGGGCATTGCCGACGGGGATCTGACCGTGGAAAACGCGGATCTTATGAGAAATATATTCATATACTCTAAAATGTTTGACTCTCCCGTCATAACCCACTGCGAGGACAGGGGACTTTCCGGAAAGGGAGTAATGAACGAGGGCAGGGTATCCACGGCTCTCGGACTTAAAGGCATGCCGTGGGAAGCGGAGGACGTCATTGTGGCAAGAAACATAGTCCTTGCCGAAAGCACGGGGGCAAGACTTCATATCGCCCACGTCAGCACGGCCGGCGCAGTAAGACAGATAAGGGACGCCAAAAAACGAGGGGTAAAAATAACATGTGAGACTTGTCCGCACTACTTTACGTTGACGGAGGAAGCGGCTATGAACTACAATACTTACGCAAAGGTCATACCGCCGCTCAGGACAAAAAGCGATACGGAGGCCATAATAGAGGGAATTTGCGACGGAACAATAGACGCCATCGCCTCCGGACACAGCCCCACAAGGATAGAGTTCAAACAGAGGGAATTTGATGTGGCGGCTTACGGAATTTCGGCCTTTGAAACGGCGTTTTCCTTAAGCTATACCGCCCTTGTGAAAAGCGGAAAAATATCAATGCGGCAGCTTGCGGAAAAGATGTCGAAAAATCCCGCCGAAATACTGCGCTTTAAGAACAAAGGAGAAATAAAAGCGGGTATGGACGCGGATATAGTAATAATGGAAACGGATAACGAATATGTGATAGAGCCTTCAAAATTTTACTCCAAGGCGAAGTTTACTCCCGCCAAGGGTATGAAGGTTTTCGGAAGCGCCGTGCATTGTATTGCGGGCGGAAATTCAGTATTTTAACGAGGTGCGCGGATGTATTTAAAGGAGCTTGATCTGCACGGCTTTAAATCCTTCCCGGATAAGGTAAAGCTGGAATTTAATAAGGGGATAACCGCCGTTGTAGGACCCAACGGAAGCGGAAAAAGCAACATTTCCGACGCCGTTAAATGGGTGCTTGGAGAGCAGAGGGCAAAAAGCCTGAGAGGCGGAAAGATGGAGGACGTAATATTCTCCGGAACCGCCAACAGAAGACCGGTCGGCTTTGCCGAGGTATCCATGACCATAGACAACGCCGATAAAAAAATACCGGTGGACTATTCGGAGATAACCGTTACAAGAAGGGTATACAGGTCGGGAGAAAGCGGATATTTTATAAACGGCACGGAATGCCGACTTAAGGATATTTACGAGCTTTTTATGGACACCGGCATAGGCCGGGACGGCTACAGCATAATCGGGCAGGGAAAAATAGACGAAATACTAAGCAACAAGTCCGAGGACAGAAGGCAGCTTTTTGAGGAGGCCGCCGGGATAGTCAAATATAAAAACAGAAGGGCAGAGGCCGAGGGCAAGCTGGAAAAGGAACACCAGAACCTTTTAAGGGTAACGGATATAATAAGCGAGATAGAAGGCAAGATAGAGCCGCTTGAAAAGCAGGCCGATAAGGCAAGAAAATATCTTGAGCTTTATGAGGAAATGAAGGAGGCGGACATCGCCCTTTTTGCCATAAACGGAAAGAGGCTTGAAGAGGACGCCGAGAAAATAAAGGCTCTTATGGAGAACAACTCGGCCGTAATGGAGGAAACCGACAGAAGGCTTGAAGAGCTTGCGGGCGAGGCGTCGGGCATAAAAAACGCCGTTGCCGCCCTTGACGCGGAAAGCGGGGAGCTGAACAGGGCTATCGCCGGACTGAGCGGGGAGATAGAAAGAAACGAGGGACTGCGCGTCCTTACCGGCGAACAGACAAAAAATCTGAGGGAAGCCGCGCTCAGATATGATGAGGAAAATAAAACAAAGAGAGAAAGCGTTGAAAAAAACAACGGTGAGATAACTGCCCTGAGGGAAGCCATAGACGCCGAAGCGAGGAACATGGAGGAAATATCCGCCGAAATAGACCGCAGGCAGGAAGAACTCAGGATCATGCTCAACGAGCAGTCCGAATATGAGGAAAAAACGGAAAACTATAAGTCCGAAATGATAGAACGCATTAAACTGACGGCTGATCTTAAGGGAACCATGGAAAGAACGGACGCCGTTATAGAGCAGTTCGAGGAAAGAAAAAAACAGCTCGTCTCCGAAAGAGAAAAGACGGAAAGAAGTCTCAGGGAGAAAAAAATATCACTCAATTCAGCAAGGCTGCGCCTTGAGGAGACGGAGGACGAGATAGAGGAAGCCGGAAAGGAAATAAAAAGGCTTGAGAGCAAAAGAGAAGGCGTTTTAAAGGTCATTTCCGTCATAGACGAGGGAATAAGGGACAAGTCATCGAAGCTGTCGGAAAAAAGCTCAAGGCTGAAGGTGCTCAGCGCCATGGAGAAGGAGCATGACGGCTATTATAAGTCGGTAAAGGCCATACTCCAGCTCAGGGACGGCTCCGTTCCGTCGTTTAAGGGAGTAAAAGGAGCCGTAGCCCAGCTTTTCAAGACCGATGAAAAATACGAGACAGCCATCGAAACCGCGCTTGGCGGCTCTATGCAGAGCATTGTCGTGGAAAACGAGAACGACGCCAGAACCGCCGTCAATTATCTTAAGGAACACAGACTTGGAAGAGCCACGTTCCTTCCCGTGTCCACGGTAAAGGGAAGAACACTTGGAGCGGAAAAGGACGCTCTGCTTTCGGAGAAAGGCGTTATTGCGGCCGCCGTGGATCTTGTCAAATTTGACAGGGAATATACGGGAATAGCGGAGAGCCTTCTTGGCAGGATAATCGTAATGGACGGAATGGACAACGCCATCGCCTTTGCAAGAAAGCATAAGCAAAGCTATAGACTTGTAACCGTTGAGGGCGAGTCGTTTATGCCCGGCGGAGCGATAACCGGAGGAAGTCTTGGAAAAAAAGACGGAGGAGTATTCGGCAGGAAAAGGGAAATAGAAGCTCTTAAGGCCGAGACCGCGGCGCTGGAGGCTGCCTGCGGAGGACTTAATGCCGAAAGGGAGCGCAACGCCGAAAAGGCCGACGAAATAGCCGAAGATATGGAGGAAGCTTCAAACAGCCTTAAGCAGCTTGAGTTTGAGAAAATATCGGCTTCAGGAGAAGCGGCCGGCATTGAAAGAGAAACGGCCGAATATGAGGAAAGACTAAAGCTGTCCGCGATAGAGGAAAAACAGCTTGAGGAACAGCTTGAAAAGGCACGGCTTGACAGAGCCGAAGCCGCCGAAAAACTTGACAGGACAGAAAAGGAAATAATTGAGCTTCAGGAAACGCTCAACAAATACAAGGAGACGGCAGAAAGCGGCAAAAGCGGAAGCGCGTCGGCTTCGGAAAAGATAACCGAGCTTAGGGTGAGACTTTCGTCCCTTACGGAAAAAAACAGAGCGAGAGAAGGAGAGCTTGACAGGCTTAAATCCGACAACGACAGGCTTGAGAGAGAGATAAGGGAAACGGAAGAAAACAGAGCCGAAACTGAAACAAGGATAGCCCTTAAGGAAGCGGAAGCCGAAGAAGCCGCGAAGGCTGCGGAAAGAGCGAGGGACGAAAAGAAGCGGAAGGAGAAAATGCTTCTTGATACGTCGGATGACCGCGCCAAAAAGGCCGGAGAGCTTGAAAAGAAGGAAGAGGAGATCAATGGCTGCCGTGAAACGGCGCTCAAATACAAAAACGAGCAGGTAAGGCTTGAGACACGTTCGGAAAGGCTCGCCGAGGAGATAAGGCGTCTGAACGACGATATGTGGGAAAACTACGGAATCACATTCCCGGAGGCTCTGGAACGGGAGCGGCCAGAGGCGCCGCTGGGAGAGCTTTCTTCAAAAGTTAAGGAGCTTAAAGCGAAGATAAAGGAGCTTGGAACGGTCAACGTAAACGCCGTTGACGAGTACAGGGAGACAAAGGAAAGATACGATTTCCTTTCCGGACAAAAGGCGGATATAATGGACGCCGAGGAAAAACTCAAGGGCATCATAAAAGACCTCTCCGGGCTTATGGAAAGACAGTTCAGGGAAAACCTTGAAATCATCTCGGAAAACTTCGGAGAGGTGTTCAGGGAGATGTTCGGCGGAGGAAGGGCGTACCTTAAAGTGCTGGATGAGGACGATATACTCGGCTCGGGAATAGACATAATCGCCCAGCCGCCGGGAAAGAATCTACAGAATATGATGCTTTTGTCCGGAGGCGAAAGGGCGCTTACGGCAATAGCGATACTTTTTTCCATACTTAAAATGAAGCCGTCGCCGTTTTGCATACTTGACGAGATAGAAGCGGCTCTTGACGACGCCAATGTCCAGAGATTCGGTGATTATCTGAGGAGATTTTCCGATGACACCCAGTTCATCGTCATAACCCACAGGAAGGGAACAATGGAAGCGGCGGACGTGCTTTACGGAGTGACCATGCAGGAGCAGGGAGTATCAAAAATAGTTTCAGTCAAATTTGACGAAGCGGTTATTGAATAGAGGAGTGAAAATATGGCATTTTTTGATTTTCTCAAGGGAAAGGATCAGAAGAATGAGACGGAAAATATCGGCGGAATGACCGATTCAGCCGAAGAGACGTCAGAAGAAAAAACGGAAGAACAGTCCGAAAAAGAAGAAACGGTAGAGGAGATAGTCAGGGACGCCGTTGACGAAATAGAAGACGAGACGGACGAACATATCGGAGAGGACGTCGTAAAGGAAGTAGTTGAAAACGTCACAAAAATAGAGGACGAGGTAAAGGACAGCGTAAGAAAAAGCGTAGAGTCCGGCGGCGAGGAAAAAGATGAGACGGCTGACGAGACACCCGATGAGGATACGGCGGCCGAAGAAAAAGCGGAAGCCGAGGAAGATGAAACGCCCGTGGAAGAACATAAAAAGGGCTTTTTCGCCAGACTCAAGGAAGGTCTTGAAAAAACAAGAAAAAATATTTTCGGCGGTGTGGACGCCATACTCGGCGGATTTACAAAAATAGACGACGATCTGTTTGACGAGCTTGAGGAAAGCCTTATTATGGCCGACCTCGGCGTGGACACGACCCTCAAAATAATAGAAAATCTCAGAAAAAGGGTAAAGAAGGAAAGAGCCGAGGATCCTTCGCTTATCAAGGGAATGCTTGAGGACGAAATTACGGCCATACTTGAGGAAGGCGTGGATGAAAAATTTGAGGTCAAATCCCCCTGCGTTATGCTTGTAATAGGCGTAAACGGCGTTGGAAAGACGACTACCATCGGAAAACTGGCGGCAAACTATAAGGCGGAAGGCAAGAAGGTGCTGCTTGCCGCCGCAGACACGTTCAGAGCCGCTGCCATTGACCAGCTCAGAATCTGGGGCGAACGCTCGGGAATAGACGTTATATGCCACGAGGAAAATTCCGATCCCGCGGCTGTTGTATTCGACGCGGTAAACGCGGCAAAAAGCAGGAAGGCCGACGTGCTTATATGCGATACGGCAGGAAGGCTCCATAATAAGAAAAATCTTATGGAGGAGCTTAAAAAAATAGCGAGAGTAATAGGCAGGGAATATCCGGAGGCAAATTCCGAGGTTTTTCTTGTGCTTGACGCCACAACCGGACAGAATGCCCTTCAGCAGGCGAAGCTGTTCAACGAGGTCGCAGATATTACCGGCCTTGTGCTTACCAAGCTGGACGGAACCGCAAAGGGCGGCATCGTTATCGCCATAAAGAACGAACTCAACATACCGGTAAGATATATCGGCGTTGGCGAGGGCATAGGCGATTTGCAGCTTTTTGATCCGAGAGAATTTTCCAAAGCGCTGTTTAGTAAATAAAGAATACATCCCCTTCGTCCGGACAGATGAAGGGGATATTTTGTTACATAGTGATTTCCGATATCATAAATTTATATTACATTTTCACGGAAGTATGGATTTTTACCGCGAATTAGGTTATTCTGTAATAAATGAAGGAGGGATTATTATGAAAAAGACGTATTTAAGGACTATTATGATATTGGCGTCGGCTATTGCTGTTTCGGTGACGGCCTACGGAGCCCAGTGGTATGACACGGCGGTGGAATATTGCAGGTCGGCGGGATATATTTCCGAGGACTATGACATAAACGGATCCCTTACAAGAGGCGGGATGGCCGAAATGCTCAGCAAAGCCGCGGGTCTTTCGTCTGATGGAACGGATAATCCCTTTGCGGATGTTTCTTCCGATGACAGCTTTGCCGACGACATAACGGCGCTTTATAAGGCCGGCATATTCGCCGGTGTTGAGCAAAATGACGGAACGCTTCTGGCCGATCCCAACGGAGTGCTTACAAGGGAGCAGGCGGCTTCCTTCCTCATAAGGGCTTATGGGTTCAAAAACAGCGGAGGCGGCATTGATTTCGCCGACTCGGAAGAAGTTTCGGACTACGCGGTGGATGACGTAAAGGCTCTTGTAGGTTCGGGAGTCATTTCCGGTTATGAGGACAACACTTTCAGACCAAAGGGAACGCTTTCCAAGACTGAATTTATTATGATGCTCTACAAGTCCGATGAGGCGGCCGGCAAGGACGTTACCGTACCGGAGAGATCGGAATTTACGGATGATGAAATGTCCGACAATCTTGCCCTTGAGGTTATAAACGAGGAAACTCCGTACGATGCTCTGGAGCTCAGGTTCACGAGACATTCGGAGGATCCCGGAGCGCTTTATGTGTATAATCCTCAGAAATTTACTCTTGAGAAAAGCGAAAACGGACAGTGGACCGTGATGGAGAGAAACGGGAACGAGGTAAAAGAGATCGAGTACCAGCTTAAGGCGGACAGCAGCGGCGTAAGGAAAATAACGCTTTCGGATTTCTATGACGCTCTTGAACCGGGAAGATACAGGATAATATATGAATTTTCCGTCAACGGAGTCGGAATAGAAAAGAGAAGCGATTATGTGTCGGCAGAGTTTGACCTGACCGAGGCGCCCGTCGATACGGAGCTGTATGAAAAAATAGAGGAGTATCTTAAGGCGGAAACGGAAAAGACGTTCTCAAAATATTATGAGATACTTGGGTCTGAAATATCAAATTATGAGGAAAACGACGACGGAACGGAAGCCATATTTTTCTATAAAATAATACACAAGAATTTTGACAAGGATCCTGACACGGTGGAATATATAAGGGAAGCGAAGGAAAACAACTCTCCCTATTACGAAACCTATTATAAAGAGTATCTGGAACCAAAGGAAATGAATTTCTATTTCAAAGCAGTGGACGGAGATGACGGACTCAAGCTGTATTCCGACGATGATCCGACGGGAAACACTGACTGGCAGGAAACAAAGCTGTCGGATTACATACTATAATGGATTTTTTTAAGACGGCGGGCGGCCCAAAATCACAGGCCTGACCCGCCGATTTTATAGTTTTTTGACCGAATAAAAAATTTTTGATATGTAAAGTAAAAATGCTTGACAAAGGCAGGACGCTGTATTAAAATATCACAGGTAAAGTAAAAATACTTTACACGGGAGTGAGTATTGTGGATATTTTGAAAACGACTCTGCTTTATGATTTTTACGGAGAGCTTCTCACCGATAAGCAGAAGGAGATATATGAACTTTTTTATCAGAACGATATGTCGCTTTCGGAAATAGCCGGAGAGCTTGAGATAAGCCGGCAGGCTGTAAGAGATCAGCTCAAGAGAACCGAAAAAATACTTTCTGACTACGAGGAAAAGCTGGGGCTGGTCGAAAGATTTATGGCCAATAAGGCTTCCGCGGTAAAAATCAGAAAGCTGATCGACAGGCTGGAGGAGGAAAGCGAGCTTTCGGAGGAATCCCTGAAAACAGCCGAGCAGATCAGGATGGCGGTCGATGAGATCACACAATGACATTTGGCCCGGCCGCTTATAATGGAGGATAATATATGGCTTTTGAAAATTTGTCCGAAAAGCTGCAGTCGGTATTCAAGCAGCTCAGAAGCAAGGGCAAGCTGACGGAAAAAGATGTTAAGGACGCCATGAGAGAGGTAAAGATAGCCCTCCTTGAGGCCGACGTTAACTATAAAATAGTAAAACAGTTTGTAAACAAGGTAAACGAGAGAGCCGTGGGCAGCGAGGTGCTTGAAAGCCTTACCCCCGGACAGCAGGTCATAAAGATAGTAAACGAGGAGCTTATAGAGCTTATGGGTTCCGCCCAGAGCAAGCTGACATTCGCCAGCAAGCCGCCGACCGTGTATATGATGGTCGGACTTCAGGGAGCCGGTAAGACGACAACGGCGGGAAAACTTGCCGGACTGCTCCGCAAACAGGGAAAAAATCCTCTGCTCGTAGCCTGCGACGTTTACAGGCCGGCGGCGATCAAACAGTTACAGGTCGTCGGAAACAATTACAATATACCGGTGTTCGAAATGGGCGACAAGATAAGCCCGGTGGACATAGCTAAGGAATCGCTTGCCTATGCCGAAAAATACAGATATGACGTTATTTTGATAGATACGGCAGGAAGGCTCCATATAAATGAAGAGCTTATGGATGAGCTCAAAAACATAAAGGAAGCCGTAAAGCCGCAGGAGATACTGCTTGTTATCGACGCCATGACCGGTCAGGACGCAGTCACTGTCGCGGAGAGCTTTAACGATCAGCTCGGAGCGGACGGAATAATACTTACGAAGCTCGATGGCGATGCAAGAGGCGGAGCCGCTCTTTCGGTAAGAAGCGTGACAGGCAAGCCCATAAAATACATTGGTATGGGCGAAAAAATGGAGGATCTTGAGCCGTTCCACCCTGACAGGATGGCGTCAAGGATACTCGGTATGGGAGACGTTCTCTCCCTCATAGAAAAGGCTCAGGAGGCCTATGACGAGAAACAGGCCATGGAAATGGCTCAGAAGATGCGAAACAACGAGTTCGATCTTGACGATTTCCTTGACCAGATGCAGCAGATCAAAAAAATGGGGCCTTTAAAGGATATCCTTGGAATGATACCGGGACTCAGTCAGTACAATCTCTCTGACGTGGAGGTGGATCCGAAGGCTATGGCTCATGTGGAGGCCATAATACAGTCAATGACAAAGGCCGAAAGGCAGGATCCGTCCATACTGAACGGCCCGAGGAAAAAACGTATAGCCAACGGTTCCGGCAGAACCATCGCCGAGGTCAACAGGCTGCTTAAGCAGTTTGAGGAAATGCGCAAGATGATGAAGCAGATGAACACAATGGCAAAGGGCAAAAAGGGCAGGTTTAAAATGCCGTTTTTAAGATAAAATCAAAAAAATCACAGGATATTTATGCCAAGGCGCCGCGCGCCGAAGCGTTTATATACAAATATTTTCAGGAGGAGAAACAAAAATGGTAAGAATCAGATTAAAAAGATTAGGAGCTAAGAAAGCGCCTTTTTACAGAATCGTAGTCGCTGACCAGAGAACATCAAGAAACGGAAAGTCCATCGCAGAGATCGGATACTATGATCCTACAAAGGATCCCGTTGTATTAAAGGTTGACGGAGATCAGGCTAAAGAGTGGATCGCTAAGGGAGCTCAGCTTTCTGACACAGCCAGAGCGTTACTTGTTAAAGCCGGAGTTATTGAGTAATTCCGCGGGAGGTACAGCTATGAAGGAATTATTGGAGGTTATAGCCAAAAATCTTGTTGATAATCCCGATCAGGTATCTGTATCGGAGGTAAAAGGCGAACGCTCAATAATCCTTGAGCTTAAGGTCGCTCCCGATGACATGGGAAAGGTCATCGGCAAGCAGGGCAGGATCGCCAAGGCTATAAGAACTGTAGTTAAGGCCGCAGCGATACATGATGATAAAAGGATCGTTGTGGAGATCGTACAGTAAGATTATTCGGGGAGTATGGGCAGACCTGCTCCCCGATTAACTGCATAGGAAACCGGGAGTTAGGGGTGTCGCTCCTAACTTTTTTAGAATATGGAGCTTTAAAATGGAAAATTATTTTGAAATAGGAAAAATCGCGGGAACCCATGGAATAAAGGGTACGCTTAAAATATTTCCCACAACGGACGACCCGACACGATTCGAGCTTCTTAAGGAAGTCATACTGGAAGTCAAGGGCGAAAGAAGGATATGTCAGATAGCTAAGGTGGCTTACCATAAAAATTTTGTGCTGCTTACGCTTAAGGAATTTGACGACATAAACCAGGTAGAGGGCTTTAAAAACGGAAGGATACTTATCCCGGCTGAAAAGGCGCTTCCCCTCGGAAAGGACGAGTATTACACAAGGGATCTCTACGACATGGACGTTTATACCGATGAGGACGAATATTTGGGGAAAATAGACGAAGTATATACTACTGGGGCAAACGACGTATACGGCGTAAAGGACGCCGACGGAAAGGAGCTCCTTATACCCGCCATAAAGCAGTGCGTGCTTTCCGTTGACGTTGCCGGAAGAAAGATGACTGTAAAACTTCTGGAAGGGCTGAGATAATGAAGAACTTTTATGTACTTACGCTTTTTCCGGAAATGATAGAAGGCGTGCTGTCCCACAGTATAATAGGGAGGGCCGTCAAAGACGGCGTCATAAATGTCGAGTGCGTAAACATAAGGGATTTTTCAACGGATAAACACCGCCATGTGGACGACTATCCCTACGGCGGCGGAGCCGGAATGGTAATGCAGCCGCAGCCAATATATGACGCTTACAAAAGCATAGAGGAAAGGGCGAAGGGCTCGAGGGTCATATATATGAGTCCCCAAGGGAAACGATTTGACCAGAAAACCGCCGAGGAGCTGGCCGGCGAAGAAAATCTCGTTATTCTCTGCGGCCATTATGAGGGCGTAGACGAGAGGGTAATAGAGGAAATAGTTACAGATGAAATATCCATTGGCGATTTTGTGCTTACGGGGGGAGAGCTGGCCGCCGCCGCAATAATAGACGCGGTTTCAAGGCTTGTCCCGGGAGTCCTTAACAAGGAGGAAAGCCACGAGATAGAGAGCTTTTCCGACGGACTTCTTGAATACCCACAGTATACGAGACCGCCGGTGTTTATGGGCAGGGAGGTGCCGGAAATATTGCTTTCGGGACATCATGCCAACATAGATAAATGGAGAAGGGAACAGTCAATAATAAGAACATACAGGAAAAGGCCGGATATGCTCGAAGGGGCTGTTTTAAGCGATAAGGAAAGAAAATTCCTTGAGAGTCTGAAAGAGGAGAAATAAAATGGATATACGAATTTTCGGTTTGGAGGGCGACTCCATCGTCGATGGGCCGGGAATAAGGCTGGCGGTGTTCACCCAGGGGTGCATCCACCACTGCGAAGGCTGCCACAATCCCGAAAGCCACGACCCGAACGGCGGAAAAATCTATGATACGGATAAAATAATAAAATACGCTTCCGAAAATCCGCTGTACGACGGAGTAACGCTTACCGGCGGAGATCCTTTCTATCAGCCGGTGCCCTGCGCTGTCATAGCTGAGGGCGTAAAAAAACTGGGACTGAATGTATGGACATTTACCGGATATACATGGGAGCAGATAATGGAGAGCGGAAACGAGGATTTTATGCGGCTCCTTAAGGCGACGGACGTGCTTGTAGACGGCAGGTTCGAGCTGGACAAACGCTCTCTTGAGCTGAAATTCAAGGGAAGTTCCAACCAGAGGACAATAGACGTGCAGGAGAGCCTTAAAAAAGGCGAGGTAGTCCTTTGGGAGGAAAAGACGTATTTTTAACGGCAGGGATCGGTTTTATAGATCAAAATTTACGAGAGGACTGAAAAAATGGCAGCAACAAGCGTTGAAGCATTAAAAAAACGCCGTATTTTCGGCATTATATCACATCCCGACGCAGGTAAGACGACCCTTACGGAAAAACTTCTCTACCACGGCGGAGCCATAAGGGAGGCAGGCTCCGTAAAGGCGAGGAAAACGGGAAGAGCCGCGAAAAGCGACTGGATGGAAATAGAAAAACAGAGGGGTATTTCCGTTACGTCATCGGTAATGCAGTTTGAGTATGACGGAAAGGTAGTATCCATAATGGACACGCCGGGACATAATGACTTCGGCGAGGACACATACCGTATACTTACGTCCGTAGACAGCGCCGTTATGGTAATAGACGCCGCCAAGGGCGTGGAGGCTCAGACAAAAAAGCTGTTCAGAGTATGCAGCATGAGGGAGATACCAGTATTTACGTTTATAAACAAGCTGGACAGACAGGCAAAGGATCCGCTTGAGCTTTTAGAGGACCTGGAAGAGGCTCTCGGACTGCCCTCGGTGGCCGTTACATGGCCCATCGGAAGCGGACAGCTTTTTGAGGGAGTATACAACAGGATGGAAAACTGCGTCCTGCTTTACAGGAGCGACAAAACGATACAGCTCGGAGAGGACGGGGTTTTCGGCAAGGAACTTGAAGGCGTAATAAGCGACGCCAACCTTGAGATACTCAGAAACGAGATCGAGCTTGTGGACGGAGCGGGAAATGAGTTTGACAAGGAAGCCGTTGACGCGGGAAAGCTGTCGCCGGTATTTTTCGGCTCGGCTCTGGCTGACTTTGGAGTGACCATGTTCCTTAAGCATTTCCTTGAAATGTCGCCTTCGCCGGGAGAGAGAAAGACGACGACAGGGGTTGTAAAGCCCACGGATGACTTTTTCAGCGGCTTCATTTTCAAGATACAGGCAAATATGAACCCGGCGCACAGAGACAGGCTGGCCTTCCTCAGGATTTGTTCAGGAGTATTTGAGAGAGGAATGAACGTGACCCTTACAAGAACCGGGAAACAGATGAAGCTTTCCCAGTCAACGCATCTTATGGCCAATGACAGAGAAACGGTAGACGTGGCCTATGCCGGCGATATAATAGGTATATATGATACTGGGAATTATCAGATAGGCGACACGCTTACAGACTCAAAAGAAAAGATATTCTTTGAGCCGCTTCCGACCTTCCCTCCGGAGCTTTTCGCGAAGGTAAGACCCGTGGACACGATGAAGGCAAAACAGTTCCAGAAGGGCGTTGAGCAGCTTGCCCAGGAAGGTGCCATTCAGGTGTATACCAACGAGTATAACGAGGTAATACTTGGAGCCGTTGGACAGCTTCAGTTTGAAGTGTTCCAGTATAGACTGCTTAACGAGTATAACTCGGAGATAAGGATGGAGCCCCAGGACTATTCGCTGGCAAGATGGGTGCTTGATATGGAAGCGGCGGACATTAAGGAGCTTCTAAACGCGAGAAGCACTTTGGTGTTTGACCACTTTATGAGACCGCTTATACTTTTCGCCAACCAGTATACGCTGAATACGTTTGAGGAAAAATATCCGGACGTAAAACTGATCGAGGCGCATGAGGTAAAATCCCTTGTAGAATAAAAATCAGCCGTGTGTATTTGAATATACGCACGGCTTTTTGTTTATATTTTTTGATGCTCAAAAACAGGCCCCTCCGTAATCGGAAGGGCCGCTTTCGCATATATTTTAGTATATTTTAATCGTCAAAGGTCAGGCTGTGCTTTACTCTGTCATGCTCCTCGGCGGTCTTTCCGTCGTTCCATTTTGACATATCGCCGACGAGGTAGCCTGTAATACGGCGGATCCTCTGGAAATGAGGGCCTTCGGCCTCGCTTCTTCCGCATTTGGGGCAGGTGTCGCCGATTATGCCGTTAAATCCGCAGCAGGGATCCCTGTCAACGGGATGGTTGATCGAGCCGTAGCCTATGCCCTGCTCCTTCATATAACGAACGACCTTCTCAAAGGCGTCAAGGTTCTGCGTAGGGTCGCCGTCAAGCTCGATATATGAAATATGTCCGGCGTTGGTAAGCGCGTGATAGGGAGCCTCAAGCTGTATTTTCTTGAACGCGCTTATGGGATAGTATACGGGTATATGGAAGCTGTTCGTATAGTAGTCCCTGTCCGTAACGCCTTCGATGATACCGTATTTTTCCTTGTCAATCTTTACAAATCTTCCGGAAAGTCCCTCGGCGGGAGTCGCAAGAAGGGTAAAGTTCATCTTATATTTTTCGGAATATTCATCCATACGGCGGCGCATATGGGATACGATATCAAGACCGAGGTTCTGGGCGATCTCGTTTTCTCCATGATGGTATCCGATAAGAGCTTTAAGAGTCTCGGCAAGACCGATGAATCCCACAGAAAGAGTTCCGTGCTTGATAACGTCCCTGATCTCGTCGTTTATATCGAGTTTGTCGCTGTCTATCCATACACCCTCGCCCATAAGGAAGGGGAAGTTGTGGACTTTCTTCTTTGCCTGTATCTCGAAACGCTCAAGAAGCTGCTCCACAACGAGGTCGATCTTGCTGTCGAGCTCCTTGAAGAACCAGTCGATGTTCTTGTTGGCTTCTATCGCGATACGGGGAAGGTTTATACTCGTAAAGCTGAGGTTTCCTCTGCCGTTGGATATTTCCTTCGTAGGATCGTACACGTTTCCGATTACCCTTGTACGGCAGCCCATGTATGAGATTTCCGTCTCGGGTTTTCCGTTGTAATATTTAAGGTTGTAGGGCGCGTCCTGGAAGGAGAAGTTGGGGAAGAGCCTCTTGGCGCTGACACGGCAGGCCAGCTTGAAAAGATCATAGTTGGGCTCTCCGGGATTGTAATTGACGCCTTCCTTTACCCTGAAAATCTGTATTGGGAAGATGGGAGTCTCTCCGTGACCAAGACCTGCCTCCGTCACAAGAAGCATATTCTTCATAACCATACGTCCCTCCGTTGATGTGTCCATACCATAGTTGATGGATGAGAACGGAGTCTGGGCGCCTGCCCTTGAATGCATGGTGTTGAGGTTGTGGATAAACGCTTCCATTGCCTGATATGTGGCCTTGTCGGTCTCCTCGGCGGCCTTGCGTCTTGTGAATGCCTGAACCTTCTCGACTTCCTTCTCGTCAAATCCCTTTTCGACGAGGAGCTGCTTCTCTCTCTCGTTGTATTCGGGGTTGTCGTCAAGGGTAGGCTCAAAGCCTTCCTTTTGAAGAGTATCCTTCAGGCAGTTGATCTCATCGTCAACGAGCTTGCTGTCAAGAAGCTCAAGGGCGTTTTTCAAAAGCCTGTAGTAACGCTTTTTATATGTTTTCTTGACTCCGGGAGCAAGACCGTAGTCAAAGTTTACGATAGACTGTCCGCCGTGCTGATCGTTCTGGTTTGACTGTATGGCGATGCAGGCAAGAGCGGAATAGCTTGATATATCGTTGGGCTCGCGGAGAACGCCATGTCCGGTTGAAAATCCGTCCTTGAAGAGCTTAAGTATATCTATCTGGCAGCAGGTCGTTGTCAGAGTATAGAAATCGAGATCATGGATATGTATGTCTCCGTTTCTGTGGGCTTCGGAGAATTTGGGATTGAGAACGTACATCTCGTTGAAATGTTTCGCGCCCTCGGAGCCGTATTTGAGCATGGCGCCCATGGGAGTGTTGCCGTCGATGTTGGCGTTCTCACGCTTGATGTCGCTCTCTTTGGCGTCGGAATATGTTATATCTTCAAATGTCTTCATAAGACGGGTGTTCATATCCCTTATTCTTGTTCTTTCGGCTCTGTAAAGGATATAGCTTTTCGCCGTGCGCACATATCCGTGGGCGATGAGCACTCCCTCGACCTTATCCTGGATCTGTTCGACGGTAGGTATTTCAACGCCGTCGTCCTCGAGAAGGTGGAGAACCTCTCCGGCAAGGGCAAGGCAGGTAGCGTTATCCTTCGCTCCCGTTGTTGCCGCGAATGCCTTATTCATGGCGCTGGCGATTTTATTGATGTCAAAATAAGCGGTACGTCCGTCACGCTTTTTGATTGTGGTGATCATTTTTTAACCTCCTAAATGTTGTTACAGGAAAACTATATATTGATTTATGAATGATGTATGTGTCAACATATAGTATTTTACATCGGGGCAAAATATTAGTCAATGTACACTATAGCCAAAATAGAGACAGACCTATAATCAAATTTTCAGGAGTAAATTTTATGGAGACATTCTGCGATTTTAAACAAAAGGAAGTAATAAACGTCTGCGACGGCTTTAGATTCGGATTTGTAAGCGATCTGGTCATGGATCTCAGGTGCGGGCAGATAACGGATATAATCATACCGGTTCAAACTAAAAACGGACTTTTTTACTCGAGGGACAAACAATACAGAATACCGTGGAACGCCATAAAAAAGATAGGCAGCGACATAATACTTGTGGAGGTGGACACAAGGGCGGTGTGCATAAGGAAAAATTAGTTGACCACAGTAAAAAATTGACTTATTATAATATAAGTATCAATGGCTTTTTATGAATTTTGAACAGGGGGATTATTATGAGATGTCCGTTTTGCGGAAACGAAGACACGAAGGTAGTGGACTCAAGGGCACAGGACGACAATACGGTCATAAAAAGAAGGCGTCTCTGCGAGAAATGCGATAAGAGATTTACGACATATGAAAGGGTTGACACGGTGCCCCTTGTCGTTGTAAAAAGAGACGGTACAAGGGAAATGTTTGAGAAAAGCAAAATACTCAACGGAATTGTCAAGGCCTGCAACAAAAGGAACATATCCATGAAGCAGATGGAGAATCTTGTGGACGACATAGAAAATTCTGTTATGAATTCCCCGTCAAAGGAAATATCATCCGGCGAGATCGGAAATATGGTAATGGAAAGGCTGAAGGACCTGGACGAGGTCGCCTATGTAAGATTCGCGTCGGTATACAGGCAGTTCAAGGACATAAATACATTTATGGAGGAGCTTACGAAGCTGCTTGATGAAAAGAAAAAATAAAACTCAGACTGTCAAAAAACTAATCCATTGTGAGCGGGAGGGTTCGGGAGTCGAAGGGACTCCTGAGTTTATTCCGCAGGCGGAATTCATTTCCGCCGAGGA
>CAJFHC010000015.1 GCA_904378045.1 Candidatus Metalachnospira gallinarum | reverse complement strand
TGCGCCCTGACAAAGTTCAGGGCTTTCCGCAGAAATAGGGATTTATTGCCTTAATTTAAACTCGAAAAAGTCCCGAAGGACTTTTTCGACACGCTGAGAGTCCCAATAAAGGCCTCCAGACATAAAAAACACACCATATTTCTATGGTGTGTTCGCACAAGCTAATGAGCGGACTCGAACCGCCGACCTACGCCTTACCAAGGCGTTGCGCTACCTACTGTGCCACATTAGCACGCAGTAGATATTATACTAAATCAACGGTTTATTGTCAATATTTTTTTAAATCACTTTTAAATTTTTATATATAAAAAATATATAAATCATATTCGCGGGCGTTTTGCCCGGCCGCCCTTTACGCTTCATTTTACGCTTTATTTTACGCTTTCACTTAAGGCTTCCGCTTCAGGCTTCCTTAAGATATTTTTCCAGCTTTTTCTTTACCCTTTGCAGGGCGTTATCTATGGATTTCTCCGATTTTCCCGTTATCTTTGAGATCTCTGCGTAGGATTTATTGTCAAGATAGAGGCTGAGCACGGAATTTTCAAAATTGCTTAGATTTTTTTCAAGATGATGCTCTATTCCGGCCTTCGCTTCCCTGCCGATAAGCATGGTTTCCGGATTGGAAAAATCCGCGTCCTTTATATTATCAAGATAAGTCTCCTGGGAATCGTCGCTGAAAGCCGGTTTATTGAGAGAGACATAATTGTTCAGCGGCTGGTGCTTCTGCCTTGTGGCGGCTTTTACCGCCGTTATTATCTGCCTGTTTACACAAAGCTCGGCAAAGGCCTTAAATGAAGCGTGCTTGTCCGGGTTAAAATCCCTCACCGCTTTATACAGGCCTATCATGCCCTCCTGTATTATGTCCTCGCTGTCGGCTCCTATAAGAAAATATGTCCTTGATTTTGCCCTGACAAGGGGCTTATATTTATCAAGTATAAAATCCATGGCCGATATGCTGCCGTCTTTCACAAGAGAAATTATTTCCTCGTCCCTCATATTTTTAAAAGCCGCGTCGCCGCCTTCGGAGACACTCTGTTTTATTTCGTTTTCTTCCCCGTCCAAAAGAGATCACTCCTTTTTCCTGCGCATCATTTCAAGCCATTTAAGCGTTTCCTCATCGACGTTGTCCATGAGCATGTTGTTTTTCGCAGGACGTTTTTCCGTATAATTCTGCCGTATATATTTTTCTTCCTGTTCGATAAGAAGTTTGAGCTCCCTGGCGGTGATCCTTATAGCGCCCTTGCCCATGATTATCGTCTGTTCCAGGCCGTCGTTGGTGGCGACCTTCACCCTGTATTCCTTCGGTATGTTTGTTACGGTCTTTTCTATGTAATGGTCGGCGGTCTCCGCTTCCTTTGTATAGACGACGAATATGTTATTGTACTCGCTGACGGAGCCTTCGCTGCCTTTTACAAGATAGCCGTCAAAAACAACGATCACCGTCTCGTCAGTCATTCCCTGATAGTTCGATAGAATATCCATCAGCTTGACCCTCGCGCTTTCAAGGCTTACGGCGGTCAGATCCTCAAGCTCCGGCCAGGCGTGTATTATGTTATATCCGTCCACTATAAGAAATGTTTTAAGCGGCATGGTGAACACCCCTTAATCCTTATAATTGCGCTGTCTTACGACCTCGTACATAAGAAGCGCTCCGGCCACGGAGGCGTTAAGGGACGATATTTTTCCGTACATAGGTATGGAAACCGTAAAGTCGCATTTCTCCTTCACAAGTCTGCTCACTCCCTCGCCCTCGGAGCCGATGACAAGAGCTATGGCTCCGTCAAGGGAAGCGTCGTAATAATCCTCTCCGTCCATATCGGCGCAGGCCACCCATACGCCCTGCTTTTTAAGCTCCTCAATGGTTCTGGCTATATTCGTGACCCTCGCCACGGGCATATACTCAAGCGCTCCGGCGGATGTTTTTCCGACCACGGCCGTAAGACCGACGCTGCGGCGTTTCGGAATGATGACTCCGTGGGCTCCGGCGCACTCCGCCGTTCTTATTACCGCGCCAAGATTATGCGGGTCCGTAATATTGTCAAGTATTATAATAAACGGCTTCTCGCCCTTTTCGGCGGCGGAGCGTAAAATATCGTCCACCTCGGCGTACTCGTGCTCGGACACGATGGCGATCACGCCCTGATGATTTTTTGTCTGGCTCATCTCGTCCAGCTTCTGTCTGGCGGCCTCCTGTACGACTATGCCCCTTTCCTTGGCCATACCGGCTATGCGGCGTATCGTACCCTCGACATTGCCCTTCTGGACTATGATCTTTTCGATGTCCCTGCCGCTTTTAAGCACCTCAAGCACGGCGTTTCGTCCTTCAAGCTGATTTTCATTAAATGGTCGTTCCATATCCTGCGCTCCTTAAAGCTCCTTATCCGTCTTGTATATTAGCCTGAAAAGCTCCGTTATGCGTTCGTTTTGTCCCGATAAATAAAGATATCCGAACAAAGCCTCCAATCCCGTGGCATGTCTGTAGTCGTTGATGTCCATATTTTTCGGATGGGTATAGGAATTGGCGTTCCTTCCCCTTCTGAATACGGCGGCCTCGTCCTCCGTTAAAGCGTCCCTGATTTTGAAATACGCTTCGCTCTGGCTTTTGGCGTTGACTATCTTCTTTGCCTCGGCATTCATTTTATTGACAGGACGGTTCCCAAGGGACAATACCCTCGTTCTGGCGAGCATCTCGTATACGGCGTCGCCTATATAGGCCAGAACAAGGGGCGAAAGCTCCCTCGGGGACGTTCCGTTATATTCCTTTTCAAGCACTTCCGTAAAGTAATTTTCCGTCATAATTATCCTCTGAACCACTGAACGCCCTGACGAGTGTCCTTGATAGTAATTCCCATGGCCGCGAGCTCGTCCCTGATGGCGTCGGCGGCGGCGAAATCCTTTGCCTTCTTCGCCTCGGCGCGCTTAGCGATAAGAGCCTCGATCTTTTCCGTCTCGGGATCCTCGGCCTTTTCATCCTTCTGCTGGAGTATTCCGAGAACGGAGCAAAGCTCGTCAAGGAGTTTTTTGGCCTCAACAGCCGATTTTTTTGAAAATTCTTCTTTTACTTTTACATTTATGAATTTTACAAGCTCATAAATGGCCGTAATAGCGTCGGCCGTATTGAAATCATCGTCCATCGCCGTCTCGAACTGGGTAAGGAATCCCTGTAAAGCCTTTGAGTTTTCCTCGTCGTCGGCCTTTGTCTCGGCGGAGCAGTTGTTGATGTAATACTCAAGGGAAGCGGCGCTGTTTTTGATCCTCTCAAGGCCGTTCTGGCTTGCCTGCATAAGAGTGTCGCTGAAATTAAGGGGCATTCTGTAATGTCCGCTCAAAATGAAGAATCTTATTACCTCATAGGGGAATTTTTCGGAGATTTCCCTTACGGTAAAGAAGTTTCCTGCGGATTTAGACATCTTCTCGTTGTCAACGGTAATAAATCCGTTGTGCATCCAGTATCTGGCGAAAATCTTTCCGCTGCAGGCCTCGCTCTGGGCTATCTCGTTCTCATGATGGGGGAAAATAAGATCCTCGCCGCCGGCATGTATGTCTATTGTCTCTCCGAGATATTTTTTGGACATAACAGAACATTCGATATGCCAGCCGGGTCTTCCGTCACCCCAGGGGGATTCCCATTTGGGCTCGCCGGGTTTCTGGGGTTTCCAGAGAACGAAGTCCGTGGGGTTTTTCTTCGCCTCGTCGGCAGTTACTCTTTCGCTGGCTCCGGCGATGAGCTCGTCAAGGTTTTTCTTCGACAGCTTTCCGTATTCGGGGAAAGCCTTTGTATCGTAATAAACGGTTCCGTTATCCACATAGGCGAAGCCCTTGTCAATGAGCTGCTGAATCATCTCGATTATTTCGGGCATTTCCTGAGTAACGCGGGGATGGACGGTCGCCCTCTTTACGTTGAGGCCGTCGGCGTCGTGGAAAGCCTCGGCAATATATTTTTCGGAAACTTTCTCCATCGTGGAATTTTCCTCGTTGGCTCTTTTTATTATCTTATCGTCCACGTCGGTGAAGTTCTGAACGTATGTCACCTCATATCCCTTGTGCTCAAGATAACGTCTTACCGTGTCAAAAACAACGTAGGGACGCGCGTTTCCGATATGGATATAGTTATAGACCGTGGGGCCGCAGACATACATTTTTACCTTTCCGGGCTCCATGGGCACAAATTCTTCCTTTTTTCTTGTAAGAGTATTATAGATTTTCATTTACTATTCTCCTTTATTCTATTTACGGCGGCTGGATTTTAAGACTCGGCTATTAAACAAACGGCCTGAGCCGCTATTCCGTCACCGCTTCCGGTAAATCCTAATCCTTCTTCCGTAGTAGCCTTAACATTTATACAGCCAATCGGGATCTCCAAAACATCGGCCATATTTTTTGCCATCTGTTCTATATACGGAGATAATTTCGGCCTTTGCGCTATTATCGTAGCGTCAATATTTATTGTAGTATATCCTCTTTCTTTAAGCAAGAGGGAAACATCCCTCAAAAGCAGCAAACTTGAAATATTTTTGTACCGCTCGTCACTGTCCGGAAAATGCTTTCCGATATCGCCGAGGGCGGCAGCTCCAAGCAAAGCGTCCATTACGGCGTGAACGAGCACGTCCGCGTCGGAATGGCCGAGAAGCCCTTTCTCATACGGTATATCCACCCCGCCGAGTATAAGTTTCCTTCCTTCCACAAGCCTGTGGACGTCATATCCCGAGCCTATGCGCATAAATATCTTCCTTTCGTCTCCAAACAAAATAAAAAGACCGCGCTCAACGGCCTTTTATCCGCAAATTTCATAAAGCTCCCTCAAAGCTCCGACCGTATAATCGCTTTTGATGTCCGTCTCGTTTTTCTTTCCGTTTAGCGAAACAAGGCAAGTATCTATCCCGGCGTTTTTTCCTCCGAGAATGTCCGTTAACGGCGAGTCCCCGATAATAAGAGCCCTTCTCCTGTCAAAGCCCTTTATTTTGGACATGACAAAGTCGAAAAACTCCAAAGACGGCTTCTGGTGGCCGATGACCTGGGAAATAAAAACTTCCTCAAAATAACCGAGCATACCGGCGATTTTAAGCCTGTTTATCTGTGTGTCGCCGACTCCGTTGGTCACGGCGAAAATACGGCGTCCCTCCGACAGATTTTTAACTACCTCGTCGGCTCCGTCAATGATATATCCGTACTCTCCCAAATATCCGCGGTATTGGTTTTCCCATTGTAGGCCGTCTATGTCAAGGCCGATCCTTTCCATGGTTCTTTTGAATCTTGTTTTTAAAAGAAAAGCCATGTCTATTTCGCCCTTTTCGTATTCCCTCCAGAGGCCTCCGTTGACCTCCTTATAGAGCTTAAACAGGCCGTCCGTATAGGTCACGCCCTTCTCGGACATAAGCCTTTTGAAGGCTTCCGTCTCGCTCCTGTCAAAATCCAGAAGCGTTCCGTCAAGATCGAATAAAAGAATATCGTATTTCATTTTCAGTTCTTCTCACCCTGTTTACTCATATATTTATTGAAATGAGCCTTAACGCACTCGAATGTCTCGTCGCTCAGGTCGTGCTCGATCTTGCAGGCGTCCGAATATGCGGTTTCCTCGCTGACGCCGATTCCGATAAGCATCGCCGCTATAACATTGTGTCTTTCGTATATCCTTTCGGCTATGGTTCTTCCCGTGTCCGTGAGGGTTATATGATTTTCGCCGCTGACGCTTATAAGCCCGTCCTCTCTCATCTGCTTGATAGCGACGGAAAGCGTCGGCCTTGAATATCCCAAATGATTGCATACGTCCACCGCATGCACGTCCGGCTGTCTGCGGCTGAGGACAAGTATGGCCTCAAGATAATTTTCAACAGCTTCAGTAACCGCCATCTGCTCACCTTCTTCTCAAATTTTAAATACAACAAAGCTGCAAAGTCTAAAAAATTAAAATATCAACGTCAAAAAGCGTGCTACATATAAGTATATCCTAACCTTAACAAATTTTCAACAAAAGAAAAATAAATACGGCGGAAAAATCTCCGCCGCTATAGTGTCAAAAAAATTAACTTGTTTATCAGACTTTTGATTTACGGTTTCTCCATCTGAGTTGTGCCGATTATCTTAAGCACCTTCTCCTCGGAGGACTCTATAACTCCGTTGTCGATATGGACGTTGATTGTCCTGATTATCTCACCCGTATCATAGACGTATTTTGTGAGATATACCATGCTGTCGTTGTTTCCGTAGTCCTTCCACTGGGTCTCATAAACATATCTAACGCCGTTTTCCACGGCCTCCGTCGTTCCGATCCAATCGGGATATTCCCAATATCTGTCGAATATCGTCTTTTTTATGTCCTCTGGGATATCGGGGTACTGGAAATCAACATCGGAATACTCGCCCGTTTTGGCGCTTCTGCCTATGGACGCCAGATAATCCCTCGCGTACTGCCTTTCGGCGTTGGTCAGGTAAGATCTGTCCGAGTCAGATATGGAGGAAACACGGCTGTAAATGTGCGCCGGGAAAAGCTCCTTCAA
Organism: Candidatus Metalachnospira gallinarum; assembly: GCA_904378045.1. Taxonomy (GTDB): domain Bacteria; phylum Bacillota; class Clostridia; order Lachnospirales; family Anaerotignaceae; genus Metalachnospira; species Metalachnospira gallinarum. The sequence goes on along the minus strand of CAJFHC010000015.1, from coordinate 27,088 downwards.
AGAAGCTGTATATCCCGAACCGTCCTCCGGCTCCTCGTACCCAATGACCGTATAGCTGTCGTCCATTCCCTCCTGGAGGCTTATGACAGCCGGAATAACTCCGCTTCCGCTGATCTTGATGAACATATCGTTTATAAAGCCGTACTCACCGTACATTGTTAGCGTATATACCTTAAGACTGTTGCTTTCGTTTGCCACGTCCATAATGATATGACCCTCGCCGCTGCATTCTCCTTTGATATAGGAGCCTTTGTTCTGGTCAAGTATGGCCTTCGCCACGGCGCTGTCAACTTCTTTGGAAACGGCAACGCTTAATGATTCCATATCAGTCTGCGCCGAAGCAGCTCTGAGCTGGGGAGAATCATTTGTTTCGGCGTCCTCCTGCCCTTCGGAGACCACGTTTAACTTAAGGGATTCCTCGGGCGCCGCCTCGGAAACGGCATTTTCCGTCATCGTGCCCGAAGTTTCGGGCTCGTCCGAGCTTTTAGCGGAACATCCCGCCGCGAATACAACAACCGTCGATATGATCAAAGCAGATAAAATCCTTTTCATAATTTTATCACCGCCTTTCGATTTCATAAAAACCTTTATCTTTCTGACTATATTATATATTTATATGGCCGTATTGGCAATTACGTTTTTCTTAAAAAACACATAAAATAACATAAATTGAATAAAAATATAGCTTATTTTGCGCCAAAGTGGCGGCCGGAGCCCTGTTTTCCCCCTTTAACCGGGGCTCCTGTGGCGGAAAAGGCGATAAAAAAGAGCCGCCGGCAAAGACAGCCGGCAGCCCTGTTTCGGACATATCACAAAAGCCTCTCCATATCCTCCGCCGTATCTATATCGGCGAAGGGCAGACCGTTTTCAAAAATAACCTTCCGGACGTCCTCCGGATGATTCTTATATACGCTTTTTCCTCCGAAATCTCCCGTGAGACCCGCCAGCTCGTTTTTATACCGGGAGGGAAATATGACTGGATTTTTCGGCTGTCCGCCGAGGTAAGGGACGATTATTTTTTCCCCGTCCCCAAAGGCTTCGGTCAGCCTGTTTATCTCCCGGACGCCGATAAAAGGCTGGTCGGCCGTAAAAAACATTATTCCGCCCGAGTCTCCGCTGTTTAAAACCCCAAGACGTATGGAGGAAGCTATCCCCTCTTCGTTGTCCGGATTAAAAACCACGGTCATATCCCGGCAGTATTGGGCGATTTCCTCATAGGCGGTCACAACTACGGTTTTCCAAAATCCCGCTTCCCGAACGGCGTCAACGGCGTACTCGAACAACCTTCTGCCCCTGAAAAGCATAAGCAGCTTGTTATCTCCCATCCTTCTGCTCAGTCCGGAGCACATTATTACAGCCGTGATCTTCATCTTCTTATGTAGCTTCCTTCGCTTCCCATATATTTTCCGTCCTTTACGGCCTCTTTTCCGCCGAGATAAACGGCCGTTATCCTGCCCTTTACCGCCCTGCCGTTATAAAGGCTTTCCGGATCCTTTATGACGTCGTTGGCTCTGTCGTCAAAAATGACTATGTCGGCGTCGGCCCCGGGAAGGAGTGTTCCCTTTCTCGGATACATATTATAGGCCCTCGCCACGTTTGACGTAAACTTGCTTATGACCCTGTCTCCGAAAAGGGTATACATATTGAGGAATGAGTATTTTATTCCGCCTATGCCCATCGGCGTCTCGCTCGTGTATTTATGGCGCTTCATTTCCTCCGTGAAAGGACAGTGATCCGTTCCGATGGTGGAAATATGATCTATGTTTTCGCACAGAAGCGCCCTGTCCTCCTCCGGCCTGAGCGGCGGAGTCATGGTATAGAGACAGCCGTTCCTTTTGTTGTAGCAGGAGCTGTTGAATATAAAATAATGCGGGCAGCTCTCCATGATTATTGTGCCCTTCTCAAGTTCCTTCCTATACTCCCTGGCTATTATGTCCGCCGTTGTTCCAGCGCTCACATGGACAATATACAGCTTTCCGTCCGTGACCCTCGCCATCTGCGCCAGCTTGAGCACCTCGGTCGTCTCGCAGAGAGTGTCCCTGCTCTTTTCGTGGTTTTTGACAAGTATGTTTTCGCCGTAGTCCACAAGCTCGTCATTTTCGGAATGAACAACGATGCGGACATTATGCGGTCTTGATTCCTTAAGAAGGTCAAGTATATATCTGTCGCCGGTGCGCCTGTTTGTGTTTGAATATGTCGTAAACAGCTTTATGGATGTTATTCCGTATTTAAGCCCTTCCCTTATTATTTTCCTCGCGCTGTCCGAAGGGTCGGCGACGCAGCCATGAAAGGCATAATCCGAGGCGGATTTTTCCGCCAGAGCCATCCTTTGGTCAAAGGCGTCTTTGTACTCCGCCGTGGACCTTATCGGGTCAAGGAAATCTATATAGGTCGTTATCCCTCCCAAAAGGCCGTTTACGGAGCCGCTCTCAAAATCGTCCGTGGACGTGTTCCCCCCGGCGGTAAGCGAGAAATGCACATGGGGGTCGATAAGTCCGGGAAGCACTTTGGAATCCTCGGCGTCCACGGTCTTAGCGCATTTCAGCCTTTCCGCTGACAAAGCGGCGATCTTTCCGTCCGTCACATACACGTTCGTTCTTATAAACCCGCCGTCCGTATAAACCCTTCCGTTGATTATACCAAGGTCATACATATAATTCGCCTGCCTTAAAATTTATTTTCTTAAGCCGTCAAAAAATCTTTACTCCCGAAACATATTTGGAAACGATATTTGATCTGCCGCCCAAATATATGAGTCTTTCCAGCCTTTCCCTGACCGAAAAGTCCACCGTTGTTTTTATGTTTGAGTCGTCAAGCACAAGGGCGTCAAACTCATAGCCGTTTTTTAACGACCCGGCCTTTCCGAAGAATTTACCTCCTCCCTCGGTGGCGAGATAAAACACGTTTTCAAGCCTGAGCGGAGGATATTTATTGTCGATATACCTCCAGTATATTTTGGAGTTCTGCACGGCCAGAGTCATCGCCGCCGGTATCGACAGCGTGGTGCCTCCGGCGACATCCGAGCCGAGGCCTACGTTTATTCCCTCGTGAAGAAGTCTTGATACGGGAGCTATGCCGGAGGCGAGATTCATATTGGATTCCGGGCAGTGGGCGACAAAGGCTCCCCTGTCCTTTAAAAGCATGATCTCCCTTTCCGTAAGATGCACGCAGTGCGCCATTATGGACGAGGCCGAGAGCATGCCGTATTTATCATATACGTCGCCGTAGGTCGGACAGTCCGGGCAAAGCTCCTTCACCCACGCGATCTCCTCCGGATTTTCCGAAAGATGGGACTGGACGGGGAGCCCCGTTTTTTCGATTATGCCCTTAAGACCTTCCATCAGCTCGTCCGTGCAGGACGGAACGAATCTCGGAGTTATTATGGGACGCACGTTTTTAAATCCCTTAAGCTCGTCTATATATTCCTCGGTCCGCGAAACGGACTCCCTCCATGATTTCTCACGGAGATAATCCGGGCTGTTCCTGTCCATATTCACCTTTCCGACCATTGCCTTCAGCCCGCTTTTTTCTATGAGCCCGGCCAATACGGCAGTCGCTTCCCTGTGCAGGGTGCCAAACACGCAGGCTCTTGAAGTAAAGCCGGAGGCAAGATCGTCCACGAAGATTTTATACGCTGCGGCGGCGTAACCGGCGTCTGAAAATTTGCTTTCCTCGGGAAAGGCGTGCCTGTTGAGCCACTCCAAAAGCTCGCAGTCCATTCCCACGCTTCTGAAACCGTACTGAGGAGCGTGGACGTGAAGATCGACAAACCCGGGAACTATCAGCTTCCCGCCGCAGTCCACCGTCTCAAGGCCGGCGTATTCCTCCGGCAGCGTCTCAAACACGCCTTTGGAGACGCCCCCGACGCATACGGCATAGCCGTTTTCCGTGACACTCAGCCTATCCTTGTCCTCGGAATAAATTATATTGCCTCGCAAAACAAAATCCATCATATCAAACTCCCGTAGTCAAATTCCGATATTATTTTTCAATATTATTTTTCAATATTATTTTTCAATATTATTTTTCAATGACAAATTCCGATGTCATTTTTTGATGTCATTTTTGATGTCATTTTTGATGTCATTTTCCGATGACGGCCCTTGAGATTACCATTTTCTGAACCTCGCTGGTGCCCTCGTAAAGAGGCGTTATCCTCGCGTCCCTGTACATTCTTTCGATGGGATAATCCTTCATATAGCCGTAGCCGCCATGTATCTGCACAGCCCTGTCCGTAACGTATACGGCGTTTTCGGACGCGAAATATTTTGCCATAGCCGCTTCCTTTGTCACGTTCTCGCCCCTTGAGCGCATATCCGCCGCCTGAAGTATGAGCAGCTTGGCCGCTTCCGTGCGGGTGGCCATATCGGCGAGGTACCACTGTATTCCCTGGAGAGCGGAAATGGGCTTTCCGAACTGGCTGCGCTGTTTTGAATATTCCACGGAGGCGTCTATGGCAGCCTCGGCGATTCCGAGAGCCTGAGCCGCTATGCCTATCCTTCCTCCGTCAAGGGCGGACATGGCTATTTTGAAGCCCTCGCCCTCTTTGCCGATGAGATTTGTCTTGGGAACGACGCAGTCCTCAAAAACGAGCTCGGAAACGGCCGCTCCCCTTATGCCCATCTTGTCCTCCACCTTTCCGATGGAGAATCCGGGAGTGCCCCTGTCAACTATAATGGCGCTCATTCCCTTTACTCCCGCCGAAGGGTTCGTAAGGGCGATAAGTATTACATAGTCTCCTTCTTCGGGCCCCATATTGCTTATGAAGCATTTTGAGCCGTTGATAATATAGTTGTCTCCGTCGGATACGGCCTTTGTTCTCGCGGCGCTGGCGTCTGAACCGGCTCCGGCCTCGGTAAGGGCGAAGGCGCCTATCCTTCCCTCGGCCACCATGGGAAGGTATTTTTCTTTCTGCTCCTTAGTGCCCTTTGTCACGAGAATATCGTTCACAAGGGACTGAACAGCGAGTATTTCCGCCGTGGAGGCGCAGCACTTGGCTATTTCCCTTACAACAAGGACTTTATATACGTCGTCAAGGCCGGCTCCGCCGTACTCCTCGGGAATGTTGATGCCCATATATCCAAGCTCGGCCATTTTCTTTATTATTTCTGCCGGAAATTTTGACTCGGCGTCTATCTCGGCCGCGAACGGCGCAATCTCTTTTTTGGCGAACGCTCTGACGTCGGCGATTATAGCCTCATGATCCGGTGTAAGTTTAAATCCCATAGTTATCCCTCCTGTAAGCTCGTTATTATATTGCTGATTATTATATTTCTAATTAAATCATAAATGCATTGAATCTCAATGTCAACAAATCTGTTTTGAGACGGCTGAGCTTAATCTAAATTTTTTTTTGATATTCTAAATAATCTATTGATTTTAAACGCCGATATGCTATTATAAGCATATAGGGGGATATTTTACATGGATAAAAAAATGATGGATTTTCTTACCCGTCTGAGCAGGGGTCTGGCGGCGCAGTTCGGCGAAAACTGTGAGATCGTTGTTCACGACATAAAACCGGGAGATGAGACCATAAGCTCCATCTCACTCATAGAAAACGGCCATGTGACCGGAAGGAATGTCGGCGACGGCCCGTCCCAGGCAGTTATCGACGCCTTGACCGAGGGCGGAGCCGTGGAGGATCGTCTTTCCTATTTTACAAAAACCGACGACGGAAAAATTCTCAGGTCTACCACGATATACATCAAAAATGACGAAGGCAGAGTCGAGGGAGTTTTTTCAATAAACTTTGACATAACATATCTTGCTCTGGCGGAAAACGCCATCCGCTCCTTTACGGGAACGGTGGACTCCAAAAATTCCGCCCCTAAAATCACTTCCGATGTGGAAAGCCTGCTGGACGACCTTATAGAACAGTCGGTCAGGCTCGTCGGAAAGCCCGTCGCCCTTATGACAAAGGACGATAAAATAAAGGCTATCCGTTTCCTCAACGATACCGGAGCCTTCCTTATTACCAGATCGGGCGACAAAGTGGCTTCTTATTTCAATATTTCAAAATTTACTCTTTATAACTATATTGATATGGGCAAAAAAATGACAGGAGGAATTAAAAATGGATTATGAGAAAATATTGGAGGCGTCCAAGGGATACCTTCCGAATATGACAAAGTTTTTGAGGGATCTTATCGCCATCCCCGGCGAAAGCTGCACCGAGGAGCTTGTAATAAAAAGAATCGAAAAGGAAATGAACGAGGTCGGCTTTGACAGAGTTGAAATCGACCCCATGGGAAATATCCTCGGATATATGGGAAAGGGCGAAAAAATAATCGCCTTTGACGCTCATATAGACACGGTCGGCATCGGTGAAATGTCAAACTGGACATTTGACCCCTATGAAGGCTATGAGACCGAGGAGGAGATCGGCGGCAGAGGAGCCTCCGACCAGCTCGGCGGCATCGTAAGCTCCGTATACGGGGCGAAAATAATGAAAGATTTTGGCCTTATACCCGAGGACGTCACCGTGCTCGTTACGGGAACAGTCCAGGAGGAGGACTGCGACGGCCTTTGCTGGCAGTATATAATAAACGAGGATAAGATACGCCCCGAGTTCGTTGTTATAACCGAGCCCACGGACAACAGGATATACAGAGGCCAGAGAGGACGTATGGAGATCCGTGTGCAGGTGGAAGGAATAAGCTGCCACGGTTCCGCTCCTGAAAGGGGCGACAACGCCATCTATAAAATGGCCGAGATCATAGAGGAAGTAAAGGCGCTCAACGATAAACTTCATTATGACGAGTTCCTCGGAAAAGGCACCCTCGCCGTTTCGGAAATTTTCTTCAACTCGCCCTCACGCTGCGCCGTAGCTGATATGTGCGCCATTTCCATAGACAGAAGGCTCACCAACGGAGAGACATACCTTACTGCCCTCGACGAGATAAAGGCCCTTCCCTCGGTCAAAAAATACAATGCCGAGGTTACAATGTACGATTACGCGAGACCAAGCTGGAGAGGACTTTCCTATCCTACGGAGGCGTTCTTCCCCACCTGGGTCATCCCCGAGGATCATCCGGCCTGCAAGGCTCTTGTTGAGTCCCATACCAATATACTCGGAACTCCGGTTGTAGATAAATGGACGTTCTCCACAAACGGCGTTTCGATCATGGGACGTTTCGGCATCCCCTGCATAGGCTTCGGCCCCGGAAAGGAAAAGGAAGCCCACGCCCCCAACGAAAAGACGTGGAAACAGGATCTTATAAACTGCGCTGCCGTTTACGCGGCCGTGCCTATGACGTACAAAGGATGATATAACGAATCATATAACGATTATATAACGGAGGTCAAAAGATGAGCGACTTTGATAAATATGTAAAAAAACTTGAAAGCCTTGACTGCAAAAATATGTATATGAACGACTTTTTCCTCACATGGGAAAAGACCGACGACGAGATCGCCGCTGTGTTCGCCGTTGCCGACGCTCTCAGGGAGCTCAGGAAGCAGAACAAGTCCTGCAAAATATTTGACAGCGGCCTGGGAATATCCATTTTCCGTGACAACTCCACAAGAACCCGTTTTTCCTACGCCTCGGCCTGCAATCTTCTCGGCCTTGAGGTGCAGGACCTTGACGAGGGAAAATCCCAGATAGCCCACGGCGAAACTCTCAGGGAGACCGCCAATATGGTGTCTTTTATGGCTGACACGGTCGGCATAAGGGACGATATGTATATCGGAAAGGGCAACAAATATATGCACGATTTCGCCGACGCCGTTAAAGAAGGCTATGAGACAGGCGTGCTTGAGCAGCGCCCCACCCTTGTCAACCTTCAGTGCGATATCGACCACCCCACCCAGGTAATGGCCGATACTCTCCATCTTATACATGAGTTCGGCGGCGTGGAAAATCTCAAGGGCAAAAAAGTTGCCATGACTTGGGCTTATTCCCCTTCCTACGGAAAACCCCTTTCCGTTCCCCAGGGCGTTATCGGGCTTATGACAAGATTCGGTATGGACGTAGTGCTTGCCCATCCCGAGGGATATGAGGTAATGGAGGACGTGGAAAAGGTGGCCGAGAAAAACGCCGCCGCTTCCGGAGGAAGTTTCAGAGTGACAAACAGCATGGAGGACGCCTTTAAGGACGCCGACATCGTTTATCCCAAGAGCTGGGCTCCATACAAAGCAATGGAGGAAAGGACGGAGCTTTTCGCCAAAGGCGATATGGAAGGTATCAACGCCCTTGAGCAGATGCTTTTAGCCCAGAACGCCGAGCATAAGGACTGGGAATGCACCGAGGAAATGATGAAGCTCACGAAGGACGGAAAAGCCCTTTATCTTCACTGTCTCCCCGCCGACATCACGGGAGTGAGCTGCCAGGCCGGAGAGGTTGCGGACACCGTTTTTGACAGATACAGAGTGCCCCTTTACAAGGAGGCAAGCTTCAAGCCCTATATCATAGCGGCCATGATATTCCTCGCTAAGGTCAAAGACCCCGTGGAAATGCTTAAAAAGCTCAATTCCGCTCCTGAAAGAATAAAAAAATGATCTGAGTTGAATATGCAGGGCGTCCGCGCTGACCGGCACTGCCGGTACGGATGCCCTTCTTTGATTGAAAGAGGTGGCATTATGAAAAAAATCGTTATAGCCCTCGGAGGCAACGCCCTGGGCGACACGCTTCCGGAACAGATGAAAAACGTAAAAAAGACCGTAAAGGTGATAGCCGACCTTATCGAGGACGGAAACACCATAATACTTTCCCACGGCAACGGCCCCCAGGTCGGAATGATAAACACGGCTATGGGCGAGCTGAATAAGGCTCAGCCCGATATGCCCGTAGTACCCATGTCCGTCTGCGACGCCATGAGCCAGGGATATATAGGCTACGACCTTCAGAACGCTCTCAGGGAGGAGCTGCTTGACAGGGGCATCACAAAGGGCGTCTGCACTCTTATAACCCAGGTCATAGTTGACAGGGGCGATCCGGCGTTCAAATCGCCGTCAAAGCCCATAGGCCGCTTTATGACAAAGGACGAGGCCGACGAGCTTGTGCGTCTTGGCTACACCGTATGCGAGGATTCCGGCAGGGGCTACAGAAGGACTATCCCCTCCCCGATGCCGAAGGAAATAGTCGAGCTTGACGTAATAAAGACGCTGGTCAACAGCGGAGCCGTGGTGATAGCGGCCGGAGGAGGCGGCATTCCCGTCGCCAGGGAGGGCGGAAACCACCTGAGAGGCGTGGGCGCCGTCATAGACAAGGACTTCGCGAGCTGTCTTATGGCCAAGGAGCTTGACGCCGACTGTCTTGTAATACTGACCGCCGTGGAAAACGTATCGGTCAACTTCAATAAGCCGAATCAGAAGGAACTCAGAGATGTCACTGTCTCTGAAATGGAAAAATATATAGCCGAGGGACATTTCGCGCCCGGCTCCATGCTGCCCAAGGTGGAGGCCGCCGTGGATTTCGCCAAAAGCAAAAAGGGACGGACGGCCATAATAACCCATCTTAATACGGCAAGGGACGGTATAAACGGAAAAACAGGAACAAGGATAACGCTTTAAGCATTAAAAATGCCTGAGTTAATACTCAGGCCAGACTGTCAAAAAACTAATCCATTGTGAGCGGGAGGGTTCGGGAGTCGAAGGGACTCCTGAGTTTATCCCGCAGGCGGAATTCATTTCCGCCGAGGAAAATCCCGTATTTCTGCGCCCTGACAAAGTTCAGGGCTTTTCGCAGAAATACGGATTTATTGCCTTAATTTAAACTCGAAAAAGTCCCGAAGGACTTTTTCGACACGCTGAATGCCCGGGTAAATACCCGGGCATTTTCAGCGTCTTTTTTATCAGTCAAACATACCGCTTTCTTTGATAGCTTTTGCGGCTTCCTTTATTTCCTCCGTCGTATGGGTAAGGGCGATCCTTATATAGCCCTCTCCCTCCTGACCGAAGGCCGAGCCGGGCGTTACGATAACGCCGGTCTTTTCCATAAGCTCCATAACAAAATCATTGGAGCTTTTGAATTTCTCCGGTATCCTTGTCCACATGAACATACTTCCGGTACTGAGCTTAACGGGAAGTCCGGCCTTGCCGAATTCCTCGCTGAGAACCTCTCTGCGGCGTCTGTATTCCTCCCTGTTCTTCTCAATGTTGTCCATTGGGCTGTTGAGAGCCGCTATGGCAGCGTACTGTATGGGAAGGAAAATACCGTAGTCTATCTGGGAACGGAGCTTTTTGAACTCGGAAATTATTTTGCTGTTTCCAAGGCAGAAGGAAATTCTCGCTCCCGTAAGGTTGTAAGCCTTTGAAAGGGAGTTGAACTCGACTCCGACGTCCTTAGCGCCCTCAAAGCAGAGGAAAGACGTTCCCTTAAAGCCCTCGAAGGTGATCTCGGAATAAGCGTTGTCGTGGATAACTATTACGTTGTATTTCTTTGCCCATGCGATAAGTTTAGGATAAAACTCCGGCCTTACGGAAGCCGAAACCGGGTTTGCGGGATAGGACACGATTATGGCCTTAGCCTTGTAGGCAATCTCCTCGGGGATGCTGTCAAGGTCAAGCTCGTAGTCGTTTTCCTCCTTAAGCTGGTAATATTCTATCTTAGCTCCCGAAAGGAATGGACCTATCTCGAATATAGGATAGCAGGGCGTGGGAACAAGGCAGATGTCCCCGGGATTGAAAAGCACAAGACCGATATGCGCGAGGCCCTCCTGCGAGCCGCTGACTGACATGATCTCGTCTTCCTCAAGCTCCACGTTATAGCGTTTTTTATACCAGCCCTGCACGGCCGTCCTAAGCTCCGGCAGATCGGCAATGGCGTATTTGAATTTATTGGGATCCCTGGCAGCCTCCATAAGCGCTGTCATTGAAGCAGCCTCGGGCTTAAAGTCGGGAGTACCGACGGAAAAGTCGTATACTTTCCTGCCCTCGCTTATAAGCTGTCTTTTTTTCTCGTTCAAAACGGAAAAGATTCCGTCCTTAAAGTGCCCCATTCTATCGGCAAAATTTATCTCCATAAAAAATAACCTCCCTTTTTTCATTTCACTAAAGATTATTTTACCATAAATAATGTCAAAAAAACAGACGTTTTTTAAAAATGAGGTCAACTCTTTATCAAATTTTCAACCTGTCATATCGCCGGGCTTACCGTATCTAACCGTTCTTCCTCCATATTCCTCAAAAGCTCGGCTCTTTTTATCCTCTCAAGCTCGTCAAAGTCCCAATCCCTCTGTTCATAGTTAAATTCCTTCTTTTTCACGGTCTTTGGCGTAGCCGAAGCGCCGTCCTGCGCCCTTGCCAGCCAGCCGTTGATGAACTTCTCGATTCCCCTTTTTGTCTTTCGTCTTGCCGGGTTGACTTCCAGCCATCCCCTCATGCCTCGAAGCTGCTGTATCACGTCGACAGCAGGGTACAGTTCCGCCCATTTTTGAACCGCTCCATCAAATACGGGATATTCGCTTTTGTCATTCAAAGGAAGCGTTATTACCGCCTCCTGATGCTCGGAGGCGCCAAGCTCCGAGCTTAATGCAATATCATTTACTTTATCATTTACATTATCTTTTTCTTTAACTTTTTCTTTAACTTTTTCTTTATCTTTTTCTTTAGGTTCGGCTTTGGGCGCTGTTTGGTTCCCCTTTGGTTTTGTATCTTCGTCCGTTGGTTCGTCTCCGGTTTCGTTTTGGTTCTTTGACCTTCCTCCCAGCTTGCCGTTTACATAGCGCTGGTTATTTTTGTCGATCTGCGGCTTGGCCATTATGTATACCGTTTTTTCTATGCCGCCGCTTTCGGGCTCCGTGCCGTTAAGGCCGTATTCCAGTATGGCCGAGGCGCATTTTTTAAAATCCTCGGGAGGCAGCTCTTTTATCGCTTCGTAAAAGCTCCTGTAAAAAACCATCCCTTCCCTTTCCATTATGTTTCACCTCCGTAGTATCCGTCCGGTTTATGTTTTTAGCTTATATATTGATTTTAACGCCTGAATGCCTTAAAATTCTATCCCGCTAACGGATAAAATCAAAAGCCCCCAAACCGTTTGCCGGTCTGAGGGTTTATGTGAATTATTTGTATTTAAGTGTTATTTCCACAAGTAAGCGTTATTTTTACAAGCTCCGGCGGATTATTGATTCTGAAGGGAAACAGGCTGTTTCCAAGCCCCCTGCTTATTATAAGGCAAGTGCCGCCGATAACGCGCTTTCCCTCGGCGTACTCCGGGAAAAAGCCCTGCCCGGGAGCGTACACCCCGCCAATAAAAGGCAGTCTTATCTGCCCTCCGTGGGCGTGGCCGCAAAGCACGAGGTCGGCTTGGGAATATTCGTCAATAAGCTCCGGACGGTGGGCGAGAAGTATGGTATAATTGCCGTCTATGAGGGAGGAAATAACGTCCGAAACGCGTCCTCCAAAGGACGGGTCGTCAACGCCGATAATGCTGATACACGAGCCGTCTTTTTCTATCACGCTCTTTTCTCCCTGCAAAACGGTCACTCCCCTATCCAAAAGCCCCTTTTCGAGCTTTTCAAATTCGTCCGTCCTGCTCTCGTGATTGCCGGTAGAGTAATATACCGGTATGCCCTCGTCCAGCCCGTCTATGAGTTCCAGCGCCTTATCAACGTCCGTCCTGCGGGAGTCGATAAAATCGCCGGTGACCGCGACGGCGTCCGGCTTTTCGCTGTTTATGATTTCGGTTATGTCGCTCTGTCCCGCGCCGAATTCGGCGTTGTGTAGATCGGATATTTGCATTATCGTAAATCCGTCAAACTCCGGCGGTATTTTTTCGCTTTCAACGGTTATTTCCGTAACGGTTATTGATTTGTTTGAAACATTTAAAACCACGGCCGCCAGCAGAGCCGCTGTCAGAGCCGCGGCCGTTTTTTGTCTTTTTTTCATCGGCTTCATCCCCCGTCCGTTTAAGTATAGACCCTGCGGAGAAACGAAACCATTAATTTTTCTTTAAAATTTCCAAATCAAATTTCCGGCAGTTCCTTTATCCAATAGCCGGCGTTTCCGTCCCCGACCGGAAGAAAATCGTAAAATCCGTTTTCCTGAGCCGTTTCTCTCTGGCCGTCCGTGCCGGGCACGCCTATGTAATAGCTGCCGCCGTTTTTTCCGGCCAAAAGATGTCTGCCGGCTCTCGCCCCGTTTTTCACGAACAGCCGCCTTAGATCCTCCGCCGCCGAAGGCAGCATATACATTTCTCTTTGATCCGTTCTAACCCAGACCGTTCCGCCGCCGGCGTCAAGCCTGTCGCTTTTTTCAAACAGTTTGTCCCATTCGGCCGCCGTACGGGTACTTTTTTCATCCGTCTCAGAGTCTTCGCCGCCATTCTCTTCGGACTTTTGGCCGGCTTCATCCCCGGCGGGATAAATCGCCGATTTATCGATGAAGCCCATTTCATCGAGCGTTTTCAGCTCGCTTTTGAATTTTTCGACCATAGCCCTGAACGTATCGTGCGGCGACGCTTCCTTTTCAGAGACGCTTTCGCCGTCCGGATGAACCGGTCTGCCGCCCGCGGTTATGCGGCTTGCCGGTTTTGCTTCGGAAATTTGCCCGGAGGCTTTAACGTATTCGGCCAGTTTGCTTTCTATCCTGCTTTCTATATTGTTTTCTATGCTGCTTTTCTTCTCGCTTTCCGATTTGTTTACCGCCGGTGTTTTTATTATATTACCGTCTGGCTGATGTTTGGTATTCGGCGTTTCAAGGCCGTTTTTCCAGTCTGTCCTTTGGGACACGAACCCCTCGAGTATGGCCTTTGACGGCCCTTCCCCGTCCTCCCAGACGGCCGCGGCGTTTACGCTGCCGACGCTTTTTCCGCTTCCGAACATATTATCCGGATCGAAGTTTTTTTCAAGCACGGCGTTCAGCCCGTTCCTCTCGACGCTTCCGACCGGGACGGCCGTCGAATTATCCGAGCCCCGGCATATTAGATAAAATGTCCTTTGCTTATCCTTAAGCCTTCCTATCCCTCCGATATAGACCTTCAGCTTGCCTCTGCCGTCTATTATCTCAATGTCGCAGCTTCCGTTTATGTTTGCTCCCAATCCGTCGTTGATACCGTTCAACAGCATAAATATCCTGTCGTATTTCCTTTTTGGCATATTTATCCCTCCTTACTGGAATATATGCCGCCGGAAACGGTTTATAACAAAAACAGCCGCCAAAGCGATTGAAAAAAATCGGCGATCTTTTTTAGACCGCCGATTTTTTTGATTTGATTAAGTTTTGAATTACCTGTAATATTCAACCGCCGATTTGAACATTCCAATGTCATAGTTTCCGGGAACATTTTTGTAAAGTCCCTCGTTCCATCTTTCGGAATGTCCCATCTTTCCGATGACCCTGCCGTCGGGAGATGTTATTCCCTCGATGGCGCATACGGAATCGTTGGGGTTGTATCTTATATCGTCCGTTGGCTCTCCGTTTATGTCAACGTACTGGGTAGCTATCTGTCCGTTTTTGACAAGCTCGGCTATGACGCCGTCGGAAGCTATGAATCTTCCCTCGCCGTGGGAAATGGGCACGTTATACACGTCTCCCACGTTTGTGTTCATAAGCCAGGGAGATTTGTTTGAGGCTATTCTCGTCCTTACTATTTTGGACTGATGTCTGCCTATTGTGTTGAACGTAAGCGTAGGGCAGTTTTCGTCCGTGTCTATTATTTTTCCGTAGGGAACAAGGCCGAGCTTTATAAGCGCCTGGAATCCGTTGCATATTCCGCACATAAGTCCGTCTCTGTCCTCAAGAAGTTTCGTTACCTCTTCCTTTACGGCTCCGTTTCTGAAAAAGGCCGTAATGAATTTTCCGGAACCGTCCGGCTCGTCTCCGCCGGAAAATCCTCCGGGGATGAATATGATCTGCGACTGTCTTACCTTAGCCGCGAAATCCTTTATGGACTCGCTTATGGACTGGGGAGTGAGGTTGTTTATAACGAATATCTCAGCCTCGGCTCCGGCTCTTTCCACGGCTCTGGCGGAGTCATACTCGCAGTTCGTTCCGGGGAAAACCGGGATAAGCACTTTGGGTCTTGCGATTTTAGCCGCCGGAGCGGGATAGGACGAAGCCCTGTACTCAAATTTGGGTATTTCCCTGTTTCCCGAAGGAATGTTGCAGGGATATACGCTTTCCAGCTTGTCCTCATAATCCTTTACAAGCTCCTTAAGAAGAAGCGTGTCGCATTTATAGTCAATTACCTCGTCGGCCGTGGTATATCCGAGAGTAACGCCGATTTCCGTGTCGTCCTTGAGTTCCAGCACAAATCCGCCGTAATTGTACTCGAATATAAGATTTTTGGGTATGACGCTCTCGAATCTGAAGCCGATCATATTTCCCATAGCCATCTTGAGTATGGCTTCAGCCACGCCGCCCATTCCAAGGGCATAGGCGGAATTTACCCTTCCCTCGGAAACAAGTCTGTATATGTCGTCATATATTTTTACAAGGGACTGAGTTACGGGAAGCCCGTTTTCGTCCGTCTCGGGTCTTACGAGAACGACCTTCCTTCCGGCCTCCTTAAACTCGCCGGAAATCACGTTTTTGATGTCCCCCGTCGTTACGGCGAAGGAAATGAGCGTAGGCGGAACATGTATATGCTCAAAGGTTCCGCTCATGGAGTCCTTTCCTCCGATGGCTCCTATGCCAAGCTCCTTCTGCGCCTTATAGGCTCCGAGCAAAGCCGCGAAGGGCATTCCCCATTTTTCGGGATCCTCTCCCAGTCTTTCAAAATATTCCTGGAAGCTGAGATAAACGTCCTTAAATTCCGCTCCGCAGGCGATGAGCTTTGAAACCGACTCGACTACGGCAAGATAAGCTCCGTGATAGGGGCTCTTCTCGGATATATAAGGATTAAATCCCCAGCTCATAAACGAGCAGGTGCTCGTTTCGCCCTTAAGCACAGGTATTTTCTGCACCATGGCCTGTACGGGCGTCATCTGGTACTTTCCTCCGAAGGGCATAAGAACCCCGCCGGCTCCGATGGTGGAGTCGAATCTTTCGGAAAGTCCCCTCTTTGAGCATATGTTAAGGTCTCCCGCCAGCTTTTTATATAATCCGGGGAAGTCTCCCGCCGTATCCTTTTTCCAGTCAGCGGGGGAAGGAGTTTTTACAGTCGTATGCTTTTCGGCTCCGTTTGTGTCAAGGAATTCCCTTGAAATATTGACTATGTCCTTTCCGTTCCATCTTATGATAAGTCTGGGCTCTGCCTTTACCTCCGCTACTATGGAAGCCTCGAGGTTTTCCCTCTCCGCCAGCTTAAGGAATTTATCCACGTTTTCGGGAGCTACCACAACGGCCATCCTTTCCTGGGACTCGCTTATGGCAAGCTCCGTTCCGTCAAGGCCGTCGTATTTTTTGAGCACGGCGTTAAGATTTATCTCCAGACCGTCGGCCAGCTCTCCTATGGCAACGGAAACTCCGCCCGCTCCGAAGTCGTTGCAGCGTTTTATCATTTTGGCGGCTTCGCTCTCGCGGAAAAGTCTCTGTAATTTTCTCTCCTCGGGGGCGTTGCCCTTCTGAACCTCGGCTCCGCAGCTTTCAAGGGATTTTACGTCATGCGCCTTGGACGAGCCCGTCGCTCCTCCGCAGCCGTCCCTTCCAGTTCTTCCGCCTAAAAGTATGACGATGTCTCCGTCGGACGGCCTTTCCCTGCGCACGTTTTCCACGGGAGCGGCGGCTATAACGGCTCCGACCTCCATCCTTTTGGCCACATATCCGGGATGGTATATCTCGTCTACAATTCCTGTGGCAAGGCCGATCTGGTTTCCGTAGGAGGAATATCCGGCGGCGGCGGTCGTTACGATCTTACGCTGGGGCAGCTTGCCCTCTATTGTTTCTTCCACGGGCTTGAGGGGGTCTCCGGCTCCCGTGATCCTCATGGCTCCGTAAACATAGGAACGTCCCGAAAGGGGATCCCTTATGGCTCCTCCGATGCATGTGGCGGCTCCTCCGAAGGGCTCTATCTCCGTGGGATGGTTGTGCGTCTCGTTTTTGAACATAAGCAGCCATTTTTCGGTTTTGCCGTCCACGCTCACGTCCATATTTATGGAGCAGGCGTTTATCTCCTCCGACTTATCCAGCTTATCCAGCTTTCCTTCCCTGCTGAGCGCCTTTACGGCTACGGTGGCGATGTCCATAAGGCAGACTTTCTTTTTGTCCCCTACGGCCTCCCTGTCCGCCATATACTCGTCATAGGCGGCTTTTACAAGCTCGTCCTCAAAATCCACGCTGTCGATGGTCGTAAGGAAGGTGGTATGCCTGCAATGATCCGACCAGTATGTGTCGATAACCTTTATTTCCGTAATGGAAGGGTCTCTCTTTTCGTTTTTAAAATAGTTCTGGACAAAGGCAATGTCGCCGAAATCCATGGCGAGGCCGTTTTCGGCGATAAAAGCCTTAAGGCCGTTTTCGTCAAGCTGAGTAAAGCCGTGGAGCACTGCCACCTCGGTGGGAATGTCGTACTTAACGGAGAGGGTTTCCGGCTTTTCAAGGGAAGCCTCCCTCGCCTCAACGGGGTTTATAACGTATTTCTTTATTTTTTCCGTGTCTTTTTCGGAAATATCTCCGTAAACGGCGTATATTTTCATTGTTTTTACAATGGGCTTATCCTTCTGGGATATGATCTGTATGCACTGAGCGGCGGAGTCAGCCCTCTGGTCAAACTGTCCGGGGAGAAATTCCACGGCGAAAACAACGGCGTTTCCAAAGTCCACCGAGTCGCATATATCGTCAAGCTGGGGCTCGGAAAATACCGTTTTTGAGCAATAGTCAAAAAGCTCCCTGTCTATGTTCTCAACATCATAGCAGTTTACTATCCTCAGATCCGTTACGCCCTTTACTCCGAGAAAGGCTTTTATATCTCCCATAAGGGATTTAGCCTCGTTGGCAAGCTCTTTTTTCTTTTCAACATAAATTCTGTAAACCATAACGAGTCCTCACTTTCTCATAAGCGCTCTTTTGCCTATGTCCTTCCTGCAAAAGCCGTTGTCAAATTTCACTTTTTCGGTGAGGCTGTAAGCCTTGTCTATGGCTTCCTTAAGCTCTCCGGCCACCGCCGTCACTCCAAGCACTCGGCCGCCCGAGGAAAGGAGCCTGTCTCCGTCTTTTTTCGCTCCGGCCACATATATTACCTCGTCATTCTTTGTTTCCGGAAGGACGATCTCATATCCGCTCTCGTATTTTACGGGGTATCCCTTAGAGGCGAGTATTACGCAGCAGGCGCATTTATCGCTGAATTTGACTTCCGTATCGGCAAGGGCGCCGTTGGTTACGGCCTGCATTACCGTAAGAAGGTCGCTCTCAAGCAGGGGAAGCACTACCTGTGTCTCGGGATCTCCGAAACGGCAGTTGTACTCTATGACCTTGGGGCCGTCTTTGGTTATCATAAGCCCGAAGTACAGACATCCTTTAAACGTCCTGCCCTCGGCGTTCATGGCCTTTATTGTAGGAAGGAATATTTTTTCCATACATTCGTCGGCGACTTCCTTCGTGTAATATGGATTGGGAGCCACGGTTCCCATTCCGCCGGTATTGGGGCCCTCGTCATTGTCGTGGGCGCGCTTGTGATCCATTGACGATACCATGGGAACGACGACGTTTCCGTCCGTGAAGGAAAGCACCGATACCTCCGGCCCGGTGAGAAATTCCTCTATTACTATCCTTGCCCCGCTGTTTCCGAATATCATATCCTCCATCATGGAACGCACGGCCTTTACGGCCTCGTCCTTTGTCTGAGCGATTATAACGCCCTTTCCGAGGGCAAGACCGTCAGCCTTTATGACGGTCGGATATTTGCAGTTTTCGAGATATTTAAGGGCATCCGCCTCGTTGTCGAACACTTCGTAGGCCGCTGTGGGTATGCCGTATTTTTTCATAAGATTTTTTGAGAAAATTTTGCTTCCCTCTATTATGGCGGCCTTCGCCTCGGGGCCGAAGCAAGGTATTCCTGCGGCCTGAAGGCTGTCCACCGCTCCCAGAACAAGGGGATCGTCGGGAGCGACTATGGCGTAGTCTATGCCGTTTTCTTTGGCGAATACCGTTATTTTCTCTATATCCTTCGCCCCGATGTCAACGCACTCGGCGTCGGCGGCAATACCGCCGTTTCCGGGAAGGGCGTATATCTTCTCAACGTTTTTGTTTTCCTTTATTTTTTTGATTATGGCGTGCTCTCTTCCGCCTCCGCCTACAACCATTACTTTCATATCTTCATTCCCCTTTGCCTGTTCTCGTTATCAATGGTGGAAAAGTCTCATACCCGTGAAGGCCATAGCTATGCCGTATTTATCGCAGCAGTCTATGACAATGTCGTCTCGCACGGAGCCGCCGGGCTCGGCGATATAGTCCGCTCCGCTCTTTCTCGCCCTCTCGATGTTGTCGTCGAAGGGGAAGAAGGCGTCGCTGGCAAGGGCAACTCCCCTTATACCGTCAAGATATTCCCTCTTTTCCTCCTTTGTAAGGGGTTCAGGCTTATACTCGAAATATTTTTCCCAGTTATCAAGCACCTCGTCCCTGTCGTCCTCGGAAATATACCGGTCGATGACGTTGTCCCTGTCGGGTCTGCCGATGCCTGCCTTAAAAGGAAGTCCAAGAACCTTATCATGCTGTCTCAGGTGCCATATATCGGCTTTGTTCCCGGCCAGCCTCGTGCAGTGTATCCTTGACTGCTGTCCGGCTCCCACGCCTATGGCCTGTCCGTCGGCGGCGAAGCATACGGAATTTGACTGGGTATATTTAAGGGTGATAAGGGCGATTATAAGATCCCTTACGGCCGACTCGGGAAGCTCCTTGTTTTTTGTAACTATGTTATTCAAAAGCTCCCTGTTTATTTCAAAGTTGTTCCTTTTCTGCTCAAATGTGATGCCGAACACCTGCTTTGTTTCCATTTCCTCGGGAACATAGTCGGGGTCGATCTTTATGATGTTGTATGTGCCCTTTCTTTTTGATTTGAGTATCTCAAGGGCTTCGTCGGTATATCCGGGAGCGATTATGCCGTCGGACACCTCTCTTTTTATGATGGTCGCCGTTACCTTGTCGCAAACGTCGCTGAGAGCGATAAAATCTCCGAAGGACGACATCCTGTCCGTTCCTCTCGCTCTGGCGTAGGCGCAGGCAAGGGGCGAATCGTCAAGTCCCTCTATATCGTCCACGAAGCAGGCTTTTTTCAGTTTATCGCTGAGCTTATTGCCGACAGCCGCCGAAGTGGGGCTGACATGCTTAAAAGAAGCGGCCGCGCATAAGCCGAGGGCCTCTTTTATCTCCTTAACAAGCTGCCAGCTGTTGAAAGCGTCAAGAAAATTTATATATCCGGGTTTTCCGTTAAGTATCTCTATGGGAAGCTCTTTTCCTCCGGCCATATAGATCTTAGCGGGCTTCTGATTTGGATTGCAGCCGTATTTAAGCTCAAATTCTTTCATAACCGTCTCTCCTTTTATGATGATCACATAAGGTTTTTGTTGAACAAAACGCTCTGGGTAGATCCGTCTTTAAGGTCGATATATCTCACATAAAGGGAAATTTTATTGTCCTCGTTGAGATTTTCCCATAAATTATCGGCGAATTCGTCTATGTCGTCGGGAATGGCCACCCTTTCGGGCTCTCCCTGGAACGTGGGTATGGGATCTCCGTTACATTCGTAGGTGTGGATAAAGTGGCCGAGACCGTTCATAGGCTTGTAGTCGAATGTGTATCTGGCGCACTGGCTTCCCTCGGCATCCATGGATTTAAGTATGCTCATGGAATACTCGAAATCGTTTTCCGAAAAGGTGAGCATACCGCTTATCCTCGGCGTGTAATTCGGAGCGTCGGGCTCGAACTGCCTTGTCTCAAGGGCTTCCTTAAACGTCTTTCCAGCCGTCACGAAATCGTATATGGTATCGGTCTGGTCGCCGTTTGTGACAATGAGCTTATTTCCGGCCTTTCTTACGGGGTGGTAGATGATAAGGCTTGGATCCTCCACCTTTGACTCGTCAAAGGGATATATGGTAATGTCCTCGCCCTCTTCCTTAAAAATCCTGTTTCTGCTGTTGGCGCTTCTGCCCATTATAAAATAGGCGGCAGCGGCCTTTGTTCCATCCGCAGTCTTTCCTATCACTATTCCTCTGCCAACATATTCGTTGTCTTTGATAAGCCCGCCAATATTATTTATTTTATAAATGTCCATAGCTTTCTCCTTTTTCGGCTATCTCCCCGGCAACCTTCTCGGCGGCGGCGGGAAGCAGTATCCACTCTGCCTGCTCCATAACCCTTCTTTGGAGCGTTTCCGGCGTGTCTCCGTCCTCAATATAAACTGCCTTCTGGCTTATTATCCTTCCTCCGTCGGGTATCTCGTTTACGAAATGCACCGTGGCTCCCGTAACCTTCACGCCGTAGGCAAGGGCCTTTTCATGCACATGGAGCCCATAGCAGCCCTTTCCGCAGAAGGACGGTATGAGGGAAGGATGGATATTTATTATCCTCTCCGGCCATTTTGAGGTGAAATCCGCACTCAAAATGCACATAAATCCGGCAAGAATAATCATTTCTATTTTGTTTTCGGCAAGTATCTCCGATATTTTTTTCTCAAACTCCGACTGACCGTTGTTTTTGAGGACAACGGCGGTCTTTATTCCGTTGGCCTTCGCTCTCTCAAGGGCGTAGGCCTCCGGGTTGTCGGAGATGACAAGCTCTGTTTTTCCGCTTTTTATGATGCCGCTTTTCTCCGCGTCAATGATGGCCTGGAGGTTTGTTCCCCCTCCGGATACAAAAACGGCTATCCTCGTTTTTTTGTCCATTTTGTCCTCCGTCAGGCGATTATCACGCCTTCATCGGATTTTACTACCTCTCCGATGACATAAGCGTCCTCGCCGGCTGCCTTAAGTGTTTCGACGGCTTTTTCGGCGTCGTCCGCGCTTACGACGATGCTCATTCCGACGCCCATATTGAAGGTGTTGAACATATCCCTTTCGGGGATGTTTCCTTCCCTGGCTATGAGGTCAAATATTGGAAGTATTCTGAGAGCCTGTTTGTCGATCTTCGCGCTGAGGCCCTTCGGAATGCTTCTTGGAATGTTCTCGTAGAAGCCGCCGCCCGTAATATGTGACACGGCCTTAATATTTACCTGCTGGGCCAGAGCGAGCACGGGTTTGACATATATTTTCGTGGGAGTAAGCAGCGCCTCTCCGAGGGAGAGTCCCCCAAGCTCGGCAACGGGCTGTTTGATGTCCCTGTTTTCAATATCAAAAATCTTTCTCACAAGGGAAAAACCGTTGGAATGCACTCCGCTGGAAGGAAGCCCGATGATAACGTCCCCCTCTTTTACGGAGCTGTTGTCAAACACTTTCTTTTTATCGACAACGCCGACGGAAAATCCGGCGAGGTCGTATTCGTCGATACCATAAAATCCGGGCATCTCCGCCGTTTCTCCTCCGATGAGGGCGGCTCCAGACTGCACGCATCCCTCGGCGACGCCCTTTACGATCTCGGCGATCCTTTCGGGGACGTTTTTGCCGCAGGCTATATAGTCAAGGAAAAATAAAGGCTTGGCTCCGCAGCAAATGATGTCGTTGACGCACATTGCCACGCAGTCGATGCCGATGGTGTCATGCTTATCCATGATGAACGCCAGCTTGAGCTTCGTTCCGACTCCGTCCGTGCCGCTTACGAGGACGGGTCTTTCCATTCCCGTAATGTCCAGCTCGAACAGTCCGCCGAAGCCGCCTATATCGGACGCCGCTCCGGCCGTTATAGTTCTCGCGATATGCTGTTTCATAAGCTCAACGGCTCTGTATCCGGCAGTGATGTCCACGCCCGCCGCCTTATAGCTCTCACTCATGCTCTTCATTTTCTCTCGCCTTCTTTCCTTCCGTTATTTTCTGTTCAAATCTGCTTTTTGAAGCCCTTTTGGGCGTTTCCGTCGGATATTTTCCGTCGAAGCAGGCCGCGCAGAATCCTCCGCAGTGGCTTCCTCCGGCCAAAAGGCTTACATATTCCGTATTAAGGTAGCCTAAGCTGTCCACTCCTATTATCTCGGCTATCTCCTCCACCGTATGATGGTTGGCGATAAGGTTCTCCCTTGAGTCTATATCCGTGCCGTAGTAACAGGGGTTCGTGAAGGGAGGGGCGGAAACGCGCATATGGACTTCCTTGGCTCCGGCGTTTCTCAAAAGCTGTACTATTCGCTTGCTCGTTGTTCCTCTTACTATGGAGTCGTCAATAAGAACGACCCTCTTTCCGTTTACCGTCTCGGAAATGGGATTAAGTTTTATTTTGACCTTGTTTTCCCTTGATTTCTGTCCGGCGTCGATGAATGTTCTTCCTATATATTTGTTTTTTATAAATCCAATGCCGTAGGGTATGCCCGACTGTCTTGAGTATCCGATGGCGGCGTCTATTCCGGAGTCGGGAACGCCGATGACGATGTCAGCCTGCACGGGATGCTCCAAAGCGAGGAAAGTTCCTGCCCTCAGTCTCGCGTTATGCACCGAATGGCCGTCAATGACGGAATCGGGACGGGCGAAATAAATATACTCGAACACGCACATAGCAGGATCGGCCTTTCCGCAGTGATCTTCTATGGTGCGCACTCCGTCCTTATCAAATACTACGATCTCTCCGGGCTTGATGTCCCTTATAAGCGTCGCGCCGACGGCGTCAAGGGCGCAGCTTTCGCTGGCGACCACATATTTTCCGTCGTCCGTCACTCCGTAGCAGAGCGGCCTGAAGCCTCTCTCGTCCCTGGCGGCGATGAGCTTTGAGGGAGACATGATAACAAGCGAGTACGCTCCCTTTATTTTGTGCATAGCCCTGTTTACGGCTTCCTCGATGGACGAGCAATGTATTCTTTCCCTGATGATAATGTATGAAATCACCTCGGTGTCGCTTGTGGTGTGGAAAATGGAGCCATTCATCTCCAGCTCCTCCCTGAGCTCCAGGGAGTTTACGAGATTTCCGTTGTGGGCAAGGGCCATTCTTCCTTTGATATGATTTACGACTATGGGCTGGGCGTTGGCTCTGTCGTTGCTGCCCGTCGTTCCGTATCTGACGTGTCCCACGGCCATATTTCCCTGGCCAAGGCTTTCTATGACGGGCTTTGTGAACACGTCGTTCACAAGACCGACGTCCTTATGGGACGTAAAAAGCCCGTCGTCGTTTACAACAATACCGCAGCTTTCCTGTCCCCTGTGCTGAAGGGCGAAAAGTCCGTAATACACCATCGGCGCCAGGTCGGATGTCTCGTTGGCGAAAACTCCGAAAACGCCGCATTCCTCTCTTAATGAACTCATTTTATTACTCCCCCATTAAACGGCGCATAACTTCCTGATACGCCTCCTCGGTTCCGCCTAAGTCTCTTCTGAAACGATCCTTGTCGAGCTTCTCGTTGGTGTCCTTGTCCCAAAGCCTGCATGTATCGGGCGAGATCTCGTCGGCAAGCACGATCGTTCCGTCGGAAAGCCTTCCAAACTCGATCTTGAAGTCAACAAGTTTGATATTAAGCGCGAGGAAATATTCCTTGAGCGTATCGTTTACCGTAAAGGCCATTTTCTTTATTGTCTCGATCTCTTCCCTTGTGGCCAGCTTAAGGGCGATGGCGTGGTAAGCGTTCATAAGAGGGTCGCCAAGCTCGTCATTTTTATATGAGAACTCGATCGTGGGCTCGTCGAATACGATGCCTTCCTCAACGCCGAAGCGTTTGGCGAAGGAGCCCGCCGAAATGTTCCTTATAATTACCTCAAGGGGCACGATGCTTACTTTCTTTACAAGCGTCTCCCTGTCGTTGAGCTCCTCGACAAAATGAGTGGGCACGCCCTTTTTCTCAAGCACCTTCATAAGCATATTTGTCATTCTGTTGTTTATGGAGCCTTTGCCGACGATGGTTCCTTTTTTCTCACCGTTAAAAGCCGTGGCGTCGTCCTTGTAGGACACGATATATAATTCCGGATCATCCGTTAAATAAACTTTTTTTGCTTTTCCTTCGTATAACTGTTCCCTTTTTTCCATTTTGGCCTTCTCCTTTTTTATAATTTAAAATAAAATTAGTTTTTGCTGTATTTTGCCGTTATTTCCGCGTTTTTGGCGAGGATCCTCTCTCTGTTCGCGGCTCTGTCCGCCTTGAGCTTGTCCGCCAGCTCCTTCTCCGTCAGGGCGAGGATCTGAACGGAAAGCAAAGCGGCATTGGCGGCTCCGTTTATCGCTACGGTGGCTACAGGTATCCCTGAAGGCATCTGAACCGTGGATAAAAGAGCGTCCATGCCGCTTAAAGTATCATTTTTTATGGGTATTCCAATAACAGGGAGCGTTGTGTTTGCCGCTATCGCTCCCGCGAGGTGAGCCGCCATTCCGGCCGCCGCGATAATTACTCCAAATCCGTTTTCAGCCGCGTTCTCCGTAAACGCCTTCGTTTCTTCTGGCGTTCTGTGCGCTGAAAAAACATGTACCTCGTAGGGAACTCCATACTCGTCGAGCTTGTCAAAAGCCTTTGACACAACCGCGAGATCACTGTCGCTGCCCATAATGATCGCTACTTTTTTCATAAAAATACCTCCGGAATAAAAATTAAAATGGAAAGTAAAACAAATAAAAAAGGACAGTCCTATCCCTTTTATATTGATAAGACTGCCCAGACGGTCGACATAATCCTTATTCCCTCCGCTCCCCTATGGTTAAACCCATACTTCCGTCAGTTACGGAGGGTCCTTTTACTTTTTTATTTTAACATTCAATAAAGATTAAGCCAATATGCCCATTAAACAAATTAAATAATAAGATTGTACATATTTTGTTAAAATCCTACAAAAAGCTTCCCTGCCCGCTCTTTTCTCAAACGACCTGGAAAATATAGAACTTGAGATAGTCCGTTTCGGGGACGTTCCACAGTATGGGATGGTCGGGAGACTGCTGTCTGGCCTCTATCTGCCTGAGCTCCACTCCGGCGTCCGCCGCCGCTGACCTGAGCATTTTCCTGAAAAGCTCGTCAGTCATAAAATGTGAGCAGGAGCAGGTGGAAAGGTATCCGCCTCTGGGAAGGATCTTCATGGCCTTCATATTGATCTCCTTGTATCCCCTTTCGGCGTTTTTGACCGTCGCCGAGCTTTTTGTGAACGCCGGAGGGTCAAGTATAATATAGTCGTAAGGCTTTTTGCCGCTGTTGGCCGTTTCCGTAAGAAGCTCAAAAACGTCGGCGCAGACAAAATCCATATTTGTAAATCCGTTAAGGGCGGCGTTTTTTCTCGTCATTTCCACCGCGTCCCTTGAAACGTCCACGGCGGTCACCATTTCGGCTCCCGCGGCCGCGCAGTTGAGGGCGAAGGCTCCGGTGTGGGTAAAGCAGTCAAGCACCTTTTTGCCAGGGGCGATCTTCGACGCCGAAAGCCTGTTGTATTTCTGGTCAAGGAAAAATCCGGTTTTCTGTCCGTTTATATAATCCACGTTATATTTAATCCCGTTTTCGGTTATTATTGTTTTTCCGTCGGTATCCGTAAGCAGCCCCTCTCCGCCGTAGAACGCCTTATACTCCTCCATGCCTTCCTTTTCTCTTATTTTTACGTCGTTTCTCTCATAGAGGACATTTATCTCCTCGCCCATTTCCCTGAGAGTCCTTACGATAATCGGATAGAGCCTGTCTTTTATATTATCCGTTCCAAGGCTGAGGCACTGGGTCACAAGAACGTCGCCGAACCTGTCCGCCGTAAGCCCGGGGAATCTGTCGGCCTCGCCGAAAATAAGGCGGCAGCAGCCGAAGTCCTCTCCCATTACCGTCCTTCTGTAATCAAGGGCGTATTTTACCCTTCTTTCCCAGAAGGCGTCGTCAAATCTGTCGTTGGCGTTGTTTGAGATGAGCCTTACCCTTATTTTTGAGTTGTCGTTTATAAATCCCGAACCCATATATCTGTTTTTAAGGGACAGCACGTCTACTATATCCCCGTTTTCATATCCGCCCTCTATAGCGAGCACCTCGTCGGAAAACACCCAGGGGTGCCCTCCCTTTATGGCTCTGACGGCCTTGTCCGTAACGGTTACGGCCGTAAATTTTCTTTCTGATTTCATATTCTCCGTCCTTTTTTTAATAATTGTCTCAAAACATTATCAGCGTGTCGAAAAAGTCCTTTGGGACTTTTTCGAGTTTAAATTAAGGCAATAAATCCCTATTTCTGCGGAAAGCCCTGAACTTTGTCAGGGCGCA
>CAJFHC010000014.1:34054-58209 GCA_904378045.1 Candidatus Metalachnospira gallinarum | reverse complement strand
GGGATTTTCCTCGGCGGAAATGAATTCCGCCTGCGGATTAAATTCAGGAAACGCTTCGTTTCCCGAACCCTTCCGCTCACAATGGATTAGTTTTTTGACAGTCTGAGAGGAGCTCTGTGTTATACAGAGCTCCTCCTTTTGTTTATCCGCCTATCCTTATGACCGAAATGGAGGCCAGAGCGGAGGCGTCGGAGACGGAATAGTTAAGCGTCTCCGACGAGGAAAGGGCAAGACTTAGGGGAGAACAGCCCACCCTTATGACGGCCCTCGCCGAATATACCTCCGAAGGGGTGGAGGCGCCGTGTTCAGCTCTGACCGTGGCCGAGGGCACAAAACGGCCGTTGGCTTTGAGATAGAACGTGGTGTCCAAGGCTGTTCCGGCGGGAACATATACGCCGTAATCCACGGCATACACTCCCGGAGCGAATACTGTCAGAACGCCGTTGGCAAAGCAGAATCCCTTGCTGCTTTCGGAATTCTGAAAGACGATGTTCCCGTCATATCCGCCGTTAAAGAGGGAGCCTGTCTGCCAGGCGCTGAAAAACACGGCGGAGCCTTCTTCCTCCCTGCCGGGACAGCAGGAGCAGGATACGTTTTCGTACATAGGATATCCTCCTTGAGCCATATATGATAGTATATGCGGATAGGCGGAGCGTTGGGACGGAGAAAACGTCAGATGAGCCCGTATTCCTTCAGAAGTTTCTCCACATCGGTGCCGGAGACCGCCTTTAGAACTTCCTTAAGAGCCACCTTTTCCTTGAGACCAAGGCGCATGTCAGTTATCTTTCTGCCGTCCCTGAGCTTTACGGAGGCGTTGAGAAGGTCGCGGACATCGTAGACGCTGCCCCATACTTCGGGTACGCCCCTGTCGATGTCAAGAAGAGTATAAACCGCCTCCATGCCGGTGCGCATGGAATATTCGGTTGTGAATATGGTGTCTCTGGGAGTTTCGGCGAACTGACCGATGAAGGCGAAATTCACGGCTCCGTCGGGGACTACCTTCGGACGGTCGCCGGCGGCTCTCGGCATGAAAAACGCCGTTATATATGGCATCATGCAGGGGATTGTGTTAGCGCTGTTTTCTGCCATAGACTCGATCTCCGCCTCGGGAACACCAAGATGATAGAGCCATTCCATGCATATCTCCTTGCCGGTACACTCGCGCATGGGCTTTTTGACAAAGTTGCCGGGGCGGTCGCTGAAAAGACCGTAGATCCAGCCGACGAGCTGCCCTTTGGGCTGGGAACGGAACTGGGGCTGGCGGTTGAATGTCCAGCTCAAAAGCCAGTTGGAATCTTTCACGGTCACTATGCCTCCGGTGACGACTTTGCCGGAAAACGGGTCACGCTTGCATATATTTTTTATATATGGCGGTATGCTGTCGTCCAGAGTCGTGACGGTGGCGCTCATCCAGTTGCTCTTTTCGGGGTCGCCGCAGAACTTGTCGGGATTGCCGAAGGAAGGATCGTTGGCGGCTATCCTGCGCCACATATCCCATCCGCCGCCTTCTTTAAGCTCCGGATCGTATTTCGCCGGGCTGTTCTGGGAGCCGAGGGACGAATTTTCCACGCATCCTCCCGGAGTGATGAAAACGAGATCGTTTTCCGTCAGGTCAATGGTCTGTCCGCCGTCCGCCGTCAGAATACTTATGCTGACGGCTTTCTTTTTGCCGCCGGAAATATCAAATCCGACATCGGTGACCTTTGTGTTGTAATGGAACTGCGCTCCGGCCTTTTCCAGATATGCGGCCATGGGCAGTATCATGGACTCGTACTGGTTGTAGCGGGTGAAGCGCAGAGCCTTAAAGTCGGGCAGTCCGCCGATATGGTGGATAAAACGGCGGATATAGAGCTTCATCTCCAGCGCGCTGTGCCAGTTTTCAAAAGCGAACATGGTACGCCAGTAAAGCCAGAAGTTGGAGTTTAAAACCTCGCTGCTGAAGAAGTCGGTTATCGGTCTGTCATAGAGTTCCTCGTCGGGAGTGAAGAAAAGACGCATGATCTCCATGGCGCCGGCATCGGAAAGACCGAATTTTCCATCGGTATGGGCGTCCTGCCCCCTGTTTTCCGTGGCGCGCATAAGAGAATAGTTAGGATCCCGCTTATTGAGATAGTAATATTCGTCAAGAACGCTCAGCTCCGGCGTTTCTATGGAGGGGATGGAACGGAAAAGATCCCACATTACCTCAAAATGGTTGTCCATTTCCCTTCCGCCCCTCATCACATAGCCAAGGCCGGGATACTCAAATCCGTCGCAGGCGCCGCCGGGGATGGGATCTTTCTCAAAAATGTGTATGCGTTTGCCGGGCATACGTCCGTCGCGTACCAGATAGCAGGCCGCGCTGAGGGCGGCAAGACCCGTGCCGATTATATAGGCCGATTTCATTTCCACGCCCTCAGGCTTGAGGGGACGGACAAAGGCCTCGTAATTTCCGCTGGAATAATACATAATGATTGCCTCCTTTATGTTATGGCTTTTGTTTTGATGGCTTTATTGTATTATCGGCGGATATTATCGGCAATAAACAGAAAGCCCCGGGTGATGCATATTCCATCAGGCGGGGCGAACTGTAAAGGTTTTTATCAATATTCGGTTTTTGATAATATTCAGACTGCGGACATATTTTCTATGGCGAGGGAAAACTGCCCGCGCACAAGGCGGCTTATGTTTTCCGCGAGACTTTCAGGGGATTCTCTCATGCTGTTTTTTACCCATTCAAGCATAACGCCGGCAAAGGCGTACTTATAAAAATTTGCGATATAGCGCATATCCTCGGCGGAAATCGAGCGGTCCTTCGCGACCTCCTCGATAACGTCGAAAAGCAGGGAATAAACCACACGGTAGAGGTAATTTTCCAATTGCTCCCTTTGAACGGAATGGTACACGCCTTCGATGAAGGCTCGGTTCTCAAGCATCACATGACAGAGGGAGACAAGACCGTCCTGCCAGCTTTTATAGTCTTTTTTGCCCTCGATGGCTCTTCCGCCCTCGTCAAGGCATATCCATTCGATGAGATCGTATATATCCTGAAAATGATAGTAAAATGTCATACGGTTTATGCCGCAGTCGTCGGTGATGTCGGAAATGGTGATCTTAGACAGCGGCTTTTCGGCCAGCAGACGCTTAAGCGAGGCGGCCAGAGCTCTTTTTGTTATCTGGGACATGATTTATGCACCTCCAATTGTATAAAGTATAGCATGCAAAGAGGCGTAAGTCGAGGGCGCCGCTGAAAGTCAAAAGGTTTTCGGCAAATAAAAGGGACGCCTGCAGAGGTGTCCGTCCATGCAAAATGTATCATTAATCGAGTTTACGCTTTTTTCTGAGCCGTATGTACCTCCAGGCTGCGGATATATTGGCCGCGGCAAGTATCAATAAAGGGTAGCAGCCGTAGTCGTCCCAGATAAGCACTGCGGATATGTATAACAGGCGTAAGCTTATAAGCAGTGACACAGTTCCTACCAACAGACCGGAAACAAGATGAAAAACCGCCAGTGCCAGTGGGTCGCCTTCATAACCGGAAATGGATATATATTTGCCAAGCAGGAGCCCAAAAAGAATTATTAACGGCATATCGATATAGATAAGAGGGCCGAATATTTCATACGCCATAAATTTGGCATAAGGATAGGAGGGGTCAAGACCATAGCCGGTTTCCACGACAAAACGGAAATATACTATGAAAACTATAATGAGTATTAGCATGATCTCATATAATAGCTGCTTTATAAGCAGTTTTTTCATAGAATATATACCTCCCTTATTATTGAAAATTGTTATAATTAATTGCCTACAAGATATTCAGAAAAAGGAAATGTCCAAGTGTTAGATGAATATCAACTTGCATATTAAACTCAATAGCACTATGAATCCAATAAAAACATACTATATATTTTATAATTTGTAAATGCTTGCATTATAATTTTATAAAAAATCCGAATTTAAACGATAAATAGAAAAATTGATTTTGTATCAGTCTAACAGCGAAAATCGATTTAATAGACACAATAGGGAAATATAAGTTGAAAGATTCGACGATATAAAATAAGGCTATCCATATAGGACAGCCTCATTAAATTTATTTCTTTAAATATTCTTTGTTTATCTCTATGAGTTTTTTGATATACTCCGGCGAAGGTCCTCCGGGTATGCTTCTTGCCTCAACGCATTTTTCCACGGATATGGCCTCGTATACACTCTCGTCAAATACGGGAGAAATGGCCCTGAACTCGTCAAGGGTAAGATCCTCAAGCCCCTTATCGTTGTTTATGCAATAGAGCACAAGATGTCCGAGAATGGCATGGGCGTCCCTGAAGGGTACGCCTTTTTTGACAAGCCAGTCAGCGGCGTCGGTGGCGTTGGTGAATCCGCCTTTAGCGGCTTTATACATATTCGTTTTATTGAATACCGCTGTTTTTATCATATTCGTGAATACGGGAAGGCACATTTTGACTGTGTCGATGGAGTCGAATACGGCTTCCTTATCCTCCTGCATATCCTTGTTATAGGCGAGGGGGAGTCCCTTCATCATGGTGAGCATTCCCATAAGGTGTCCGTAAACACGTCCTGTTTTGCCCCTTATGAGCTCGGCCATATCGGGATTTTTCTTCTGGGGCATTATGCTGGATCCTGTGGAGTACGCGTCGTCAAGCTCCACAAACTTGAACTCGTGGCTGCTCCAGAGTATTATTTCCTCGCAGAAACGGCTGAGATGCATCATAATGACGGAAAGGGCCGAAAGAAGATCTATACAGAAATCCCTGTCGGAAACGCCGTCCATGCTGTCCAGTGTAATGCTGTCAAAACCGAGGGCGTCGCATACGGCCTGGCGGTCAAGGGGGTAGGTCGTGGCAGCGAGAGCGCCGGAACCCAAAGGCATGACGCTTGTGCGTCTGTATGTGTCACCGAGCCTGTCCACATCCCTTTTGAACATTTCACAGTAGGCAAGGACATGGTGAGCCAGCGTAACGGGCTGAGCCCTCTGAAGATGGGTATAGCCGGGCATGATAGTGTTGACATTGTTTTCGGCTATCGTATTGAGCGCCTCTATGAGCTCAAGCAGAAGAGCCTTTATGTCCTTTATCTGTTCCCTGTTATACATCCTGATGTCAAGGGCAACCTGATCGTTCCTGCTTCTGCCCGTGTGGAGCCTTTTGCCCACGTCCCCTATCCTTTCGATGAGAAGGGTCTCGATATTCATATGTATGTCTTCGGCTTTCTCGTCAAACTCCACCTTGCCGGCCTCGATGTCGGCAAGAAGATCCTTGAGAGTTTTCTGCAAAAGCTCGGAATCCTCCATGGAGATAACTCCCTGTTTTCCAAGCATGGCCGCATGGGCTATGCTGCCGGTAATATCTTCTTTATACATCCTCTGGTCAAAGGAAATGGATGAATGAAAATGATCCGTAAAGCTGTCCGTTGATTTTGTAAAGCGTCCGCCCCAAAGCTTCATATCTATTACTCCTAATCTTATTTATTCAAAAATGTTTATTATAAAAAATTATTTTTAAACCCGAAAAAGTCCCGAAGGACTTTTTCGACTGAAAATTTATTTATTGTGGTTATTGCTTGTTGTTTTTCTCGGCGTTCTGCATCACCATAGCGCGAACCTTGCTGGGAAGGCCGAAAAGATTGATGAAGCCCGTCGCGTCCTTATGGCTGTAAAGATCGCCGGTTGTAAAGCTTGCGATAGACTCGTTATATAACGAATAAGGAGAAGTAGCTCCAGCGGGGATGATGTTGCCCTTGTAAAGTTTGAGTTTTACTGTTCCCGTCGTAGTCTCGTTTACCTTGTCAAAATAAGCTGAAAGAGCCTCGCGGAGAGGCGTGTACCATTCTCCGTTATATACAAGCTCGGTGAACTTGTTGCTTGCGACCTCGTTGAAGGCCTGAGTCTTTCTGTCAAGGGTGAGATACTCAAGCTCCCTGTGAGCGTAAAGAAGGATCGTTCCGCCGGGGGTCTCGTAGATTCCCCTTGATTTTATTCCGACCATACGGTTCTCGCATATGTCGGCGATACCGATTCCGTTTTCTCCGCCGATCCTGTTAAGCTCCGTAAGAAGCTCCACGGGGCCGACCTTTTTGCCGTTGAGCTCCGTGCATATGCCTTTTTCAAATCCAAGGGTGATATACGTATCCTTGTCAGGAGCCTTCTCGGGAGTAACGCTCATCTGAAGGATCTTGTCATAATCGGGCTCGTGGGAAGGATCTTCAAGATCAAGGCCCTCATGGCTGAGGTGCCATATATTTCTGTCACGGCTGTAGCTTTCGCCTTTTTTAACGGGAGCGGGGATTCCTCTTTCCTCAAGATATTTTACCTCGGCCTCACGGGAATCCATCTTCCATGTGTCAAGCCTCCAGGGAGCGATGATCTTAAGATCGGGAGCGAGAGCCTTTATCGTAAGCTCGAAACGAACCTGGTCGTTGCCTTTGCCGGTCGCTCCGTGGCAGATAGCCGTCGCGCCTTCCTTGCGGGCGATCTCGACAAGTCTTTTAGCGATAAGGGGTCTTGCCATGGACGTTCCAAGAAGATATTTTCCCTCATAAACGGCGTTGGCCTTTACGCAGGGGAAAATGGCGTCGGTAATGAACTCCTCCGTAAGATCCTCTATATAGAGCTTGCTTGCGCCTGTTTTCAAAGCTCTTTCCTCAAGTCCTTCGGTTTCTTTGCCCTGTCCCACGTTTCCGCATACGGCGATTACCTCAGCGTCGTTGTAGTTTTCCTTAAGCCAGGGAATAATAACGGAAGTGTCAAGACCTCCGGAATATGCAAGTACGATTTTTTCTTTCATAACGATTAAGCCTCCATAAAAATAATATAAATGAAGTATACATTGAAACTTTTAAAAAATCAATATCTTTTTGCGAAAATAAACGGAATAAATGAATAATTATGCGAATATTTTGAGAGAGCGTTTATATGCCCTTTTTTGTGAAGGGGCGTTGGGCGGGCGGAGCGGAAGCATAACGAAAATTATTTAGGGGTAAGGCGAATGTTTAAACTTGCGGGAAATGGCAAATAAAATATTTACAGTAATATAAAAATATGGGATAATATAGCTGTGAATGAAATATAAAGCGGAATTATTTAAACCGAGATAATATTGCGGCAGAGGGAGATGGATATATGAAAAGATTTATAATAGGTATGATCATCACGCTTTGCGTATCCGTATCAGGGGGCTTATCTTGCTTCGCCTATGAAAACGCGGTTTATACGGAGAATGAATTGAAAATGGCGAAAGAAAGACTGTCGGAGAACAGGGAAGTTCTTGATATTACATCAATAGCGACAGACTCAGGCAATAATTCATTGGTGGTTACATCCGAGTTCTGGAATGAAACGAAAAAGCAGGAAGTTATAAAAATTGCCGGAATAACAAATATCAGGTTTGAAATATACGATGGAAACGAGATGGAATATGGGATAAATATATTCAAATTCAAATTGGGCGAAGATGATATATACTTTGATGACAGAACTTTAAAAATGGAAAATCAGGCGTTTAGCAAAAATGGCATATATATGATTCCGATAAACAGCCTTTTAAATGCGATTGGCTGCGATACAAATATAGATACAGACGCTGAAAAATTATCAGTGTCTGTAAACAATATGAATCTGGTAATAGATAAAAACGGTATGAGTACAGAAAATTATGAAAATAAATTTTTAATTGAGCCAATGATTTTGGAATCAGAATTTTATATAGCGTACAACGACTTAAAAGATTTTATCCGAATGAGCGAGAAGACGGACGGTATTTGGTTTACCGGAGAAATTTATGAAAATATGTTATGGACCGAGGCCAAAGAAACAGAAAAACGAAATATATATTTTTTCCGTAATAATTCAGGGGAATATCTTTTAAACGGCGTCAGAAAAGATATGGACGGAAGAGTTTATTTTAACAGTGTTGAAGACGCTGTGATACCATTGCGGACTATGGCGGTAATGATGGATGATGATCCGATAGTTACTTGGGATGATGTAAATAAGACGGCCATTGTCAAAGTCAATGATAAAACTTTTAAATTTATGCCAAACAGTGATAAAATGACGGTCAATTCGGAAGAAACGAATCTGCCCACTCATATAATTATGAAAGAAGACTATTTATATGTTCCTGTGACGGATTTGCCGATGATACAATATTATTTGGGAAATAAAATGGATATGTACGACATATATATCGGAGACAGCGAAACAATGATCATACGATGCTGATTTTCAATATGTTACTCCATTATAGTAAATATGGACTTGCGGGGGCAAATATTAGATATTGATTACATATAATTCCGGGTATATATTCGAACATTATACATAAATGATAAATATATTCTTGTAAAGACCGAATATTAATGATATAATATGTCGAAAGAAGATATACTTGGGGGAGTTAAGATGTCTGGATTTTTCAGAAGCATGGCGTTTAAGAAATGTATGCTTATATTGATTTGGGGTGTTACCCTTTTCGCCGTAGGCTTTGGAATATCATTTTACAGAGGAGTAGGAAAGAAATATGACCTTGTGCAGGAGGTGCCCATAAAGGAGATCTCCGTGGAAGGGCTTGCCGACGGAACATATACGGGAGAATATACCTATGAGACGCTTTACGCCAAGGTTTCCGTAATTGTAAAGGGCGAGGAGATCAAGAAGATAACTCTTGACCAGTTTGAGACGGAAAAGGGCGAGGACGCCGTTGATATTATCAACAGCATCGAGGAAAGTCAGAGCGTTATGGTTGACGATATTTCCGGAGCGACGGATTCCAGCCGTGTCATAAAACTGGCGGTAATGAACGCGCTTGAGCATTAAGACGGCTAAAGCAGTGGCCGTATAATTGAATAACCGACTTTGATTTGACGGGCTGTTATTAGTTTTCTATTAACAGCCCTAAATTTTGGTGATAATATGGAAAAATGGTTTTTGACAAACAAAAAGGCAGATTTCTCCGCCATCGCGGAAAAATTCGGCATAACGCCCATAACCGCCAAGCTCATAAGAAACAGGGACATAACGGAGGACGCGGACATAGAGAGGTTTTTGCATGGCGGCCTCAAGGATATGCATGACCCTTACGGAATGAAGGACATGGCCATACTGGCGGAGATAATAAGCGGCGACATAAGGAATAACAGAAAAATAAGGGTGGTGCAGGACTACGACGTTGACGGATGCATGTCCGGGTGCATACTCGTGAAGGCCATTACGGAATGCGGCGGTACGGCGGACTATGACGTGCCCGACAGGACAAGCGAGGGCTACGGCATAAACGACAGGATAGTGGACTCGGCCATAGCCGACGGGGTGAGCACCATACTTACCTGCGACAACGGGATCGCGGCTTTGGATGTTATAAAGCGGGCCGAGGAGCTGGGACTTACCGTCATTGTCACCGATCACCATGAGGTGCAGTATAAAGAGGAAAACGGGGAAATACATTATTTGATGCCGCCGGCCCATGCCGTTGTCGATCCCAAAAGACCTGACTGCCCCTATCCATATAAATCCCTATGCGGAGCGGGCATTGCCTATAAGACGGCGGAGGCGCTCTACGGCATATTCGGCGTTGACAATGACAGGCTGCACGAGCTTCTGCAATACGCGGCCATCGCCACGGTATGCGATATAGTCGATTTGACGGACGAAAACAGGATAATAGCGAAAGAAGGCTTCAAAAGGCTTGAAAACACGGATAACTTCGGCCTGGCGGCGCTTTTGCGCAGATGCCTGAAGGAAGGGGAGAAGATATCGGTCGGCAGGGTAGGATTTTTTATCGGCCCGGTAATAAACGCAGGAGGAAGGATGTCCACGTCAAGGCTCGTTATGGATCTGCTTTTCTCCAAATCCGCGGATGAGGCCGAGGCCATACTTGACAGGCTGATAGAGCTGAACGAGGAAAGGAAGGAAGCCACCGACGGAGCCGTCAGGCAGATAAGACAAAAATTCGCCGAAAATCCGCCGGAGGACGACGTTATAATAGAGTATGATCCAAAATGCCACGAAAGCGTGGCGGGGATAGCGGCCGGAAGAATAAAGGACATATATCACAGGCCGGTCATAGTGCTGACGGACAGCGAGGACAGCGGATATATAAAAGGCTCGGCAAGAAGCATTGAGGGCTTTGACATTTTTGAGAGGATACTCGGGGTAAGCGACCTGCTCACAAGATTCGGAGGGCACCCAATGGCGGCCGGAATGACGCTGAGAAAAAGCGACCTTGAGGAGTTCATAAGAAGGATGAACGAGCCGCCGTGGCCGGATAAGGCCGAAAGGTTCAAACGGATAACCATAGACGCCGCCGTGCATTTTTCGGCATTGAGCAAAAGAGCCGTGGAGGAGCTTGATCTCATTGAGCCCTGCGGAAAGGGCAACCGAAAGCCGGTTTTCGCCGCGAAGGATCTGAGCGTAGAAAGACTGTATATAATGGGAAAAAACAGAAACGCCATGCGGTTTATATTTAACGACGGCACGGACAGGGTTGCCGGGCTCTGGTTCGGCGACGCCGATCAGGTGCTTGAGGATATAAGGGAAAAATACGGAGAGGAAAACTGTCAGAGAATATTGCGGGGAGAGAGCTCCCCTGTAAGGGCGGATATAGTATATACGCCGAAAATCAACAGATATAACGGTTTTGAGTCTATTCAGCTTGATATAAGCTCATTCCGGTGGTAAAATTATTATATATCGCTTTTTGGGAGGAAGAACAATGAATTTAAAGGATACCATAAGAAGCATCGAGGATTTTCCGGAGAAGGGCATAATTTTCAGAGACATAACGACACTGCTTAAGAACCCCGAGGCGCTCAGACAGGCCGTTGACGAGATAGAGGACAGCCTGAAGAACGTGGACTACGACGTTATTGTGGCGCCGGAATCAAGGGGATTTATTTTCGGTATGCCCCTTGCCTATAATGAGAAAAAGGGATTCGTACCCATCAGGAAAAAAGGAAAGCTCCCTGCCGAGACTGTCAGCATGGAATACGCCCTCGAGTACGGCACGGCAACCATAGAGATACATACGGACGCTCTTCAGAAGGGTCAGAAGGTAGTTATCGTTGACGACCTTCTTGCCACTGGAGGAACGGCTAAGGCTATGATCGACCTTGTTGAGTCCCTTGGAGCCGAGGTAAGCGCCCTTTGCTTCCTCATTGAGCTGGAGGATCTGCACGGAAGAGACGCTCTTAAGGGATATAATGTAAAAACACTTCTTAAATATTAAAAAAACACTTGAAAAATCATATTGTATATGATAAAATATTTGATGTTCGACCGTGGGAACGGCCCCGGCCGGCGATTGTGATTACCGGTGCTCCGCTGGCGCGGCGAAAGGCCATAAATTGATGCGTTGATGAACACCGCTGGAAGAAAGGAGGAAGACAAATGAACGAGTTAATTAAACAGATCGAAGCTGAACAGCTTAAAAGCGACATTCCTCAGTTTAATGTAGGCGACACTATCCGTGTATACGCAAAGGTCGTTGAGGGTTCCAAAGAGAGAATCCAGATGTTTGAAGGCATTGTTATCAAAAAGCAGAACGGCGGAGCGAGAGAGACTTTCACTGTTAGAAGAATCGCTTCCGGAGTAGGCGTTGAGAAGACATGGCCTCTTCATTCACCCAGAATCGACCATATCGAAATGGTTAAGAAGGGTATTGTAAGAAGAGCTAAATTATACTACCTCAGAGACAGAGTTGGTAAAGCAGCCAAAGTTAAAGAAGCTTTAAGATAATCAAAAATCACAGCTCACGGAGTTTTCCGTGGGCTGTTTTCAACTGCGTGGAAAACGGACGGCGGGAGGTAAGAGGCATGGCGGATGACAAAAGGAAAGACATTGGAAAAGAGATAAGGGAATGGCTCATACTTATCGTCATAGGAGTGGCGGCCGTGCTTGCCATAAGAAACTTCGGTTTCAGGATCACGGCGGTGAAGGGCTCATCCATGATACCCAATTATGTCCACGGAGAGTACGTTTTTACGGACGTTTTTAGCTGTAAGCTAAGGGGGCCGAAAAGAAACGACATTGTGATATGCGAATATGACGACGGGGTGGACGGCGAGAACTTTATAAAAAGGGTAATCGCCTGCCCCGGCGATGAGATAAATATTTATTACGACGATGAGGAAGAATGTTACAGGACGGAGGTCAACGGCGAAACTCTGGACGAGTATTATATAAACGAGCCCATGACGTCCTGCGGCGACAGAGAATATCCCCTGAGCCTCGGCGAGGACGAGTATTTTGTCATGGGAGACAACAGAAACGTCAGCGCCGACAGCAGAGACAGCTATATCGGCTCCTTTGACAGGAAGAACATCGTCGGCATAGTCAGATTTAAAATAGTAAACAAGACTTGAGAAGGATATGGCGGAGATAGCAAAAATGACATCGGCCAAAAAAGCCGACCTGGACAAAATGACCGGGTGGATGTACACCTGGTGGGGAAAAGAACAGGGATTCAGCCGTGAGGCCGTAAGGTGCTATATAGAGCATGGGATGAGCGCCTTCGGGCTGCCCCAGACCTATGGCCTTTTAGACGGCGGAGAACTGATTGGTATGTACCAGTTTTTATACTGCGATCTGGAAGTCAGGCCGGACATATATCCGTGGCTTGCCAATGTGTATATTGAAA
Organism: Candidatus Metalachnospira gallinarum; assembly: GCA_904378045.1. GTDB lineage: Bacteria > Bacillota > Clostridia > Lachnospirales > Anaerotignaceae > Metalachnospira > Metalachnospira gallinarum. Next base: position 45,574 of record CAJFHC010000014.1, on the reverse strand, counting down.
AAGAACGCAGAGGCAGAGGGTTTGGACGGAAACTTTTGGAGAGCGTCAGGGATTCGGCCGCGCGGAATACGGATTTTGAGCATTTATACCTGTTTACGGCGCATAACGGGCTTTATGAAAAATACGGCTGGGAATTTGTATCGGAAATAGATACGTTCGAGAAAAAGTACAGAATACAGAGATTATACAGACTTGGCCTTAAACGGTGAAGAAACGACGGATTTTGAGGTGGATTATGAATATACAATGGTATCCGGGACATATGACAAAGACAAGAAGGATGATGGAGGAAAACATCTCTCTTGTGGACGTGGTGGTGGAGCTTATCGACGCCAGAATACCATACAGCAGCAAGAACCCGGACATAGATTCGCTGGCTAAAAATAAAAAAAGAATAATTGTTATGAATAAAAGCGATTTGGCTGACCCGGCGAAGACGGAAATATGGAAAAAATATTTTGAGGAAAAGGGCTTTACGGTAATTATATCCGACGCGGTAAAGGGAACAGGCGTCAACAGGGTGTCCGCCGCCGCTTCCGAGCTTATGAAGGAAAAGATAGAGAGGGAGAAGGCGAGGGGCAGGCTCTTTGTGCCCGTAAGAGCCATGATCGTCGGCATACCGAACGTGGGAAAATCTACGTTTATAAACAAAAGCGTTGGAAAGGCCACGGCCAAAACCGGCGACAAGCCCGGAGTGACAAGGGGCAAGCAGTGGATAAGGCTGAAAAAGGATTTTGAGCTTTTGGATACGCCCGGAATACTCTGGCCTAAATTCGAGGACGAGGAAGTCGGACTAAAATTGGCTATGATCGGCTCCATAAACGACGATATTCTGGACACACAGACGCTCTGCACGGAGTTCATAAATTTGATGATGGTCGTTGACCCGGACAGCCTGAGAAAAAGATATAAGGCCGAGTTTGACACCATAGAGGAACCGGCGGAAATACTTGAGAAGATAGCCGTTGCCAGAGGTTTCATCAAAAAAGGCGGAGAGGCCGACTGCCTGAGAGCGGCTAAGATAATACTTGACGAGTTCCGAGGAGGAAAGATCGGCAGGATTACCCTTGAGCTTCCTGAGGACATAAAGGAAATGAACGAAAAAATGGCCGGCAGGGAAGAAGAAAAGAAAGCAAGGGACAGGGAAAGAAAGGAAAATTATAAAAGAAAGCAATAAAGGAAAGTCATAAAAGATTGGAGGCGTCCGGGAGGGCGCCTCAGCGTGTCGAAAAAGTCCTTCGGGACTTTTTCGAGTTTAAATTAAGGCAATAAATCCCTATTTCTGCGAAAAGCCCTGAACTTTGTGTACCGGAAAGATATCCGGACGCCGAAGGCGGCTTTGGCCAAAGGCCAAAGTACTGAACATACCCTCTCGCTCACAATGGATTAGTTTTTTGACAGTCTAAGGCGTCCGGGAGGACGCCTTTTTGTATGCGAAAAGTTTGAAAATAAGATTCGGCAGAAAATAACAGAAGCGATAAATAATATATGGCAATATTAATAGATTATGGTTAAAAATAGAAATATTTAACTGTAAATATTTGTAGAACTTAAACGGTTGACTTTAATAATGATGGCGGATATGGAGAAAAAATGTAAATGAATTGATAATAGCAGTGTATATGGTATTATTATACTGTATAATAAACGGATTATGCCCATAAGGAGGCGGTTTTATGGATAACTTTGGCGAATATATGACAAAAAAGAGAAGCGAGTTGTTTTTCTTTATCAAAGACTTTACTTTGGCGGTGCTCAGATTTTCCGACAGAAGCGAAATCGTCGACACGGCTACGGGAGACGTGGTCAGGACGCTTAAGGTCAAATATGTAAGCGAGGCGGTCTACTGCGGAAAATATGACAAGCTGTATCTCAAATCAATAGACAACGGATATGTTTATGTATATAACTTTGATACGGACGAGCTGAAAAGGCTGTTTAAACTGGCGGAGGGCTCCGACAGGGGAATATTTTTATCCGGGGACGAGGAAAGCCTTATAGCCTATACGGCAGGGAGTATTTACGAGATAAAGACGGAGACGGACGAATACCGGCTGATGTACGAGGCGAAGCCGAAATGTTATTACGGAAACGGCTGGGACAACACAAATCTCAAATGCTATGAGTTTGTGTACGGGTCAAGCGATATGCCAAGCACCCTGCTCAGGATAAGCTATGACTGGAAAAAACTGTCCGCCGATGAAATAAAAATGGACGGCATACCGGTGCTCGCGTATAAAGTGAGCTATTATCCGGAAAGGGATATGTATATGATGCAGGGATTCAAGTATTATATACTGGTCGGAAAAAGGCCGGATCCCCTCGCGAAATTTATGTCGCTCTCCGAGAAGGAAATCAATAATTATACATTTATATCGGAAGAAAGCTACCGCGGCGGATGCCAGTTTGGCCTGATGTATGAAAACTATCTGGCCTACTGCCCGGGAGGAAAGGAAATAAAGGTTTTGGACATGGACAGCCGCAGGCTTATCAAACGGCTTGACATCGACAGAACAATGACGACCATGCAGTACGACCCGAAGAAAAACACGCTCTATGTGAGCACGGGAAACAGCTGTAGGATATATGAAAATTTTTTTGAGCCGGCTTAAGCCGGCTTTTTTAATTCAGTGGAATTATTGTGAATGACAGTGATATGAACGCGCCATGGATAAAGCCGTTAAAGACGGCGTGGTGAATAGAAAAAATAAGGAGGGCGAAATTTTCGCCGCTCCTTTTAGTATGCTTTAACGATGCCTGTCGCCAAGCTGGGCTATTTTGCGTTTTGACGTGCGTATCATGAAGATTACCGAAACGACAAGGCCGCAGGCCTCGGCGATGGGGAAGGCGATCCACACAAAGTTTTCGGCTCCGGGAAGCGTGGTAAGGAAGGCCGCCAAAGGAATGACGACGATCAAAAGACGCACGGACGATATGATGAGGGACTTGAAGCCCTCGCCAAGAGCCTGGAACACTCCCTGGAAAATGACGTTGACGCCGGCGAAAACATATCCGAAGGTAATGATATGTATGGCGCGCATGCTCAGAGCCTGCACCTCGGCGGAAACGTCGAAAAGCCCGATTATATGATCGCCGAAAAGCTGCAGGAGCACGGCTCCGATGAGCATAATTACGGCGTTGTAGATCATTCCGCAGCGTATTGCCCTTTTTATCCTGTCTTTATCCTTCATACCGTAGTTGAAGGCCACAATGGGTATTATGGCGTTGTTTAGGCCGAAGGCGGCGAAGAAAACGAACTGCTGTATTTTGAAATATATGCCGTAGGCCGTTACGACGGAGCCGGAAATCCTTACGAAGATGATATTCACGCAGTATGTCATAACGGACATGAGAGCCTGCATTATTATGGCGGGCACGCCGACGCGGTATATATCGGCGATTATACGCCTGTCGGGAAGGAGATAGGCGAAGCTGGTGTCGATCTCCTTATTTTTCGTATGATGGAATATCATACCGAGAATGAGGGAAACAACCTGTCCGATGACCGTGGCTATGGCCGCTCCCTCGATGCCCATTTTCGGACAGCCCAAAAGTCCGAAAATCATAATGGGGTCAAGGACGATGTTAGTCAGCGCTCCGGAGATCTGGGCTATGGTGGAGAGAACGGTTTTGCCCGTGCCCTGGATGAGCTTCTCATATATCATATATATTACCGAGCCGAAGGAATATATACAGCATATGCTGAGATAGGAATTGCCCATTTCTCTTATGAGAGGGTCGGCCGTCTGGGACGATATGTAGGCGTCCACGAAGAACAGCCCGAATATCAAAAACAATATGTATGTGCAGATGCTGAGGAAAATGGCGTTGCCGGCTATTCTGCTGGCCTTCTCCTTATCGCCCATACCAAGATAACGGGAGAGAAGGGAGTTTACGCCTACTCCCGTTCCTATTCCTATGGCTACCATAAGAGCCTGTATGGGGAAGGCGAGGGTAAGAGCATTTACGGCAGCGTCGCCGACGCCCTCCATATTGCTGACAAAATAGCTGTCAACTATGTTGTAAAACGCCTGGAGCATCATGGACAGTATCATTGGAACGCCCATTTTGAGTATGAGTCCGCCAATGGGCTGGACTCCCATTTTGTTTGTGATCGCTTTTTCTGACATATTTACCTCCGTTCAAACAGTTATAAGTTTTTAGGAGACTTTTTAAGGAAAGCTGCCATAACCTGAAATTTTGCAAAAAAGCCGGAAAAAGGCGCTTTTTGGCACTGCTGTAGATTATAAAACAGCGAGTTTCGCAAAGTCAAGCCCCGGAGAGCAAAATAATTTTTATCCACTGGCAAATAGCTGTGGGAATTTGCCCCGGGATATGATATAATTCGATACAGGAAGTACCAATCCGGAAACAGAGTCATATAAAAAAACTACATATTTATAATGAAATCAAATCAATAAAGAAACAAAATAAATAAAGAAATAAAAAGGAGGAAACATGGCAATGAAAATAAGCCTTTTGGAACCAATAGGAATCGACGGCGCCCTTATGGACGAGCTTTCCGCTCCGCTTAAGGCGGCAGGGAATGAATTTGTTTTTTATCCGGAAAAGACTACGGATCCAGCGGAGCTTTATGAAAGGGCAAAGGACAGCGACATCGTTATGATCGCTAACAACCCGCTTCCGAACGAAGTCATTGAGAAATGCGAAAAGCTGAAAATGCTTGACGTGGCTTTCACCGGCATAGACCATGTTGGCCTTAAAGCCTGCGCGGAAAAGGGCGTTATGGTATGCAACGCCGCGGGTTACTCCAACGAGACGGTATCCGAGCTTGCCGTTGGAATGGCTATCAGCGTGCTGAGAAAGATCAACGCGGGAGACAAAGCCACAAGGGAAGGAAAAACCATGGCTTCCGCCGGACTTATGGGCACGGAGCTTGGAACAAAGACCGTGGGAATAATCGGAACCGGAAGGATAGGCATAATGACAGCCAGACTTTTCAAAGCGTTCGGATGCCGCCTTCTTGGATACAGCAGAAGCGAGAGGGATGAGGCGAAACAGGCGGGAATAGAATATGTCAGCCTTGAGGAGCTGCTGAAGGAAAGCGACATAGTTTCCCTGCACATACCGTCAACGGCGGCGACAAAGGGATTTTTGAGCGCCGAAAGAATAGCTCTTATGAAAAAGAGCGCCATACTTATCAACTGCGCGAGGGGAGCCGTGGTGGACAACAAAGCGCTTGCCGACGCTCTTAACGCTGAAAATATCGCCGGAGCGGCCATAGACGTATTTGATATGGAGCCTCCCATACCGGCGGACTATCCTCTGCTCGGCGCGAAAAATACGCTGCTGACGCCCCATGTAGCGTTCGCCTCAAAGGAATCCATGATAAGAAGGGCGAAGATCGTATTTGACAATATATACGCCTACCTTGACGGAAAGCCCGTAAACGTCTGCGATATAAAATAAAAGAGCTGAAATATTTTCCAGCCAATGAAACGCGCCCGTCTGGAAGAATCACAAAATACCCAAACGGGCCGGACGAAAGACGAAAAATCGAGTCGAAATTAAAAAAAGATTTATAATTTTTTAACAATCTGCACATTTTGATAAAGAATATCCACCGGATTTATTGGTGGATATTTCTTTATCGCTTTTGTATAAAAATTGGTCGTTTTTTCGCGGGGGATTAATTAAAAAACGATACAATTTTTGAAAATAACCGTTTTTTACCGAAACAAAATCAATATTAGGATGTTTTTTATAAAAACTAAACTTTAAATATGGCTAAATTTACGGTTGACACCCTCTAAAATTTTTAGTACCCTTTCTTAGTACAAAGTAAATCTGTATAACAGCGTGCTGAGAAGTTTTTCGGGCGGAAGGAAAGGAGTTGTCATGGAACTCAAAACTGTCCAAACCCAGAAAATTTACAAAAACATTGTTGAACAGATAGTAGATCTTATCCATGACGGCAGCCTTAAAGAGGGAGACCGCCTGCCGCCGGAGAGAACTCTGGCCGAGATGCTGCAGGTCAGCAGGACTTCCGTCAGGGAAGCGCTCAAGGTAATGGAGATCATGGGCATCATAGAGATAAGGCCCGGCGAGGGCTCCGTTGTTTCGGATTTCAATGTTGAGCCGTTTTTGTCTATGATTTGGCCGGTCATACTTGCCAAGGGCGGTATTGAGAAAGATCTTCAGGAGTTCAGGAAAATACTTGAGGAGGGCTCCATAAGGATTTTGGCCCGTAAGGGAGAAAATGAGGAGTTTTTCAGCGGTTTGAAAGAAATAGTGGACGAGATGGAAAAGTCCATTGACGACTGCGCTCAGAGCGTCAGACTGGACATCCTCTTCCACAGGCGTATTTTCGAGCTGACGGGAAACAGGCTTCTTCTTGTGGCTCAGGATCTTACGGAGTATATACTTGAAAAAACGGTTAAATTCAATCGAAAAGAGGCTATCAAAAAGGACGGCTCCGCTTCGGTGATATACAGACAGCACTTGGAAATATATCAGGCGGTTGTCAGAGGCGACAGCGTGGAAGCTGTCAGAAAGATGTCAGAGCATCTTGACTACGTTCAAAGTTCAAATTGATTCCGTAAAGAAAAATTTTTTTAACATGTCTGGTTAGACCACCATACCGATAGTTTATTAACAAACAATCGAATGTGGCTCGGTCTGTAATCATAAACAAAACAAAGCATAAAAAAGACAGAGTGTATTTTTATTCAGTCAATAAAAAAGGAGGAAAAAGAAAAATGGAATTCAACAAAGTAACACCTGAAATCGTTGAACAGCTCAAAGCCATCGCTCCCGGAAGAGCATTCGCCGGAGACGAGATCAACGAGGACTACGCTCATGACGAAATGAGATTCTACGGACAGAAACTTCCCGACGTTGTTGTTGAGGTTGTTTCAGCAGAGGAAGTTTCAGCTATCGTTAAGCTCGCTAACGAAAAGAACATCCCTATTATCCCCAGAGGAGCAGGTACCGGCCTTGCAGGCGGCGCTGTTGCTAAATTAGGCGGAATTATGATATCTACAGTAAGAATGAACCACATCAAGAGCTATGACCTTGGAAACCTTACGGTTACGGTTGAGCCCGGCGTTCTTCTTAACGACCTTGCCGCTGACGCAGAAAAACAGGGCCTTATGTATCCCCCGGATCCCGGTGAGAAATTCGCTACTCTCGGCGGAAACGTATCAACAAACGCCGGTGGTATGAGAGCTGTTAAATACGGTTCAACAAGAGACTACGTTCGCGCTATGCAGGTAGTTCTTCCTACAGGCGAGATCGTAAACTTTGGTTCAAAAGTTCCCAAGACAAGCTCAGGATACAGCTTCGTACAGCTTATGTGCGGTTCCGAGGGTACTCTTGGTATCATCACAGAGCTTACTCTTAAGCTCATCCCTATGCCTAAAGAGTTTGTCAGCCTCATCATTCCTTTCGAGGACCTTGAGACATGTATAGCTACAGTTCCTCAGATCTTCCTTAACAAACTTGAGCCCCAGGCTCTTGAGTTCATGGGAAGAGACATCGTTGAGATGAGCGAGAAGTATCTTGAAAAAGAGAACTTCCCTAAAGTTGTTGACGGTGTTGAGGCAGGAGCTTACCTTCTTATGACATACGACGGAAACGACAGGGATCAGCTTGACGCTCTCTGCGAGCAGACAAGCGAGGTCGTATTTGAGAACGGCGCCCTTGACGTATTCGTTGCCGACACGCCTGACAAGAGAAGAGACGCTTGGGCTGCAAGAAGCCAGTTCCTTGAGTCCATCCAGGCAGCTACAGACGAGCTTGACGAGTGCGACGTTGTTGTTCCCAGAGACAAGATCGCTGAGTACTTCAACTGGGTTCTTACACTCCAGGAGAAATACAATGTTGTAATCAGAGGATTCGGCCATGCCGGAGACGGAAACCTTCATATCTACGCTTGCAAAGAGGGAGATATGTCTCTTGAAGAGTTCGCTGAGAAATCAGACCTCGTTATGGAAGAGATGTACAAGAAAGCCGTAGAAATGGGCGGAGAGATCTCAGGAGAGCACGGTATCGGACACAGCAAGGTTAAATTCCTTGAGGAAGCTGTCGGAGAGACAAAGATGGCTCTTATGAGAGGAATCAAGAAAGTATTTGACCCTAACAATATCCTTAATCCCGGCAAAGTTTGCGAAAAGTGCGACTAAGATATTGTTGAAGGAATAAAAAACAAAATCAATTAATCAAAAAGATTTTTGGGGAGGAAAAAAACAATGGCTTATATTTTAGACGACGACGGACGCGCTCTGGTTGCGGACGTAAAGAATTTCTGTGACAAGGAAGTTAAGGAACAGTGCAAGGCTTATGACGAGTCAGGCGAATGGCCCAAAGAAATTTATGACAAGGCTATCGAGCTTGGATATCAGATGCTTGAGGTTCCCGAAGAGTACGGCGGACTTGGACTTCCCGGAGAGACAATCCTCGCTATGTATGAGGAAATGGCTTGGGCAGACGCTGGTTTCGCTGTAACAATGGCAGCAAGCAACCTTGCTCTTAAACCCATCCTTATCGCTGGCTCAGAAGAGCAGAAACAGAAATACTGCGAGGTCGTTTGCAACGGCGGACTTGGCGCATTCGGTCTTACAGAGCCCAACGCAGGTTCAGACCCCGGAGCTGGAAAGACATCAGCCGTAAGAGACGGTGACGACTACATCCTTAACGGAAGAAAATGCTTCATCACAAACGCTCCTGTAGCTGATTTCTTCATCATCACAGCTCTTACAGACAAGTCAAAGGGACTTAAGGGAATGAGCGCTTTCATCATCGACAAGGGCACTCCCGGATTAAGCACAACAAACCATGAGAACAAAATGGGTATCAGAACATCCATCACAAGCGACGTTGTTCTTGAGGATGTAAGAATCCCCGCTTCTCAGAGACTTGGCGAAGAGGGAACAGGTTTCGCAACAGCTATGAAGACTCTTGACCTTGCCAGAATGTTCGTAGGCGGACTTGCAGTTGGTATCGCTCAGAGAGCTCTTGACGAAGGCATCGCTTACACAAAGACAAGACAGCAGTTCGGCAGACCCGTTGCTAAAAACCAGGGACTTCAGTTCAAGATGGCTGATATGGCTATGCAGATCGAGCTTGCACGTCAGATGGTAGCTCACGCTCACAAGCTTTATGAGCTTGGACTTCCTTACGGAAAAGAAGCAGCTATGGCTAAATGCTACGCCGGAGATATGGCTGTTCAGGTAACTCTTGACGGTATCCAGTTATTCGGCGGATACGGATATTCAAGAGAGTATCCCGTTGAGAAGCTCTTAAGAGACGCTAAGATCTTCCAGATCTTCGAGGGCTCAAACGAGATCCAGAGAGTCGTTATCGCTAACCACATTCTCGGAAAATTCTGATAATTGATTTTTATTCGGGGGAGGCTCCTTCCCCGAATTTTAAATGTAAACTTCGACCCGGGGCGTACCGAGGGCGTATGCCCCGAGGTCTTTTAATATATGGGGAGGCCGGACCGTCAGGACGATCCGGAATCATGAGGAGGGCTGTTTGCGGCGAAAATTTCGGCGCTGGCGGCAAAAAGCCCGTTTTTAACAATAAAATCCAAGTTTTATTTGACAAGCGCCGCAAACTTTGATAAAGTTTTCTAAGGGTACGCGTTACAGGTAAAAAAGGCGTGCGTTAGGCAAAACACAATTTTTAGAGGAGGAAATTCTAAATGGAAATTTTAGTTTGTGTAAAACAGGTTCCCGATGCAGATGTAGAAGTTAAATTAAACGCTTCAGGAGCACCTGATATCGAAAAGATCGCTCCTGTTATCAATCCTTTCGACGGATACGCGCTTGAGATGGCCGCAAGATACAAAGAGGCCAACGGCGGCACGGTAACAGTTATGTCTATTGGCGACGAGGGAGTTAAAGACATTATGAAAAACTGCCTTGCGGTAGGAGCTGACGAGGCTTATATCATCAGCGACGTTATCGAGGGCGCTGACGCTAAGGTCACAAGCGAGGTTATCGCCGCTGCTGTAGCTAAGCTTGAGGAGACAAGAGGCAAGAAGTTTGACATCGTTTGCTGCGGTAAAGAATCAACAGACTACGCTTGCGGTATCACAAGCCAGCTTCTTGCTCAGAAACTTGAATATCCTGAGGTTGTAGACGTTATAGCTTTCGATCCCAAAGACGGCGGACTTGCCGTTAAGAAGGAGACAGAGGAAGGCTACAACATGATCGAGATCGGAACACCCTGCGTTCTTGGTATCATCAAACCCGATTATGAGCCCAGATATCCTACAATGAAGAGCAAAATGGCCGCAAGAAAGAAAGACGTTCCCGTTATTTCAGCAGGCGTTGAGGCAGCTCCCGCCGTTAAGACCATTAAAGTTTATGAGCCCGCTAAAAAATCAGCCGGCGTAAAGATCAAAGAGGAAACATTTGAGGAATCAGCAATCAAGGCATTCAATATGCTTGTAGACGCTAAGGTATTATAATCGCGAGGAGGAACTTTGAGATGAAAAATATATTAGTATATGTTGAGGCTGCTGAAGGCAAAGCTAAAAACGTAGGTCTTGAGATCCTTACACCTGCGAAAGTTGCTGCCGATGGCGGAAAGGTTACTGCTGTTGTTATCGGCAAGGGCGTTGAGGAGGCCGCTAAACAGGCTATCACATACGGCGCTGATCTGGCTGTTGTCGTTGACGGTGCAGAATATGAAGTATATAACACAGACGTTTACACAAACGCTCTTGTTGAAGTTATTAAAAAATACGCTCCCAACGCAGTGTTTGTTGGAGCTACGGCTGACGGAAAGGACCTTGCTCCCAACGCTGCCGCTAAATTTGGTTCAGGCTGTGTAACAAACGTAACAGGCGTTGCCCTTGACGGCGACAAGATCGTTTACACAAGCCCTGTATATGCAGGCGGAATCCTTAACGATGATGTTTGCGAGAGCGAGATCGAGTTCGCACTCCTTCGTTCAGGCGCTTTCAAGAAGGCTGAGCCCGATGAGTCTAAGGTTGGCGAGATCGTTATGGAAGAGTTCCCTTGCCCCGCTGACGCTATCAGAACAAAAGTTGCTGACGTTGTTAAAGAAATTTCCGAGACAGTTAACCTTGAGGAGGCTGACATTATCGTTGCCGGCGGACGTGGAGTTGGCTCAGCTGAGAACTTCGCAATCCTTAAGGATCTTGCTGACGCCCTTGGCGGAGTTATCGGCGCAACAAGAGCTCCCATCGAGGCAGGCTGGATTTCAAGAGCATACCAGATCGGACAGTCCGGAAAGAGCGTTGCTCCCAAGCTTTACTTCGCTTGCGGTATTTCCGGAGCTACACAGCACGTTGCAGGTATCACAGGCGCAGACTTCATCGTTGCAATCAACAAGGATGAGGACGCAGCTATCTTCGATATCGCTAACATCGGTATCGTTGGAAACCTTCTTGACATCGTTCCCGTTATCACAGAGGAAGTTAAGAAATTCAAGGCTTGATTTTAAATATAAGATAATTGGCGGAGACTTCGGTCTCCGCTCAGCGTGTCGAAAAAGTCCTTCGGGACTTTTTCGAGTTTAAACTAA
>CAJFHC010000014.1:0-34023 GCA_904378045.1 Candidatus Metalachnospira gallinarum | reverse complement strand
CCTCGGCGGAAATGAATTCCGCCTGCGGAATAAACTCAGGAAACGCTTCGTTTCCCGAACCCTTCCGCTCACAATGGATTAGTTTTTTGACAGTCTGGGCGGAGACTTCGGTCTCCGCTTTTTTCGTTTAAGAACCGTTTATACTTTTATATAGTAAACAGCCAGTAAAAAATGCCAATGGAAAATACCAATGAAAAATATCAGTGAAAATACCGATAAAAATCACCAATAAAATTTTAATAAATTTTCAAAAATTACAACAAATCGGCGGCGAAATATAATCTCCTATTTGTCTAAAAGGCTGAATATTACTGTTTACGCCTAAAAATTGCCAATTACCCTTGATTTTTTCAAGGGGGGGTTAAAATGGAACATGACTTTAAATGTCAGGCTAATAGACAAAGGAGGATATTATATGAAAGGGTTTAAAAAATTAACGGCCGGATTCCTGGGCGTTGTGATGGCTTTGGGCGTGTGCGGATTTACGGCGCTGGCGGAGGGTGACACATCCACTGGAATTGACAGTATGGAAGAGCTTACGACAGCTTTAGGTGGAGAAGCGGAGACGTTGGAGATAGCAGGTGATATCAATGTAACCGGTATGGTGAGCATTAGTAGAGATGTTGTTATCAACGGAAACGATCATAAGCTTACTTTTACAGGAAGTGATATTTCTGGAAAAGGAGGCGGTCAAAATTCGTTTATCCAGATTACAGGCGATGTTGATGTAAAAATCAATGGTTTAACGATTGACGGAAAGAATAGTGTAAGACATTGTATCAATGTTTTCGGCAACGGCGAGGACACAAAAGTTGCACTTGATAAAGTTACAATGAAAAACGGAGGAAAAATAGAAGACATCAATAGATACGGCTACGGCTTAGTTGTCAACTCTGCTGATGTAACTATCAAAAATGTAACGACAGAAGAAAACTGTGGCGGAATCAACGTGGACACTGCCGGAGGCAAGAAGTCAACTCTTACGATTGAAAGTGCGACTATTAAGGAAAGCAATAGCGTAAAAATTGAAAATCAGAATGACGAAACGGTTGACACCGAAATCGAAGCCAAAATCGAAGGCGGTACGTTCGATGGCGAAGTGCTTATAGATACGAAGAATAAAACAAACGTCAGACTTGAAATTACAGGTGGAGAATTTAAGGATGAAGTATATGTTGCTGAAGATGAAGATGAATCCGCAAAAAATATTAAAATTACAGGCGGAACATTCGCAACAGATGTAGAAAATTATCTTGCCGAAGACCTCCATCTTGTAAAGATTGACGGCGAATACGTAGTAATGGATGAGAACGAATATGATGAGTATCTTGATAACCAGAGAGACTCCGGCCGTCACAGCTACTCCCTCAAGGAAGGTAAAACAGAGCGTGACGACGAGGAAGAAGAACCCGTTGTAACACCCGAGCCCGAGGAAGAGGAAGGCCCCTTCTCAGACGTGGGCAAGGACAACCCCAACTATGACGCTATTGTGGAAGTATACGAAAAAGGCTGGATGGCAGGTATAGCTGACGGAGTATTCGCTCCCAACGGCACGCTTACAAGAGGTATGGCTGTAACTATCCTTTGGAACAGAGCAGGCCAGCCCGAGCCCGCAAGCGTAGCTCCTTTCCTTGACGTAACAAGCGACGCATGGTACGCAAAGGCTGTAGCGTGGGCATATGAGAACGGCATAACAAGCGGCTACGGAGATACATACGGCCCCGACGACTTTTTGACAACGGAGCAGTTCACAAGAATGAACGACATAGCCAACGGCAGAACACCGGAGGTATATGTGGGCGGAGCTCCCTACGCCACAAGAGGCTGGGTAGCCGGACTGCTCGTTATGGAGTAAAAAATCAAAACGAAATTAAAACGTAATTAAAACATAGGACGTCCCTTGTTTGGGGCGTCCTTTTTGCGTAAAGATATCTTTAAAATAAATGGTTGACATTTTTGGCTTTGGAAAATAAACTCAAAGGAGAAAGCTGCCGCTGCCGGCGGAGAAAGGATGTATTTTATGGGAGCCTGCGCTTTTACGGGACACAGGCCGGAGGGCTTTGACTTCGGCTTTGACGAGAGCGATGTAATGTGCCGGGGCATAATTTGCGCTCTTAGAGTTCAGATAAAAAGAATGTATAATATGGGCGTCAGGACGTTTTATACCGGATGCGCCACGGGAGTGGACACATGGGCGGCGGAGATCGTGCTTGACGAGAAAAGGACACGCGGAGATATAAGGCTGATCGCCGCGGTGCCGTTCAGAGGACAGGAAAACGGCTGGGATATTTCAGAGAAAAAAAGATACAGGGAAATACTTGACGGCTGCGACGAGGTAGTCGTTGTCAGCGAAAGATTTTCAAGGGGAGCTTTCCACAAGAGGGACAGATATATGGTGGACAACGCCGACGCGGTAATAGCCGTATATGACAGGGAACGCCCTTTCAGCGGAACGGGATATACGGTCAGATACGCCCTTGAAAATAACAGGACGGTAGTTATTATCGATCCGAAAAATCTTGAGGATACGACAATAAATATTGAGCGAATGGAAAACATTTAAAAATATAAGCGAGATCGACAGATATAATGTCATCCCGCTTTTTTTATGCCCAAAAACAAGAACATATATACGAATTTAAAAATTTTCAATGGTGGGATAGAAACGTATGTTCTAAATAATGTATTATGACAGGGAAAGGAGGGAAGCGAATGACAAAAAAGGAAAGGGAAAAATTAGAACCCATCATAAACGCCGCCGACAATATGGCGGAATTTATGGAAAGGGTGTCCGCCGATGACGAGCAGTTCACTTCCGGCGGGCAGGTAAATATGACGGCGCTCAAGGGTATGACATCGGCCATAAAGGAGCTGGCGGCGGTCATAAGAAACGTCAACGACATCCCCACAAAGGCGGAGAAGGACGCGGCGCAGATGGCCAAAGAAAAGTTCCGTATGGACAGGGAAAGACTCGAAAGGGAGGATTCTCCGGAGGAGATAAGGGTCATTATCCAGGGAGCGGAGGACTGGGACGGCTAAATGGATATTTTAATAGGCTGTCCAAATGAGAAACAGAAGCTCTTTCTTTCCGACAGGCACAGGCATGTGGCCTTCGGCGGGGCGAGGGGCGGCGGCAAAAGCTGGGCCGTAAGGACAAAGGCAAAGCTGCTGGCCTTCAAATACGCCGGTATAAAACTGCTGATCGTAAGAAGGAGCTATCCGGAGCTAATCAACAATCACATAAATATACTGAAAAGGGAATTGGCCGGCGCTGCCGTATACAACGACAGGGATAAGGTATTGAGGTTCGTAAACGGAAGCACCATCAATTTTATGTATTGCGACGGCGACGGAGATCTGGACAGATTACAGGGAACGGAGTACGACGTTATTTTCATCGATGAGGCGACACAGCTTTCCGAATTTCAGATGAAAAGCATCACCGCCTGCGTCAGAGGCGTGAACCCCTTTCCGAAACGTGTGTACTACACCTGTAACCCGGGCGGCAGGGGACATGAGTATATCAAAAGGATATTCATCGACAGAGTTTACAAAGACGGAGAAGATCCGGAGGATTACAGCTTTATTCAGTCCCTTGTCACCGACAACACGGCGCTTATGCGCTCTCAGCCGGAATATGTAAAACAGCTTGAGGCTCTGCCGCCGAAGCTGAGAGAGGCGTGGCTCTACGGCAAATGGGACATATTGGAGGGGCGGTTTTTCGACGACTTTGTGGTCGGAGACGAAAAGGCCCAGAAGGAAAGAAGATTTACCCATGTCATTGAGCCCTTCGATCTTTGCGCTGGCGAGGCAAAAAACTGGAACATATACCGCAGCTACGATTTCGGCTACAACAGGCCGTTTTCCTGCGCATGGTGGGCGGTGGACTATGACGGCGTGATCTACAGGATACTTGAGCTTTACGGCTGCACCGAAACTCCAAACGAAGGCGTAAGATGGACGCCGGACAGGCAGTTTAAGGAAATAAGCCGTATGGAAAGAGAACATCCATGGCTCGCTGGCAAAAATATTTCGGGAGTGGCCGACCCATCCATATGGGACGCTTCAAGGGGAGTGTCAGTCGCCGACACCGCAGCCAAATACGGAATATATTTCTCGCCGGGAGACAACAAGAGAATAGCGGGGTGGATGCAGTGCCATTACAGACTGCAGTTCGATGACGAGGGCTGGTCTCGGATGTATGTGTTCAACAACTGTAAGGCATTTATAAGAACCGTACCCCTTCTTATTTTCGGAAAGAACGATCCCGAGGATCTTGATACGTCCGGAGAGGATCATGCTGCCGACGAATGGAGATATTTCTGTATGGAAAGGCCTGTGGCTCCCATAGTTACGGAAACAAAGCCGGTTTTTTCAGACCCGCTCAATATGCTTGGCGGATGAGCGCCGCCTAAAAAGGAGGAGATATATGAACGCCATAAAATCCGCCGTCGGAGAGGAGGAACTCAGACGGGCAAATTCTATCCTCAGAAAATATAAAAGCGGAAAGACCGCCCTTGAGAGAAAAACAGTGGAAAACGAACAGTGGTGGAAGCTGCGCCACTGGAGATACATAAGGGGCGGCAACGATAACGATTTTAAAACGACATCGGCGTGGCTTTTTAACGTCATAATAAACAAGCACGCCGACGGAATGGAAGCGTTCCCCGAGCCCTGTATTCTGCCGAGGGAGGAAGGGGACAAGAAAGAGGCCGAAAGGCTTTCCTGCATCATACCCGCTGTGCTGGAACACAACGGGTTTGAGGAAACATACTCAGACGTGCTTTGGCAGAAGCTGAAAACCGGAACAGGCGTGTTCGGCGTGTTCTGGGACAGGAAAAAGCTGAACGGGCTGGGCGACATAAGCATAAAAAAGGTCGATCTGCTCAATCTTTTCTGGGAGCCGGGCATAACGGACATACAAAAAAGCAGAAACGTGTTCTGCGTGGAACTGGTCGACAACGACATACTCGAAGGAATGTATCCAAAGCTGAAGGGCAGACTCAAGGGAAGCGGGCTTACCATCGCAAAATACATATATGACGACACCGTGGACACGAGCGGCAAAAGCGTGGTCGTGGACTGGTATTACAGAAAATATGACGGGCAGAAAAGCGTGCTCCATTACTGCAAATATGTGGACGACACCGTCATATATGCCACGGAAAACGATACCGAAAAACCTGTAGTCGGCGAAAATCCGGACGGCTCTCCGGTATACGGCGCAAGCAGAGCGGAAAGAGGCTGGTATGACCACGGAGAATATCCGTTTGTGCTGGACAGGCTTTTTCCGGCGGAGGGCACGCCTTGCGGCTTCGGTTATATCGACGTATGCAAGAATACCCAGGAGCAGATAGACCGGCTTTCGCAGGCCGTCGTGAAAAACGCTGTAATGTCGGCCTCTCCGAGGTTCTTCCTTCGAGGAGACGGAAGCGTCAACGAAAGAGAGTTCGCCGACTGGACAAAACCCATAGTGCATGTTAACGGAAATCTTGGAACGGACAGCATAAGAGCCATAGAGACGCCGGGAATGGGAAATATATGTATGACCGTGCTTGAGTCGAAAATACAGGAACTGAGGGAGACGTCAGGCACCAATGAGACATCAACAGGAGGCACGCCTTCGGGAGTAACGGCGGCCTCGGCCATAGCGGCTTTGCAGGAGGCTTCGGGAAAGACGTCCAGAGACGGCACGCTTTCGGCATACAGAGCCTACGCCAGAGTCATAGGGCAGGTAATAGAGCTTATAAGGCAGTTTTACGACATTCCGAGACAGTTCAGGATAACGGGGAAGCTGGGAGAGGATGTTTTTGAATATTACGACAACAGCGGAATAAAGCCAAGAACGATAATGGAAACGGGGCTGGATAAGATTATGACATCGCCGGTATTTGACGTAAAAATATCAGCCCAGAGGAAAAACGCCTACTCTAAAGTACAGCAAAATGAGCTGGCTCTTGAACTGTATAGAAACGGATGCTTTAATCCGGAACTGGCTGACCAGGCCATGCTGCTTCTTGACACCATGGATTTTGACGGGCGTGACGCCCTTATGAGAAAGATAAGGGAAAACGGAGAGCTGGCAAGGGAGGCCGGACTTTACAGAAGGCTGGCTATGACATTGGCCGGAAGATACGAGCCGGAGGTATACGAAAGACTTTCCTCCGCCGGAAACGGAGATGACAGGAGTCCCGCAGGAGGAAAGGCCGAAGGCAAAAAACAAAACGGTGAATCACAGATAACGCTGAGGGCAAGGGAGAGAGCCGCCGAGGCCGTCGTTCCGTCCTGAGGCGCGAAGGGGAGGTTGAATGATGAGAAGAGATAAAAAAGAAAACGGCTCGGCGAGTCACGAAGGAGCTATGCCGGAAAAGAACGAGGCCGCCAGAAGGAGACTTATGGAGATAATCGACGAGGCGGAAAAAGCGAAGGAAATATATCCGTCCTTCGAGCTTGACAGGGAATTTGAGAATCCCGTATTCAGAAGGCTTATGTCGGCAGGGGTGCCGGTGATCTCAGCCTATGAGCTTATTCACAGGGACGAGGTAAACGCGCTGCTCATAGAAAAGGCCGTAAGACAGGCGGAAAAAAGAATAGCCTCAGCGGTAAGCTCGGGAACGAAAATACCGGATGAAAACGGCAGCTCGCCATCGGCCGCTTCACTGTCCTCCGTAGATCCAAGAAATCTTACGAAGGAACAGAGGAAAAGCATCAGGGAAAAAGTGAGACGCGGAGAAAGCGTATACTTATGATTTTAACGACAGGAAAGGAATGATTCGATGATAAGACTTAACTTACAGCATTTCGCCGACGCGGGAACGCTTGTTAACGCCACGGGCAATTATATAAACGCCTATGACGGAAAATCGACGGCGTTTTCGGGAAACGATACACTTACGCCGACAATGAAAACTTTTTACGACACGGAGCTGCTTGAAAACGCGAGGGCGGAACTTGTGCATACGCAGTTTGGCAAAAAACAGCCCCTTCCCGCACACAGAGGAAAGACCGTGGAGTGGAGAAAATGGAACACCCTCGCCGACGCTTCCCAGCTTACGGAGGGTGTTATCCCCACGGGGCAGAAGCTCGGCCAGTCAAGCATAACCGTGCCCATAACACAGTACGGAACTTATGTTACGGTGTCTGACCAGCTCGAACTCCATGCGGTGGATGACGTCATACTCGGAGCGGCCGAGGAGCTTGGAGCTTCGGCGGGAAGCACCATGGACAAGATAGCCAGAAACGTGCTCTGCCAAGGAACAAACGTAATCTATGCCGACAAGATCGGAACGGGCGGGGCGGCCACGGAGGTCACAAGCAGGGACGGCCTTGACAGCACGGCAAAACTTACTCCGGCGCTTGTCAATAAAGCGGTTACATATCTGAAAAAAATGAAGGCGCCCAAAATAGACGGAAAATATGTGGCAATCATACATCCTTCAGTCGGATATGATCTGCGTCAGAGCGACGAATGGATGGAAGCCCATAAATACGCGTCTCCCGAAGAGATATATAATGGGGAGATCGGAGAACTCCATGGAGTCAGATTTATCGAGACAACGGAGGCGAAGATCGTGGACGCCACAGGCGGAGCGGTATACCTTTCTCTTTTCTTTGGAAAGGACGCGTATGGAGAAATCGACCCCGACGGCGGCGGAATGGAAATGATCATTAAGGACAAATCCGAGGTCGGCGGGCCTTTAAATCAGTTTTCCACACTGGGATATAAATTCTCAACGGCCTTCAAGATCCTTTACGAGGACAGGATGGTCAGAGTGGAGAGCTGCTCGGATTACTCGGACGTTGACGAGGAAAACTGATATTGCTTAATAAAAGGAGGATAAGAGTATGACAAAATCAAGCGGAAGAGCCACGGCGGGAACAGCGCCCGATTGGAACGAGATGGTGGAAGTAAGGCTTCCAAAGGCTCCTAAAAACGAGCAGAACTTTCAGTTTGTTGGAGTGAACGGAAGAACATTCCAAGTGCCAAAGGGAAAAACCGTAAAGGTTCCAAAGCCCGTGGCTCAGGTATTAGCCTACTCCGAAGCGGCGAAAAGCGCCGCCGAGGAATTTGAAAACGGACTCGCAGGAGAATAAAACGGAAAACTCCGGAGAGGCCTCGGCCCCTCCGGAGACTTTGGAAACAACAGGGAAGGAGGAAAATATATGAATATAGCCGAAGCGATAGACAGGACGGACAGGCTCAAGCCAAACGCGTATACGAGGGAAGAAAAGGTTAGATGGCTCTCCGATATAGACAAACAGATATTTTTGGAAATAATAGCAGTTCATAAAACGCCCAAAGAAGGCGTGAGACTGGATTCCTTCAAGGGCTATGGGCCGGAAACGGACATTGACAATACGGAGCTTCTGGCTCCCTCGCCCTTTGACGAAATATATATCCATGGCCTTAATAGACAGATCGATCTGCATAATGAGGAATATTCCAAATACAATAACGATTGTCTGCTCTACAACAGCGCCTATACAAATTATTATGACTGGTACAACAGGGAAAACGAGCCCGTGGGGGTACCGGCGTTCAGAATATAGGGGAGGGATGATATGCTTTATCCTACGGTAAACGTCATAGAGACGGGGAGAGCGATGACGGACAGGTTCGGAGGATATAACCACAGAGACAGGATAGCCGATGGGGAATTTTATATGACGGAAAATCTTACATCCGACCTTTATCCTCTGGCGGCGTCAAGGCGAAGAAGGAGCGTCACGGCAAGCCTTATATCCCCCTCGGGGCTTATGGCTAAGGACGCCCTTGTGTGGGCCGACGGAGACGGCCTTTACTATAACGGAAACAAAATCGAGGGCGTTACCCTTTCCACACTGCCGGAGAACAATCCCAAAAGGCTTGTGTCTATGGGAGCCTATATATGCGTGTTCCCTGACAAGATATATGTCAATACCGCCGACCTGACGGAATACGGCTCTATGGAGAACAGCTTCTCATCCACTGGGAACGTCTCCTTTACCATATGCGACGCCGAGGCCGCCGAGTATTCCGTTGACTATACTTCAAGCTCGGAGCCGTCCTCGCCGGAAAACGGGGAATACTGGCTGGACACATCCGGAGACAGCCACATACTCAAACGATATTCCGAGACAAGCGCCATGTGGGTGGAGATTCCGACGGTTTATGTAAAGATAGAGGCCGCGGGTATAGGAACCGGGTTCAAACAGTATGATGGTGTTACCATCTCTGGAATAAGTGAAGAAGATGAGCAGCTTAAAAGCCTGAACGGCTCTAAAATACTGTATCAGGCGGCGGATAACTACATCGTCATCGTCGGAATGCTGGACGAGGCGAAAACCGTTACGGACAAGGTGAAGGTAGAGCGAAAGGTACCGGAGATGGACTTCGTTACCGAGTGCCAGAACCGCCTTTGGGGCTGCTACTACGGCATAAGGGACGGGGAGACAGTCAATGAGATATTCTGCTGCAAGCTGGGGGATTTCAAGAACTGGGAATGCTATATGGGCATATCCACGGATTCATACAGGGCGTCCGTCGGCACGGACGGCGTATGGACGGGAGCGGTCACATATCTGGGTTACCCAATGTTCTTTAAGGAAAACTTTTTGCATAAGGTCTATGTTTCCGCCACGGGAGCCCACCAGATAACAAGCACAGCCCTGGACGGGGTGCAGAAAGGCTCGGCAGACTCTCTGGCGATCGTGGCCGACACCCTCATATACAAGACAAGGACGGGCATAGCCCGGTTTGACGGAAGTATGCCCGTGCCCATATCCGACGCCTTCGGAGGAGAGATGTACGAAAACGCCAGAGCCGGCAGGCTTGGGTATAAATACTATGTCTCTATGAGGGACACACAGAACAACTGGAATCTCTTCGCGTACGACATAAGGAAGGGGATATGGTGCAGGGAGGACGATACGGAGGTAAAGTTTTTCGCCGATATGGGGGACGACCTGTATTTCATAGACTCAGGGAACAATCTCGTGTCGGTCAGCGGAAACGGCGGAGAAAAGGAAAAGACCGTAGACTGGGGTTTCACTCTGGGAACCTACGGCTATGAGTACGCCGAGAATAAATATATATCCAGATTTAAGCTGAGAATGAGCCTTGAGGAGGGCGGATGGGCGAAAATGCTCATAGAGTACGACTCCGACGGGATATGGCTGGACAGGGGAACGGTCAGGGGAACGGGCGTAAACAGAACATTCCTCATACCAATAATACCGAGACGCTGCGATCATATGCGCATAAGGCTGGAGGGCAGCGGGGAGTTTCGGCTCTATTCCATAGCGAGGATAATCGAGAGGGGAAGTGACGGATAATGGGAGTATATTTGAGCACGCCTCCGGTGATCGCCGGAGAAACAAGGGAACAGATAGAACAGCTGAGAAGCTATGTGTTCAAAACCGTGGAGGAGCTGAATGTCAGGCTTCAGGATATGACCGCCGAGGGGATACTGAGACAGATAGACACGGCCTTGAGCGGCACGGGAGAAAACTATAAGGACGCCGGCGACACATCCCTGCTTTCCATACATAACAACGTCCGCTCACTCATAATAAAGACAGCCGATTACGCTGTATCTAACAGCGAGGAGTTCAAAAAAATACTCAAGAGCGAGTATTCCGCCTCCTCGGACTACGGCGAGCTGATCGAAAATATGGAAAACGAGATAACGGCCAACTCCACGGGAATAGAACAGCTTTTCCGCTATACCTCCGGCATACGCTCGGAGTTCGGGGACTTTTCCACGACCAGCGAGCAGTACATAAAAACCGGCCTTCTCTACTACGACGAGGCCGGGGCTCCGGTCTACGGCGTGGGTGTTGGAAACCTGTCAACTAAGATAGAAGCGAACGGCGAGACGGTGCTGGACAGGCAGAACCTTCTGACTACGACCACCGCCGACGAGCTGGCTTTCTGGAGCGGAGGGGAGAAGATCGCCTACATAAACACCGGAAAGATGTATTTCCCCTCCGGCACACTGACGGCCTACAACGCCGACATAAGCGGAAACATAACCGCCACATCGGGAGAGATAGGAAGCTGTAAAATAACGGACTGCGAGCTTTTCGGCGCCCTGTACGTCTATCCGAAGGACGGGGACAACACAAGAAAGGGAATAATGGGCTTTGACACCTTTACCGACCACTTCGGCGACGAGAGGGAGGCTCTGCTCATAGAGCACGAGGTGGGAAACACCTTCGTTGCCGTGGACAACCTTTACACGACCATAGGCTTTGACAACGGCAATGTTTTAAGCCATGTGGAGTGCGCCAGAACGGGGCTGACGCTCCAGTCCTTTGACCTGCCGTCCTCGGGAAGCTATGACGACACGGATTTCGGCTCATCCATAACGGTGACGCCGGACGAGATGATAATAGAGAACAAATTTGTCCACACCAGTTCGGGAGGGGTGGACAGCTACAGAGCCAACCGAATAGTGTTTGCCAACGAGCTGCTGTCTATCATCTATGAGGATGACGGCGACGAGGAAGGATTTGTGTTTGACGGACCGAGGTTTGAGCCGCTCAATAACGACAGAAATTATTACCTGGGCAGCGCGGACAACAGGTTCAGAAGGCTATACTGCGACGACATAAGGATATATGTGAGCGACAACGAGTATTACAACGGCGATGATATACTGACGGCCTGCGGACTGATATAAGGAGGGAAAGAGTATGAGCAAACCAGCGTCAATGGCGATAAGGGAATTTGAGGAAAAGCTGGAGGAGAGCATAAATAACAGCGGACTGCCGCCGGTTATAGTGGAGATGGTATTGAGGGGCTACTATATACAGATAAAGGAAATGGCGAAAAGACAGGCGGATGAGGAGGAAGCCGCCTTTAAAAGCGAGGTGAGAGACAATGGCGAGTGACCTTATGAACGTGGGAGCGACGGGAAAATACTACAAGGTGCAGCAAAACGGCAAGGCTCAGAAGGGGCTGAGCGTGGGCGACAGAGTAGTGACGGACGGGGGAACATATCAGATACTGGCGGTGAACCCCGACGGCAGTTATAAATCCGCGCTCTATGACGAGAATATGACGACAAGGAATTACAGGGGAAAATACAATAACGACTATGGACCCTATTCCGAAGCGGATTCGTCGAGAAAAGAGACGAGAAAGAAATTATCCGACGCCCTTGACGAGGATTACCGGGATTCGGTATCAAAGGACAGGTATGAGGACATACTTTCGCAAAAGCCCGAAGCGTACGAAAGCGCCTACAGAAGGGAAATGGAGGACATTCTTGACAGACTGGAAAACCGTGAGGATTTTTCCTACAGTCTGGACGACGATATACTCTACAGGCAGTACAGAGACAGCTATATGAGCGCCGGAAGGATGGCTATGGAGGATGTGTCAGGCCAGGCGGCCGCCCTTACGGGTGGATATGGCAGTACATACGCCGTTTCAGCCTCGGCCGGAGCCTATGAAAATTATCTTTCAAAGCTAAGCGAAAAAATACCGGAGCTTTATCAGCTTTCAAGACAGGCATATGACGCTGAGGGCGATGAGCTTTACAGGCTGTACTCCCTATATCTTGACGCGGACAGGCAGGACTATGAAAGATACAGGGACAGCGTCAGCGACTGGCAGGAGGAAAGAGACCGCTATTACGGGGAGTATCTTGACGAGCTTGAGACTGCAAGGGATGACTATTACGACAGGCTTGATATACTGCGGGACGCGGCGGAGCTTGAAAGCAGTGATTACTGGAACGGGATCGACAGGCAGAACGACCTTGAAAGGCTGGAACTTGACAGGGAAAAGTTTGAGTATGACAAGTATCAGGACAGCGTAAAGGAAACATCCGGCTGGTCATCCTCATCGTCGTCAAGGGGAAAGAATGTGACAGTCTCTCTCTACGACGACGCCATGGAAGCCTATGAAAACGGAGGCGAGACCGGTCTGGAAATGTACGCTCAGAAACTCAGGGGCAGCGGGTACAGCCAAAGCGGCATAGACGATATCATAGCCTATGTAAGGCAGTACGGCAATGGAAGGACGGCGTCAAACGGCAATCCTCTGGAAAAGTATGCCCAAAGGGTGAAGTCGTCAATACTTAATAAAATATATCTCAGATAAGGAGGCGGTTAAATTGCTTAAAATAGATTCAGCGCTCCCAAGCCCGAGGATTGTAAATGGAATAATCGAATGGTACGCCTTTGACACGTTTTCGCTGGGAATAAGTTTTGACATAAAAGACGCCGACGGCGAGGATATAGTCTTAGGAACGGGAGACAGCGTTACCGTGAGCGTAAGAAACGACAGGGGAGAGACCGTCAAGGAATTTGAGTTTGAAAACATAACGGACAACAGCGTTACCCTCGAGTTTGACGGGGAAACAACGGCGCTTTTTCCTGAGGGGCTGTATTTTTACGACATAACCGCTGACGGAGACAGAAGGGTGACGCTGGCCAAGGGCAACCGAATGAGAGTCAGATAGGAGGTGGGGCGGGTGGCTTGTGAAACGAGGATAGACGCCGTTATCAAGGCAACGGTAACGGATTTGATCCGAGCCGAGATAAGCGGACAGCCGGAAGGAAGAGTCTCCGCTCAGATAAGCGCGGTGACAGGCAGAGGAGTAAAAGGAGTGGCTCTCGAAAACGGCGAGATCGTATTCACCATGTCCGACGGGGCAAAAGTAAGCATTGGAAAACTGCCGGAAGCCGACATACCAAAGGCGACCGAGACGGCCGTTGGGGCGGTGATGGCCGGGGATCATCTGTCTGTGGACGAAAACGGGAGAATGTCGGTTGACGTATCCGAGACCGTTGAGCAGAACGATGACGGCCCGGTAAGCGGCGGAGCGGTATATGAGCTTATCGGAAAAGTGGAAAAAGCCCTGGCCGGGATTTAGAAAGGGGATGAGCGGCATCACCTGCGAATACTGTCATACGTTTCCCCACAGAATCGGATGCCCCGCCGGAGACGACAGCGGCATAAAGGTATGCGGATTCTGCGGCCGTGAAATAAGAGACGATGAAGTTTATATAGAGATCGACGAAATGCGCTTCCACGCGGAGTGCGGCATATCTGAAGATGAATAAAAAACAGGGACATATACGGCGGTGAGCCTTGATATGTCCCTCATTTTTTATAGAGTATATTTTTCAAGGGATGAGCGTCCGGCTGCTTTGCCAAGAGCGTCTCTGACATAAAGAACCCGTTTTGGAGAAACGGAAAGTTCGTCTATGCCCATGGACATGAATATCTCAAGAAGTTCTCTATCGGCCGCTGCCTCGCCGCATACGCCTATCCATTTGCCCTTTTTATGGATATTATCAGCGGCCAGCTTTATAAGGCGCAGAACTGACGTTTCCGATGGGTCATAGAGATCCGAGAGAGCCGGATTCTGCCTGTCGCAGGCAAGGGTATATTGGGTAAGGTCGTTTGTGCCGACGCTGAAAAAGTCGGCAAGTTCAGCCAGCTCGTCACTTATAAGAGCCGCTGATGGCGTTTCGATCATTATTCCGACAGGCACGTCTTTAAATTCAATCCCATCCGCCTTAAGCTCGGCTCTTACGCCGCCCGCTATGGCGAGGGAATCTTCAAGCTCCTTTTTTGTCGTTATCATTGGCAGCATTATATATATATTCCCCTTTAAAGACGCCCGGTATATGGCCCTTAGCTGGGTTTTGAAAATATCCCGGCGCTTGAGGCACAGCCTTATGGCTCTCAGTCCGAGAGCCGGATTCTCCTCCTCGCCTAAATCTATTCCGGGAGCCTTTTTGTCCGCCCCGATGTCAAGCGTTCTTATTATTACCGGCTTTCCGCCCATTCTGGCGGCTATGGAGGAATAAACGGAAAAAAGCTCCTCCTCCGAAGGCAGGGAACGCCTGTCCATATACATAAACTCACTTCTGAAAAGCCCGATGCCCTCGGCGTCGTTGCTGAGAACCGCGTCAATGTCGGCGGGAGTGGTAATATTAGCGAAGAGCATTATTTTTCTTCCTTCCGCGGTCACGGACGGCCTGCCGATCAATGAGGACAGGCGCAGGTCGTTTTCTTTTTGCAGACGCAGCTTTTCTTCGGCCGCCTTTACCGTGGCTCTGTCCGGATCTATATATACGGCTCCGGAATTTCCATCGGCGCAGGCGGTTCTTCCGTCCCAGCCGGGATCCATATCATCTACGCCGACAATGGCCGGTATGCCCATGGTTCTGGCAAGGATGGATGTGTGGGAAGTGGCGGAACCGTATTTTGTTATAAAGGCCAAAACGGAGTCTCTGTCAAAGGAAGCCGTCTCGCCGGGTGAGAGATCCTCGGCCGCGACTATGAATTTTTCGCCGGCGGGCAGAGACGTCCTTCTGCCGGCGAGGGTGTCGATAAGACCGTCGGTTATGTCCTCCACATCGGCGGCTCTCTCCCTCATATATTCGGAGTCCGACAGCCTCAGTGACTCCGCCAGACGGTCACCGGTCAGCTTTACGGCGTATTCGGCGTTTACGGACTGGCTTTGGATCATATTTTCTATCTCTCCCATAAAATCCGGGTCCATAAGCATTAGGCTGTGGGTCTCGAATATCATGGAGCTGTCCTCTCCGGCCTGGGCATAGGTTTTCACTTTTAGAGCCATAAGCCTGTCAAGATAGGCGTCGGCTGAGGCCGAAAGCCTTTCAAGCTCAGCGCGGACATTGTCTACTTTTCTGCGTATTATTTTTTTATCGGTTTTTTCCAGAAAGAATATTTTTCCGACGGCTATGCCGCCGCTTACTCCTCTGCCCCTCAGCTCTTTCATATCCATTCCTCCCGGTCATAATTTTTCCGCCATAAGGCTCTTGATGCCGTCCTCTGCCCGTTCCTCGTCCCTGCCGCTTATGATTACGGTTATTTCGTCTCCGCATTTCGCTCCAAGGGACATGACGGAAAATATTTTTTTGGCGTCTGCCGATCTTCCGCCGAGATCTATGCGTACATCCGAGCCGTATTTGGACGCTTCCTTCACGATGAAGCCCGCCGGACGGGCGTGTATTCCCGCCGGATCAGCT
This sequence comes from Candidatus Metalachnospira gallinarum, assembly GCA_904378045.1. Classification (GTDB taxonomy): domain Bacteria; phylum Bacillota; class Clostridia; order Lachnospirales; family Anaerotignaceae; genus Metalachnospira; species Metalachnospira gallinarum. The sequence continues at coordinate 18,027 of CAJFHC010000014.1, read as the reverse complement.
ATTGTATATGAAAATTTTTTCATTTTAGTACCTCCGCTGTTTTTGATGTAAAGCCCGCTTTTAAACGGAAATATTTCACCCTATTACAATGCCCTGAAAAAGGATTTTTATTCGTAGGAAATGTTATTCGGCCGATGAGGTTAACTGGTATGGCTGTACTTTTATGCAAAAAATATAATTTTTTTCAGCTGCGGCGCTGCGCGGGAATAGGAAACGAAATTTGCCTCGAATTTTAATCTCGGTCGAATCACAGGCCGAGTGGGATTTTTAAAATAAAAGACAGACTTGTGTTTCCGGCGTTTTCGGCTGTACGCCGGCGCTCAGGGAGCGGACAGGATAGAGCTCGTGCCCTTTGCCCTTGAGCCCTGGGGAGAGGACATAACATACCATGAGAGGCTGAAAAGATCGTACTTTATGCTTAAGGACTATTGGAACGGCCTTGACGAGTAACCAAAACAATAAGAAAAAACTCACTGTGACTTCGTCCGTCAAAGGGAGTTTTTCAAATACCGGCGTTTTTATATGAGAAGAGGATTTCCCTTAAATGGGGAAACCCTCTTTTAAAAGACATATTATAGAAAAGGAAATCCTGTTACGGCTCAGTTAAGATGCTCAACAAGGTCGGCGGGGATGTATGTTACTCCGTCAACGATAGTAACATCGGAAGAAAGCTGGTAAGCCATATCTCCGTCAACAACGACCGTGTCGCTGTCGATGCTTACGCTGAGGTTAACGTCATCCTTTGTGATAACGATGGGAGCGTCGTTTGAAGTCCATTCGATCGTATAGCCCATTTCCTCAAGAGTAGCTCTTAAAGGAAGAACGGTGTCGGCTGTCTCGTCAGCGTCTCTTGTTTCCGTAGTTTCTGTTGTGTCTGTCGTCTCGGTTGTTTCCTCGGCGTTGTCAAGGATAACTACGAGATAGGGAGTAGTCTGAGCGGGGATGCTCTTTGTTGAAGCTCCGTATACCACGATAGCCTTGTGTCCCTTGATGTTGTCGGCCGTAAGGATCTGCCTTGTTCCTCTGATGTCAAGGATCTGAACAGTCTCGTCGATAATGAGTTTAACGTCTCCGCCTACAAGCTCGTCATTGAATTTCTCAACAACCGTAGTCGTAGGAGTTTCTCCGTCAACAACGATGGCAATGGCGCCTGATGTCTGGGGAGGAAGGCTCATTGTCATGGGAGCGAAATCGTCCATAACGATGGTGGCTGTCATTCCTTCTTTAAGGTCGGCGAGCGTCTTAACGGCTCCGTCGATGATAACCATGCAGTCTGAAGCCTCGTTAAAGATGATCTCTCCTCTTTCCTCGCTCTGGAAAGTGATCCTTGCCGTTGAATCCTCATTTACGGTAACGGCTGTAATTGTTCCTTTAAGAGTGGAGTAGCCGACTGTCTCCTCAGCAGCTGTGTCAGCAACGGTCTCTGTAGTTTCAGCAGCTTCTGCTGTTTCAACAGTCTCAGTGTCAACAACGGCCTGCTCCGTTACCGTATCATCAGCAGTCTCCTCAGTCTCAACTGTTTCCTCAGCCTTCTGGCTTCCGTCGTTTACGATAACCTGAGCGGCGAAAGCGGGTACGGAAGAAGCCGCCATAGTAACGGCTGAAACAGCGGCTGCCGTGTATTTTAAGTATCTTTTCATAATAAAAACATCCTTTCGTTTTCAGAATATATTTATAATTTTTTATCATCCGTAGATTGGCGGCCGTATCTTCGACCGCAAAAGTATAATAACACAAATTTACCCGCTTGTCTCGAATGTTAGTTTTTTTTAAGAAATTTAAAAGACTGTTTTAATATAAAAGGCAAACTATATCGGCGCAGACTTATTTTGCCTGCGAAATGTTAAAAACTCTTGATTTTTATTCCGTTTGATAGTATAATACTATTTGCTTTTACCGGGGTGTGGCTCAGTTTGGTAAAGCGCTGCGTTCGGGACGCAGAGACCGCAGGTTCAAATCCTGTCACCCCGATAGCGTATACGCCTTTGGCTTAGGTAGCCGGAGGCGTAATTTTTTTGATACGAAAAACGCCGTCCGCTTGGACGGCGTTAGCGTGTCGAAAAAGTCCTTCGGGAAGTTTTCGACACGCTAATGCTTTTTACTCTTTTCTCTCGCTTCCCCAGAAAAATACGGCTACTGTTCCGGGACCGGTGTGCGAGCCGATTACGGTTCCAATATCGTTTATCATTACCTTTCCGTTGAGGGAGGCAAACTTGGCTTCGATGGCGTCGGCCACTTTTCTGGCGTCCTCAAAGCAGGCTGACTGGGATATGAAGCATTTTCCGCTGTAGCCGTCCTTGTTTTCGGCCAGCTCGGACATTTTTTTCACCATTTCGTCAATGGCTCTTTTCTTTCCTCTGCATTTTCCTACGACAACGAGCTTGCCCTCCTTGTTTACGGTTATGATGGGGCATATATTAAGCAGTCCGCCGACAACGGCCGACGTCTTTGATATTCTTCCGCCCCTCCAGTATGACGTAAGGTCGGTGGAAAATACCCAGTGGTTGACTTTCAGCTTTACTTCCTCTATCTTCTGAGCGGCCTTGTCGGCTTCAAGCCCCTGATCTCTCAGATCCGCGGCGAAATCCACAAGAAGGCCGTAGCCCGATGATGCCGCGAGGGAGTCGATCACGAATATGCTTCTGTCGGGATAGCTCTCCTTCAATATGCCGGCGGCGGCAGCGCAGGAATTGTATGTTCCGGAAATGCCCGAGGAAAGGGTGAGATGCACGATGTCCTTTCCGGCTTCAAGGATGGGAGTGAAAAAATCGATGTACTCCCCGGCGCTTATCTGCGACGTGGTGGGCTGAGCCCCGGCGGCTATACGGTCATAAAACTCCCCGATGGGCATGGAAAGGCCAAGATCATCGGGATATTCCTTTCCGTCCATATTAAAATGGAAGCAGACAAAGGGTATGTTCCTTTTCTCAAAAAATTCCCTCGGCATATCCGCCGTGGAACAGCAGGTCAGTTCAAAATTTGCCATGATATCCCTCCTAAAATTTACATAGCGTTGCTTTTAAATCAAACCGTTATAAAATAACTCCGATGTATTTTTATTCAATAAAGCACAAAAGACAATGATGTATATACATCATTGCCTTTATGGTCTGTTTTTAATATATAATATCAAATTTGTCTGAAATATCAATACTAAATCAAAAAATAAGGATAAAAAACATAAAGAAAATACACGATAAGTATTATTATCAGCCTTATGTCAAAAATTCTGTCTCCGCAGCCCCTTTCCGGAGCGTAGTCAAAGACTTCCTCCGTCTCTATAACAAAGCCTTTTTTGACCGGAGGAGCAAAGAGCGGCCGACCTCTTCCGTACTTCCTTCCCATAAGCGACAGCAGATAGAATGAGATGAACAGGGAAAGAAATGCCAGCCATAATATTTGCAGAGGAGTGATCACGCCCTGGGAAGCCTGAGCGCTTTTCGCCGGAGCGGAATAAACGGCTCTTGAAAGCAGCACCTGGGAAAGATTTATGGTAAAATGGGTAACCATGCCGGGTATGACGGATTTGGTTCTGTACAGCATAAAACAGAAAAGAGTACCGGTCAGAAACGTGTACAGGAACGACTGCAGGCTGAAATGGGCAAGGGCAAAAAGCAGCCCTCCCATAACGCAGGCCGTCTTTAGACGGAAATTTTTAAATCCGGAAAAAATTATACCTCTGAACGTCAGCTCCTCAAATACCGCCGGCATAAGGCACAGCGAAACAAGGCTCAGAACAAACGGCGTTTCCCGGGCGGCGTAAAGGGTATCCGCGGCGGTATTCGGAAAGAACAGCGCCGACAGAGCCGATATGAACGACAGCAGAGGTATTATGGCAAAGGCAAGAAAGACGGCTGAGACGATATCCACGGGAGATACCCTTCCAAAGCTGAGGCTTTGGGCTCCGCCGCCCATTTTCGTTCCTATAATAATAAGCGGTATGAAAAAGACCGCCTGCCATACCGCCGAAAACAGAGTCTGATCCGCTCCGGGGCCCATAAGCATAAGCACGGCGAATCCGCTTATAAAATTAAGCAAAATATACAGTATAAAAAATGTGTATGTCCTTGAAGCGCGCATCTATGTTTCCTCTGTCAGTCGTCCGGTATGTCTTCTACGAAATCGTCGTCATCATCGTTCCACAGATCGTCGTCCTCATCCTGCATAAGCCCGGGCGTGCCGTGGGGGTATTTCTCGCGGTAGCGTCTGTTTACGGCCTCCGACACAAACAGCTTGATGGAAGCGAGGACGGGAACGCCGATGAACATTCCGAGGGCGCCCTGGAAATAAGCTCCGGCGGCGATGGCAAAGAGCACCTCGAGTGCCGTAAGTCCGGTGGTGTCGCCAAGAAGTTTGGGGCAGATAACATAGTTGTCGATCTGCTGTATAACGATAATGTAAATAAGAAGCCAGAGAGCCTTTATGGGGCTTACAAGAAGCACGATGAACACTGCCGGTATCGTTCCTATGAACGGGCCGACATAGGGTATCATGTTCGATACGCCGATGATAACGCTTATTACTACGGCGTAGGGTATTCTGAGTATGGCCATTCCTACAAAGCACATAACGCCAAGCACAAGGGCGTCAAGAAGTTTTCCGAGGACAAAGTTCTGGAAAATGACGTTGACCCTCTGCATATTCTGTATGAAACGATCCGCCGTTCCTGTCTCAAGCACGGCGTAGCAGAGTTTTTTGCCGTTGGCGGCTATGGATTCCTTTGTGGAAAGCATATAGAAACTGATGATTATTCCGATAATGAAGTTTATTACCGTCATAACAACGTCCACGGTGTTGTTGAGGAAATCCATAACATTGTCGCCGTTCATATGCTCCTCGATGAGGGCAGGGATATTGGCGAGCTGCTCCTCAAGGGGATCAGAGAGGGTTGTAATGGCGCCTATGACGGTCTCCCTTGTGTCCTCGTCAAAGCCGGAAAGCATTTCGGGAAGGCTCTCTATCAGACTGTCCAGATTGGACGGAAGGGTCTCGAAAAGAGCCCGGAAGCTGTCGGTGACAGTGGGCACCATATAGATCATAAGCCATATGAAACAGCCTATGAAAATGGCGTATGTAATAAGGATCGTCAGGTTTCTCAGCGTCTGAGGACGGGCGGACAGCCTGTCCGAGTACGCGCCTATGAATTTCTCAAGGAAATTGACAAGGGGCGTAAAGAAAAAGGCGATAAAGAATCCGTATATAAAAGTAATGAGTATATCGGTAACTTTATCGACAAATGTTCCAACGGCGCCGAAAAACGGACTTATGTTGTCCAAAAAGCGCATAAGCAGTATGCAGGCGGCAAGCACCGCGAAACAGTAAAGCGCTATTTTCGTATACTTTTTATCCAGCTTGATTTTTTTCAAGTTAAGCTCACCTCGTTTGAGATTTTGCGCTGAAATTCATCCTTTTGAAATTCATCCTTTGATGCCTATTTTATCACATAGGCGGTTTGTTTACTATAGTTTTGCTGTCATTTTTCTTAAATTAATCTTAATCCGATTGACCGGGCGGGCACAAGGCATTTATACTTGAGGTAAATAAATGACAGGAGGCGCAGATTATGGCTGACGAAGGAAAAATAAGAGCTTTCGCCGATGACTTCAGGCGGATAGAGGATGAGATATCAAAGGACATAATCGGACAAAAGGACGTTATACATAAAATAATAATATCCATGATAGCCGACGGAAACGTGCTGCTCGAGGGCCTTCCCGGAACGGGAAAGACCCAGCTTGTAAAGACCGTGGCAAGGGTAATGGATCTCAGCTTTTCAAGGATACAGTTTACTCCCGACCTTATGCCGGCGGACGTGACCGGAACGAACATGATGGACGCGGAAAGCGGTATGGTCACATTTAAAAAGGGTCCGGTGTTCGCAAATATTGTTCTGGCGGACGAGATAAACAGGGCTACGCCAAAGACCCATTCGGCGCTCCTTGAGGCCATGCAGGAAAAGACGGTGACCGCCGGCAATACGACCTATCCCCTGCCGGATCCGTTTTTCGTCCTCGCGACACAGAACCCTTTGGAGCTGGAAGGAACATATCCCCTGCCGGAGGCCCAGCTTGACAGGTTCATATTCAAGCTGGACGTCAAATTCCCGGAAAAGAGCGAGCTTCTTGACATTGTAAAGCTCACGACGGGCAAAGGAGAAGCGAGGGCGCAGAAGTTATTTGACGGAAATAAAATAAAAGAAATGAGAGACATTTCCCTTGATGTGCCCGTAGCCGACGCCGTGGCCGATTACGCCATGGACGTCATAATAAGGAGCCATCCGGAAATCGACGGAGCGCCGGATGCCGTAAAAAAATATGTCCGCTATGGCTCAAGCCCAAGGGGAGCCCAGGCTATCATAAAGACGGCAAGGATAAACGCCCTTTCCAAGGGCAGATTCAACGTGGCCTATGAGGACATAAGGGATGTGGCCTATGACGTTTTAAGACACAGGGTGTTCCTTAATTTTGAAGCCGTGTCCGACGGAGTCGGGGTCGAGGACATTATTGACGAACTGCTGAAAGAGGAGATCTGAGATGATAAGGGATCTGCTTACAAACGAATATATGGCAAGGCTGGACGTCCTTGACTTAGCGGTGAAAAAAAGACTCGGCGGCATATCCGCGGGAGCGAGAAAATCCACGGCGAAGGGCTCGTCGCTGGAGTTTTCAGATTTTAGGGAATACACCCAGGGGGACGACCTGAGACGCATAGACTGGAACAGTTACGCCCGTTTCGGCAGGCTTTATACAAAGCTGTTCAACGAGGAAAGACAGGCGACGGTGAATATAATACTGGACGTAAGCTCTTCCGTAAGGGTTTACGGTGAAAAAAGAGACTATGCCGGAGCCTTCGCGGCGTCGGCGGCCTATATAGCCCTTAACAATTCCGATATGGTGAATATTTTTGCCGTTGACTCGTCGGGGACGGACAGATGCACGGCCCTTTCCTCAAAAAAATCATTCCCCCGGGCGGTGGCTTTTATTGAGGAAGCCCTTTCCAAGACCGAAAAGACGCGGACGGCCATAAACGCCTCCGTTGCGGCGCTGGCCGGCGAAAGGCTCGGCGAGGGTATATCGCTCATAATATCGGATTTCTTTTCGGATGACGGATGCGATACGGCGGTTAAGTTTTTGAGAAGCAAAAAGCAGGGGGTGATCCTCGCGCAGATATTGGACAGCAGGGAGATAAACTTTGAGGAAAGGGGTAACCTGAGACTTGTGGACAGCGAAAACGGCAGTTTTAGAGAGCTTGAGATAACCCCGGAAATGCTTAAAAGATACGGCAGAGCGCTGGAAGAATTTAAAAACGGCCTGAAAGAGCTTGCCTTGAGAAACGAGGCCGAGTATCATTTTTTGGATGATTCAGCTCCGCTGCTTGCGGCTGTAGGCGAGTTGGTGGGAAGATAATAAAACGGCGTGTCCATTCGAGACGAATCGGACGCGCCGTTTTGTTCGCGATTATTTTTTTACTATTTTTTCCGCTTCTTTTTTGGGATCGGATTTCACGAAAAGTGACATTCTCTCCTTGAGAGTCTTTTTCTTTTTGTCGGCGAGGTTGACGCCTACGACCTTTACAAGGTATAATCCGCTGATCTCTGCCTTTACGGTCTTTTTGGGCGTGAGCACGTCATATACGTTCTTATCGGTGATAAGAGTAACGATCTGGGCGCCGACCTTGGCCCTTACCATGCATACCTTGCGTTTTCTTGCCGAAGGGGGTATCTGCGCGTAGATCTGTCTGCTGAAATCATTTTCCGTGGGTTTGGCGAATTTTTTGTCGATAACATATATGGAAAGCGTCTGCTTATTTGCCTCGATAAAATCCTGTGTCTCGATGTTCCTTCTGTAATTCCTGTTGCTCAGCTTATATATGGCGAATATAGCCACGGCCAGAACCACCATTACAATAATAAATATGTCGCTTGCGCTCAGCATGATTTTAATTCACTCCTCCGAAATATTTTGGCTTTAAAAACGAGCATATTATATTTTATCACTTATTAGCTCTTTAGGAAATATTTATTTAAAAAAATAATCAAAATCTTTAAATCATGGTGAAGGGACGTTTATGATCCCGTCCATGGATTTATATGGATTTATAATGAAAAAGGCCGCAATATGTCCTTTTCAAAAATCTGATAGATTTTAAAAAATTTTAATAAATATTTTTGCCAATTCTTACGGAAATATAGTATAATATATTTTCAAACAATTTGCAACATTATAAATCAGGAGGATGAGTATGGAAATCAGAGAAGCTATTGTCATCGTTATTCTGCTGGTGCTTTTTGCCAATGTTGCCCTTGCCGGACTTACCGTCTTTTTTGAGCACAGAAATCCCGTAAGTACATGGGCATGGCTTGTTGTCATACTTTTCATACCCATACTGGGATTTATCTGCTACCTTGTTTTCGGACGGGAGGCCAAAAAGGAGAGAATGTTTGCCGACAAGGCCGAAAATGATTTTGAGACATATTACGGCTATATGAGCGATACGGATAAATACAGAAATATGATAATCCAGCAGCGCAGAGCCATAGAGAACAGGGAGGACATAATAAACAGAAGGACACTGAACGATCTTGTCTATCTTCATATAAACTCGGGCAACTGGGTCACATATCACAATACCGTAAAGTCATATTTTGAGGGAGAGAGCATGTTCGGCGACCTCATAGAGGATATAAGAAAGGCCGAGAGGTTCATCCATATGGAATACTATATTATCAGAGGGGATGAGCTTGGCGGAAGGATTGTCGAGGAGCTGGCGAAAAAGGCCGCCGAGGGAGTTGAGGTCAGATTCCTTTACGACGGAATGGGAAACCAGTTCATTGGAGCGGGATTTTTCAAAAAGCTGAAAAAGGCCGGCGGAAAGGTCGCCAAATTTTTCCCGCCTTTCATCACAAGGCTCAATTACCGCGATCACAGGAAGATCGCCGTCATAGACGGAAAGGTAGGATACATCGGAGGGCTGAACATCGGAGACGAGTATCTGGGTAAAGTCAAACGCTACGGCAAGTGGCGCGACACCCATATAAGGATAGAGGGAGACGCGGTGGACCAGCTGCAGCTCAGGTTCATTATGGACTGGAACTTTGTCTGCGGCAACGAGATAGAACTTTCGGACAAGTATTTCCCGGAGGACAAAAACAACACGGGAAACGTGAAGATGCAGATAGTTTCCAGCGGCCCGGACACGCTCCAGCAGAATATAAGAAACGGCTATTTCAAAATGATGAACGAGGCCGAAAGGAACATATATATAACAACGCCGTATTTTGTGCCTGACGACGGTATTTTTTCCGCCCTTAAGGTAGCGGCGCTCTCCGGCATAGACGTGAGAATAATAATTCCGGGAAATCCCGACCATCCCTTTGTTTACTGGGCAAGTATGTCGTATCTGGGCGCGCTTTTGAGAGCCGGGGTCAAATGCTATCAGTACAGAGATGGCTTTGTACACAGCAAGACTGTTTATGTGGACGGGTTTTTTATGTCCGTGGGCACGGCCAATATGGACATAAGGAGCTTTGACCTTAATTTCGAGACCAACGCCTTCATCTACGACAGCGAAACAACTCTAAGCCACGAGGAACAGTTTATGAGGGACATTGAAAATTCTACGGAAATCACCCTTGAGTGGTACGACAGACGTTCGGCGTGGTTCAAAATAAAAGAGGCGATATCAAGGCTTATTTCGCCGATATTGTAATTAAACGGAGGATAAAACCATGGAAAGACCATTTGTTTGGAATACGGCGGTAAACTCCTATGATACGGATATGAATTCGGTGGTCAGCCCACAGAATATGGTAAAATATCTTATGGAGGCAGCCATAGAGCATACGGAAAGAACTGAATATCCGGTAAAAAGACTTTTTGAGATGAAAAGGGGCTGGGTTGTTATAAACTGGGTAATAAAGGTTGAGGAATACCCGGCCTACAGGGACGAGCTTAAAATAAGCACCTGGGCGAAGTACGGCAGCACCCTTCAGGCCACAAGGTTTTTTACCGTGGAAAACAACGGCAGGACCGTTGCCGAGGCGGCCTCAAGATGGGCGTTCATAGATCTGGAAAAAAGGCACGCGGTCAGATTCCCAAGGGAGATGGAGGACGCGTACTGCTGCGACAGGCCGGCGCCATTTGACCCGGGAAGATTCGTCATACCGGCGGAAAACGAGGAGAATATGATAAGCGAAAAAAGCCTTGTCGTAAGGAGGAGCGAAACTGACTCCAACGGGCATACGAATAACATTAGATATGTGGAATGGGCGGTGGACGACGTTCCAGATGACATATACTATGGATATATCCCGTCCGAGATAAGGGTGCTTTACAGAAAAGAGTGCCGCGAGGGAGACAGGGTAAACGTAAAGACGTATATGAGGAATACGGACGGCGGAATGGTGGAGACAATAACGCCGATAAGCGATGAGAACGGCGCAGCGCTCTGCAAGATCGCCGTTATATGGAAGAAAAAATAAACAGGAGGTATTTAATGGATTGCTGCACACTTGAGAAAAAGGCCCTGCTTACAGGCTTCAGGGACTTTGACATCAACGATAAAAAACTTATTGAAAGCTATACAAAGACATGGGATCTGGACTGCTCCGATCTTTCTTTCGCCAACCTTTTTATTTGGGGAGCGGACGGAAAGATGCAGTTCACGATTTCGGACGACGTTTTATATATAAAGCTCAATTTCAAGAGCTTTCCGGAGTTTTTCTGGCCTCCCATACCGAAAAAGGGATCGTCGTTTGACTATAGGGAGCTTATATGCAGAGCCTTTGACTATATGGAGAGCAAGGGAAAAGAGGCTGTTATAAGAAATATATGGGAGCCGTTTAAGGAAATGTTTGAAAAAGCCTGCCCGTCCCTTGACATAGAGCCGGCGGAGATTTCATGGGACTATGTATATTCCAGAGAAAAACTGGCCACACTCAAGGGAAAGAAGCTCCACGGCAAGAGAAACCATATAAACAAATTCATACAGGAGCATCCGGACTACGAGTATATGAAACTGGAGCCGTCCATGTATGACGAGTGTATAGGAGTATACGACGAATGGAGAGCCGACAAGGGACTTTCTGAAAACGAATTTTCCAACGAAAGGCGTTCCGTTGTTCTTGCCATAAGGAATATGGAGGCCCTTGGTCTTACGGGCGGAGTAATAAAGCTGGACGGCAAAATAAAGGCGTTTACCATCGGAGAAAGGCTCAGAAAGGACATCCAGCTTATCCACATCGAAAAGGCGGACGCGGACATCAACGGGCTTTTCCCAATGATAAACCAGCAGTATGTGCTCCACGAATGTCAGGACGTGGAATATATAAACCGCGAGGAAGATATGGGAGTCGAGGGCATGAGAAAGGCAAAAAGAAGCTACTGCCCGGATTATATGGTAAAAAAATATTTTGCCGCAAAAGGAAAGCTCACAAAGCAGGAGCTTTCCGTCGAGTAAAAAAATTACTGCTGTGCCAGCTATGGCACAGTATTTTTTTATGTCTCCTGTCAAAAATAATAAAGCAGTTCAGTTTTGAGGAGGTCATGAAAATGAGATTGAAATATATACCGGCGGCGTTTATGCTGACCGTTGCTTTGACAACGGGCTGCTCCCAGGGGGCGGACGGCACGCAGACGACGGAAGGGGCCGGAAGATATTTTGACGAAAACGGCAGGAGAATAGAACAGACCGAGTTTGACCCGACCTATGGCTACGGACTTGATTCCGAGGACGGGGAAAACTTCATAGACAGAGCCGCCGACGAGGTAAGACGTATGGGCGGCGACGTAAAGGAAGCGGCCGAAGACGCCGCGGGCAAAACGTCCGGAAGGGACACGGCGAAGGGCGGATATGACAGTCCTGAAATGTCAGGAGTCAACGGCGCGGGGGACTATACCGGAATGGCCGCCGAATCCCAGACGGCTATGGACTATTAATATAAGGCCGGCGGCTCCGCCTTGGAAGATACTCCGGGCGGAGCCCGCTTTATATGGGAAAGCAAGGTTTTTCTTGAAAATATACGGCGTTTATGAGAAAATACTAACTGTATCAATTTGTTGACTGAAAGAGGATAAGTATGATAAGGATAAGCGGTATAAAGCTGAGGCCGGAGGACGGAAACATAAAGCGGGCCGTGGCCTTGGAGCTTAAAATAAACGAAAGCGGCATAAAAAATATAATTATCCGCAGAAGATCGCTGGACGCGAGAAAAAAGGACGATATACATTACATATACTCCGTTGACGCCGAGCTTAAAGCGGGGGACGGAGCCGTAAAAAATACCGGAAGGAGAAAAAACGGCGTTACGGTTTCCGTATCGGATCACAGGGATTACGCCCTTCCAAACGGGGAGATAACTCCGGGAAAAAGACCGGTCATAGCCGGTTTCGGTCCCGCCGGCATGTTCGCGGCGCTTTCGCTCGCGAGGAAGGGGCTTTGCCCCATAGTCCTTGAAAGAGGAAAGGACGTGGACAGAAGGAGAGCCGATGTGGAGGAATTTTGGAACGGCGGAAAATTTGACCCGGAGAGCAACGTCCAATTCGGCGAGGGCGGAGCCGGAACATTTTCCGACGGCAAGCTGACGTCCAGATCAAAGGATCCGAGGGGAGGATACGTTCTTGAGGAATTTGTCAAGGCCGGGGCTCCCGAGGAGATAGCCTACGACGCAAAGCCGCACATAGGAACCGACAGACTGCGGGAGGTCGTAAAAAACATAAGAAAGGAAATTATCGCCCTCGGCGGAGAGGTAAGATTTGAGACAAGACTCAGGGAAATACTGGTTTCTGAAGGAAAGGTAGCCGCAGCAGTGACCGATTCGGGAACAATAGATACGGACAGCGTCGTTCTTGCCGTCGGACACAGCGCCAGGGATACTTTTTACGAGCTGGAAAGGGAAGGAATAGCCCTTGAGAGAAAACCCTTCGCCGTTGGAGTCAGGATAGAACACAGGCAGGAGGACATAAACACGGCTCAGTACGGAGATATGGCGAAAAAACTGCCGCCCGCCGATTATATGCTTACATATACGGCCAAAAACGGCAGGGGAGTATATACGTTTTGTATGTGTCCCGGAGGATATGTGGTGGCCGCGGCGTCCGAAGAAGGGAGGCTCGTGGTAAACGGAATGAGCGAGTACGCGAGAAATTCCGAAAACGCCAACAGCGCCCTGCTTGTGCAGGTGCGGCCGGAAGATTTCGGCGGGGGAGGAGCGCTTGCCGGCGTGGAATTCCAAAGAAGACTGGAGGAAAAAGCCTTTAAGGCCGGAGGAGGAAACTACTCCGCTCCCATACAGAGATTCGGCGATTTTGTCAACGGAAGGCCAAGCGTTTCGGAGGGAAGTGTCCGCCACAGCTACAGGCCGGGAACCGTATTCGCGGATCTTAACGATGTGCTTCCCGATTATGTCTGCGAGGCCATTAAGGAGGCCGTTCCGCAGATGGGAAAGAGGCTCAGGGGATTTGATTCGCCGGACGCCCTGATGACGGGAGTCGAAACAAGAAGCTCGTCCCCCGTAAGGATAGTGCGCAGAGACGACGGCCAGAGTATAAGCCTTGAGGGACTTTATCCAACCGGAGAGGGTGCGGGCTATGCCGGAGGAATAGTCTCGGCGGCCATTGACGGAGTAAGACAGGCTGAAAAAATAATTGAAAAAAGACTGATAAAGTAATTGCGGATTGATAACGAAAGGACAGGGAGAAGCTGAAATGATAAAAGATATTAAAATGATAACAGGCGGAATGTGCGAGACGAACAGTTATATAATTTCCGATGAGAACGGCGTATGCGTCATTGTCGACCCAGAGGGAAGAGCCGACGTTTATACAAGATATATCGAGAGCAACGCTCTTAAGCCGGAGGCCATACTGCTTACCCACGCTCATTTTGACCATATCGGCGCTATGGAGCCGCTGAGAAAGGAATATTCCGTAAAGGTCTACGCCGGGGAAAGGGAAAAGGCTGTGCTCAACGACCCGAGGATAAATCTTACTTCAATGATAGGCCAGGGCAGAAGCTTTGAGGCTGACGTATATCTTTCCGATGGCGAGGAATTTACCATAGGCTCTATGACATTTAAGACTGTATACACTCCCGGACATACCTGCGGAAGCGTCGTATATCTCATAGACAGAGTTATGATCGCCGGAGACACGCTTTTTATGGGAAGCTGCGGAAGGACGGATTTTCCCACGGGCGACTGGGGCAAAATGAACGAGTCTTTGCAAATGCTCAAAAATCTTGATGGAGACTACAGAGTCCTTTCCGGACATGGACCGGAGACTACCCTTGAGAGGGAAAGACGAACGAATATGTTTATGAATTAAAAATTATTTGGGAAGCAAACGGGCTTGCTGTCTGAGAAGAACAGACGGCAAGCCTTTTTTCGGGCTGTTTTTAATGGATAAAATTTTTGGAAAATACCAACATTATTCGTCGTAAAAAGTGTAGTAATTCGTGCAAAACTCGTTGTATTTTTTGTAGTTGCGCGATATACTATATTTGAATTATAAATATGGAGGTGTTTGTATGTACAGAATCGCCATTGAGAAGCTATTGAAATGGAAACAAAGCAAACGCCGCAAACCTTTGATCATCGAAGGAGCGCGTCAGGTCGGCAAGACATGGCTGATGAAAGAGTTTGGCAGACAGGCGTATGAGGATACCGTATATATAAACTTTGACTCAAATTCCAGAATGGCAGAGTTATTCGCCCCTGATCTTGATACGGAGCGCCTGATTATGGGATTGGAACTGTATGCCGGGCGTAAAATCGATCCCGAAAAATCTTTGTTGATTTTTGATGAAGTACAGGAAGTCCCAAGAGCGTTGACAGCCCTCAAATATTTCTATGAAAACGCGCCGCAGTACAACATTGTATGCGCCGGGTCTCTGCTGGGTATCGCGCTGCATCAGGGAACATCTTTCCCTGTGGGAAAAGTAGACTTCTTAAAACTCTATCCTCTTTCGTTCAATGAATTTCTAAAAGCGATCGGTGAAGAACGATTTGCCGAACTGCTGGATAAGCGGGATTTTCAAATGATTACGAGCTTCAGGCAAACGTATATTGACGCTTTGAAGCAATATTACTTTGTCGGCGGTATGCCTGAAGCCGTGCAAAGTTTCGCGGAGAACAAAGATTTTAATGAGGTTCGTGAAATTCAAAGGAGGATTCTTGCGGCATATGAACAGGATTTCTCTAAGCATGTTCCCAACGAAATCGTTCCGAGACTGCGTATGCTGTGGAACAGCATACCTTCTCAGTTAGCTAAAGAAAATAAAAAATTTATATACGGGCTTGTGAGAGAAGGCGCCCGCGCAAAGGAATATGAGACCGCAATTATGTGGCTTTGCGACTGCGGACTTGTTCACAAGGTCAGCCGTGTCAACACGGCAGGCATCCCTTTGCGGGCGTATGAGGATCTGAAAGCGTTTAAGCTGTTTTTGGTGGACGTTGGACTTCTTGGATGTATGGCCGGACTTCGCCAGCGTACTTTGCTTGACGGAAACGCTCTTTTTGTTGAGTTCAAGGGAGCTCTTACGGAACAGTATGTTTGTCAGCAGCTTAAAACTATCGAGAATTTGGATGTTTATTATTATACAAATGACAGAGGATCCTGCGAAGTTGATTTTGTTGTTGATACAGGAGAGAGGATTGTTCCCGTAGAGGTAAAGGCGGAAATAAACCTAAAAGCGAAGAGTCTTAAGACTTACCGGGAAAAGTTTTCTCCCGAGGTTGCTGTTCGCACGTCTATGGCAGACTACAAAAAAGAGGATTGGCTCGTTAATCTGCCGCTGTATGCGATAGATCAGATTGCTCGAATATAACGGAGGAAGTATATATGAATATCAAACAATTATCTTCGGATGGCAAGACAGCTTATTTAATCAAGCCGATATTGAAAGTATTGCAGGAAGCCGGCGGACGGTTAGATCGTTCTGAAATTAAAGCGCGCATAGCCGACATGGATGACCGGATATCCGGTTAAGACTTATGTTTTTGAGGAATTTTATAATTCGGAGGAATGAGGCAGGCGTTTATGGCCTTTCGGAATTTTTATGCTCATTTATCGGCCTTTTTCACGAAAACATATTTTTCCTCGCCGGAAAGCTCCTCGGAAAATGAGAAGCCAAGACCTGTGAAGCTCTTTATGCCTTCGGGGGATTTTATGCCGTTTTCCGCCATAAAGCGCACCATGGAGCCCCTGGCCATCTTGCAGAGGGTTCCTTTTTCCCTCAGCTTTCCGCCTTTTTCTTCGCAGAACAGGCAGGTAATGTATTCGCCCCTTTGGCAGTAGGGAAGGACGGCCCGGCTGTATTCCTTCGAGGCCAGATCGACGATCGTTTCCCCGTCCTCGTGGACGGCGCCGTAAATGTCGCTGCCCCAAAAATCGTACAGAGATTTGAAATCTCCCACGGGCTTGGCCTGCATTTCCAGCCGATAGGGCGTTACTCCGTCAAATGCCCTCAGAGCGCCGTAGAATCCTGAAAGTATGACAAGATGTTCCCCGATATATTCCAGCTCCCTGTCTGAGAATACCGCGGGAGCTATATATTTATACTGTATGCCGTCATAGGCGAATATAGCCGGAGTAAGAGGCGACGGACGGAATCCTTTTTTAAGAGTTTCGGCGCAGGGTGCCGCTATGGAGTCGGAGCACATCCAAAGGCTTTTAAGCTCGTCATAGCTCATTTTTGAAAGTATGCCGTGGAGAGCCTCGGCCTTTTTGACAAAAACAGGCGTTGTCGGAGAGATGCCGCTTTCCGTGTCGATATTCATTTTTTTCGCCGGTGAAATGATTATTTTCATAATATCCTCCGATATAAAAAAGCGGACTTTGCAATCAAGCCCGCTCCCATGGTCAGTCTATATTTATCTCTATGGAGTATTTGTTTTTGTCGCCTCTGTATTTGAGTATTTCGTAAACGACAGGAGTATTCGTTTCCTGGGAAAAGCATATGTTCGTGCAGAGGTTTATGGGGCTGCCTTTTTTGATGTTAAGGAACTTCGCCTCCGCCTCCGTGGCGCCAACGGCCTCTATGGTCTTGAGTATTCGGCGTATTTTCGCATATTTGTTTTTCGCGAGTATCTGGTAAGACGACGTGGTGTTGAACGTGTTTTCATCCTCGTTGAGAAGGAACTCGCAAAGGGGATATTTGAAATAGCTTTCTATATATCCCATGGCCATACCGTCGGCATAGCGGTGCCTGAGAAGATAGATGACCTTGTCTCCCTCGTCGATGTCCAGAGCCTTGGCCTGCTCGGCGTTGGCCTTTACAAGGGTGAGCTCTATGGCCTGGGTGGACGGCGTCATAGACATATTGGCGATTTCGGTATTATACCCGTCGTACATATTTATAAGGTCGGTCTTTACCTTGGGCTGGGACACAAAGGTGCCCTTGCTTTTTATCCTGTAGAGATAGCCCTCGTTTACAAGCTCGCTTATGGCCTGCCTTATGGTCGTGCGGCTTATGCCGTATATATCGCAGAATGTCTTTTCCGTCGGTATGGGATCGCCGGCCTTTACGTTCTCGTTGTTTATCTCGTCAAGAATGATCTGTTTTACCTGATAATATAGAGGGATAGGTATGTCTTTATTTATTGTATGCTTTAGAAACTCCATATGCCATATACTCCTTTATGACTTATTGTAATCACATTACATAATTAATAATTATAATGCATAACTCAAAAAAAAGCTACTGTTTTAAGATATTTATTGGGTTTTATATGTTTTTTACAAGAAAAATCTGTTTTTGGAGCATATATGGCGGAAAATAAAGCCTTGGAAAACCCTGTACTGCCCGTTGGACAAATATTACGTTTTGTGAGCCGAAAAAAACGTACAAATGTCTTGATTTTACGGTATTTGTAAGATATAATATATAAACGTTTAAGAGACTTTGTGGATTCTTAATAAATATTTACAATAAATCAGACTGTCAAAAAACTAATCCATTGTGAGCGAGAGGGTATGTTCAGTACTTTGGCCTTTGGCCAAAGCCGCCTTCGGCGTCCGGATATCTTTCCGG
>CAJFHC010000013.1:22728-66621 GCA_904378045.1 Candidatus Metalachnospira gallinarum | reverse complement strand
AAAGATATCCGGACGCCGGAGGCGGCTTTGGCCAAAGGCCAAAGTACTGAACAGTACCCTTCCGCTCACAATGGATTAGTTTTTTGACAGTCTAAAAGGCCAGCTTACGCTGACCTTTTATAAAATATATTTTATGCGACTTTATTTAATTATGTCATATACGGCAAGGGCTTCTTCTGCTACCTTCATAGCGGAGGCCTTTCCGCCGGGGATACCCCCGGTTATATAAGCGGCTCTCTCGGCTTCCTCAGAAGCGTCGGCTATGGATGAGTATTCCATAAGCGCGGCTACTGAAGCAGGAACAACGATATTAAGTATACAGCATCCTGACAGCGCCAGATCCGATACGGCAGGAGCCGCAACGGGAACAGCCCACGCGACATCGTCACGCTTGCCGAAGCATACGTCGGGAATTACCTGATCCGTAAAGTGCTCCATATATGCCCGCTTTCCATCCTCTATGACCTCTACTGTAACAAGTGGATCGAAGGCAAAGTATTTCTGAACGAGCTTTGTCGTTCTGCGGGCGGCGTTGGCTATTTCATGGAACTTGATGGTAACATTTCGGTCAAAGGCCTTTTTCCACCATTTGGACGCGTATGTCTCGACCATCGCAACACGCTCGTCGTCAAGAGCTTTAACAATTTCCTTAAGGGCTTTGCCGTCGTTTAATCCGTTGTATGTCTCAAGCGCTTTGTCGCGGATCATTTTAACGACATAGGGCAGGGAAGCGTTTACCAGGAGTTTTGTCACGGGGCCGTTTCTCAGCTCGGAAGCCTTCTTTGATACGGCGTAAATGCTGAAAGCGGCGCTTTCCGGATTGACCGTGTCCTCCATCCTGTCCTTTAAAACAGCCTTTCCTATGGTTTCGGGATCTTCTCCGGCCGCGTAGAAGCTGTCTATTACGCCGCCAAGCAATTCGCCGTTTAAATGATCGACCATTACAAGAAAAATCAGGCCTCCTTCGGAATATATATCCATAAAGAATACACTCCTCTTCTAACTATAAATAATATGTTTTACTAAAAAAATAGCAAATATAAAAATTTACGTAAACATACTATCAAAATTAATAGTTGAAAGCCATAAAATGTCCGGCTTTTTGTCTAATACTATAGAATCAGCGATGAGGAAAACGGTTGGGAGAATTGTTGGGGAAATTGAAAAAGGCCTCTGTTATTCCGGATAAACAGAGGCCAATACTTTTTTAATTTTTTAAAAGAGCGTCTCCATGGGGAATATGGTTAGCTATTTTTTTATAAATCAGGAATGTTATAAAAGAGTTTACTCCGGCCTTTATGGCGTTGAACGGAATAATGATCGGAACGAGCATTTTAAGCACGGCGTCCCTGGGCGTTCCCATAAATATGGGCGTAAATATTACGTTCCATATACACATCATAAGAACCATAACTATGGAGCCGATGATAAGCGATGTTATCGCCGTTTTTTTCGTGCGATTCCTTTTATATATATTTCCGGCCACTATGGTAAAGAAGCCCGTGGCGAAAATATGCATCATAACGCCGATTATGCCGCTCTGCGCGCTTACGGTAAAACCCTGTATAAATGAGACGATGACCGTAAGAATGAAACCGCTCAGAGGCCCGTAAAGAAATGTGCAGATGAATATGGGAATGTCGGCTGGGTCATATTCCAAAAACGATGCCGCGGGGAATATCGGGAAGTGTATGAGATACACGAGAATTATGGATATTGCCGCCATCATACCCATTGTTGTCAGCTTTCTTAACTGCGATGATCTTTCCATTTTTAATGCCTCCTGAAATTGTCATTTGTTTGAAATAAAAAACGCCCGGGTATTCCGGGCGCGAAAAAACAACAAAATAAAAGTTCCTTTATCCGGACTATACCGTCGGTTCGGGGATCTAACCCAAATCAGCCTGGAACAGGCTCTCGGACTCAAGCGAAAAAAAGCTTATTACCGCCGGTGAGGAATTTCGCCTCGCCCTGAAACTGATACCAGTATAATGCCATGCGGAACGAAAGTCAATAGCTTTAGACAACCTGAGTCTTGTATTGAATTGTCTGATGTGATATATTGAACTAAGACAAGATAATACATTTGAAAAGTCGGTAATACGGGGAACCGATGATTTAGGGGGAATCGCATTGGAACTGTTTTTTACGATAATGAGTAAGCTCGTTATACTTACCATATATATTGCCATAGGCTATGGGGCGAGAAAACTTAAAATACTAAGCGAGGAGTTTTCAAACGGAATAGTCAAGCTGCTGCTTTTCATATCCCTTCCCGCGCTCATACTTAATATTTTCCTGACTTCCTTTGACCGAAGCATGGTATCCCAGGGAATAGCCATGCTGATAATCAGCTTTGCCATATATATACTTTCGACGCCCATAGGATATATTACGGCCAGGCTTATGAGGCTCAAAAGAGACCAGATAGGAGTAACGACGTTCGCCGTAACATTTCCCAACTATACGTTCATCGGAATACCGGTCCTCACGTCCATATTGGGAGAGGAAGTCCTTATGAACGCCTCATTCGGAAATCTTGCCTGCAGCGTTGCCGTATATACTCTCGGAATGCTTACCATATCAAAATTCGGCAACGAGACTCCGGGCAAAAAGGGACTTTCCCTTATGGCCGAAAAAATGCTTAGGATGCCGGTCAACTACGCGCTTCTTCTGGGACTTATACTCGCCGTGGCGGATGTTCACCCGCCTCAGCCCATAATGGACACGCTCACTGGACTTGCCAATCTCACAACGCCCATGGCTATGATATACATAGGCGCGACTCTTACAAAGAACGATCCAAGAGAGATACTTGCCGACTGGAAGGTATACATTGTGGCGGCCATAAGGCTGATAGCCATCCCGCTTGTTATATATGCGGTCGGAAGGCTGTTTATTGAGGACGAAATGTTCCTTGACACCCTTGTTGTCGGCTCAGCCATTCCCACGGCCAGCTTCTGCGCTCTGTTCGCAAAAGAATACGGAGGAGACGATGTTCTCGCGTCGAAATATATATTCATATCAACATTGCTTTGTCTCGTGACTATACCTTTTGTATATATCACGATAATATAAAAATATGGGGAGGTAATAATTTATGATCGAAAAGGTACTTGAAGGAATAAAGAACATAGTCGGAGAGGAAAGGGACTCCATAGCGTTTCTCTATATGAACAGGGAAAAGGCGCTCAATGCCCTTAACGCGGAGACCCTTGAGGAGATCGTTACCGTTATGGACAGGATCGGTAAGGACGACGACATCAGAGGCGTTATCATATCCTCAAAGGGAAGGGCATTCATCGCCGGAGCGGACATAAGCGAGCTTAATAACTTTACCTCGGCCGAAGGAAGAAAAGTGTCAAAGAGAGGACAGGCGGCCTGCGACGCCATTGAGAATCTTGAGAAGCCCGTTATCGCAGCCGTAAACGGATACGCCCTTGGCGGAGGCTGCGAGGTGGCGCTTGCCTGCGATATAAGGATCGCCTCGGAAAAGGCGGTATTTGGCCAGCCCGAGGTAAATCTCGGACTCATTCCCTGCTTCGGAGGAACGCAGAGACTGGCAAGAACTGTTGGAAAGGGAATAGCGAAGGAACTTATTTTCACAGCCAGACAGGTAAAGGCTGACGAGGCATACAGGATTGGCCTTGTAAACAAAGTCGTAGCGCCCGAACGTCTGATGGACGAAGCCGAGGAAATGATGAAGCTCATTCTCTCCAAGTCATTCTCAGCCGTTGTATGCGCGAAAACAGCCATTGACAGAGGATGCGACACGGATATAAGAAACGGCCTTGAAATAGAGAAGGATATGCTCGCGGCGGCTTATACTGCTCCCGACGCCCTTGAGGGAACAAAGGCGTTCGTTGAAAAACGCAAAGCTGAGTTTAAATAAATAATAAAACGGACAATTATAAAAAGGTGCCCCAAATCATACGCTGTTTGGAGCACCTTTTTTCAATCCTCATCTGACCAGGTCTTATCATACTCAAGATTAGCCTGGATCTCAAACATTCTCTGGAAAGTATGACAGCCGAAAATGATTCCGACAATGGCGATGGACGTAAGGCAGACATATTTTACTATTCTTGTAATGTCAAGATTAAATATATTCATAGAAATCCTCCTTTGACCTTACTCAGGCGCTTTTTATATATTATAACCCGAACGGGGCTCCATCACAATGAAAATTTACAGGGCTTGGACGTTTAAACGGAGACATTGACATTTTATATTTATAATGATACTATTTCAGGAAATTATATTATAAAATTTACGGAACGATATGACAGGAGATAATGAAAATGGAAAAAATACTTGTTGTAATAGATATGCAGAATGATTTTATAACCGGCTCCCTCGGAACAAAGGAAGCAGAGGCGATTGTGGATAACGTCGTTAAAAAAATAGGCGGGTATAAGCCGGAAAATATTTATGTCACAAGGGATACCCACCATGAAAACTACCTTGAGACACAGGAGGGAAAATGCCTTCCAGTGAAGCACTGTATAAAAGATACCGAGGGATGGATGCTGGAAAGCAGGATAGCTGAAGCGGTTTCAGGAGCGAGAGTAATAGATAAGCCCGGTTTCGGAAGCCTCGACCTTGCGGATATTCTTCTGGCGAGAAACGATAAGGAACCTATAGAGATAGAAATGGTCGGACTCTGCACTGATATATGCGTTGTTTCAAACGCTGTCATTTTGAAGGCGAAACTGCCCGAGACGAAGATAACCGTGGACGGATCATGCTGCGCCGGAGTAACGCCCAAGACCCACGAGGAAGCCCTTGACGTTATGAGAATGTGCCAGATAAATATTGCCTGAAGGAATTTAAAAACGGCATGCGCGGCAGTAAAAAATTTTATTCCAAAATTTATATTTAAGTGCTTTATTTTCTTGAATAATATTGAAAAATGTATTAATATTTATATAGGTATATTATTGACGTATCTTGTCAGGAGGACATTGAATATGAAAAATTTTGGAAGAGCTTTTATAACCGTAGGGGCCGCAGCCCTTATGTCGGTTTCAGTATATGCAAATGACACTGTCGGATCGGATTCAAGAATATTCGTTAACGGAGAGGAAATATATGACGCCTCTGCCATTACATACGAGGGATATACAATGGTTCCCGTGCGCTTTGTGGGCGAAAAACTCGGATGCAGGATATTCTGGGACGAGCAGACAAAGACGGCTACCATTAAGGACGCCAGCAAGACCGTGGAGTTTACGGAGGGCGTAAGCACCATGATCGTTGATAACAGGATAAAGGATATACCGGTGCCCATGATAATCGAGGACGGAAACGCGTATGTTCCCATCAGGGCTCTTTCAGATGGGCTTGACATTGACGTGACTTGGAACGAGATGACAAGGACTGTTTCGGTTTACTCCGCCGCCGCGGCAAGGGCAAGCTATAACGATGACTACTCCGAGGCTCCGGAGGCCGAGTTTTCAACGGTTTATTTAAGCTCCGGCGAGGATATAGTTCTTCCGATAAACTGCGATCCCAATCTTTCCATAGTTGTAGATATGGATGACGACGATGAGACTGTATGCGATGTAAGAAAGGGATATTATGACGGAAGAAAAGCTCTTTTCATCCATGCCAACGAAAGAGGAACGGCTGGCATAATGCTCTATTATAAGGGCTTTACGTCAACCGGATACCATAGAACATATATCAATGTAAGGGTAGTTGACAGAAAGGAGAAGGCGCTTACGACATTCAACGATATGCTTGCCGAAAAAGGCCTTCACTATAAGGATATTTTGAATGAGATCGTTGACAATCAGAGAAGCATAGAAAGGGAAAACGGACTGTTCGTTTTTGACAGATCGGATGACGAATATGAGAAACTCTTTGTCGGCGATGAGGGAATGCTCATTATTCCCGTTGATTATGCTGACGACGCCAGCGGAGTGTTTGACGTTGCATACGACCACAGCAGCCCCATAGAGTGCAAATGGGGAGTCTACGGCGGAAAGCAGTGCATTATGATAACCGCCGATGACTACGCTTATATTCCCATAAGGATATCTTTCAGGGAGAACAACAGCGGCACGGTTTCATTTACTGTAACGGACAGGGATATGTCCGTTGAGGAAACTCCTGTTGTATACACCTATGGCGAGAACGATACGGATACGACATGGTGGGATACGAATATCCGCGCCATAGCCGAGACGTCCGAGGAGCTTAGGTCGAAAAATTCGCTTACCCGTGACAGAATAGTATATATCAGATGATATTAACGGACTTCCGTTGAATATTGGATAAACGGCACGGCCTGTGGGCTGTGCCGTTGCCGCGTTTATGACTTGATGGGAATTTTCTGAAAAACAAGGAGAATAATGATATGAACGATGACGAGAAATTTATGAAGATGGCCATTGACCTTGCCGCGAAGGCTGTCGAGCATGGCAACGAACCGTTTGGAGCCGTGCTTGTCAAGGACGGAGAAGTTGTATATACAAACGAAAATCAGATATATTCCGCAACCGACCCCACGTTCCATGCCGAGGCCGGACTGATAAGAAGGTTCTGCGCCGAGACACATATCACAGATCTCAGCGGCTATACCCTCTACTCAAGCTGTGAGCCCTGCTTTATGTGTTCAGGAGCCCTTGTGTGGGTCAAACTTGGAAGACTTGTTTACGGAGCCAGCGATAAGGATCTCTGCGATGTACTTGGCTCTAAGGGCGGCGGATGCAGCGATATGGTTTTTGAAAATTCGCCGTGGGGGCCAAAGGTGACTACAGGAGTGCTCAGGGAAGAAAGCGTTAAAATTTTAAAGGATTACTTTTCCGGTCACGAAAAGGGCTGAAATAAAAACCGCTGATTGAGGAAACTCCTCTTTCGGCGGTTTTTTGAGAATGCTTTTATATACTTTTAAAATATTCAGCCGTTCTGTCTAAGGCTGAAATCCGCGTCGCTTATGAACACGGCTGTGGAAGTAACGACGGTTTTGCCGGTCTTTTTGGATATTCCCTCGGCCCGCATATTGATTATCCTCTTTCCCCAGGATATTACTTTAGCCGTGATAAGAAGCGTATCCCCGAAAAATATGGCGTTTATAAAATTGGTCGTCATGGACACGGTCGGAGGGATTACTCCGCCGCCGCAGAGGGCATAGACAAGCAGGCCGTAGGTCATATCAAGCGCTGTGCAGACAATACCGCCCATCATAGCTCCGTTTGGGTTGAGTTCCTTTTTTATGACGGGAAAAGCGAAGGTGATATATTCTTCCTTTGGAGAATAGTCCCACAGGTCGCTTCCCAACTGGAGCGTTATCGGATCCTCCTCCTTGCCGAGACCGCGGTTTTCCTTGAGTTTTTCAAATCCGGCCTTTAAATCTTCATATGTCATTTTCGTGCTTTCGTTCATTTTCTACCTCCGATAAACGCTCAATACTTTTAAAACGGATCAAATTAAACAAATGTCTCCGCTCAATAAATTTTATCATTACTTATCCGGCACATCAAGCATAATTTTTCCTCACAAGGATATAATATCCCCGAGGTGATTTTATGCTTACGGGAGAATATATTAAGAACGACAGAATAACCGAAATATCAGAGGCCGTAAGGCTTCATAACATCAGAGAGGAAAAATTCAATACTAATTTTATTTCTGTTTTATGGATAATTCCCTGCGAGAGAGAAAATGCCACGATGATTTCCCTTTTGGCTGAAGCTCTCAGACTTGGGCCTGCCGGAGATATAAAGAAACTTGACGAGAGGCTGGCGGAAATGTACGGAGCCGTATTTGAGACGGCTGTCATAAAAAAAGGCGGGCGTGAGCTTCTTACATTAAATATGGAAGTAATAAAGGACGAAAACGCGGGAGAAAAGGTATTTAAAAACGCCGCGTCGCTTATGAGAGAAATAATAGGCGGAAGGATAGTCGACAAAGCGTTCAGGCAGGCGAAGGGCAGACTGGCTCAGATATTGGCGGAGAGGGAGGATACGGCGGCCGACTACGCCGTTGAGAAACTTATGGACATGGTATATCCAAACGATCCGTTTTCCGTCCATTCCGACGGATATGCCGACGATCTGGAGAAAATAAGCCTTAAGGAACTTAATGATTTTTATGACAGGCTTAAAAGCACGGGTCATACGGATATTTTTATATCCGGAAGCGTTGATGAAGGCTTGGCGCTGGAAACGGCCAAAGGATTTGTTTTCAGAAGGGGAGAGATAAACAAGCTGCCCGCCGATGAGGCTAAAGCGGCCGGAGGCTGCGCGGAAAAAACGGAGAAAAGGAATATCGGCCAAAGCAGGATCGCGGCGGCATACGAGCTTGTCGGAGACAATAAGGGAAAGGACTATTGCTCGGCGCTTATATTAAAGGAAATTTTGTGCGGAGCCGGGTCGTCCATACTTTATGATAAAATAAGGCAGGACGAGGGGCTTTGCTACTATATAGGGGCAAAACTGATGCGGTTCAGAATGATTTATGTAATAGACTGCGGAGTTGCTCCCGGAAGCGAGGAAAAAACGGTAAAACTTATTGACGAGGGAATAAACAGTTTCCGCATAGATGACAGACTTTTTGAGTCGGCCAAAAGAACCGTCCTGAGAGACATAAAGGCAGGAGAGGACAGAAGAAGCGGAGCGGTCAACAGCAGAATAAACGAAATGCTGCTTGGAATTACGGAGGAGGAAGACATGGAAAAGACGGTTGAGTCCGTAACCGCCGCCGATGTAAAAAAAGCGGCCGCCGGTCTGAAAAAGAAGGGAGTATTCATCATAGCTGCGGACAGGAGCGGAGGTGCCGAAAATGGACGTGATGCTTAACTGCCCATCCGGATGCGAAACCATACACCACAGGCTTAAATGCGGAACAAATGTATTTATTCTCCCAAAGGACAGAAACATAAAGGTCGGAGCCGTATCCGTTGGCTTTGGCTCGGCTGACAGAGAATTTTATTTTGATGGGAAAAGCTGCGTCATTCCGCCCGGAACGGCTCATTTCCTTGAGCATGAGATGTTCAACAGACCCGACGGGGACATAAGCGAAAAGTTCGCAGAGCTTGGGGCGGAAGTCAACGCGTTTACCGATACGGAAAAGACCGTATATTATTTTAAAACCGCCGGGAATTTTTCCGAATGTTTCAGACTGCTCCTTAATTTTGTGGAAAGCACGGCTTTTGGTGATACGGACAAGGAACGTGAAATAATAAAAAGAGAAATAGATATGTATTCCGACAGTTGCGAAAGAAAGGCGTATTTCGGCGCGCTGGATGAGCTTTACCCATCGAGTCCGCTGGCCTGCGAGATAGCCGGAACCAATGAGAGCGTTGAAAATATCAATACGGAAATTCTTGAGCTTTGCCATAGGGCGTTTTATGTGCCGGAAAATATGACGGTAATATGTTCCGGCAACGTCACCGCGGATGAAATTATGACGGAGACGGAAAAAATATTTTTCGGCAGAGAGCGCAAAACAGCGGCAAAGTATAAAATATCAGCAAAATGCGCCGGAGGAAAACGTATCGACAACGGAAACACAACGGCAGACGTGTTCTGTGTTGCATATCCGGCGGCGGCTGTGTTTTCAAAAAACAAGGACAGCCTGCTTTTAAAAATCATTTCCGAAGCGGCATTTGGGGAGGGCTCGGAGCTGTTTGAGAGACTGACAAAGGAGAAAGTCATGTTTGAAGTTCCCTCTGTCGATATTGTCACGCACAGCGGACAGGAGCACATAGCCATAAGCGGAAGGGCAAATAACGCGGAAACAGCGATGGATATAATAGACGAAGAGCTTTCGGCGTTCAAAAACGGAGGCATGGATCAAAGAAAATTTGAAAGGGAAAGAAAAAGGCTTTTCGGCACGTTCGTCCGTATATCGGATGACTGCTGGCAGGCGGTAAATATACAGGCGGCCTGCAAAGGCGAAGGCCTCGCGGAAATGGCGGAAAATATCAGACAGCTTGATTTGCCGGGATGCCTTAAAAAACTGGACTTAATAGGCTCAAAAAACGGAAGATGCGTTGTGAAGCCGGGGAAATAAAGACTGGCGAAAGCGGTATGGCCTTTCCGGTTCATACTTGATAAGGAAAACAAGGTATGATAGAATGTTCCATAAGAATTTTACGGAAATAATAATTTTTATGGAGGTGCGCTATGCCGGAAATTTGGTTTCCCAACCTTGGGATAGAAATAGATCATTTGAGCAGAACGGCTTTCACCATATTCGGGCTTGACGTATATTGGTACGGAATATTCATCGGTTTAGGAATAATACTTGGAACGGCTATCGCCATGAGATATATGAAAAAGATAGGCGGGAACCCGGACAATGTTCTTGATTTTATGGTGTACGCCATAATTTTCTGCATAATCGGAGCAAGGCTGTATTATGTCATATTCAGCTGGGATCTGTATAAAGATAATTTGATGGATATTTTCAACCTCAGAAAGGGAGGACTCGCCATATACGGCGGAATAATCGCAGCCCTTATTTTCGGAGTGTTCTTTGTAAGGAGGAGGAAACTTGATTTCTGGTATATGGCCGACGCGATGATACCGAGCGTCCCTCTTGGACAGGCCATAGGCAGATGGGGCAACTTTTTTAACCGTGAAGCCTTCGGCGGATTCAGCGACGGTCTTTTCGCCATGAGATATCAGCTTTCCCAGGTATCTCAAAGCAACCTTAATACGGATATAATAAACAGAGCCGTTACGGTCAACGGAGTGGAATATATACAGGTGCATCCCACGTTTTTATATGAGTCGCTGTGGAACATAGGCGTTTTCATAGCGCTTATCCTCCTCAGAAAAAGCGGAAAGTTTAAGAATGGCATCTTCGCGTGGTATCTTATACTTTACGGCCTCGGAAGGACGTGGATAGAGGGTATGAGGATCGACAGTCTTTACCTTTTCGGAAGCGGAATAAGGGTGAGCCAGGCGCTCAGTATGCTTATGGTAATCGCGGGGGCGGCTCTTCTTGTATACTTTAAAAGAAAAGAAAGAAGCCAAAGCGAAAAGGCGGACAGAACGGTGTAAAATAACGCCGAAAAAAACGAACTTAATATTTACTAAAAAACAGCTTTTCACAGCTGTTTTTTTTATTCAAAAAAAACGGTATACATAACTTGTAATTTACAAAAAAGTTTTTTATAATGGTGATATGTGGTGATGAGTGGTAGAAAGTAGAGGGAAATGAGCGGTTTTTCCGTTCGAGTGCCACAAACTTGTGAATGGGGGTGAGATGAAATGTTTATAGGCGAATATTCGCACAGCCTTGACGCCAAAGGAAGGCTTATTGTTCCCGCTAAATTCAGGGAAGGATTAGGCGAGCATTTCATCGTTACAAAGGGCATAGACAGATGCCTTTATATTTACCCCAGAAGCGAGTGGGAGGTGTTTGAGGCCAAACTCAGACAGCTGCCCCTTGCCAACGCGGACGCCCGCCGTTTCACGAGATTCTTCCTTTCAGGAGCCGTTGAAAGCGACGTTGATAATCAGGGAAGGATTATAATACCGCAGAGCCTTAGAAACTACGCCGGATTGACAAAGGAAGTCGTATCCGCCGGAGTCGGCTCAAGAATAGAAGTATGGAGCAAGGACAAATGGGATGCGGAATGCGATCCCGACAAACTTGACGACAGCATTGTGGAGTCTATGGGACTGTTTGGAATTTAAAATATAAATGTAGGAGGGGTCGAAAATGGAATTTAATCATGTTTCGGTGCTTCTTAGGGAGACCGTTGACGGATTGAATATAAGGCCCGACGGCATTTATGTTGACGGGACCCTCGGGGGAGGGGGACACAGCCTTGAGATAGCCAAAAGACTTACCGCAGGAGGACATCTTTACGGCATTGACCGCGATATGGACGCCATAGAGGCGGCCTCGGACAGACTTAAAGATTATTCCGACAGATTTACAGCGATGCATGGCAATTTTTACAACGCGGCGGAAATGCTTAAGGCCGCCGGCGTTGATAAGATAGACGGATTTATATTGGACCTCGGAGTGTCAAGCCATCAGCTTGACGAGGCTGACAGAGGCTTTTCCTATATGCAGGACGCCCCGCTGGATATGAGAATGGACAGAAGCGCATCATATACGGCGTGGAACGTGGTGAACGAAAAATCGGAAAAGGAGCTTAACGACATAATTTTTAAATACGGAGAGGAAAAATGGGCAAAAAGGATAGCCCAGTTTATTGTGGCGGAAAGGTCGGTAAAACCTATCGATACAACCTTTGAGCTTGTTGAGGTAATAAAAAAGGCCGTTCCCAAGGGAGCAAGGCGTGATGGGCCGCATCCGGCAAAGAGAACATTCCAGGCCATAAGGATTGAGGTAAACGGCGAGCTTGAGATACTTGACAGAACCGTTGACGAAATGACGGAAATGCTTAATACAGGCGGAAGAATGTGTATCATAACTTTCCATTCCCTTGAGGACAGGATAATAAAAAACGCCATGAGAAGACATGAGAATCCCTGCACCTGCCCGCCGGAATTTCCGGTATGCGTATGCGGAAAGGTACCCGACGGAAAAGTGGTGACAAGGAAGCCTGTGCTGCCCTCGGATGAGGAGCTTGAGCATAACCCCAGATCGAGGAGCGCAAAATTAAGAATTATGGAAAAAATATAACCTTTGAGGAGATAGAAATTAATGGCTTATTCAGGAAACGAGATATCATATATGGACTTTACGGGCCGAAGAGTTTATAATGGCTACGAAAGGTATAACTACGGTTCAGCCGCTTATGAGTTTGACATAGAGAGAAGAAGACGGGAAGAAAAGAAAAAGGAACTTGAGGAAAAAAGGAGAAGAAAACAGGCCGCTCTGGCAAGAAGAGAAAGAAGAATAAATATCGTAAAGGGCATACAGCTTGTGGCTGCCGCGGCGGTATTCTTTTTCGGCTGTGTCATAACGATCACGGCAGTATCATCAGTGGCAGAGGTGAGATATGAGATCGCGGAGCTTCAGGACGAACTGAGCGCTCTCCAGAACGAAAATATAGTCCTTGCTTCGGAGATAAGCGATACCATAAATCTTGATTACATAGAGAACAGAGCAGTAAACGAGCTTGGAATGTCCGAGCCCCAGAGCTATCAGATAAAAACCATAAGCGTGCCGGAGCAGAGCTACACGGTTCAGTACAGCGATGACACGAGCGACGCTCCCGAAGTAGATGCCGAGCTTTTAAAAGAGTTCTTCTTCAAAAGCTCAAATAAACTGACGGAAACGGAATGATGAACATTGAAAAGACTCAGAAACAGACAAATGCATAACATAAGAATAAGACGGCAGCGTCTTATTCTTTTTGGTATGACTTTAATACTCGCGCTTTTGGCTACAAGAATAGCCTATCTAAAAATAGTAAAGGGCGAGGAGTACGAAAACGCCGCCAAGGCTCAGCAGACGGAGGGCTATGATACGACCATAGTCGCCAACAGAGGCTCGATCGTGGACAGAAATAATCAGGCCTTCGCCGTATCCACGAGGGTATATGACCTTGCGCTTGACGTCAGGGTGCTTGTGCAAAGCTATGACGCGGAGGAACAGGAAAAGACCATATCAACTCTGGCAGGCATCGACTATCTCAATCTTGACTACAGCACGCTCAAATCATATATAGTTACCGACGCCAACGGAGTTCCAGCCGCTGATACTCACTGGAAAGTCCTTGCGAAAAAACTTACGAGAGAGCAGAAGGAAGAAATAGAGGCTCTTGGGCTTAAAGGAGTCGTATTTGGCGCGGACACAAACAGAAGCTACCCTCTCGGAACAATAGCTTCCGATGTAATCGGATTTATAAGAGGAGACAGCTCCTGGGGAATAGAAAACGAATACAATTCAGTGCTTTCCGGAGTGGACGGAAGAGAATTCAAGACGTACGACGGCGGCTCGACGGCGGTCGTACAGACCATAGAGGCTAAGGATGGCTCAACGGTGGTAACAACCCTTGACTATAATATTCAGCAGTACGCCCAGCAGGCCATAGACGAGGCCGTTGCCGAGTATGATCCGCAGCATGCGGCCGTACTTGTTATGAATCCCAATACCGGAGAGGTATACGCTATGGCGGACTCACCTTCGTTCGACTCAAATTCTCCGTCAAATCCTCTGGCGGTTAATACAGATGAGGGATTTGCCGCGGAATGGGAAGCCATGAGCGATGAGGATCAGCTCAAGTATCTTACGGAAAGCTGGAAAAACTTCAATATAACATATACTTTCGAGCCCGGATCCATTTATAAGCCGATGGTTGTCGCCGCCGCCCTTGAGGAGGGCATAATAAGCGAGAGCGATATGTTCGTCTGCAACGGCTCCAAAACAGTCTACGACAGGACGATCAACTGCTGGCAGAGATCGGGACACGGACAGCAGACAGTGGAAGATGTTCTTGCCAACTCCTGCAACGTGGCTATGATGGATATAGGAGAAAAGATGGGCGTAAGCCTGTTTTACAAATATCAGAGGGATTTCGGATTCGGCGAAAAGACCGGCATAGACCTGCCCGGTGAGGAATCGGCGGCAAGCCTGATCTTTGAGGAAAGCGCCATCGGTCCCGTAGAGCTTGCGACCATGAGCTTCGGACAGTCTTTCAACTGTACGGCCATACAGGTAATGACGGCGTTTTCGGCCGTGATAAACGGCGGAAACCTTATGCAGCCCTATGTGGTATCGCAGATTATCGACTCCAACGGAGAGATAGTATATGAAAAGACGCCGACCCTTGTCAGAAAGGTAATAAGCGAGGAAACGAGCAATACCGTAAGGAAGTACCTTCAGGCGGTAATTGATACCGGTACAGGAAGCAAGGCCAAGATAGAAGGCTATGCCATCGGAGGAAAGACCGGTACGGCTCAGCAGGCAATTCGTGCCAACGAGCAGTATACGGTAACATTCATAGGATTTTTGCCTGTGGATAATCCGGAGATAATCGCCATCGCCATTTTGGACAGGCCTTCGGTATATACGGAAGGATCTACGTCGGCGGCTCCCATGCTGAAGGGACTTCTTGAAAATATAATCAAATATCTTGGAATACAGAAGACCGAGCCGGTTGACGAAGATTCCGACGCCGCGGTAAATACGTTCGTGCTTGACGACCTTACCCAGTATTCGACCAATGAGGCCATAACATATCTCAATCTTAAGGGCCTTAGCTATCAGATAGTCGGAGAGGGAAGCGTTGTAACAAGCAGCGTGCCGCATGCGGGAACGGAGGTCAATGAGGAGTCTACGGTAATAGTTTATGTCACAAAAGGAGCCAACGATGACAATATGACCCAGACGCCTGACGTTATGGGAAGAACATACGACGAGGCTGTCGGCGCTCTGATGGACGCCGGACTTTCTCCCGTAGTAAACGGCGATGAAAACGGCGTTGTAGTAGGACAGAATCCAAGAAAAGGCGAGTATGTAAGCAACGGAACGGAAGTGGCCATTACTCTGGAAGTAACCGACAGCGGCATAACGGAAGGTACATCCGCTGACGGAGCGGCTCAGCCGCAGACAACGGCGGGAACGGCCTCGGCTGACGGAACGCCGCAGACTTCGCAAAACGGAACTTCCGCGGCTCAGCCGCAGACAGCGTCCAATACTCCGATAATACCTACAACGACCAAGAAAACGGGTAAGACCATATCATAGAACAAACATAAAGACCTGTGAAAACAGGTCTTTTATGAGGAATTTAGTTAGCTAAAACTAACAATATACCGGATTTGATGTTAAGGAGGAAGATTATGATTATATTCATACTTTGCGCGTTGATTTTTTTGGGAGTTTTATATAATTTTATAAAAAACAGAAAGGATAGGGAATGCAGAAGCATATACGGAGTATTCGCATTCATATCGCTGGTGGCGCTTGTGCTTTCGTTTGTCAGGATAATCCCGGAAGGGGCGTTTGACTCATTGAGCGGTATGGCGGTAAAAATTTTTATCGCGGTTATTTACATATCTCTCTTGCTGGCAGGCTTGATTTTTCTTGCCGGAAATAACAGGATAGGACTAAAAAAAACAGGGGTCATATCAGCGGCAGCTGTTTTGGCTTTTATACTGCCGTTTGGAGCGGAAATGATTCCCGAAAACAACTCTTACGATACTGTGCCCACAGAGATGCAGGAACTCTATGACCGCTCACACGACGCCTATATGTACGCGAAGGACAGGTTTGATGAGGAATTCGGAGACAAGAATATATCAAAGGCATCTTACGGCTTTGTTCCGGATGATGATATGAGATATTTTGTCTCGTTTACATATGAGAATGATGACGGAGAGGAAGAAAGGTACGGATATATTATATCTGTTGACGGCGGACATAACTGCACTGTGCTGGAAAGAGGGGAAAACGTATAAAAACGTATAAATTAATATATCAAACAAGTCAGCGGCTTTTTATTTTTTGTTTGCTGAATAATGAAATAAGAGAACAGCTGTGTTACAATAAATTTATGGATAAAGAGGTAATAGGAGGTGGATGATTTGACTAAAAAGCGATCAAGGATCATCGCCTGCGTTATGCTGGCGGCCGCGGCGGTGTTTTTAATAATTGCGTTGAACAATCCGCAGGCGGGCTTTCCGTGGAGCAATTCGGTAACATACGCTGTCTATCTGGCATACATAGCCATAATGGTCATTCTCTTTGCCGCCCCGTTCAGGAGAAACAAATGATTATTTATAATAATCCATATATGAGAACCCGGTTTCAATAAGAGATAAAACGAGGGTGCACCCTCAAGTCATTTCCTGACTTTTGGGACACCCTCTTAATTATTGCTGTCAATCGAAATAAATCAAGCCTTCCAAAGTCCATGAAGGTTGCAATATTCATAAGCGGCTACAAATTCGTCTCCGTCTGCGATCATGAATACAGCCTCGGGAGCCTCGCCGGGCTTAAGATATTTGATCTGGCTGCCCTCTTTTGTCTCGATGGCGATGAAGCGGATGCTGTGCTCCTCAAGCATGGGATGGGTAACCGCGCCTACCTTAACCGTTACTTTGTTTCCGTCCTTTTCAACAACGGGAACATGTTTTTCCAAAGCGGCGTCAACGGTTCCGGGAACGAGCTCCTGCATTTTCTCTCCGCAGCACATTACGGGAACGCCCTTATTTTCAACGTATGTGATGATGTTTTTGCAATGTGAACACTGATAAAATTTCATTTTTACCATCCTCCTTTTTTATTTATAGTATTATTTAAAACCAACAGTTTATTCAGATTTCGGGATCAATAATTTTCTTTTCTTACCTCAAAATATGCCTGAGGGTGAGCGCATACGGGACATACATCGGGAGCTTTTTTGCCGATAACGATGTGACCGCAGTTACGGCATTCCCACATTGTCTCCTCGCTCTTTTCAAATACTTTTTTCATTTCAACATTATTGAGGAGTTTTCTGTATCTTTCCTCATGCGTTTTCTCGATCGCTCCAACCATACGGAATTTAGCGGCGAGTTCCTTGAAGCCTTCTTCCTCTGCAACTTTTGCGAAATTGTCATACATATCGGTCCACTCGTAGTTTTCTCCTTCGGCAGCGGCAAGAAGGTTCTCAGCTGTTGTGCCGATTCCCTTAAGCTCTTTGAACCACATTTTAGCATGTTCCTTCTCGTTGTCAGCCGTCTGCTGGAAAATAGCGGAGATCTGCTCATATCCCTCTTTTTTTGCTACGCTTGCGAAATATGTATATTTGTTCCTTGCCTGACTTTCACCTGAGAAAGCTTCCATAAGATTTTTTTCTGTCCTTGATCCTTTAAGTTCCATTTCTCTGCCTCCTTGATTTTAAAAGTGAAAACAATATTTACATATTTAGGTTACCACACTTTGATAAAAAAAGCTATAGCTTTTTAATAATTAGTTTTAATTTATAATAATTATTCGTTAATATTTGTCGATTCCTTTAAGATTAGCTCTTTTTATTGATTAATCGGTGAAAATGAGGTAAAATAACTTAATATATGTAATTTTCGGAGAGGTGTAAAAATGATATATATAGATCCAAGGGAGGTCGCCGCGGACGCCCTTACGGAAATAAATAAAACCGGAGCGTATAACAATGTGACGCTTAGAAAATATCTGAGACAGAACGGAGCCATGCCAAAGGCCGACAGGGCGTTCGTGACCGAATGTGTCAACGGAACGCTCAGAAATATGATATATATAGACCATATCATTAATGCCTTTTCAAAAACAAAAGCGGAAAAGATGAAGCCGTTTATATGCTCTGTCATAAGGACGGCCGTATACGAGATCATATTTATGGATAAAGTGCCTGACTCGGCGGCCTGCTCCCAGGCGGTCGAGCTTGTAAAAAGAAGGAACTTTGGGAAACTTTCCGGCTTTGTCAACGGCGTTTTGAGAAGCGTCGCAAAAGGGTGGCAAACGGTGGAAATGCCGGAGAAAAACACTCCGGAATATTTGTCGGTCAGATATTCGCACCCTCTCTGGATAGTTAAAATGTGGCTCTCAAAATACGATTTTGAGACTGTCGGGAAAATATGCGAGGCGAATAACGGCGCCCCAGACGTATGTATATGCGTGAATACTTTAAAAACATCCGCCGGCGAGCTGAAAAAGACGCTTGAGGAAAAGGGGATTTCCGTAAAGGAAGGAACTTACGAGAAAAACGCCCTGCATTTGAAGGGTATTTCCAACGTGGCTGAAATGCAGGAGTTTAGGGACGGCCTGTTCCATGTACAGGATGAAAGCTCAATGCTTGCCGTTGATGTACTTGATCCCGCCGCGAACGAAAAAATACTCGACGTCTGCGCCGCCCCCGGAGGAAAGTCTTTTTATGCCGCGGAAAGGATGGGCGGAGCCGGAAGGGTCGTTTCCTGCGACATATATCCGCACAAGACGGAGCTTATATCCGTGACGGCCGACAGGCTTGGCCTTGGCATAATAGAAACAAGGCTCAGAGACGCGTCGGTTTTGAATGAGGCCGACAGGGAAAAATACGACAGAGTAATTATTGACGCTCCATGCTCCGGACTCGGAATAATAAGAAAAAAGCCGGATATAAAAATAAACAGAACGGGAGAGGACATAGATTCTCTCATCGAGCTTCAAAAAAGAATAATCGACGCCTCAGCAGAATGCGTAAAACCGGGAGGACTGCTTGTATACAGTACATGCACAATATGTAAAAAAGAAAACGAAATGAACTTTAAATATATTCTTGAAAGAGGAGACTTTGAGCCAGTGGATATAAGTAAAAATCTTCCCGAAGCGCTCAAAGAATTTTCCGGCGGCGGATGCGTGCAGCTCCTTCCCGGAATAAACGGAACCGACGGCTTTTTTATCGCCGCGGCGAGGAAGAAAGCATTGTGAAAGAAAGGGCAATAAATGAAAAAGGATATAAAATCGCTTACGCTTAAGGAGCTCCAGGATGAGATGGGGCTGATCGGAGAGGCAAAATTCAGGGCCGGACAGATATACAGGTGGCTCCATGTCAAATATGCCGATGATTTTTCCGACATGACGGATCTTTCTGAGAACCTGAGAGTGAAATTAAAGGAAAACTATGACATTGTCGGCGTTAGACAGGTCAAAAAGCTCGTCTCAAAGGAGGATAATACGACAAAATACTTGTTTGAGATTGAAAATAATTATATAATAGAGAGCGTATTTATGAGATATTCCTATGGCAATACCATGTGCGTTTCAACCCAGGCCGGATGCCGTATGGGATGCGCTTTCTGCGCCTCCACCATCGGCGGTGTGGAAAAAAGCCTTTCGCCTTCGGAAATGCTTTCGCAGATATACGAGGCCGAAAAGGATATGGGAGAGAAAGTTTCTCACGTCGTGCTTATGGGAAGCGGAGAACCTCTTGACAATTACGACAATGTAATGAAATTCATCAGGATTCTCAACTCAAAGGAAGGAAAAAATATGAGCCAGAGACATATAACGCTTTCGACCTGCGGGCTCATAAATAAAATGTACGACCTCGCGGACGAGGATCTGCAAATAACCCTTGCCGTGTCTCTTCACGCGCCAAACGACGCCATAAGAAATGAGATAATGCCGGTCTCAAAGGCCAACCCGATGGATAAGCTGCTTGAGGCTTGCAGATTTTACGCGGAAAAGACCAAAAGAAGGGTCACGTTCGAGTATTCGCTCATCAAGGGCGTAAACGACAGCGCGCAGAACGCCAAAGAGCTCGCTTCAAAGCTCAAAGGAATGCTCTGCCATGTTAATCTTATACCGGTAAATGACGTTAAGGAAAGAAATTTTGTAAGAAGCTCCAATGAGACGGTCAAAATGTTTGAGGAAATACTGACCTCAAGAGGAATAGAGGCAACGGTGAGACGAAAACTCGGAAGCGATATAGACGCTGCCTGCGGACAGCTCAGGAAAAGATATAAGGACGAAATGATGCGTTCGGACAGGAAATAATGACATAATAGGACGGAGAATGTGTCTGTAAAGAGGTGATTTGTATGGGCGCTGTCGGAAGATGCGATCTTGGAAAAGTCAGAAGTCAAAACGAGGATTCGATTTATATATCGGAAAACCCCGATACGGAGTTTGAGTATTTTATCGTAGCCGACGGAATGGGAGGCCATAACGCCGGAGAAATCGCCAGCCAGTCAGCTATTAAATTCTTTAACGAGTATATAGAAGACAGCTGCGATATAAAAGACAGCTCGGATCTGCTTGACGCCTTTGTAGGCGCGCTGGGATACAGCAATCAGAAGATTTTTGAAATGTCACAGAGCAGCCCTTCCTTCAGAGGAATGGGAACGACGTTCACCGCTGCGGCAATATGCTGCGGAAAGGTGTACTGCGTCCATATCGGCGACAGCAGACTGTACATTTACAGCAAAAACGGACTCAGGCAGATAACAAAGGATCATTCTTTCGTAATGGAAATGGTTAGGCTTGGAAAGATCACGATGGAAGAAGCCAGAGTGCATCCGAAAAGAAATATGATAACAAAGGCCGTGGGAATAGAGAAGAATATGCCGGCCGATACTATAATCACTCCCCTGGAAAAGGACAGCATAATACTCGTATGCTCAGACGGACTTTCGTCAATGGTAACGGACAGGGAAATTGAAAAAATTTTAAAAAAGAAAACTGGGCTCGATAAAAAAGCCGATATGCTTGTCGGGCTTGCGAATAAAAATGGCGGTTATGACAATATTTCCGTTATTCTTGCAGATGGAAAGGTGGATAACTAATAATGTTGGAAAAGGGTACTGTTATCAGCAAAAGATATCAGATCATAGAAAAGCTTGGCGCAGGAGGAATGGCCGTTGCCTACAAGGCAAGGGACATGAGACTGGGCAGATTTGTAACGGTTAAGGTCCTTAAGGATGAATATTCGGAAAACGATGATTTTCTGGCAAAATTCAGTTCGGAGGCCAGCGCGGCCGCAAGCCTTTCGCATCATAACATTGTAAGAGTATACGATGTCGGCGAGGACAGAGGGATCAATTACATAGTAATGGAATATGTTCACGGAGAGTCTCTTAAAAAGACAATAGAAAAGAAGGCTCCCTTTGACACGCTCACAACGCTCAGCGTGGCTATGCAGATAGCCTCGGCGCTTTCCCACGCGCATAAGCACCATGTTGTGCATAGGGATATAAAGCCCCAGAATATACTTGTTTCCGTTGACGGAACAGTAAAGGTTACGGACTTTGGAATCGCAAGAGCGGCTACGGCAAATACATACGCCGCCGACGTCAATGCCATGGGCTCGGTGCATTATTTTTCGCCTGAGCAGGCAAGAGGAGGATATGTCAACGAAAAAAGCGATATATATTCCCTCGGCATAACGATGTTTGAGATGGCCACAGGAAAAGTGCCTTTTGACGCCAGCAGCTCGATAGCCATTGCGCTTAAGCATCTCAATGAGGAGCTCCCTGATATAAAACAGTATAATCCCAATGTTACAAGGGGACTGGAGGGAATTATAAGAAAGGCGACGCAGAAAAAGGCCGATGAAAGATATGATAACATTGACCTGATGATATCGGATATTAAACTTGCCATAATAGAGGCGGCAAGAATAGCTAAAAGCTCAAAGGCGAAGACAGTTGAAAAAGCCGAGTCTGAAATAGATGTTCCCCAGTTCAAAACATCGAGGGATAGACGCGCGGCTGAGGATAAGCCTGTTATAAATGACGCTGTGGCTGAGGAAATCGCCGAAAAAGACAATGATGAGCTTGAGGGTCAGCTTTCCCTTGACGACGTGAACGGAGGAGCCGGCGGCAGCGAAGATTATGACGATGAATATGATGACGGCTATGACGAGGACTACGACGATTACGACGATGAAGAGCCGGAGGACGAATCGAGCAATGAGGAAAACGAGATAAAGGTCGAGCTTGCTCAAAACATTAAGCTTCCCAAGCGCAGCGTAGGATTTGACAAATACAGCAAAAAGCTGAAGCTCAACAACGAAAACGACAGCTATGACGACGACTATGACGATTATGACGACGACTATGACGACGATGACTTCGACGATTA
Source organism: Candidatus Metalachnospira gallinarum (assembly GCA_904378045.1). GTDB lineage: Bacteria > Bacillota > Clostridia > Lachnospirales > Anaerotignaceae > Metalachnospira > Metalachnospira gallinarum. Next base: position 44,157 of record CAJFHC010000013.1, on the reverse strand, counting down.
TTACAGAGAATTCGACGAGGAAAAACGTCAGGAAAGAAGAGTGACGATCGCCGCTGTCATAACGGCCTTTGTTATAATCGGCATAATCGTGTTTGTCGGAGTTAAATTCTTCAACGTCTTTGAAAATGCCGCGGCCGTATTCAACAGAACCGAAACGGTTCCCAAGTTTGTTGGAATGACAATGACCGATGCCGAGGAACAGGCTTCATCCCTTGGCATAAGGCTTATAGAGGGAGCCGTTGTTGACAGCACGGAGCCCGCTGATACGATCCTCACTCAGGACGTGGAAGAAGGAACTGAGATAACGGATAATATGGAAATCATGGTCACAGTCAGCTCCGGAGCTGATATGTACGAGCTTCCGAATGTAGTCGGCGAGCAGGAGAGCGACGCTATTTCAAAAATCACGTCGGCTCTTAACGCAAATATCATAATAGAATATGAATATGACGAGACTCATCAGGAGGGCGAGGTAATAAAGCAGTCTCCTGAGGGAAACACAATGGTCAGCGCTTCATCGGACGTTGTGCTCACTATTTGCAGGGATCAGGACAGCATCAACGCCGTGGTTCCGAAAGTTGAGGGCTATACGGAGGAGGAAGCCATTGAAAAGATAGAGGCCAGCGGACTTACGGTAGGAAATATTTCCCGTACAACGAGTACATCGGTAGCCAGCGGATATGTTATTACGCAGACTGCCGAGCCCGGAGAGGAAATACTTAAAAACAGCCCCATAGACATAGTCGTAAGTATCGGAAGACCCGCTCCACAGCCCGTGGACAATACGCCGGATACTACGACTGAGGACGATACGGAGCCCGCGCCCATAGGCTCGGACACAACGACGGATACCGGAACAACGGATCAGGGCGCGACTCAGACACAGCCCAATACGGACAATACGGGCACGTCAACGGACGTTGCCGACGATGTTCCGGCCCTTGGAAGTATGGAGTGATAAAAGTAGATTATGCTTGAAGGCACGATAATAAAAGGAATAGGCGGTTTTTATTATATAGCTTCAAAGGACGGAGTATATGAATGCCGGGCAAGGGGCAAATTCAGAAAAGAAGGCATCAAGCCGGCTGTCGGAGACCATGTTCTTATAAGCGTCATTGACGAAAAAAATAAAAAGGGCAGCCTTGATGTCATAGATGAAAGAAAGAGCATGCTCGCCAGGCCGAGGGTTTCAAACATAGATCAGGCCGTTATTGTATTTGCTTCGGTCAGTCCGGATTTTAACCCGGATATTATGGACAGGTTCATAGTCCTTGCCGAACAGCAAAAGCTGGGAATAGTTATATGCATAAACAAGATTGATATAGACGCCGATGAGAAATACAGGGAAATATGCGGAATATACGAAAAAGCAGGATTTGACATAATCGCGGTCAGCGCGGTGGATAATTTCGGCATAGAAGAGCTCAGGGAAAAACTCAAAGGCAAAATATCCGTCCTTGCCGGCCCGTCCGGAGTTGGCAAATCAAGCGTTTTGAACGCCATAAAGCCGGATGTTATGGCTCAGGTCGGCGAGATAAGCAGAAAAATAGAAAGGGGACGCCACACCACAAGGCAGTCCGAGCTTATACGGATAGACGACGATACGTTTATAGTCGATTCCCCCGGATTTACTTCGCTGGATATGAAAGGCGTAGACCCTGAAAAGCTGGACGAATATTTCAGGGAATTCGCGCCTTACCTCGGAAAATGCAGGTACAACGGATGCAGGCATATAAACGAGGACAGCAGGTACTGCGAGGTAAAAGCCCATGTCGGCGATGACATAAGCGAATCAAGGTACCGCAGATATGTTGACATATACAATGAGATATTAGACGAAAGGAAAAGAATGAAATGAAAAAACTTTCTCCTTCTATGCTTTCCGCCGATTTCGGCGAGCTTAACAGCCAGATAGAAATAATAGAAAGGGCCGGAGCGCAGTATCTCCACATAGACGTTATGGACGGAGTATTTGTGCCGAACATCAGCTTCGGAGCCCCGGTTTACAAATGCATAAGAAAAAACAGCGGACTTGTTTTCGACGTTCATCTTATGATAACCGAGCCGATAAGATATATCGAGGATTTTGTCAAGGCGGGAGCCGACATAGTGAACTTCCATGTGGAGGCCGCAGAGGATCCGGGAAAGACTATAGAAAAGATACGTTCCTTCGGCGTTAAAGCTGGTATCACGATCAAACCGAATACGCCCGTCAGCGCCGTTGAGAAATACCTTGATAAGGTCGATCTGGTTCTTGTTATGACCGTAGAACCGGGATTCGGGGGACAAAAGCTCATACCCGAATGTCTCAAAAAAATAACCGAACTTAAAAAAATCCGCGGGGAAAGAGGCCTTTCCTATGAGATTGAGGTTGACGGAGGCGTGGGCCTTGGAAACCTGAGAGAGGTAATGGAGAGCGGTTCGGACGTCATCGTGGCGGGCTCGGCGGTATTCGGAGCGGATGATATAGGAAAAACAGTCAGGGAAATGCTTGATATTATCAGGGAGTATGATTGATATGAAGGCAGTCGTTTTTGCCAACGCAGATATAAACGATTACGGTTTCTGCGAAAAATATATTAAGGACGCGGTCATAATATGCTGTGACGGCGGAATGCGCCATACTATGAAGCTCGGAATTACGCCCGACTATATTGTCGGCGATTTTGACAGCGTAAGCGATGAAGTCCTTGAATACTACAGAAAGCAGGATATAGAGCTCAAACAGGTGCCCTGCAAAAAGGACGAAACAGATATGGAGCTTGGGATAAGGCATGCCGTGGAAATAGGCGTGGATGATATTACTATTATCGGCGGCATAGGAAGCAGGATGGACCATACACTTGCCAATGTTTTTATGCTCATAAGGATAGACAAACTTGGGCTAAAGGGCAGGCTTGTCAACGAGAATAATATAATCACTCTTTGCACAGGCCACTGCGAGCTTGAAGGCGAAAAAGGGGATCTTGTTTCGTTTATACCGATAACGCCGGAAGTAAAAGGAGTTACGACATCCGGACTTGAATATCCCCTTGACAAAGCGACGCTTTATATGGATTCTCCGCTTGGAGTAAGCAATGTAATGACAGGTAAAAACGCATCCTACAGTTTTGACGAAGGAATGGCGCTTATAATAAGGGCAAAAGACTAATTTTAATAATTGTGTGGAAATATTCCGCAAAATGTGTTAATTTATATATGAGTTGAATATAAGGGGATGTGTTTAAGGTGTATAAAAGAATTATACTTAAGCTCAGCGGAGAAGCTCTTGCCGGAGACAAGGCCGGAGTAATGTACGATGACGATACGATTTTTTCCGTTGTTGAGCAGATAAAAGAGATCCTCGATATGGGTACGCAGGTTGCCCTTGTCATAGGAGGAGGAAACATTTGGAGGGGAAGAAGCTCCAATGAAAATATGGACAGGACCAAGGCGGATCAGATAGGTATGCTCGCCACGGTCATGAACGCCGTATATGTGGCTGACGCGTTCAGACAAAAAGGCGTCAAGGCTTTTGTCCAGACGCCCATAATCATCGGAACGGTTACGGAACAGTTCTCAAAGGAAACGGCCGAAAAACATCTTGAAAACGGCGAAGTCGTTATTTTCGCGGCTGGAATAGGGCATCCGTTCTTCTCGACGGATACGGTTACGGCCCTCAGAGGGGCTGAATTAAAAGCGGATATACTTCTTTTCGCAAAAAATGTCGACGGAGTATATGACAGCGATCCAAAAGCCAATCCCGAGGCTAAAAAGATAGAGGAAATCAAATGCGAGGACATTATACGTCAGGGGCTCAGGGTAGTGGACACTTCGGCCGCAAGCCTTTGCTTCGAGCAGAAAATACAGGTGCTCATCTTTGGGCTCAATGAGGAAAACAGCCTTATGAGAGCCGTAAAGGGAGAAAAGATCGGTACAAAAGTTATTGTAGGTTAAAATTTGATTTATGAAAAATAAGGAGGCCGGAATATGTCTAATCAAACAGCAGTATATGAGGAAAAAATGAAAAAAACCCTTGCGGCGCTTGAAAGCGAGTTCGCTACGATAAGAGTCGGAAGAGCTAACCCGAAGGTGCTTGACAGGATTACAGTCGACTACTACGGAACGCCTACGCCTTTGAACCAGGTAGGAAACATCACCGTTCCCGAAGCAAGGCTTATTGAGATCAAACCCTGGGAGTCGTCACTCCTTAAGGCTATTGAGAAGGCTATCAATACTTCCGATCTCGGAATAAACCCTTCAAACGACGGAAAAGTAATAAGACTTGTTTTCCCCGAACTTACGGAGGAAAGAAGAAAGGAACTTACTAAGGACGTTAAGAAAAAGGGCGAGGAATCCAAGGTAGCCATAAGGAATATAAGAAGAGACGCCGTTGATGTTTTCAAAAAACAGGAGAAGAAGGGCGAATTTTCTGAGGACGTTCTTAATGACCTTCTTGACGAAATCCAGAAAATTACAGATAAATATATCGTTGAGATCGACAAAAAAGTCGAAAGCAAGAGCAAAGACGTTCTTTCGGTTTAAAAATATTACAGCCCCTTATACGGGGCTTTTTAAATAAGAAAGACACATGGAGGATATTATGAGTTCACTTAAGGATGAAATAGATATGCAGAATCTGCCGGTCCATATAGCTATAATTATGGACGGGAACGGCAGATGGGCGAAAAAAAGATTTCTGCCCAGAAAACTCGGACACAAGGCCGGAGCCGATACCCTTGAGGACATAACGAAGGCCGCCGACAAACTCGGCGTAAAGCATTTGACCGTATACGCCTTTTCGACTGAGAACTGGAAAAGGTCGGACGAAGAAGTCAAGGGAATAATGGATCTTTTGAGAAACTATCTTGACAGATATGTGGCCAAAGCCGACAAAGAGGACATAAAGATAGACATAATCGGCGAAAGGAGCAGACTGGATCAGGATATACAGGAAAAAATAAAGCTCATAGAGAGTATATCGGCAGAAAAGCCCGGTCTTAATCTCCATATAGCCCTCAATTACGGCGGAAGGGACGACCTGCTCAGAGGATTTAAGAAGATCGCCGGCAGGATAGAAGACGGTTCGCTTAGAGCGGAGGATATTACGGAGGAAATGATATCCGAAAATCTTGATACAGGATTTTATCCCGACCCTGAGCTTGTCATTAGAACAAGCGGCGAGGAAAGGATAAGCAATTTCATGCTGTGGCAGATAGCTTATTCGGAGTTTGTGTTTAACAGTAAACTTTGGCCTGACTATACGGAAGAAGACCTGTACGGGGATATCTGTTATTATCAGAACAGGGACAGACGTTTTGGCGGCAGGTAAAAACGGGAGTTGGATTTATGAAGACAAGAATTATTTCGGCGCTGGTCGCGCTTCCCATACTGATCATATTTTTGGTTCTGGGCGGGCTTCCCATGAAGATAGCCCTGACCGCCGTTGCTATGATCGGATTATACGAGCTTTACAAGGCTCTTTGCGGATATATAAAACCGGTGCATTTTATCGGATTTGGAGCGGGACTTATATATCTTCTTTTCGTTGAGATGATAATAAAAAGCGCGTCGCTTTTTTGTATTTTTATTACGCTTTTTATGCTGGCCATACTTTTTTATGTGGTGCTGACGCATGAAAGCGGAAATACAATGGATGGGATCGTTACATTTTTTGGATTTTTCTATGTATGCTTCCTGATGTCCCATATATATCTTACAAGGCAGTATACCCATGGAAACCTGCTTGTCTGGCTCATATTTTTAAGCGCCTGCGGATGCGATGTCGGCGCGTATTTTACGGGCATGGTTTTCGGCAAGCATAAACTGATCCCGCAGCTTTCACCCAAAAAGACCGTGGAAGGAGCCATTGGCGGAGTTGTTGTAGCGGTCAGCCTTTGCGTAATATACGGAGTAGTGCTTGAGCTCAACAACGGGCTTGAGGGAGTTGACACGGTGCTCCTCTGCTTTATAACCGGATTTGTCGGCTCAATATTCTCACAGATAGGAGATCTGGCGGCTTCGGCCATAAAAAGATATACCGGCATAAAGGACTTCGGAAAAATAATGCCCGGACATGGCGGGGTGCTTGACAGGTTCGACAGCATACTCTTTGCCGCTCCGGTTGTATATTATTCGATGTTTTATCTTATTACCGTTATATAAAACGGAGGGAGAAAAATGGCGGAAAAAATTACTATCCTCGGCTCGACAGGCTCCATAGGCACGCAGACGCTCGATGTGGTCAGGGAGATCGGAGGAATAGAAGTCAAGGCGCTTACGGCCAATAAAAATATAGATCTTCTTGAAAAGCAGATAAGGGAGTTCCGTCCGGACATGGCGGCCGTAATGGATGAGACGCTCGCGGAAAAGCTCAGACAGAGGCTTGCAGGATTGGACATAAAAATATTGAGCGGAATGGACGGACTTATCGAGGCGGCGGTATATGAAACCAGCGACACGGTTGTTACGTCGGTCGTCGGAAACATCGGCATTGTACCGACATTTGAAGCCATAAGAGCCGGAAAGGATATCGCGCTTGCGAACAAGGAGACGCTTGTGTCGGCGGGAGAGCTGATAATAAAGGCTGTCAGGGAACATAATGTAAGCATATATCCGGTGGACAGCGAGCATTCGGCGATTTTCCAATGCCTTAGAGGAAACAGCCGCAATAAAATAAGAAGAATAATACTTACGGCCTCCGGAGGCCCATTCAGGGGCAAAACAAGAGATGAGCTAAAGAATGTGACAGCCGCTGACGCCCTTAAGCATCCCAACTGGAACATGGGACGGAAGGTCACGATAGATTCGGCAAGCCTTATGAATAAGGGACTTGAAGTGATAGAGGCGAAGTGGCTTTTCGGCGTTGACGTGGACGATATAGAAGTTCTTGTTCATCCACAGAGCATAGTTCATTCGGCAGTGGAATATGAGGACGGTGCGGTCATAGCCCAGCTTGGCGAGCCGGATATGAGAGTGCCTATACAGTACGCCCTGACCTGCCCTGAAAGGGTAAAAAATTCTTTTCCCAAAATAGATTTCGCAAAGAGGAACAGCCTGACATTTGAGCACCCGGATACGGATACTTTTAAATGCCTGTCCCTTGCCTACAGAGCCGTAAGAACAGGAGGCACCATGCCGACGGCTATGAACGGAGCCAACGAGACAGCGGTGGACGCCTTTTTAAACAACAGGCTGGGCTTTTTGGATATAGCGGATATAATAGAAAGAACCATGGATTCATATACTGTTAAATATGATTATACCGTAGACGATCTGGTGGAAGCCGATGAATGGGCAAGAAATTTCGCCGCCGGATTGATCGCGGCACGATAATTAAAAACTTTTAAGGAGAATTATGGATTGTCAATAATTATAGCTATAATTGTATTTTCGATCATAATAATCGTTCACGAGCTTGGGCACTTTTTTGCCGCCAAAAGCTGCGGCATACTTGTCGAGGAGTTTTCCGTCGGTATGGGTCCGCTCATAGGTTCAAAAAAGATCGGCGAGACGGAATATTCTTTAAGGGCTCTCCCCATCGGCGGATATTGCAAAATGCTTGGCGAAGAAGACGACGATGAAAACAGCGGCGGGGAATTTGATCCTTCGCGCTCCTATACCCACAAAACAGTAATGCAGAGAATAGCCGTTATTTTCGCGGGTCCGGCAATGAACTTTGTCCTGGCCTTTGTTCTGGTGTTTATATTGCTTGGAATGAACGGATTTCTGCTGCCGCAGGTAAAGTCGGTCGTTGAAAACGGCCCGGCCTATGAAGCCGGGATAGAGCCGGGTGACAGGATCGACAGGGTAAACGGCGAAAAAATATGGATATACCAGGATTACAGCTCCGCCGTCAGCGCAAAAAGCGCCGACAGTCCCGTAGAGCTGACGATTTCCAGAGACGGTGAGAAGATAGACGTTACCGTTACGCCGGGATACAGCGAGGAACATGGCAGATATATGCTTGGCTTCAGCTTTGACGGCAGATACGGATTGTTTTCCGAAGAAGTCGAGGGATTTGAAAGATCTTCGATACTTGAGACTGTCAAAACGGATATAGGAATGATGGCGTATTTTGTAAAAAGCGTAGTTGTCGGCCTTGTGCGGCTGTTTACGCTTCAGGTGAGAGCTAATGAGGTGTCAGGCCCCATCGGCATAATAGATACCATCGGGGACACCTATGAAGCCGGAATGGCCTATGGGATTGCGGACGCGGTGATGAATCTGCTCGCCCTTTCCGCTTTGCTGAGCACCAACCTTGGAGTGCTCAATCTTTTTCCCATACCAGCGGTCGACGGCGGAAAACTGGCGTTTCTTTTTGCCGAGGGCATAAGAAAAAAGCCCGTGGATCCGGAAATAGAGGGAAGGATACATCTTGGCGGATTTGTGCTGCTGATGGGATTTATGGTATTTATAGCGTTTAACGATATAGTCAATTTAGTTTTGCGGTGATTAAAATGAGCTTCAAAAGAAGAAAAACAAGAGAAATAAATATAGGCGGCGTAAAAATTGGCGGTGATAACCCCATCGCCATACAGTCCATGTGCAATACTGACACGAGGAACGTGAAGGCCACCGTTGATCAGATAAAAAGACTTGAAAAGGCCGGCTGTGAGATAATAAGGGTGGCGGTACCCGACATGGAAGCGGCCGAATGTATAAGAGACATAAAGAAAAGCATAGATATTCCGCTTGTTGCCGACATACATTTTGATTACAGGCTTGCCCTCAGATGTATGGAGAACGGAATAGATAAGATAAGGATAAACCCCGGAAACATCGGCAGCGCGGACAGGGTCAAACAGGTGGCCGATATGGCTAAAAGAAACGGCATCCCCATAAGGATAGGCGTTAATTCAGGCTCTCTTGAGAAAAATCTCGTTGAAAAATACGGAGGAGTAACGCCTCAGGGGCTGGTGGAAAGCGCCCTCGGGCATATAAAACTTCTTGAGGAAAATGATTTTTATGATATAGCTGTTTCCATAAAGGCTTCAAACGTGCCTTTTTCCGTAGAAGTATATGAGCTTTTATCGGATACGGTAGACTATCCTCTGCATGTCGGAATAACCGAGGCGGGAACGGTATGGGGCGGCACGGTAAAGTCCGCCGTCGGAATAGGCGCCATACTCTCAAGGGGTATAGGCGACACGATAAGGGTTTCGCTCACGGGAGACCCGGTAGAGGAAATATACGCGGCGAAGGAAATACTTAAGAGTCTTGAGCTGAGAAAATTCGGAGTTGAGTTCATATCGTGCCCGACCTGCGGAAGAACAAGCATAGACCTTATTAAAATAGCCAACGAGGTTGAGGAAAGGGTAAGAAACATAGACAAGAATATAAAGGTGGCTGTAATGGGCTGCGCCGTAAACGGTCCCGGAGAAGCGAGAGAGGCCGATATCGGTATTGCGGGAGGCCACGGCGAGGGACTTATATTCAAAAAAGGACAGATATTAAGAAAGGTTCCGGAGGACAGACTTGTTGAGGAACTTCTTAAAGAAATAGAGCTTCTTTAAACAGGTGAGCGAAATGCATGAAAAGTTTTTGAATGTCTTTGGAAAGGTAAATTCCAAAGATAATATAAAAGCATATTTTTCCGACGCCTATGTGGAAAAACTTTCGGTGTCAAAGAGCACGAAAATTCTGCAGGCGGACGTGTCGTCAAAAAGCCTTATACCAAACAGGTATAAGGCTTTAATGGAGAAAGATATTTTTGACGCGGTAAGCGTTGCCCAACAGGTTAAGCTGAATATCAGATATGATATTGAGGACAAAAGCCCCAGAAATGTTTTTGACTTTATATGGAAGGACGCGGTTAGCGTGCTTTCAGAGGAAAGTCCCGTATGCGGATGCGTGTTTGATGACTGTGAAATTGAGGAAGACGACGGAAAAATAGTAATATATACCGGACATAATTCAGCCTTCTATCTATATAAAAAGGGAGTGGACAAGTACCTGACCGACAGGATAAGGGACGAGTTTGGCGTAAACGTGACTGTTGCGTTTAAAAACAAAAAGGCAACGGAAGAAGAACAGCAGGACTATAAGAAAAAGCACGAGAATTATGAAAGACAGCTGATAGAGTCCATAATGACTGAAAAGGCCACGGCGGAAACCGCTAAAGAAACGGCAAAGGCTGAAGAGGTGAAGGCCGGAATAGAAAACGGAATAATAATGGGCAGGGATCCTATAAAGGATGAGCCTATAAAAATCAAAAACACAAGGACCGAGGGCGAAAAGGTAGTTATACAGGGCGAGATATTCAATATTGAAGAACGTGAGATAAAGGGAGACAGATACATAGTTTCCTTTGACATCACCGACGGAAGCGACTCTACTACGGTCAAATTTTTCACGGACAAGAGCGCCTACGACTGTGACGGAGGCATAAAATCCGCCCTTAAGGGAGCCTATGTAAAGGTAAAAGGCGAGGTGCAGTACGACAAGTACGCCAAAGAAATAGTAATAATGTCAAGAAACATCGTCAAGGCTGACAGGCCGCCGGCTCGAATGGATACAAGCGAGGAAAAGAGAGTAGAACTGCATCTTCATACGACTATGAGCACCATGGACGCCGTGACAGGTATGAAGGAATATGTTAAAAGAGCGGCAAAATGGGGTCACAAGGCCATCGCCGTTACCGACCATGGAGTCGTTCAGGCCTATCCGGAGGCTATGGACGCGGCCGAGGCAAACAATATTAAAGTCATATACGGCGTGGAGGCTTATCTCATTGACGATCTGGGAGAAGTGGTAACAAATCCAAAAGGTCAGTCGTTTGACGATGAGTATGTCGTATTCGACATAGAGACCACGGGACTCAACAAGGAAAAATGCAAAATAATTGAAATCGGCGCCGTAAAAATAAGAAACAGGGAGATAGTGGACAGATATTCCACGTTCATCGATCCCGGAGAAAAACTTAGCGATGAAATAGTTGATCTTACTAACATTACGGACGATATGCTTGAAGGCCAGAGACCAATAGAAACTGTGCTCCCGGAGTTTCTTGACTTTGTCGGCGATGATGTGCTTGTGGCCCATAACGCTTCCTTCGATACCGGATTTGTGCGCATAAAGGCCGAGGAGCTTGGAATAGAGTACAGAAAAAACACGATACTTGATACGCTTGAGCTTTCAAGGACACTGCTCAAGGAACTTAAAAAGCATAAGCTCGACGTTGTGGCGAAACATTTGGGAGTAAGCCTTGAGGGACACCACAGAGCGGTAAACGACGCAGAGGCCACGGCTGAGATATTTTTAAAGCTGGTCGACATGCTTGAGGAAAACGGCGTAAAAAATGTTGACGATATAAACATATACTCCAGCAGAACGGTAAATTACAGTAAGCTGAAGTCTTACCATACGATTATACTTGTAAAAAACCTTAAGGGACTGAGAAACCTTTATGAGCTTATATCCATGTCACATCTTGAGTTTTATCATAAACAGCCGAGAATACCAAAGACAAGGCTGATGCAGCATAGGGACGGCCTTATTGTCGGAAGCGCCTGCGAGGCCGGAGAGCTTTACAGGGCTCTGCTGGATATGAAACCGAAGGAACAGATAGAGAACATAGTCGGATTTTACGATTATCTGGAAATACAGCCCGTTGGAAACAATATGTTTATGATAGATTCCGACAGGGTACCGGCGGTCAATTCAGTTGATGATATTAAAAATTTCAACAGAAAGATAGTTCAGCTCGGCGAGGAATACAATAAGCCCGTTGTCGCTACATGCGACTGCCATTTCATTGACCCGGAGGACTCCGTATACAGGAAAATACTTATGTACGCCAAGGGCTTTGAGGACGCCGAAAATCAGCCGCCGCTTTACTTCCGCACGACGGAGGAGATGCTCCGCGAGTTCTATTACCTCGGAGAGGAAAAGGCAAGGGAGATAGTCATAACCAACACTAATCTTATTGCCGATGAAATAGAAAATATCAAGCCTGTGCCCGACGGCACGTTCCCTCCTAAAATCGAGGGCGCCGAGGAACAGATCCAGCAGATAGCCATGGATAAAGCTCATTCCATATACGGAGATCCGCTGCCGCCCATTGTGGAGCAGAGACTTGACAAGGAGCTCAAATCGATAATCAAAAACGGATTCTCGGTTATGTATATAATAGCTCAGAAGCTCGTTTGGAAATCCAACGACGATGGATATCTGGTTGGTTCCAGAGGTTCGGTAGGCTCATCGTTTGTTGCCAATATGACCGGAATAACGGAGGTAAACGCTCTGCCGCCCCATTATGTCTGCCCCAACTGCAAGTATTCTGACTTTGAGTCCGAGGAAGTACATAAGGTATTTATGCAGGGCGGTTCCGGTGTGGATATGCCAGACAAAGCCTGCCCAAAATGCGGAACTATGATGAAAAAGGACGGACACGACATACCGTTTGAGACGTTCCTTGGCTTTGACGGAGACAAGGAACCGGATATCGACCTTAACTTTTCCGGAGAGTACCAGCAGAGGGCGCACGCCTATACCGAGGAGCTTTTCGGAAAGGGACATGTCTTTAAGGCGGGAACAATAGGAACCCTTGCCGACAAGACCGCGTTCGGATATGTAAAGAGATATGTGGAGGATCATGGTCTCAATCTGCACAGGGCGGAGATGGACAGGCTTGTGCAGGGCTGTACCGGCGTAAAAAGGACGACGGGTCAGCATCCCGGAGGACTGATGATCGTGCCGAAGGACAAGGATATTTATGAATTCTGTCCCATACAGCATCCGGCGGACGATGTAAACTCTACGATAATTACGACTCACTTTGATTACCATTCCATAAGCGGACGTATATTGAAGCTGGATCTTCTCGGCCACGATGATCCTACCTTTATCCGTATGCTTTATGATATAACAGGGTTTAATCCGCAGCTTGTGCCGCTGGACGACAAACAGACCATGTCGCTGTTCCAGTCTCCGGAGGCGCTGGGACTCAAACCGGAACAGATAAACTGCCCTACTGGAACGCTTGGCGTGCCGGAGTTTGGAACGAGATTCGTAAGAAACATGCTCATAGAGACAAAGCCGGAGACATTTTCGGACCTTTTAAGGATATCAGGCCTTTCCCATGGAACGAATGTGTGGGTAGGAAACGCGAGAGAGCTGATCGCCGACGGTGTAATAACCCTTAAAGAAACAATCTCCACGCGAGACAGCATAATGAGTTACCTTATCACAAAGGGGCTCGAGAACAAAAAGGCTTTCAAAATAATGGAGAAGGTAAGAAAGGGAAAGGGGCTTGCCGACGAGGATATAGAATATATGAAGGAGCATGACGTGCCGCAGTGGTACATAGACAGCTGCCTTAAAATAAAATACATGTTCCCGAAGGCCCACGCAGCGGCATACGTTATGATGGCGTACAGGATAGCCTATTTCAAGATAAACTATCCGGAAGCCTATTACGCGACATATTTTACGGTAAGAGCCGCCGAGGATTTTGATTATTCGTCCATGTGCAGGGGAGAGGAGGTTGCCAAAGCCGCTCTCAGGGAGATAGAGGACAAGGGCAACGATGCCACTGCAAAGGAGCTCAATAAGGCGACTGTTCTTGAGCTTGTAATAGAGTTTTATGAAAGGGGCTTTAAGTTCCTGCCGATAGATATTTATAAGTCGGACGCGAGAAAATTCGCCGTGTCGCCGGACGGGCTCATACCTCCGCTCAATTCACTCCAGGGTCTGGGTCTCAATGTGGCTCAGAGCATAGTTGACGGACGAAAGGACGGCGAATTTAAGACCATAGAGGAATTCAAAAGCAGAACGGCGGCAGGATCGAGTATCGTTGAGCTGCTCAAGGAAAACGGAGTGCTCAAAGGAATTCCGGAGTCAGACCAGATGTCCTTGTTTGACATATAAGATTATTGACAAACTGTTAAAAACTGATATAATATCATAGTATATCACTGGGATTTATACCGATTGAAATGGGGTTGAATTATGGTTACTGGAAAAGAAGATATATTTAAAAATACTGTCGGAAGAATTACGGAAAATTATTCGCTTGAGGGTGATATGCCCGTATTCTGCGGCGAGATGACACTTCCCGACAGACAGGAGATCATCCATATACTTAACGAGATAGAAAAAATACTTTTCCCTTCATATTTCGGAATAAACGGCCTTATGGGCATTACACCGGCCGAGTTTGTGGAAAAAACGCTTGTCAATATATATTACCAGCTTAAGTCTCAGCTTAAAAACGCGCTTTCTCTCAGCAAATGGACAGGAGCGAAAAAAGTTTTTGACGAGGCTGATCTTGACAAGATATGCGACGAATTTATAGACGAGCTGCCCAATCTTCAGGAAATGCTTTTAAAGGACGTAACGGCCAACTTTGAGGGCGACCCGGCCGCTATGAGCAAGTCGGAGATTGTCCTTTCTTATCCGGGATTCTACGCGATATTCGTATATAGGATCGCCCACGAGCTTTATAAGAGAAAAGTGCCTTTCGTTCCAAGAATAATGACCGAATACGCCCATGGAAAGACCGGTATAGATATAAACCCCGGAGCCGAGATAGGAGAATATTTCTTCATCGACCACGGAACGGGTATCGTTATAGGAGAGACAACGAAGATAGGAAAATGGGTAAAGATATACCAGGGAGTTACTCTTGGAGCCCTTTCCCCCAGAAAGGGACAGTCTCTTTCCGGAGTCAAACGTCATCCTACGGTGGAGGACAATGTCACTATCTATGCCAATACTACGGTGCTTGGCGGAGAAACGGTGATCGGAGAGAACTCAGTCATTGGAGGAAACTCATTTATAACGAGTTCCGTTGAGAGAAACAGCTTTGTAAGCATAAAGGCTCCCGAACTTATAATAAGGACGGACGACTGATCGTGCTTAGATAGAAGATTTTTTTGACGCACTGACGGCAGGCGAATGCCTGCCGTTCAGAGCGTCGAAAAAGTCCTTTGGGACTTTTTCGAGTTTAAATTAAGGCACTAAATCCCGATTTCTGCGGAAAGCCCTGAGCTCTGTCAGGGCGCAGAAATATGGGATTTTCCTCGGCGGAAATGAATTCCGCCTGCGGAATAAACTCGGGCCACCCTTTGTGTCCCGAACCCTTCCTCGGCGGAAATGAATTCCGCCTGCGGAATAAACTCGGGCCACCCTTTGTGTCCCGAACCCTTCCGCTCACAATGGATTAGTTTTTTGACAGTCTGGACGGCAGGCGAATGCCTGCCGTTTTATATAGACAAAAATGTTTTTATTTTAGAACTAAATTGTATACAAATATCTTGTATTTTGTGTACGGATAAATTATAATTAACACAGGCTTATTTTGATTTAACAGGTGAAAATATGGATCATATCAATCTTAAAGCGCGGGCAAAAATAAATATAACCCTTGACGTAACCGGAGTAAGGGACGACGGCTACCACGAGCTTAAAATGATAATGCAGACGGTGGAGCTTTATGACGGAGTATATATCAAAAAAATAGAGAAGCCTATCATAAAGCTGAAGTCGAACCTTGAATGGCTCCCTAAGGACGAAAGAAACCTCGCGTACAGAGCCGCGGCGCTCATAAGGGAAAAATACGGCATAAAAGAAGGCGTGTATATCGAACTGCGAAAGGCGATACCGGTGGCGGCCGGTCTTGCCGGAGGAAGCAGCGACTGCGCCTCCGTGCTTTACGGGATGAACAAGCTTTTTGACCTGGGAATAAGTAGAAAGACATTGGCCGAAATAGGTCTTACGCTGGGCAGTGACGTTCCCTATTGCCTTATGAGGGGCACGGCTCTTGCTGAAGGAAGGGGAGAGATACTTACGAGGCTTCCTTCCTGCCCCAAAGCATGGGTGGTGCTCGCTAAACCTCCGATGGGACTTTCCACGGCGGCAGTTTATAAGGCCATCGACAGGGCGAAAGAAATATACCATCCCAATACCGAAGCGGTCATAGAGGCCATAAAAGATAAGGATCTTCACAAAATGGCCCGCAATCTTTTAAACGTGCTGGAAACGGTGTCCATGGAGATGTGTCCTATGGTAGGTGAAATAAAAAGGAGATTCATGGAGACCGGCGCCATAGGCTCACTTATGAGCGGAAGCGGGCCGACGGTCTACGGGCTGTTTGAGAGCAGAAAAATTGCGCAGTCGTCAGCCGAAACAATAAAAGAAGAATTCGGACTCAGAGATGTGGCGCTTACAAAAATCTATAATGTTTAGGGGAGAAAGACGATGACTGATTATAAAATAAAAATGGGCGAAAATGAATATTTGCCCCTTAGGGACGTTGTTTTTAACAATATCAAAGACGGTATACTTACCGGAAGGCTTAGGCCGGGAGAGAGGCTTTTGGAAAATCAGCTGGCGGACGAGCTTGGAGTAAGCCGCACGCCCATAAGAGAGGCGCTCAGGATGCTTGAGATAGAGAACCTTGTCGACCTCATACCGAGAAAGGGCGCTCAGGTAAAGAAAATGAGCGAAAAGGACATAAAGGACATACTGGAAATAAGGAAGGTCCTTGATGAGCTCGCGGCCGGCCTCGCGGCGGAAAATATAACGAAACAGGAGATAGCGGAGCTTAAAAAGCTGCACAGCGACTTTGTCGAGGCGTTTGAGCGCGGAGACAGGGAGGCGGTGCTTGAGGCTGATACAAAATTCCATGACGTTATTTTCAACACAACTAAAAACGATAAACTTATTCAGATAATAAGCAATATATCCATACAGATTTACAGATACAGAATAGCCTATCTTAAACTGCTGACAAGCATAGCCGTTCCGACTCAGCAGCATCTTGAGCTTATCAAGGCGTTTGAAAAGAGGGACGTTCAAAAGGCTAAAAAGGTCAGCGGAGAGCATATTGACGATCAGGCAAGGGAAATACTTAAATCATTGAAGGAATTTTAAGCGGAATTTTTGACAAAATTATTACAATGAGCCCTTTTTCTTGATAAATTCTGTCGAATATAATAAAATGGATATAAGAAACCGGCAAAAGGATGTGTGACTTTTATGGCAGACAGAAACAGAAGAAAGACCACCTCAAGAGCTTCTTCGTCAAGCTCAAGGAGAAAGTCATCGGTCGTTGTGAAATCTGATGTTGATTCCCACAAAAATATGTCGGAACGTCAGAAATCAAGAAAAAGAAAACAGATGAGATATAACAGACACCAGAGGATGATCCTCATAGGCGGCGCCGTTATTATTTTGATACTTGCCTGTATAATCGGCTTTGCCACAAGGCGCAACGGAAGCGAGATACTTGTCAACGGTGAAAGCGTCGGCATCGTGAACACAAGAAGCGTTACGCAGGAGGACATAGTTAATTCCGTTTCGGCCATGCTTGCCGAGCAAATAGGCACTAAAGTCCAGATTATGGACGAGATAGAGGTCAAAGGCGTGCATGTGTCCAAAAATACGCAGACGCTTACGACAGAGAGCCTCCTTGCGAATCTCAGGGACAGCGTGGCTTATAATATAGAGGCCTATGCCATAGCCGTAAACGGCGATGTTGTGGCTACGCTCAAAAACCAGGAAGAAGCCGATCAGACTCTGCAGTACCTCAATGATATGTATACGCCTGAAAACGCTGAAAATGTGAGCATCTCCTATAAGGAGGACGTACAGATCATAAGCCAGTACACAAATACGGATTCGATCATGTCCCTTGAGGATGCTCAGAACAAAATAGCCATCGGCGAGACGGTAACGGGGACACATACGGTTGCCAGCGGAGATACGGCCTATTCCATAGCGCTGAATTATGGAATGTCTCTCAGCGAGCTTTACGACCTGAATCCGGAGCTTGGAAATTCGTCTAATATTTATGTTGGACAGCAGCTTACCGTAAGAATGAACAAGCCATATATCACGGTCGAAGCAACGGTCACAGTAACAGAAAGGGAGACGGCTGAAAAAGAAGTGCAGTATCAGTATGACAGCACAAAAAGCAGCAGTTATAAAAAGATAATCCAGCAGGGAACAAACGGCGTGACCGAGATAACAAAGGAACAGCATTACATAAACGGACAATTTGAAAACGAGGAGGTAATATCCTCGAAAGTGGTTACTCAGCCCGTAACCGAGATAGTAAGCATAGGAACAAATTAAAACACGTTAAAACATATTAAAACATATCAGCCCGCCGTTCAAGGCGGGCTGTTTGAGTTATAACAAACGGGTCCTTATACAGGATGCGCCCTGACAAAGTTCAGGGCTTTCCGCAGAAATAGGGATTTATTGCCTTAATTTAAACTCGAAAAAGTCCCAAAGGACTTTTTCGACACGCTGAAACGGGTCCTTATACAGGACCCGTTTTGCGGTTATATATTTTTGTATTGTTAACTTATTTATCTTTTTCAGCGGACCATGTTTTAAAGTTCCAAGGATGCTTCCTGATAACTCCGTCGGCGAAGGGAACGAACATGGCTATGATCGTGAATGCCGCCAGAGCGTACTGATACCACATTAAAGGAAGAAGCTCCGTCGGACTTACAAGGCCGGCCGTAAGACCGCAGGCGATGAGTACCTGGGCGCTGTAGGGCAGAAGGCCCTGGAATACGCATGACCAGATATCAAGAAGAGAAGCCGATTTTCTGGGATCTACCTCGTATGTCTCGCAAATCTCTTTTGAGGGCTGTCCGGCGATGATTATCGCTATGGTGTTGTTGGCCGTGGCAGCGTCGCAGAGAGAAACAAGAGCGGATATACCGATCTGAGCCGATTTTTTGCCTTTTACAAAGCCCTTTATCTTGTTCAGCATCCAGAGTATTCCTCCGTAATGCGAGCACATTTCCGAAAGTCCTCCGATCATAAGAGACAGAAGGAAAATTTCTATCATACCGGTAAAGCCGGAATAAATATTCTGCGTAAAGCCGAGGAATGAAAAATCGTTATATACCATTCCGATTATACCGGCAAGCACGGTTCCTGCGCCAAGCGTCACGAAAACATTAAGACCGGCAAGGGCAAGCACAAGAACGACCACATAGGGCACGACCTTGATAATATTAAAACTGAGATCAGTTATTGCTACGGCCTGCTCCGGCTTTCCTATGATAAGGAGCACTATAAGCGTCAGTATGGCCGCGGGAAGGGCAATAAGAAAGTTGATGCGGAATTTATCCTTCATTTCTACGCCCTGTGTTTTTGTAGCGGCGATTGTCGTGTCGGAAATAACGGAGAGGTTATCGCCGAACATGGCTCCTCCGATAACGGCCGCGATTATGAGAGGAAGGGAAAGCCCGGCCTTGTCAGCCGTTGCTACGGCTATGGGGCCGACTGCGCTTATTGTTCCGACGGACGTTCCGGTCGCAACAGCTATAAAGGCCGAAATGATGAACATACCGGCTGTCATATACTCGGCGGGAATGATCGACAGTCCAAGGTTGACCGTGGCGTCAACGCCGCCCATACTTTTTGCAACGGTGGCAAAGGCTCCGGCGAAAAGATATATAAAGCACATGGTGAGAATGTTCTCGTTTCCGCAGCCCCTTGCGAAAATCGTAAATTTCTCATCAATAGAGCCTTTGAATATTATAAAAGCGACTATAATTCCTATAAGCGCCGCCACGGGTGACGGAAACTGATAGAAGGCCATTTCAACTCCGGCGGCATCCAGAATTATACCTGCTCCGAGATATACGGCTATAAATACAAGGAAAGGAATAAGAGCGCTGCCCCGCGCTTTTTTTGATGTACTGTTCTCACTCATTATAATGCCTCCTTTTATTTCTTTTTGTGATTGAACCGCTAAAACGCGGTAAAGTCAGCGATATGAGGAATGATATTAACTTTTGTTAGCAATAGTATACCATGTTTTTACTCAAATTCATAACTGGTAAAATTGATATCCTGATATCGGTTTTAAGCATAGTTAAATGTGCATAATATTAGCACAATGTATTTATAAAAATACTTATATATAAAATATGCTGTCTGATATTGAAAAAAATGATAGTTGGATATACAAAATATATATTAACACTCTTGCCGCAAAGGTGATATGATTAAATTACAGCGAAGGAGAAAATATTAACTTTTAGACACGCCGGGGCAAAACGGCGGAAGAAAACAACAAAAGAGATAAAAAAGGGACAAAAGAAATAAAGGGATAAAAGGGAGTGTTTTAAATGAAAGCTGAATACAAAGGATTTGGAACAAAGGCGATTCACGCCGGAAATATCGAAAACGAAGCATACGGGGCGCTGTCAACGCCCATATACCAGAGCTCAACATATTATTTTGATTCCTGCGAGCAGGGCGGAAGGAGATTTGCCGGCGAGGAGGGCGGATACATTTATACACGTCTTGGAAATCCTACGGCGTCCGTGCTGGAAAGAAAAGTAGCGGCTCTTGAGAATGCCGAGGCCGCCATCGCCACATCATCGGGAATGGGAGCGATCTCATCGGCTATATGGACCATCGCCGGTGCAGGAAAACATATAATTGCCGACGGCGCGCTTTACGGATGCACGTTCGCTTTGCTTAATCACGGGGTGACACGCTACGGCGTTGAGGTATCATTCATAGATACTTCAAACATAGAGGAGGTAAAGGCGCATCTTAAAGAGAATACCGTTGCCGTTTATCTTGAGACGCCGGCCAACCCCAATCTGAAAGTGGCCGACATCGCGGCCATAGCCGAGGCCGCCCATAGCTACAATAAGGATATTAAGGTAATATGCGACAATACCTTTGCCACGCCGTTTCTCCAAAGACCGCTTGAACTGGGAGCGGATGTGGTAGTCCATTCGGCTACAAAATATCTCAACGGACATGGAGACGTTATTGCCGGATTCGTAGTCGGCAAGGAGGATTTTATCAACGAGGTTAGGATGTTCGGCGTTAAGGATATGACGGGCGCAGTCATCGATCCGTTCGCGGCCTTCCTTATTTTAAGAGGACTCAAGACATTTGAGCTCAGGATGATAAGACATTGTGAAAACGCGAGGGCTCTGGCTGAAATGCTTGAAAAGAGCGATAAGGTTGAAAAGGTATATTATCCCGGACTCAAATCTTTCCCCAACCATGATGTTGCCGCAAGGCAGATGAAGGACTTCGGAGGAATGGTATCATTTGAGGTAAAAGGCGGAAAAGCCGCGGGAATGAAATTTGTAAACGCTCTTAAGATGTGTACCATAGCGGTCAGCCTCGGCGATGCCGAGACCCTTGTGGAGCATCCCGCGAGTATGACACATTCGCCTTATACTCCGGAGGAGCTTAAAGAGGCCGGAATACCGGAAGGACTTGTTCGTGTTTCAGCCGGACTTGAAAACAAAGAGGATCTTCTCCACGACATAGAGCAAGCCCTCGCGCAGATCTGACATTATTTATGTCCCCCATTTTCTTTTATACAAAAGAGGAGCCCGCTTTTATGCGGGCTTCAGCGTGTCGAAAAAGTCCTTCGGGACTTTTTCGAGTTTAAATTAAGGCAATAAATCCCTATTTCTGCGAAAAGCCCTGAACTTTGTCAGGGCGCAG
>CAJFHC010000013.1:0-22674 GCA_904378045.1 Candidatus Metalachnospira gallinarum | reverse complement strand
GTACCGGAAAGATATCCGGACGCCGAAGGCGGCTTTGGCCAAAGGCCAAAGTACTGAACAGTACCGGAAAGATATCCGGACGCCGGAGGCGGCTTTGGCCAAAGGCCAAAGTACTGACCAGTACCCTCCCGCTCACAATGGATTAGTTTTTTGACAGTCTGGAGCCCGCTTTTATGTGTGCTTCACTTTTTTCGTAAAAATAGATTTTGACACAAAAAAGAGCCCGTTTTGCGGGCTCTTTTTGTTTATGGGGGACTATAAGAGGAATGGATTATTTCTCAAAAAGCTTTTCTACATCAAATGTAGCGTCGTTTGTAAATCTTCTCTTTTTATCCGATTTCTTTTCCTGTGATGCTCTTGTATTGAATAAATAGTCAACGTCAAATGTTACTGATTTTGTAAAGTGTTTCATAATAAGACCGCCTTTCATATATATAAAAACTTTTTTAATAAACTTGGGTAATAACCTTTTTTATTAAGTGCATTGTACTTGGTAAATATCACTAATGGTTTATATAGCACCATACTTTTATTGGTATTACCAATCCTTTTGATGATTTAATGGTACTACCAAAGAATTGATTTGTCAATAGTTTTTATACAAAAACATTAATTTATAGCCGTAAAATTCTTCGTATATAAGTTAATTTAACCTGACTTATTTTTATGCATATTAACAATAACATAAGGCGAACAGTAGATATGTTCTGTAATAGCTTAGATACAATAGTGTACGTCGATAAAAGGTTTTATATAACGGCAACATTTTCAAGATGAGATTTTTATTCAATTTTACCTGACAAATTCGTATATATGAAAAAAACAGCGCCATATGCAGACGCTGTTATAAAATATAAAAGCTGATTTAAAGAATCAATGCGGAGAATATCCGAAACATGTATTGTGCGCTGACGCTGTCAGAGCCATAAGATTTTCAGAAGGTACGGAGAAGGGGATGGCACATTCGGGGGAGATAAGCTTTATGCCCTGATGGATGTTTTCCTCCACGGCTCTCTTTACGTCAGGCGGATCGCCCTGGGCAAGAAGGACTGGATTGTTGATGCATCCGGTTATGAGCATATTGTTTCCGACAAGCTTTACGGAATCTCCGATATTGTTTTTAGAATCCATATGGAATATTTTAAAACCGGTTTCGGCGATATACATAAGCCTGTCTGATACGTTTCCGCAGGTGTGAAGTATTATCGGTCCGTATTTTTGAAGCGATGAGGCCGCCTTTTTATGAATGGGCATAATAAATTTTCTGTAGATTTCCGCGCTCACAAGATCGCTGGTCACATGATCAGCCCATACAAGCATATCCGCTCCTGCCTCAAACTGAGCTTTGGCAAAGGCAAATGGCACCTCGGACAGCCGGTTTATAAATTCCGCCGTTTTTTCAGGCTCAAGTATCATATCAAGCACCAGATTTTCCACGCCGTAAAGATGATAGGCCAGCGACCAGGGGCCAATGACTTTTCCGATGACAGGGACTTCGTTTTTATACGTCTTTTTAAGTTCGGAGCAAACCTTTATAAGACCGGAAAATTCGGCGCGGTCAAGAAAATTTTTTGGAATCTCGTATTCTTCCGGATTTTTTATTGGCTTTTTTATTACCGAAGGCATTTCATATATATTTCCCCAATCCACTTCGGCTCCGAGCGCCGCCGCCTCCAGTAATATGGAAAAATACGGGGAAACCGAGTCAAATCCGAAAACATCTCTGCCGACGCGGGCCAGAGAAGCCATTTTTTCCGGGTCTGTGTGAGCCGCTGGAAAATACGCTCCCGACAGCTTCATCGCTTCAACCGTTGCAACGGATGTGGGATTAATGGCGGGATATACGTCAAAATCATCCCCGTTTATCACGGCGAAAACTCTTTCCATAGATGTCATTTTTCCCGCCATTTTTCATCCTCCGTTTCTTTAACCGATTATTTTATAACACGTTTGAAAATATCCTTTGAAGGATAATATCCGCTTTCACCCAGATATTCCTCCATTCTTATAGCCTCGTTCCATTTTGCCGCTCTTTCGGATCTCGCTACGGAACCGACCTTAAGCTGTCCGGCGTTGGTTGCCATGGACAGATGGACGATGATGGCGTCCTCGGTCTCTCCCGACCTTGCGGAGATAACGGGAAGATAGCCGCTGTTTTTTGTCAGCTCTATGGCATCCATGGTCTCCGTTACCGTGCCGATCTGGTTGAGTTTTATAAGCACGGCGTTGCACGCTCCGGCCTCTACTCCCTTTTTTATCCTTTCAGTATTTGTTGTGAAAAGGTCGTCGCCGATAAGCTGTATCTTCTTTCCGAGTCTCTTTGTAAGCTCAACGGAGCCTTCCCAGTCAAGTTCGGAGCAGCCATCCTCAATGGAGATGATTGGATACTTGTCTACCCACTCGCAGAGCAGGCCGATAAACTCATATCTTGTCATTACTTTATTTTCAAGTTTGAATTCGTATGTTCCGTCCTTTTCATTATAAAACTCGCTGGAAGCTATATCAAGGGCGATGGCGATATCCTCCATAGGCGTATAGCCGGCGCGCTTTATTCCTTCTGTAAGAAGCATAAGGCCTTCCTCGTTTGTCTTGAAATCCGTCGGCCAGAATCCGCCCTCATCCGCTATGGCAAGGGGTTTTCCGTGCTCCTTAAATACTTTTTTCGTGGCGTTATATACGTTAACGACCATAGCAAAGCCTTCTTCAAAGGTTTTTGCGCTCATGGGTATGGCAAGATAATCCTGGATGTCGATGGCGTAGGCCGCATGGGCTCCTCCTCCGATTATCTGGATCATAGGCACGGGAACGGTCTTAGCGTTGGCTCCTCCGAGGTATCTGAAAAGAGGCTCGCCCTTGGCGTTTGCCGCAGCGTATGCCGCAGCCATAGAGCAGCCGAGAATGGCGTTGGCTCCAAGCCTGCTCTTGTTTTGAGTTCCATCAAGCTCGATCATCATTTTGTCTATGTAGACCTGGTTTGTCGCGTCAAGGCCGATAAGTTTGGGAGCGATAATGGTATTAATGTTTTCTATGGCTTTTCTTACGCTTTTTCCGCCGAGATTGTCCGGATTTCCGTCTCTGAGCTCCAGCGCCTCAAACTGTCCCGTGGATGCTCCGGAAGGAACGATACCCCTTCCTACGGCTCCGCATTCAAGAGTAATATCGACCTCAACAGTGGGATTTGCCCTTGAGTCGAAAACCTGTCTTGCTTTAACGCTTTTTATTCTGTAATCTTCCATATCATTTTCCTCCGATCTCTTCTCTGACTATTTTAATAACGGTTTTATAATCTTCGACCTTTTCATCGATCATTTTGAATGACAGACCTCTTATAAGATCCTTGTCGGTATCCTCCGTTATGTACTCCGCGGGAGATTTTCCGTCCACCCTTGCCAAAAACAGCAGGGCAAGAAGTTTTACAAAGCATTTTTCAAGCTCCGCGGGATCCATAAATTTTACGTTGGCGAAATACCTTCCGAGCATCAGGTCAAGCATATTTAGGGTCGTGTCCTTCCATTGCTTGTTTTTAACGCATTTCAGCAGGAAATGGTTGGAGAAGAACGCCAGGTCAAAGGAAGGATGTCCATAGTGGGACACTTCATAATCAAGGATTGAAATATCCCTGCCGTTGACCATTATGTTTTTCGGGCTGTAATCCCCATGTACGAGTGTTATTCCGGGACCCATAAGATATTCGTTTACGGAATCTGCGTATTCTCTCAGCCTTGGATATTTCCCAACGGTAAACTCAATGTATGGAGATATCCTCAGATCGTAAAAAATAGCCTTATCGCCGAAAATTTTTTCGATTTCTTCCTTGTAAGCGCAGCCGTTATGCACCTTTGACAGGGCGTCTATTGCCTTTTCAGCTACCTGGAAATCAAATAGGCCGCTTAAAAGATCGGATTTCCACATCGTACAGCTTTCCGGAGCGGCTTCCCTGCCGTAGATATAATTTTTATCATCATAGAAATATACTTCCGGAGCGCTTTCAGGAACTATTTTGTTGTAAACAGCGTTTCCGGCTTGCTCAACATTCATTCTGTTCGGATCGCATAGCCAGGTTTCTTTGGTCTTTAACTGAGCGAGGGCCTGTTTTACAATCAGCTCTTTGTCGCCGGCAAAGACAAAGGCTACTGTTCCAGATACTCCTCCCTTGCAGTACTTGAAAGAATAACCTTCATCCTTGTTAACTATACCCTTGTCGAGCAGATACTTTTCAAGCTGCTCCTTTACAGCGATATCAATCATTTTACATAACCTCCTTTTGACGTTGAATAAAGCCTCTTTTATTTTGAGTATATTTCATAAGGGTGATTAAAACAACGAATTAATCCGGGTTATTTTGAATGATTTTGCTGTATTTTTAAAATAAATATGTGCAAAATATCTATATATTTTTATATAAACCTGCTGTTATAATTTTTATATGATAAATATTGATATTTAGCTGTAATTTTATATAAAAAAAGTGCTTTTTGCACAGGAGGAAAATTCCATGAGATCCATAAGCAAATCTTTTTTGAATGATATTATCTCAAAATATTCCAATGACGAGTGCGTTATCCATATAACGGATACAGCATCAAAAATACTTGCCTCGTCCGATAAAAGCAGAATAGGCGGCGTAAGCAATACGGCGTTATATATAAATAAGGTGCAGAGGGCAACTTCTATGGCCAATCTGGATGACACAAAGGCGAAGTTCAGCTCAGTTTACGGAGTTCCGGTATATGCCGATGACGAGCTTTACGGAACGGTAATTGTCAGGGGACAGGCAAAGACAGCCTCGGAGATCGGCGAAAAAATAAAAACAGCCATAGAAACCATAATAGCCTATGAGAAATATACTAACGCCGACGCGGATCACAAGGATATGATAACGTCTCTGGCGCTGAGAATAATAAACGGGGACACGGACAGGGAAGAACTTTACTCGGATATGTATAAACTTGACATGGATCCGGAGCTGCTAAGATGCGTAATATATATAAAATTGAGTTACCGCCAGAACAACTATTTCAACATAAAGCTAAATCTGGGCTACAGCTCGGGGATAGAGCAGTTCAAAAGCAGATTTATAGAAAAACTAAGCGCGAATCTTTATTTCAATTCACAGGATATAGTGTTTATGTACGACTATGATACGGCGCTTATAATAAAGTCATTTATTCCCGGACCCGACCTGTCAAGGATATACCGTTCCCTTGACAGGATATGCGAAAGCGTGGCGGCTGACTGTTCCGATTTCAAATCTGTGGGATTCAAAATAGCATGCGGAAGCATATATGCCAGCCTTGACGATGTGCCTAAAAGTTTCCGTGAGGCGGAGGAACTTATAAATATAGGATTAAGGTCAAAAAAGGACACGGATATATTTTTGCCGGAAAATATGCTTTTTGAAAGCCTGAGCTATTATATGAACTCACAGATCAAAAATAAAATAATACTGTCCACCATATCCAGCCTTACAAAAAAAGACGGGCATATGGCTTCTGATATAATCGACTGCGCGGAGGCCTATGTCGACAGCTGTATGAACGTAACGGAAACAGCTAAGATAACCGGGCTGCACAGAAACACGATAAATTCCAGGCTGGATAAGCTGCGCCAAATGACCGGCCTTGATCCGTCAAAAAGTTTCAGGGACGCGTTTATAATAAAAGAAACCGCCGTATATATAAGGCAAAATACTGAAGAGAGCTGAGATACTAAAAAAGCTGCGGGTCAATCGGCCCACAGCTTTTTTGCCTTTTCCTCTATGGAGGCGTGTCTCTTTTTTCTCTCTTCCGGCAGCTTTTTAAGCTCCATATCATATACGTCGCCCTCTGACGCGCCTTCGAGAAGGACTGAGGGAATATCCAGATGGATGCCGCCGTCCGTAAGGCATACGGCGTATTTTCCCTCGAATCTGTCAACGGTTATTTTCATATGAATACCTCCCCTGACCGCCCGTTACGGATTGCATATTTTACACGGAGTATAGCCCTCGCTTATGGCCTTATCATAGTCGTCGGTATAGGCTTTGTTGGAATCCGACATATTATCCACGGCGGAGCAGTCGGGAAGGTGAATCTTTTTGCTGTTTGTATTGAGGATATATCCGTCCGATATATCCAAACCTTCCGAGACAGAACCTTCATCGTATCCGGATGAAGCAGCCGTTTCCGTATCCTGCGGCGCTTCAGGCTGTGCCGCGTTGCCGGTATCTGGCTTGCCCAATGTCCTGAAGGAAATTTCGCTTCCGTCGGATGTGGCTACAATAGTGCCCATCTCATCGGTTCTGAATACGGGTATGCCGCCAAGCTTTTCTATTGTTTCCGTGTGGGGATGGCCATAGGAATTGCCGAGGCCGCAGCTAATGACGGCATAGGACGGGGACACCCTTTCCAGGAACGCTTCCCCAGTGGACGTGGAGCTTCCGTGGTGGCCGACTTTAAGCACGTCGGAGTCCACATCGCCGGTTATAAGATCCTCGGCGTATTGTTCGGCGTCACCCATAAAAATAAAGGACGTATCATCGTAAACGATCCTTATCACCGCCGAATAATCGTTGGTATTGTCATACTCATCCAGAACGGGGGCAAGCATTTTAACGCTCAGCCCGTCGCCGTCGACCAGTGTTACTCCTGCTTTGGCCGTGTTTATCGTAAGTCCTTTTTCGTCCACCGCGTCAAGAACGTCCTCGAACGTCTTTGTGTCCGCCGTTACCTTTGGCATATATACGCTTTCCACGTCAAAGGTCCTTATTACATCGTCCAGTCCTCCGATATGATCCTCGTGAGGATGGGTGCCAACCACATAATCTATGGAAGAATATCCGAGGGACTCTATGTAATTTACCACATCGGCCCCGGTCTCATTCGTTCCGGCGTCGATGAGCAGGGTCTCGCCGTTTGGCAGTTCTATAAACTCGCTGTCCCCCTGACCAACGTCTATAAAGCTTACACGCAGTTCTCCTTCGTCTCCGACAAGGGCGTATACCGTGTCGTTTTGGGCCTCCGGCAAAAATTCCCCCTTCTCCGCGCTTCCGTTTGCAGAACAGGCAGGCAGCGCAAGAAGGGATGAAAAAATAATCAGTGACATTATGCTTTTCATTGATTTCATTTCTAATCTCCTCTATGTCCGTCTTGTAATTTATTTATAAATTTAATATACTATAATAGTCAGATAAAGTAAAGTTCACGGTAAAAAGGAGGAGAACTATGGCTCATATAACTGCAACACCGTTTAAAATCAACAATATGGAACTGAAAAACAGAATAATAATGCTCGTTATGCACACGGGCTTTGCCACCGGCGGAGTGCTCACCGAACAGGATAAGGCTTTTTTTGAGGAAAGAGCCAAAGGGGGAGCAGGGGCCATTACCCAGGTATGCGGCGTAAGCGATTACGGAGCCGCCGACAATATGCCGAATGTGAAGGAAGAGTCATTCTTTGAGAAGGAAAAGGAAATAACCGATATGATCCACAGCTACGGCACCAAACATATCGTTCAGCTTTTCCACAGGGGAAGAAACAGCGGAAGCAATTACGGACTTAAGCCCGTGGCTCCCTCCAACGTGCCTTCGTCCATATACAGAAACGAGTGTGACGTGCTTACCAAAGAACAGATAGAGCAGACAATAAAGGATTTTGCCGACGCCGCCGTAAAATGCAAGGAAATAGGGGTTGACGCGGTGGAAATAAGCTGTTCTGCGGGATATTTGCTTACGCTTTTCCTCTCTCCGCTCACTAACCTTCGTGACGATGAGTACGGCGGTGACGAGGAAAGAAGAATGAAAATGCCGCTTGATACCCTCAGAGCCGTAAGGGCGGCGGTGGGAAAGGATTACCCCGTTATAGTTCGTATAGCCGGATCACAGATGATGCCCGGAGGATACGGCATAGATTATATGCAGAAATTCTGTTCGATCGCCGACAAGGAAGGACTTATCGACGCGGTAAACGTCACCGGAGGCTGGCATGAGGCCCCCGTTCCCCAGATATCCTATCAGCTCCCCGCGGGCGGATTCGCTTATCTGGCTGATTCCATCAAAAGAGTGGTAAACGTGCCCGTTATCGCCTGCAACAGGATAAACAATATTGAGACCATGGAGCACATACTTGAAAACGGAATGGCTGATTTTGTAGGTACGGCAAGGGGATTTTTGGCTGATCCATGCTTTGCAGAGAAGGTCCTTACGGGAACGCCCTATAACCGCTGTCAGGGATGCAACAAATGCATAGAGGCCGTACTTAAGGGAAGACCCGTTGTATGCGCGTATAATCCGGAGGTTGGACACGAAGCCGAGGAAAAAACTCACAGAAAGGTAGTTTCCGCAAAAGTAGTCCTTGTTGTCGGAGCCGGCCCCGCCGGACTTGAAGCGGCTAAAAAATCAGCTGAAAGAGGATATAAGACCATACTCTGCACAGAGGAACAGTGTCTTGGCGGAATGCTCAACGCCGCGGCCCTTCCTCCGCATAAGCAGGATCTTATGAAATTCATTGAAAATAAAAAATACGAGCTGGAAAATCTCAGCGTAGACATTAGATACGGCACAAAGGTCGACGGAGAATTTATAAGCGAGCTTAAGCCCTATTTTGTTGTCGAGGCTTTCGGAGGAAAGGCTTTTGTTCCGAATATAAAGGGTATTGACAAAGACAACGTATATATGGCTCTGGATGTTCTTAAGGGCGG
The DNA here is from genome assembly GCA_904378045.1 of Candidatus Metalachnospira gallinarum. Taxonomy (GTDB): domain Bacteria; phylum Bacillota; class Clostridia; order Lachnospirales; family Anaerotignaceae; genus Metalachnospira; species Metalachnospira gallinarum. The sequence goes on along the minus strand of CAJFHC010000013.1, from coordinate 13,997 downwards.
AGCGGATATGATCGCCAAACTTAAAAAGGGAAGCACGGTCATAATCGGAGGAGGAACCGTCGGAATAGAAACCGCCCAGTACATAGCCGAAAAGCATTACGCCACAGGCGAATCAAAGTCATTCAACAATATGTTTATCGGAAAGGACATACCCGCATCGGACGTTCCCGGTGATATTACTGTTGTTGAAATGACAAAGAAAATAGGCAAGGACCTCGGCGGACTTAAATGGATAGTAATGAAAGAGGTCAAGGCCGCCGGAATAAAGACCATGGCGGAGACAACGGTAAAGGAAATAATCGACGGAGCCGTCATAGTTGATACTCCCGAGGGAGAAAAGACTCTGCCCGCGGACAATGTCATAATCGCGTCAGGGTTTGTGCCGGTCGACAACGATATTACCATGGCCTGCCTTGATGAAAGGATATCCTACGCGAAGATAGGCGACTGCGAGAAAATAGGCGACGCCATGAAGGGAATACATGAGGCGTATGGAATTTTCCTCAGACTTTTTATCGCTTAATTTAATATAAGGAATCTTCAGGGCATATTATTATTTATAAGACGCTTTGGAGATGATAGGATGATCGACGCCCTTACCGGAATGGTAAATTCATTCGGTTATCTCGGAATATTTATATCGACCTCACTGGAATATGGATGTTTTCCCGTTTCCAGTGAGGTTTTGCTTCCTTTTATCGGTTTTTTTGTGTTTGGCGGGGAGATGAGCCTTTTTGGGGCTATACTCGTAAGCACCGCCGGAGGGATTGCCGGAAGCCTTGTATGCTACTGCTTCGGCAGATTCGGGAGACGGTTCATAGAAAAAACTCTCTGCTCAAAATACTCGTCGCTGAAGAAAGGGCTGGAAAAAGCGGGGAGGGTGTTTGATAAATACGGAAGCAAATCTGTTTTGATAGCCAGGGTATTTCCCATAGCGAGGACGTACATATCCATACCGGCTGGACTTATGGGGATGAATATATATGTGTTTGTCATATATACCGCCGTTGGCTCATTTGTGTGGAACACCATGCTAATTTCGGCGGGGTATTTTCTTGGCGGATACGGAAGCCTTATAAAAGGAAATATACTGTTTTATGTTATTATGGTTTTGGTAAGCATTGTTCTGATAAAATTATCAAAAGAAATGAGCAAGTAAAACACATATTTTTTAAAATTCCTTACGGTTTGCCCGGCGCTATTCCTTTTTAAGTTCTTTTGTAGTATAATTTAATTTATATAAGTATCTGGAGGATATTTGTAAAAGGAGGCGTTTAAGTGGAAAAACTTGACAGGCTTAGAGAATATTTATCAAACTTTGATAAACTGTGTGTGGCCTATTCCGGCGGAGTCGATTCGGACCTGCTTATGAATGTGGCCTATGAAGTCTTGAAAGACAACGCCATAGCCGTCATTGGGGACGGCGCAATGCTTTCAAGAAAGGATCTTGAGGACGCTGAAAATCTCGCCAGGAAGACGGGAATTAAATATTATGTTGTTAAGGTAGACGTTTTTTCCGTCAGGGAGTTCAGATTCAATGACAGGAAAAGGTGCTATTACTGTAAAAAAAATATCATGGGAGAAATTATTAAAAAGGCTAACGAACTGGGTTTTAATACCATAGCCGACGGAAAAAATTCCGACGACGGAAAGGTATACAGACCGGGAGCGCAGGCGGCCAGGGAACTTGGCATAGTCAGTCCTCTGTATGAAACAGGGATGACGAAGCAAGACATAAGACAGGCGGCAAAGGAGCTCGGGCTTGAAACATGGAACAAGGCGTCAAACTCCTGCCTTGCCACAAGATTCCCCTATGATACGGAGCTTACCGCCGAAAATTTCGCTAAGGTAGAAGAAGCAGAGCTTCTTATAGCGCGAAAGGGAATACCGAGCGGCAGGGTCAGGATGCACGGAGATATAGCGAGGATAGAAGTCCCCGAAGACAGATTCAATGAATTGATATCTGACAGAAAACTCATTGAGGATATTAAAAATTTCGGCTTCCGATATGTTACTCTGGATCTGGAGGGATTCAGAAGCGGGAGCATGGACTGAGGAGGACGTAAATGAATACAAAAGAAATACTTACAAGGCTGCAAAAGGGCGAGATTTCCGTTGATGACGCGGCTGAAATGCTCAAGCTCGCGCCGACAAAGGACTTGGGATACGCCGTGGTTGATCACCAGAGAGAAATGAGAAACGGCTGCCCGGAGGTCATTTACGCGGAGGGAAAGACAAAGGAGCAGACCCTCGGCATAATAAAAAATATGCTTGAAAACGGCACGGAAAATATACTTGCCACCAGAGTTAACGAGGATAAGTACGAATATATCCGAAAAGAGATACCGGACGTGAAATACAACAAGGACGCGAGAACACTTGTAGTGGAAAGGAATCCGGTGCCCAAAACGGGAGGAATCATTCTTGTCGCCACCGGCGGGACATCGGACATTCCCGTGGCTGAGGAGGCGGCAATCACAGCAGAGTTCCTCGGAAACAGGGTTGACAGGCTTTATGACGTTGGAGTTGCGGGACTGCACAGACTCCTTTCAAGAATAGACAGGGTAGAGGCCGCCGATGTTATAATCGCCGTTGCCGGAATGGAGGGGGCTCTTGCCAGCGTAATCGGCGGACTTACGGACAAGCCCGTAATCGCCGTGCCGACGTCCGTTGGCTACGGAGCTAACTTCAACGGGCTTTCGTCGCTTTTATGCATGCTCAACAGCTGCGCCAGCGGCGTTGTAGTCGTTAATATCGACAACGGTTTTGGAGCAGGTTATACCGCCAACAGTATCAATAAATTGGGGGCGTCAAGAAAATGAAAACACTTTATTTTGACTGCAGCGCTGGCATAAGCGGAGATATGACTCTCGGCGCGCTGCTTGATCTTGGAATAGACAAGGAAAAATTCGTAGAGGAAATGTCAAAGCTAAACGTGGACGGCTATGACATTGTTTTCGGACGTGCCGTAAAAAACGGAATCGGGGCAAATAAGGTTGACGTTATGATAAACGTGGAGGGCTATGATGAGGAAGGACAGCCTCTTGAGCACCACCACGACCACGATCATCATCACGACCACGAACATGACCATCATCACGATCACGAGCACGATCACGAACATGAGCATGATCACGACCACGATCATGACCACCATCACGAGCACGAGCACCATCACGATCATGACCATGACAACGACCACGATCACGACCACGACCACCATCATCACCACGAACACAGAAATCTTGCCGATGTTTTTGAGATAATAGACAAAAGCGGAATAAACGAAAACGCCAAAGAACTGGCTAAAAAAATATTTATGAGAGTGGCAAAGGCCGAGGCGAAGGTTCATAACGAGCCTTTGGACAAGGTGCATTTCCATGAGGTCGGAGCCATAGACTCCATAGTTGATATAATCGGAACGGCCGTCTGCGTGGATATGCTTAAACCCGACAGAATATTTGCTTCCACGGTCAATGACGGACACGGCTTTATTATGTGCCAGCATGGGCAGATACCCGTTCCCGTGCCCGCGACGGCTCAGATATTTGCCGAGTCGGGAGTTGTGTCAAAGCAGGTTGACATTGACACGGAGCTTGTTACCCCCACGGGAGCGGCGATAATTTCGGAGCTGGCCGAAAGCTACGGCGATATGCCCGCGATGAATGTTATGAAGGTAGGTTACGGCGCCGGAAAAAAGGATCTCAGAATACCCAACGTACTCAGGGTATTTATGGGTGAGCTTTCCGAAGATGATAACGAGGACGAAATAGTTGTCCTTGAGACCAATATTGACGATTCTACCGGAGAGATAATGGGATATACCCTTGAGAGAATAATGGACGCAGGTGCGAAGGACGCCTTCTATTCTCCCATATTTATGAAAAAGAACAGGCCGGCGTATAAACTTACGGTATTATGCGACGAAAAAATAAGACAGGCCGTTGAGGACATTATTTTTGAGGAAACGACGACAATAGGCATAAGAAGAAGAACTGAAAAAAGGACGTGCCTTAAAAGAAGCGCCGGAACCATCGACACAAAATATGGAAAACTTGACGTAAAAAAGATATACAGAGACGGAAAAGAAACAGTATATCCGGAATATGAGTCAGCTAAAGAGCTTGCCCGTGAAAATAATGTGGCGCTCAGGGAAATTTATAAAATGCAGTGAATTTATAGAATGCAGTAGGTGATACTTTGAACGAGAGAGAACCATCCGTCAGAAGGAAAAGAAGACGCAGAAGAAAAAGCAGGGCAAAAAGGATAATAATAATCGTTGCCATAGCGGTGGCAGTTGTTGCCGCTGTCATAGGGATCTCCTATGGATTAGGAAAGCATTTCGCCAACAGCTACCTTGTTGCCGAAGAACAGCAGGACGTTGACGTGGATATGAATTCCGAGGAAACCATCGCCATAGAGATACCGCAGGGAGCCACGACAAGGGACATCGCTTCCATACTTAAGGAAAACGGTATAATAGGGAGCGAGCTGTCTTTCAGAATAAAGAGCAGGTTTTCCGGAGCAGACGGCACATACAATTACGGAACATTTTATCTAAGCAAAAACATGGACACAGATCAGATAATATCCACTCTGCAAGGCGCTTCACAGCCCAGCGATACCATGAGGCTTACAATACCCGAGGGATATACCGCGAGACAGATAGCAGCTCTTGTGGATGAAATGGGCATTGTCACCGGCGATGATTTTATCAATGAGATGAACAACGGCGTCTTTGATTACGCTTTCCTTGAGGATGTGCCAAAAAGGGATTACTATCTTGAGGGATATCTTTTCCCCGATACATATTTCCTCAGCGGAAACGAGACTGCCCATGACATAATCTCTATGATGCTCGACAGATTTGAGCAGGTGTATAATGAAGACATAAACGACGCGCTTGCTTCAACGGATTATACCCTTGACCAGATAATAACCATAGCCTCTATGGTCGAATCGGAGGCGAAGCTGGATGAGGAAAGGCCGACGATAGCCGGAGTAATATACAACAGGCTCGACATCGATATGCCGCTTCAGATAGACTCTACCGTTCAGTACGCTCTGGCTACAAGGAACGAGGTGGTCACGGAGAGCGACCTTCAGGTGGATTCGCCGTATAATACATACCAGAATACAGGACTTCCGGCCGGACCGATATGCAATCCAGGCGAAGCGTCGATTTTGGCGGCTCTTAATCCGGAAGAGCACAACTATTACTACTATGTGCTCAAGGAACAGGGAGGAAGCGAGCACCATTTCGCGGAAAACTATGACGACTTCCTTGAAGCAAAGGCTCAGTATCAGGCGACATTCACCAATTAGGAGACAGGCTTATGAACTATGTTACAGACGATTATATAAACAATTATTTGAGAACTGTTCAGCCGCATTATGACGGCGTGCTCGGCGAGATAGAAAAGGAATCAAGGGACGCCGACGTTCCCATAATACCCCATGAGACGGCGAGGCTTTTAAGCGTGCTGCTTACCATTAAAAAGCCGCGCAACATACTGGAAGTCGGCACGGCCGTCGGCTTTTCCGCAGGTCTTATGACAAGATATCTTGAAGAAGGCGGAAAAGTCACTACCATAGACAGATTTGAGGTCATGCTCAAGGACGCGAGGGTAAATATAAAGAGAATGGGGCTTGAGGACAAAATAGAAATACTTGAGGGCGACGCGGGAGAAATACTTCCGACACTTACAGGACCCTATGACGTAATATTCCTTGACGCCGCAAAGGGACAGTATTCGGCCTTCCTTCCTCACTGCTTAAGGCTTCTGCCGGTTGGAGGACTGCTTATTGTTGACGATGTCCTTCAGGGAGGAAGCATAGCGAAAACACGCTTTTCCGTTCCAAGAAGGCAGAGGACTATACATAAAAGGCTGAGGAATTTCCTTTGGGATATATCCCATACCGATGTTCTTACATCGGCTATAGTGCCCATAGGCGACGGTCTGGCCGTATGCGTAAAAACGAAAGAACCGGACGAACCTTTAAGATTCACCGCCGATGATGAGGAGAATGACAATGAATAATATTAAAAAACCCGAGCTGCTGGCTCCTGCCGGAGATCTGGAAAAGCTGAAGATAGCCGTGCTTTACGGCGCGGACGCCGTGTATATAGGAGGAGAGGCGTACGGATTAAGGGCAAAGGCCAAAAACTTCGATATGCCGTCTATGAAGGAAGGCATAGAATTTGCCCACGAGCATGGAGCAAAGGTATATGTGACCGCAAATATTTTCGCCCATAACAATGATTTTAACGGAATGGACGAGTATTTTAAGGAGATAAGCGCCATTGGGGCGGATGCTGTCCTTGTTTCCGACCCCGGAGTATATATGACGCTGAGAGAGGCGGCTCCGGAAATGGAGATACACATTTCCACCCAGGCCAATAACACAAACTATAAAACAGCGATGTTCTGGCATAAGCTGGGCGCGAAAAGAATAGTCGGAGCGAGGGAGCTCTCTCTTAAGGAGATAAAGGAAATGAGAAGCATGATACCGGAGGACATGGAAATAGAAACCTTTGTCCACGGAGCTATGTGCATCTCATATTCCGGAAGATGCCTCCTAAGCAACTATTTGAGCGGCAGGGACGCCAATAAGGGAGCCTGCTCACACCCGTGCAGATGGAAATACTATCTTATGGAGGAAACAAGGCCGGGAGAATATATGCCTGTCGAAGAAAACGAGAGAGGAACATATATTTTCAATTCCAAGGATCTCTGTATGCTCAACCACATACCGGAGCTTGTGGAGGCCGGCATAAGCAGCTTTAAAATCGAGGGACGAATGAAAACGCCCTATTATGTCGGAACTATAGTAAAGGCTTACAGACAGGCCATTGACGACTATTTCAAGGATCCGGAATATTATAAAAGCCGTATAGATTACTATATGTCCGAGGTGTCAAAGGCAAGCCACAGGGCTTTTACAACGGGATTTTATTTTGGCAAGCCGGGGCATGACGATCAGGTATATACAAACAATTCCTATATAAGGGACTATGACTTTATAGGAGTTGTGCTTGAGGACAGAAATGACGGCGGATTTGCAAAAGTAATGCAGAGAAACAAATTTGAAGTCGGGGATAAGATAGAAGTTCTGCCTGTAACTGGGGATTCGGCGGAAATGACAGTGGAAGAAATGACCGATGAGGAGGGTACGCCTGTAATGTCGGCACCTCATCCCGAGCAGATACTTATGCTCAGAACGGATCTTCCGCTGAAAAAATACGATATGCTTAGAAAAGCGTCAAAACAGTAAGGGGGATGCGGCATGAAGACTGATAAACTTACAAGAAAGCTGCTGGTCATAGGAATTTTGGCTGCGGTCGTTATGATCGTTATCGCTATGGCGCTGAAGCTGGAGAGCAAGACGGTATATTCGGTGCTGGTTGTCATTTGGGCGGTACTGATTGTTATAAGGATGTATATCGTCAACGGCAGAAACAAGGAATATGCCCAGATGCTTAAGCACCTCGATAAAATACTTACCGAGGACAACGACCCGGAGAAATATATCAAAAAATGCGGGGATTATGCCGAAAGAGTAGAGGATGAGGCCTTTAAGGAAATGCTCAGGGTCAATTCAGCCGTCGGCTATTCCTGCATGGGCAAATATGAGGAGGCTCTTGACGTTCTCAAATCTGCCGACCTTCAAAGACTGAATCCGGGACACAGGGCGCTTGCTCTGAACAATATGGCGCAGTTTTGTTATTTCCTCGGAAGGGACGAGGAAGGAACCAAATATGTAGAGGATAATTTTCAGACGTTCCAGAGATATCTTGCCAATAAAAATCTCGCTGCCGCGTTTATGACTACATTCTGCTTTTATTACTACATAAGGGGAAATAAAGTAAAGGCTCAGAGATATACGGAAAACGTCATCGAGTTTATAAATAATTCCGGAAGCACATCCGAGTCGGACAAAAATGTCCTTAGAAAGATGGAGGAACTGCTTGAAAAGATAAAAGAAATGCCCGATCCTGAAGAACTCTACGACGACGGGGACGAGGAATAAAAAGATACTCCGCAGTTTTTAAAAGTATAAAATAATACCGCCCTAATTGCCTCTAAAGCAAGATAGGGCGGTTTATTATGGCGTTTCACCGCGAATCATTTGCATCCTTCACAAAGACCGTAGAAAAATAACTGTTCCCTGTCAATGGAGCAGTCGCTCTCGCTGCTTACCTTTTTGATTATGGAATTGATCTCATCGCTTATATCGGCGTCAATATCACAGACAGCTCCGCATTTTCTGCATATCAAATGGGGATGAAATTTAGTATTGTAGTCATAATGGAGACTCTCGCCGTCAATACTCAATTCCTGAATAATGTCAGCCGCCGTAAACGAATCAAGAGTTTTATAAACCGTTGCCAGGCTCATTGTTGGATTTGTGGGCTCGAGAGCTTTAAAAATGGCTTCTGCCGTAGGATGGGCCTTAGTATTCATGAGCATATTCAGTATGGCGATTCGCTGAGGTGTAACTTTCAATCCTTTTGAACGAAGGGTTTCAGGTATACTGCTCATTTTATCAACTCCTTTTATCTATTGATAATGGTTCTTTATAAATAATAATACTATATAATTATATACAAGTCAATATTTAAACGGTATTTTATTTCAGTTTAAAGTGTTTAAAACAATGGGGGACATAAAAATGAACATAGTTTTGCATGAACCGGAGATCCCGCAGAATACGGGAAATATTTCAAGAACCTGCGCCGTTACTCATTCAACGCTGCACCTTATAAAGCCTCTGGGTTTTTCAGTGGATGACAAATATCTCAAACGCTCGGGACTTGATTACTGGCAGTATCTTGACGTAAGATACTATGAGAATTTTGAGGATTTCATTGAAAAGAATCCGGGAGCCAAAATATATATGGCCACAACAAAGGCTAAAAAAATATATACGGACGTCAGCTATTCCGAGAACGATTATATAATGTTTGGAAAGGAGAGCGCCGGAATACCGGAGGAAATACTGCTTGATTATAAGGACACGAGCATACGAATACCTATGTATGACGACCTTAGGAGCCTTAACCTTTCAAATTCGGTGGCGATCATACTTTATGAGGCGCTGAGACAGCAGGGCTTCAAGGGACTTACGACGGAGGGACAGCTCCATAAATACAGATGGTAAAAAATAATCTATAGATGGAATTAATTCCCGCTGGAGGAAACCCATATTTCTGTGCCGCTTTTTATAAAAGGCGGCTTTTTTATGCTCCGATAATGCTAAGGGTATCCTCAATCAGTCATAAATTGTTTTATATTTAATCTGATTCGCATACATAAAACAAAAATATAAATTAAATTTCATATACGCTTTACGTTTGTATGATAGAAGGTTTTATCAAATGAAATTACAATAAAATATATAACTATCCCAAGAAATCTTTTATGAAATAAGGGAGATGATTTTATGAAGAGGATCAAAGGTTTTATCGGTATTTTGCTGATACTGGCTCTTATGCTCACGGCGGCCTGCTCCTCCGCTGAGGTGGAATCGACATCTGGAGAAGGCGGATCAGATGTGACTTTTGACGGCGGAAGCTCTGTAATAAGCATAATTTCCGGTTCGGAAAACGCAGAGCTCGAGCCCATACTGGAGAGATTCGCCGAGGAGGAGAACGTCAGGATAGAAATTACTTACAAGGGCTCTTTGGATATTATGAGGATGCTTGGGCAGGAGGACATACCCTACGACGTCGTCTGGCCAGCGAGTAGCCTTTGGCTCAGCGTGGGAGACACTAACCACCGTGTCAAGCACGCCGAATCCGTATCCGTTACTCCGGTCGTTTTCGGCATAAAGCAGAGCCTTGCCGAGGAACTGGGTTTTGTGGGACGGGAGGTATCCGTAAACGACATACTGACGGCAATAAGGGATGGAAAACTCAAATTCTGTATGACCAGCGCTACCCAGTCCAATTCCGGAGCCAGCGCTTACATCGGATTTTTATACGCTCTGCTGGGCAATCCCGAGGTAATTACCATGAATGACCTGCAAAATGAGGGACTGAGGACGGATGTTAAGGAACTCCTTTCCGGAGTGGATCGTTCCTCGGGCAGCTCTGACTGGCTTAAGGATATGTTCCTTGAGGGCGATTACGATGCCATGGTCAACTACGAATGTCTTATAATACAGGCAAACAGGGAGCTGGAGGAGAGGGGAGACGAGACGCTCTATGTGGTCTATCCCTATGACGGCCTTTCCCTTGCGGATTCGCCCCTCGGATATGTGGAAAAGGGGGACGACGAGAAGGAGGAGCTGTTTTTGAAGCTGCAGGAGTACCTTCTTTCCGACGAAATACAAAACGAGATACAGAAAACAGGCAGACGCTCGGGATATACGGGAATATCGGAGGAAAACAGAAATGTGTTCAGAACGGACTGGGGACTTCAGCCCGACCGCGTGCTCTCACCCATAAGGATGCCGGCCTCGGATGTGCTTTTCGAATGTCTTAACCTGTACCAGACAGACTTCAAAAAGCCATCGCTGAATGTCTACTGCCTTGACTATTCCGGCAGTATGAGCGGAAGCGGAAACGCCCAGCTTGTGGAGGCCATGGAGCAGCTTCTCATACAGGAGAACGCCAAGAATAATTTTCTTCAGGCATCGGAAAACGAGGTCAACATACTCATACCGTTCAACGGCGGAGTCATAAACACATATACGGCCGTCGGCAACGGCAGTGAGCTTGAGGCGCTTTATGACGAAGTCGCGAGCCAGGATGTGGGAGGCGGCACGGATATGTACGCCGCCGCAATGCAGGGACTGTATATGCTTTCCTACTACGATCTTTCGCAGTATACTCCGGCAATAATACTTTTGACCGACGGCCTGTCCGGAGGAAGCATAGCCGATTTTAAGGACGTCTATGAGGAACTTGGGTACGAGGTGCCCGTATTCTCCATAATGTTTGGCGATGCCGACGAGACACAGCTTGAAGAGCTGGCCGAATATACGAATGCCCGTGTGTTTGACGGTCGTGAGAACCTGACAGAGGCATTCAGAAGTGTAAAGGGGTATAATTGATGAACGAAACATTTAGAATGCTTTTTTCGGCCATAGCGGCGGCCTTCGTATTTTTGGTGCTGTTTCTTTTGTTGCATTGGCATTTGGCTGTATGTATACTGATTTGTATCGGCGTTTATTTCGGCTTGTTTATGATTTTAAAACCAAGCATTAAAATATCTGGGATTGATGTCGAGGATCTGCCGGGGGGAGAAGAAATACAGGACATCCTTAATGACGCGCAGAATGATCTAAAAGAAATTTACAGGGCCGCCAAAGCTATAAATGAGCCGGAAGTAAGGAAAAACGCTGAAATTTTGTATAACACAGGGATTAATATTCTCTCTTACCTTAAAGAAAATCCAGATAAGATAAAAACGGCACGCAGATTTTTTAACTATTATTTGGATACCGCTGCAAAACTTTTGAAACGATATGTGGATTTTCAGGATACCGGACTACGGTCGGAGGAGGTTATGGAGATTCTTGGGAAAACGGCTGACTCTATACCCGTGATGAATAAAGCCTTTGAGAGACAGTTCACCCATCTTATGGAGGGCGAGCTACTGGACGTGGAGGCCGACATAGAGCTTTTGAACAGCACCTTGAAAATGGAGGGTGAGAAATGAAAACGAAGATCATCGGACTTGTAATATTGATTACCGTGATTATAGCGGCCGTCATCTACGTTATGGTGGGCAGCAGCAACGCCGTCACGGAGATAAAGGGCTATGTCGGCGGCGAAAAGATCGGCCTTTTGGAGGATGAGGAGGTTCAGGAGATACTCAGGGACGAATATAAGCTTTCCATCGATTACGCCAAGGCCGGTTCCATAGATATGATAACGGCCGACGCCACAGGTATGAACTTCCTGTTCCCGTCAAACCAGACGGCTCTTGAGCTTTACGAGAAGATAAACGGCGACCCGGTAAAGAGCGAGATAATACTTAATACGCCGATTGTTTTATATACCCGTCAGGCTGTTGCCGACGCCTTTGTGAGTGAAGGACTGGCAACAAAGGACGGCGATGTCTATTATGTGGATATGACAAAACTGACGGAGGCCATAGAAAACGGGACGAAGTGGAGCGACATCGGCCTTGACCAGCTTTACGGCAGTATAACTGTTGGAACGACGGATCCGACCAAGTCAAATTCGGGAAATATGTTCGCCGGACTGCTTGCCAATACACTCTGCGGCGGAGTGGCTGATGAAACCAGTCTCTACGAGATACTGCCCAGGCTGGAAAGTATTTTTCAAAAATTGGGATATATGGAGAGCTCATCATCAGATCTTTTTGACCAGTTTTTAAAAACAGGAATGGGCGCTAAGCCGCTCATCGCCGGATATGAGAACCAGCTTTTGGAGTTTGCTGTTGAAAATCCGGAGACATGGGAACATGTAAGCGGAGACATAATAATGATGTATCCTACGCCGACAGTGTGGTCGTCCCACGTTTTCATCGCTCTTGACGAAAACGGAACATTGGGCATAGACGCGTTGCTGGATGAGGACATCCAGAGACTGGCATGGGAAAAGCATGGTTTTAGAACGGGAGTTTACGATACCCCCGCGGATCCGGAGCATTTTGGAGTATCCGGCCTTGCCGATGAGATAACGCAGGTTGCACCCATGCCTGACGCGGATACTATGGATAGGATAATCAGAAACCTTGGATAACGGGAAAGGACGGGAATTTTATGGCGCAGGAAATTACGTTGGACACGCTGCTTCAGGGGAGCGGCAACGAAGAACCTAAAAGAGAGTTGGTGGATGCCAAGACCGTGCAGGCTCAGGTGGAAAAGCTGACGCCGGAGCAGATGGCAAGGGTCGAGGAGGTCAAAAACGGCATAAATCTTATGGACTCCCAGACCATGATACAGTACGGTGTCGGAGCCCAGAGGAATATATCAAACTTTTCTGACAACATCCTTAATCAGGTGCGCAACAAGGACAGCGGATATGTGGGCGATCTTATGAGCGAGCTTATATTGAAAGTCAAGGACGCGGAAGTAGACCGTCTGGACGACGGAATAATGAGCAAGATACCGATACTCAGGAACGCCTCAAAGACCATAAAAAAATTTATGCAGAAGTACGAAAGGCTGGAGCTGCAGATCGACCGCATAGAGCAGGATCTTGAAAAGGCTCGTATGCAGATGCTGAAGGACATTACCCTCTTTGACAGCCTTTACGAAAAAAATATGGAATATTTCCAGGATCTTCAGATATATATTCTGGCGGGGGATGAAAAGCTGAAGGAGCTGCAGCAGGTCATACTTCCAAGGCTCCATACGGAAGCCGCCGCCAAAGGGGATCCCATGAGCGCTCAGGCTGTGCGCGACTTTGAGGACACGGTCAGCCGATTTGAAAAGAAAATATACGATCTTAAGCTGAGCAAAACCATCGCCATACAAACTGCGCCCCAGATAAGGCTCATACAGAACAACGACAAGATGCTTGTGGATAAGATACAAACGGCGGTTTTAAGTACCATACCGCTGTGGAAGAGCCAGATTGTCGTGGCTCTTGGGCTTTACAGACAGGAAAAGGCGCTGGAGCTGCAAAGGAGCGTAACCGACGCCACTAACGAGTTGCTGACGAAAAATGCCGAGCTGTTAAAGCAGAACACCGCCGATGTGGCAAGGGAATCCGAGAGGGGAATAGTAGATCTGGAGACGCTGAAAAAAGTCAACTCTGACCTTATTTCCACAATTGAGGATACAATAAAGATACAGCAGGAGGGAAGGATAGCCCGCAAAAACGCCGAGGCCGAGCTTGTCAGCATTGAGGATAAGCTCAAGCAGACGCTGCTCAGAGCTGTCAATACTGAACAGCAACAGCAGTATTGATATATATACAGACTGTCAAAAAACTAATCCATTGTGAGCGGAAGGGTACTGTTCAGTACTTTGGCCTTTGGCCAAAGCCGCCTCCGGCGTCCGGATATCTTTCCGGT
>CAJFHC010000012.1 GCA_904378045.1 Candidatus Metalachnospira gallinarum | reverse complement strand
CTCGGCGGAAATGAATTCCGCCTGCGGAATAAACTCAGGAGTCCCTTCGACTCCCGAACCCTCCCGCTCACAATGGATTAGTTTTTTGACAGTCTGGAAAATCCCTTCTGCAAAGTAAACAGAAGGGATTTTTGTTTGCCTATGAATTTTGCTTATAAATTTTTAATATTTTGCTCCTTATACAAAGCTGAACGCCACCGACGTTATGCCAAGGACCGCTCCCATTGGGATGGCCGACGCCGCCGAGCAAAGCGCTATGAATCTTCTTGTTTTCTGATCCGACTTAAGTTTTAAATATATATATTCATAAACGGCAGCTCCGATAACAGCTCCGAGAGTGTTCATCATAACGTCCGTTATGTCCGTTACTCCAATGGCGAATATAAACTGGGCGGCCTCATAGCCGGCGCTTAAAACAGCGGCCGTCATGGCTTTCTGCCACATTGGAACTCCTCTTAAAATGACTCCCGCGTAGATGCCGAAGGGAATGAATACGATTATATTCGCTGTCATATCAAAGAAATCATTGAAAAACTTATTCTCTATGGTGTCATAAAACGGAATAAGATTTATGACCCTGTCCCTTCCGAGCGCCCAGATGTTCGAGGGCACGGTGAGTTTAAAAAGTATGATCCATGTCAGGGCGGCAAGATATACGGCAAATAATATAAGCAAAGCTCTGTTGTAATTTCCTTTTTTCCATTCCATTCCAATCACCTCCGTTTTCTATAGTATACGGCACAATAATTAAAAATCAGTGGATATAAAACTTAAGAATTTATAAAAATTTGATGATTCTTGCATAAATGAATATCATAAGCCGGGCGCGGAAAAATAATTTAAAAACATATATTTTGGAGGTCAATATGTCAAAGAAGAAAAAAGCGAAAATATTTTCACCAAGAACCGATCTGGCACTTGAGGCTTGTGAACGGCTTGATATAAATGAGGACAGCGCCGTTGAGGGAGTTATGGTAAAAACAAGAGAAAACGGTGGAACGATCATAACATCCGTGGAGATAATAAACGAGGAGGGCGCGAGGATATGCGGAAAACCCATCGGAAAATATATAACCGTTGAGGATCGCGCGCTGAGGACTAACGATCCGGAGACGAAGGAGCGAATAATAGAAGAGACAGCCATATCCCTGAAAGAATTTATGAAAAAATACAAGCCGCGCAAAGTGCTTGTGGCCGGACTGGGCAACGGCTCCATCACTCCCGACGCCCTCGGGCCCAAGGCCGCGTCCGGAGTAATCGTTACAAGACATTTGAAAAACACGCTTCCAAAAACTATAAGAAACAAAGTATCCTCCGTCTCGGCCATTACGCCGGGAGTTATGGGAATAACGGGGATAGAGACGGCCGAGGTTCTGTCGGGGACAGCCGAAAGGGCAAAACCGGATCTTATTGTCGTTATCGACGCTCTCGCCGCCGGAAAATTCAGCAGGCTCAACACCGTCATACAGATGACCGACGGCGGCATATCCCCGGGGGCGGGAGTCGGTAACAAAAGGGCGGAAATAAACAAAAAGACCATGGGAGTGCCCGTTATAGCCATAGGAGTGCCTACGGTGGTGGACGCGGCTACGCTTGTCAACGACACCATGGACAGAATACTGTCGGAAGTAAACGCCGCCGGAGCGGAAGCAGGCGTTTTTAACGGGCTTGAGCCCGGGGAGCGTTACGCCCTTATAAACGAAATGCTCACGCCCTACGCTGAGAATATGTTTGTCACTCCGAAGGAAGTCGACGCCGTTATAGACAGGCTGGCGCTGATCATATCCACGGCACTTAATATGGCTCTCCATCCCGGGCTTGACAGAAAGGATATAGAGCTTTTTGTCTGAACCGAGCTGAAAAGCATTTTTACCCTTGAAATAAAACAGTATATAAAATATAATAAATAAATGTATATTTTTAAGTTTTGTTAAGGGGTGAAAACAATGAAAAAAACTTTATTGACGGCGGCTGCGGCTTTTATTGCTCTCGCCGCGGTTTCCGGCTGCTCCTCGGAGGAGACTCCTTCCGCCAATGCCGGTATTTTGGATGCCACTGCTGCGGTGGAAAGTTTTACGGGAGTAACCGAGATAAATATGACGGCTTCGTCAGACGGAAACAAAATATCAATGGGAACAAGGGGGAATATATCTCTCAAGGCAGAGCCGTTTTTTGCTGATATGGACGTAAACATTACGGCCAATGATTCCGTAAACGCTCCGGTTGAGACAAATACAAGGCTCATACTTGAGCAGAAGGACGAAACAAACACAGTCTATCTGCTTGACGAAAACGGCGAATGGCTTAAGGAAGTCATAGATACGGAGGATTTCAGAGTAGCGGCTTCTCAGTATGACATAATGGAAAACGGTTCCACATTTATGAGCTCTGCCTCAAATATGCAGGTTACCGGGACTGAAACCGTAAACGGCAGACAGGTAAGCGTGTATGAGGGAACGATACCCAGAGCGATCCTTTCAGACGTTCTTGAGATCACCGGTTCCACAGCCCTTGTCGGAACAAATATCGGCCCGGCCTATTACGAGGAATGTGAGGATCTGCCGGTAAAGATATGGGTCGATGAGGCTGACGTTATCGTAGGCTATGAGGTAGACCTTACGGACACGGTGCAGAGTCTTTTCAATAAACTTTATGAGGAAAACGACATCACGGATCCATCCATGGTTATACAGATAGAATCATATACAGCCGGCGGAACGGTCGACGATTACAACTGCGATATTGACACCTCTCTGCCCCAGGAAGCTCTCAGCGCTCAGGAGGTCAACTCAGAGGGAGAGACTAAATAACAAAAGATTAGGAGAATAATAATTATGATAAGTGTTAACGACGTATCTCTTCAGTATGGCGGAAGGGTGCTTTTTAAGGACGTAAACGTAACTTTCAGCAAAGGGAACTGCTATGGCCTTATAGGAGCCAACGGAGCCGGAAAATCAACATTTTTGAAAATATTATCGGGAGAGATAGAGCCGAACACCGGAGCGGTCTCCATAACGCCCGGAGAAAGAATGTCGGTTTTGAGACAGGATCATTTCCTTTTTGACGATTTTGACGTCATTAAATGCGTGCTTTACGGCAATAAACGTCTCTACGACATAATGGAGGAAAAGGAAGCGCTTTACAGCAAGCCTGATTTCAGCGATGAGGACGGAATAAAGGTCTCGGAGCTTGAAGCCGAGTTTGCCGAGCTTGACGGATGGAGCGCGGAAAGCGACGCCGAAATACTTTTGAACGGTCTTGGCATAACAAACGAGTTCCATTACGCGAAAATGAACGAGCTTACGGGAAATCAGAAGGTAAAGGTACTCCTCGCCCAGGCTCTTTTTGGAAATCCGGACATACTTCTTCTTGACGAGCCCACAAACCACCTTGATCTTGCGTCCGTAAAATGGCTTGAGGACTTTTTGCTTGACTTTGAGAACACGGTCATAGTCGTGTCCCATGACAGGCATTTCCTCAATAAAGTATGCACCAACATCGCCGATATAGATTACGGCAAAATAACTATGTATGTCGGAAACTATGATTTCTGGTATGATTATACTCAGATGGTCGACAGGCAGATCAAGGACCAGAACAAGAGAGCCGAGCAGAAAATAAAGGAACTTACGGAATTTATCCAGAGATTCAGCGCCAACGCTTCTAAATCAAGACAGGCCACATCCCGTAAAAAACTGCTGGACAACCTCCAGATGGACACAATAAGGGTGTCGTCAAGGAGGTATCCTTTCTGTTCGTTCAAGCAGGACAGGGAGGTCGGCAACGATGTTCTTGAAGTCAAAAACCTTTCCAAGACAGTAAACGGCAGGAAGGTGCTCAACGACGTCAGCTTTATAATAATGCCCAATGACAAGGTCGCGTTTGTAGGAGCGGACGAGATAGCGAGAACAACGCTTTTCCAGATACTCTGCGGAGAGCTGGAGCCGGACGAAGGGTCATTCAAATGGGGAGTAACAACGTCGACGGCGTATTTCCCCAAGGATAACTCAAAATATTTTGACGATTGCACGGATTCCCTGCTCGAATGGCTCAGGCCATACGCAAAAGAGGGCGAAAGATATGACGCCGACATAAGGGGATGGCTTGGAAGGATGCTTTTCAGCGGAGAGGAATCGCTTAAACCGGCCAACGTGCTTTCCGGAGGAGAGAGGGTAAGATGTATGCTCTGCAAAATGATGATTTCCGGAGCGAACGTGCTTATTCTTGATGAACCAACCAACCATCTTGATCTCGAAAGCATACAGGCTTTGAATAACGGCTTGATGGATTTCAAGGGAACTCTGCTTTTTGATTCCCACGACCATCAGTTTGTCCAGACAATCGCCAACAGGGTCATAGAGATACTTCCCGGCGGAATAATAGACAGACGTGAGACATATGACGAGTTTATCGAGAATGAAAGCCTTAATGAGCTCAGAAAAAAGCTGTCGGAGGAATAAAATACAAATTTACAGGCGTGAAATACCGCCTGTTTTTTATTGCGTTTCCAATGGATCTTTTGTTATATAAAAATCCTCCTCGATGTGGTATAATATTTTTTAATGATATATTTTAACGATATATTTTAACGATTCTTTGTGTTGACTGACCGAAGGAGATGAATAATATGAAAGCGGTTACGGCCGAACAGATGAAAAAAATAGACATAGCCACGAGCGAGCAAATCGGCATACCGTCCATAGTGCTTATGGAAAACGCGGCGAGGGAGGTCTGCGACGTCTGTCTAAGGGAGCTGGAAGGAATAGAGGAGCCTAAAGTCGTTATTTTCGCCGGAAAGGGAAACAACGGCGGAGACGGGTTCGCTCTGGCGAGACAGCTTCACGACAGAGGCGTGGACTGTAAGATCGTTTTTTTGTTTGATACGAGCAAATTCAGCCAGGACGCGGAAATAAACTACAATATAGCCATAAAATGCGGAGTGCCGGTGATTTCCGGCTTTACGGAGGCGGTCATTGAAACCGGAAGGGCGGATATAGTCGTTGACGCGGTATTCGGAACGGGCATTTCCAGAAAAATAGAGGGAATGTACGCCGAAGTAATCGAGATGATAAACACCTATGCCAAAAAGGTAATAAGCATCGACATTCCTTCCGGCGTAAATTCCGATGACGGAATGATAATGGGCACTGCCGTTGAGGCGGATATAACCGTTACCTTTGCCCTGCCCAAAATAGGACTGCTTCTCTATCCCGGAGCGTCCTGCTGCGGAGACATAAAAATCGCCAATATTTCCATACAGCCGTCTACCATTGACGAAATGAATATAAAAACGGCTTTCCTTGATAAAAAGGACGTTTATAACATAATACCGAAAAGACAGAAAAGGACTAACAAGGGCGATTACGGAAGACTTTTTGTCATCGCCGGGTCAAAGGATATGACCGGCGCTCTGGCTCTTTGCTGTAAAGGAGCGTTCAGATCGGGAGCCGGCCTTGTGTATGCCTGCACGGTAAGAAGCGGCATAAGCGTTGTCCAGCAGCTTGTGCCGGAGGCTGTCGTAACGCCGCTTTCCGAGTATGAGGGAATGGTTCGCTACGAATGTTATGACGAGATAAAGGACAAGATACAGAGAGCTTCGGCCATCGCCGTCGGCCCAGGGCTTGGAATGAGCGACGACGTAAGCGAATTTGTGAAAAAACTTATTTATGAGGCCGATACTACGCTTGTGATTGACGCCGACGGCTTAAACGCCATAGCCGACGATCCTTCCATATTGCTCGGGCTCAAGTATACGCCCGTAATTACGCCCCATCCCGGAGAGATGAGCAGACTTACCGGCCTTTCCGTGAGAGAGATACTTGAGGACACGGTAAATGTGGCGAGGGATTTTGCCGTGAAATATAACTGCGTCACTGTCCTGAAGGACGCCAGAAGCGTAATAGCCGCTCCGGACGGCAGGGTAGTAATAAATATTACGGGAAATCCGTCAATGTCTACGGGAGGATCGGGAGACGTGCTTACGGGAGTCATATCCTCGTTCATAGCCCAGGGAATAGAGCCGTTTTTCGCCGCGGCGGTAGGAGCGTATATACACGGGCTCAGCGGAGACATATCAAAGGAGAAGCTTGGAACATACGGCGTAATGGCGTGGGACATCGCCGAGAATGTGGCAGAAGCCATAAAAAGGTTCAGATAACAAAAGGGAAGGCATTTTATGCGGCCGGCGCAAGTATATATAACTATAATAATATTTGCGAGGTTTTTATATGCTTAACGCTTTAAAAAGAACGGCCTTCGCCATGATCGCCGCCGCGGCGGCTTTTTCGCTCTCATCCTGCGCCGAGACCGACCTTACGGTAATGGAGAGGATACAAAACAGGCTTTCGGAAACGGAAAGCTGCTGGTGCGCCGCGACTCTTACGAGAATATCAAACAAGGGAGAAAATACATACGAAACGGAGCAGTACAATAAAACCACGGGCGAGTACCGTATGGAGATAACCGCTCCGGAAAATATGGCCGGAAATTATACTGTGTTCGACGGGGAAAAGATATTCCAGCATAACGCGAGAACAGGAGAGACCGTTGAGCTTGAGATCCCCGGCGCCTCCAACGGAGACGAATTGTTCTTTTGCAGCTTTATAAGGAACTATATGAATTCCGAGGATGTGGCCGTTGATACGTCTGTCAGCCTTGATGAGAGCAGATGCACCGTGCTTGAGGCTGTTATTCCTGGAGGAAACAGATATACGGCCACCGAAAAAATGTGGATTGACAACGAAACGCTTAAGCCGTTGAAATTCGTCATTTACGACGCGGATGGAAACGAGAGATATATTATTACATATAACGAATTTGAATACGACCCGGAAATGGATGATTCGGTTTTCAGGGCCGACTAACGGAGGACAAAAATGACTGACGAGGAAAGAGTGCTGGCTATGGTCGATCTTGACGCCATTGCCTATAACATGAGAAACATAAGAAAAAAGACGCCGCCGCATGCGGGCATAATAGGAGTTATAAAGGCCGACGCCTACGGACATGGCTCGGTCGAGACGGCCGGGGTGCTCCTTGAAAACGGAGCGGACTGGCTGGCCGTTGCTGTTGTTGACGAGGGGCTTAATTTAAGGAAAAACGGCATAAAGGCGCCTATACTTCTTTTGGGATATACTCCGGAGCTTAGGCTTGACGACGTCATAAACAACGGATTTATACAGACCGTCTATTCGCTGGACACGGCGGGAAAACTTTCTCAGGCGGCCGTAAGGCTCAATAAAACGGCGGTCGTGCATATAAAGATAGACACCGGTATGGGCAGGATAGGCTACAGAGTGAATGAGGAGTCGGCCGATGAGATCGCCGAAATAAGCAAGCTGCCCAATATTGAAATAAACGGAATGTTCACGCATTTTGCCGTGGCGGACGAGGCGGATAAATCCTTTACGAAAGGGCAGTATGAAAAGTTCGTAAGGATGGACGAAATGCTGAGGAAAAGGGGAGTAGTCATTCCCGTCAGGCACGCCGCCAACAGCGCCGCGATAATTGATTTTGACGATATGGCCTTTGATATGGTAAGACCGGGAATAATACTTTACGGAGCTTATCCTTCCGACGAGGTCATAAAGAATAATCTTGACCTTAGACCGGCAATGTCAATAAAAACACACGTCAGCTTTGTTAAAGACATATATCCCGGAGACAGCGTAAGCTACGGCAGGGAATATATAGCCGATGAGAAAAGAAGGATCGCGACAATACCGGTGGGATATGCCGACGGATTTATAAGGGCATACTCAAAGGGAGGCAGGGTGCTTATCCATGGCATGTACGCGCCCATTGTCGGCAGGATATGCATGGATCAGTTTATGGTCGACGTAACGGATATAGACGGCGTAAAGGTGAATGACGAGGTCGTCCTTATGGGCAGACAGGGAGAAAACGAGATAAGCGCCGACGACATCGCCGCCGTGCTCCATACGATCAACTACGAGGTGTTCTGCACCCTCAGCAAACGAGTGCCAAGACAGTACATACAAAACGGAAACATCGTAAAAACGGTAAAATATGTATGACCTTATAAGAATAACCGTTCCGCTGACTGGAAATAATATCTGCTGAAGATAGTTGTCTGGCAGGTACATAAAAATCAATATCACCGCATACCGCTCAACTATTTTTAATCTGTAAGCGGAGAGTGAGGAGAATGACAGTCAGAAGAGGAGACATATTTTACGCCGATCTCTCGCCGGTGGTCGGATCGGAACAGGGCGGCGTCAGACCCGTCATAATAATCCAGAACGATATGGGCAACAAATACAGCCCGACAGTGATATGCGCGGCAATAACATCTCAGATAAACAAGGCGAAGCTGCCGACGCATATTGAGATTTCGGCGGACAGATATGGACTTGTAAAGGACTCAGTTATACTTCTTGAGCAAATACGAACGATAGATAAAAAAAGACTGCGGGAGAAAATCGGCGGAACGGACGGATCGCTTATGGCTCTTGTCAACAAGGCCCTCGCGGTAAGTCTTGGTATGATATAAGACAAGAAAACCGGCCCCTGACGGAGGCTGATGCGAAAATGCATCAGTCACGCTCAGAAGGCCGGCATTTTTTTAATAATATTTATGAGACTTCCTCGTCAAATATTTTGTAGTATATCCATCGCCTGTATTTGTCTATGCTGCCCTGGTCTTCCACGGACAGAGAGTTTACGGCGCTGCCGTCGGGCATAAGATAAAGATCAACCCACGCCACGGGCACTTTGACCCTCAGCTCGTTTAAAAACTGATAAAACTCCGAAACCCAGTCAAGGTCAAAAAGCTCAAGCACCGTAGTTCCAAGATAGAACGAGCTCATAAGATTGTTTGGCGGAAGGTCGATGCTTTCAAGGTTTTCGGCGAAGTTTGTCTGTTCCATAGCCACGTCGTTTACCCAGATGAAATAGGGCGTTTCATAGACCTTGAGCCTCTGGTACGGATTGCCGTTAATGTCTATGTCCGGCCTGAACTGCGAGAAATAAGTCAGACCGTTTGAAAATCCGGGAAGATGATCGCCGAAAAATACAAGAGCGACCGGTTCGTCCCTGTCCTCAAAATAATCTATAAGAGTCTCGATCTGGGCGTCGGCGTCGTCTATGCCTTCAAAATATCCGGAATAGATCGCTTTCTCCTCATCCGTAAGATAAACGTCCGTGGTGAAATTAGTCTCAAGATCGCCGTATTTTTCCTCATAGGGTCCGTGGTTCTGTATTGTTACGCAAAACTCAAAAAGAGGGTCGTCGCTGCTTTCAACGTGCTTTTCATAATTCTCGATTATGGAAGCGGCTGTCACCTCATCGGAAATATATCCGCCCTTATTCTGGGTTTCCGGGTCAAAATCGTTTTCAAGGTAGAGGAAATCATCAAATCCCATATTTTCGTATACGTTTGTCCTGTTGTAAAACCAGCCGTAGCCCGGATGTATGGCAAGGGTATCGTAACCGGCCTTTTCAAGCATCCTCGGCAGGGACTCGATGGGACTTCTTACAAAATTATATGAGACCTGCGTGCTTTCGATGTATTTTGTCGAGCAGCCGGTGAGCACGTCAAACTCCGTGTCCGACGTTCCTCCGCCGAAATTGGGGACAACGATATGGCCGGAGACAACATCGTCCCCTGATATGAAATCGTTGTAAAACTCAAGGGGATCGTCAAATCCGTCAAAGCTGAGAAAATCGGAATTGCTAACATCGGAGAACGCCTCGCTCATAACCATGATTATATTCGGAAGAACGGAATCATCGCCGTTTTCAGACTCCTGAGTATCGGAAGACGCTTTCACAAATTCCGTCCGGTCATATCCGCCCGGCTTTTCCACATTAAGATTGTTTACATCATACAAAAAGCTGTAAAGGAAGCCCTTTGACATATATTGATTGACCTTGAAATATATATTTCCCTCCACGCCGAAGCTGCCGTAAAGCGCCGAGTTAGCGTATACGGTGTTAAGAAGTCCGGCGAACAGAATAAAGCAGGCCGCAGAGCCGGCTATCCTTTTTTTGCCTGTCAGAGAATCGCTTTTTTTGAAAAATATAAATGCAGCGGCGCATATAACCACGATGGCGAAAACAGCGGCTATGGCCAATTCCATATATTTTTCGTCATAGCTTGAAAGTATGGATCCTACCTCGGTTATTACGGAAAGATCGCTCGGTATAAGAGGATCCTGGCGGAGAATTGTTTTTACACCGTTGGCGTACGCTCCGGCGGTAAAAACAAGCATGGATATTCCGGAGGCGAAAATACAGTTTCCGGAAATAAAATAAAGAAGAAGCATAACAAGGGGTATCGGTATATAATTAAGGAAGATAAGCCCCAGATGTCCGGCGGAGGTCTGTGAAAACACGGCCGTATACTCCGGTGAGACGAAAAACATAAGTCTCAGAGTGACGATGGAAGCCGCGAGCATAATGGCCAGCGACAGCTTTATATTTATTTTAAATCTTTTTAACTTAAAACTCATTTGTTAAGCCTCCGTACAGCTTTCAGGCGCGAAAATAATTTTGTTTCAATATATAAGATACAACTTTTTAACCCGTTGTGCAAATAGTTTTTACAATTCTAATACAAAAAACAGAATTAATCATTAATAATATCTTAAAAATTACATTCTTATTGTAAAAATGCAGAAATTTTGCTATAATTACATAGCTAATTTTATTTTTGTTAAACATTTCGTTTTTTATTAGGGTTTTATAATATAGAGATGGGGAGAATTTCAGTGAGCGACAGGGAAAATAAAGCTTATAAAAACAGAAGAAGAAGGAAAAAACTTATAGGCAGGTTTATACTTACGGTTTTTGTCATTGTATTTATATTTTCTGCCATTTTTGTTTTAGCCGCTACGGCCTTTAAGTCGCAGCTGGAAAAGCAGGAGGCGCTTAACTCCGAGGATGAAAGCGATATCGAGACGACCGTGTCCGACGATAGGATAAATATAGCGGTTTTCGGTACCGATGAAGGCTCCATACATTCGGACGTTATCTTTGTCGTTTCATTTGATACCGAAACGGGAGACACGTATTTTGTTTCCGTTCCGAGGGACACCCAGGTGTTTATGTCCGACAGCATTATGCTTGATATGCAAAACAACGGCAGAGGCGATTTTATCCCCACAAAATACGGAACAACGGGAGAATGTAAAATAACCGAGCTCTATGCCTACGCCGGAGAGGAAAAAAATAACGAATATCAGGTACAGACTCTGGAGAATCTGTTAAATGTGGACATTGACCATTATGTGGCCATAGACCTGACGGCGTTTAAAGAGATCGTCGACGCGGTAGGCGGAGTCGATATGTATGTTCCCATGGATATGTACTGGGATATGAGCGATACGGGAGGCCCCATCATCGACCTTAAGGAAGGCCAGCAGCATCTTGACGGGGATAAGGCCGAACAGCTCGTCAGATTCAGGAAGGGCTACGCCCAGCAGGATCTTGGAAGAATAGAGACCCAGCATAACTTTATGCTTGCGCTAATCGGAAAAATATTT
This sequence comes from Candidatus Metalachnospira gallinarum, assembly GCA_904378045.1. Taxonomy (GTDB): domain Bacteria; phylum Bacillota; class Clostridia; order Lachnospirales; family Anaerotignaceae; genus Metalachnospira; species Metalachnospira gallinarum. The sequence continues at coordinate 31,294 of CAJFHC010000012.1, read as the reverse complement.
GACTCGGAAAATGTCGTAAGCGACTTGACGAGCGTGGCCAACGCGGTATATAAATATGTGAAGACGGATATATCCCTGATTGATATGCTTGGATATGTAAAATACGCCTCGCTTGTGGATATTACAAAAATAAGTATGGAAACGATCCCCGGAGACGGAGAAAACAGCAATATGTTCATTCCGGACAAGGAAGGCATCGCCGAGCTGTCCGACAGGGTGTTCAGGGGAATAATCCATGAGGAAGAAGAGCCTGAGACAACGTCCGACAGCAAGCAGTATTCCATCGAGGTTTCAAACGGCGGAAACATAATAGGCTACGCGGCGAAAACCCAGGAACGTCTTAATTCCCTCGGATATAACGTCACTCTTATAACGACATGGTACGGCGTACAGCAGGATACCACGATAATTTATGTGAGCGAGGAAGGCATAGGAGAGGATCTTGTAAGCCTGTTTACCGACGCGAGGGTAGTTGTTGACCCGGCGGCCATAGACGGAGGAACGGATATAAAAATAGTAATAGGTCTTAAGGAAAATTGATTAAAACAGGAATTTAGGAGAATGGTAGCGTAATGTTTGGTAAGAAAAAGAAGGTCGATTTAAGCGGAGTGACAATGGCCGCGAGATCGAGTGCGTTAGAAGACAGGAAACAGGAAAATAAAAAGAAAAGGAAGAACCCGGTGGTTTCGTTTATAAAAACCGTAGCGATAATCGTCGTTTGCTTTCTGGCTCTTTCATTCGTGGCGGTGTACGCGTATACAAAGGCGACGTTTACTCCGGAAAACGGATATACGGAAGCGCCAAAGGTAACCGAGGTGATCGGAAAGGTGCTTAAAAACGACATAAACGTAAACTTTCTTGTGTGCGGCGTGGACGAGGCCGAGACAAGAACGGACGTTATTTTCATTGTAAACTTTGACAGCGAATCCGGAACGATAAAGATGCTCTCTATTCCGAGAGACACTTATACGGAGGTAATTCCTTCGGTCAAGGAGAAGATAAGCGACGCCGGACGCTCCATCCCCAATGTTGTCAAGATAAACGCGGTGCATGCCTACGCGGGCAACGAGGTCGGTATGGAATGTCTCGCTATGCAGCTTGAGGATCTTCTTGATATAGAGATAGACAATTATGTGCTTTTCAATATAGAGGCGTTCAAGGCCGTTGTGGATATAATCGGCGGAGTTGATATGTATGTTCCCTACGATATGTACTATTCGGATCCCGTGCAGGGACTTTATATAAACCTCCAGCAGGGACAGCAGCTCCTTAACGGAGACACGGCCGAGCAGCTTGTAAGAAACAGACAGTATGTCAACGGAGATCTGGGACGTATCGAGGTCCAGCAGATGTTTATTTCCGCTTTTGTTGAGCAGGTAATGAATACGGATACTATCGTAAGCAACGCTCCGAGCCTTATAAAGGCGGCGTTCGAGTATCTTGAGACCGATATGTCCATCGGGGATATGCTCAACTACGCTAAATATATAAACGATATAAAATCCAGCGAGATACTTACAGAGACGCTTCCCGGATACGCGCAGTATATCAATGGCGTAAGCTATTATATCGCTGACACGAGCTCCATCGGCAGAGCCGTGGATGAAATATTCTACTCCGGCGGAGAATTCCTTACGTCAAGCAAGCATAAGAACATCGAGATCGCCAACGGAGGCGAGATCATGGGACTTGCTGGAAGGGCAAGAGATACCCTTGAGGCCGAGGGCTTTACCATAAGCGCTATATCGACCTATAACGGCGAGCAGACGGAGTACACAAGGATAATAGTCAAGGAGGAGGGACAGGGAGAGGATCTCCTGCCTTACTTTGACAATGCCGTTATTATCGTCGATGATCTTCTTCTTGGAGGAAACGACGACATCCTTATTATTCTCGGAAACGGCCAGGGAGAGATACAGGTTCCTCCTGAAACGGCTGAAACCGAAAACAGCCAGAAAACGGTATCTTCGGAGACAGACGCGGCATAAATATGAAATTCTTATCCTGCCGGATTTTCCGGCGGGATAATTTTGTATCGGAAAGGCCGGAGGTTTTTAGAGGAGAAAAGCCTGAAAATATATCGGCTCATCGCTTTTATGAGCGGATTTGACAAGATGATGTCGAAATTATTACAAATTTATTAAATATTTCTGCAAAATATCTTTACATAAAACTATTATGTTAATATAGGAATATGGTGATAAAAATGAGAAACAGAAAAGTTGACATAGCCTTAGCCGTCCTCATATTGATCGCGGCGGCAACGGTATTATCCCTCGCGATGCGCAAAAGCTCGCCGAAAACAGGAGTATCCGGCGGCAATCCGTCCATTCTCCATACGACCCTTGAGGGGGAGACGGTGGAAGAGGCGGACAGCGTTTATGAACAGGTCGACACATATTCAACCAACATTGATACATATCTTGTGTACGATTCCGCCGTGGTTGAGAAGGGTCAGTCCGTTACATTTGTCAAGGGTTCGCAGATCATTGTGGACAGGGGAAGTATGTCGGCCGTATGTTCCGATCATCTCATTAACGTCACCAAGGGGATCTCCGTTTACGGAGGAGAGACGCTGACAAACTATGACCTTTACGTCATTACCGATGACGATGACAGCGTTATCGCCCTTGAGGACTCGGAGATTTTCATAAAAGGCGGGTATAAAATTAATGAAAACAATAAGGAGTGATATGATGAAAAAATATCTCAAACCCTTTGCGGCGGCATTTATGGCTCTTTGCCTTACCTTTGGTTCGGCTCCGGCTGTTTTTGCCGACAATCTCTACGGCGAAAAGACGGAGGAGACGGTGACAAAGGGTGTTGTTTACGGCTATGAGCATCGCCTTACCACCGACGGATGGCAGAATATACATACGCTTACGATCGACCTTGATTCTGACAACGTAAAAATTGCTCCAGCCGAAAGCTCAACGGAATACGGCTTAAGGGAAACGGCTTTGAAAATGCTTAGCGACAGCGACGCCGTTGCTGGAGTCAACGCCGATTTCTTCGGAATGAACGGCAATTATTCCGCTTCATTCGGCCCGTTTATTTCCGACGGCGAAGTTATTTCCGTGGGCACGGACAAAAACCTCAACGGCCCGGAATACGCGGCGTATTTTATGGATGAAAACGGACACAGCTTTATAGATTATCTTGTTTTTACGGCTGACTTCGTAAACGACGCCGGAGCGAGGCTTGAGCTCGCCTCCATCAATAAGATAACCGAGCTTGTATATCCCATGTATTTCAGCTCCGCCGCTGCTCCAAACACGGCGGACATTGACAAAAGGATCTCCGACCTTGTGAAGATCATGGTCGTTGACGACACAATAACTTATATATCCCAGCCCGGCGAGACGGTGACCTGCCCCGGAGGCGACGGTTACCTTATAATCGTGAAAGGAACATACGCCGATTACGCTAACCAGAACTTCAAAGTCGGCGATCATGTATCCACGAGGATCAGCTCGTCCATCGACCTTGAGTCTATCAAGACGGCTGTCGGCGGCGGCGGAAGGATACTTGTCAATGGCTCACAGGTTTCAGACGGAACAATAATAACGGGCAGACAGCCGAGAACGGCTCTTGGCATATCCCAGGACGAGAAAACGCTTATACTTATGGTCGTAGACGGAAGGGGAACGAGCATAGGAGCGACTCACGACGAAATGGCGGCTCTTATGAGAGAATACGGCGCTTATAACGCCATGCACCTTGACGGCGGCGGCTCCAGCACAATGGTTGCCGAGACTGTGACAGACGACAGCCTTACGGTCAAAAATACCGTTTCGGACGGCGCTCAGAGAAAGGTAATGACATCCCTCGGAGTCTATAATACCGCGCCAACGGGAAGCCTTTCCCAGCTTACCATAGAGACCGGCTCCGAAAGAGCGTTTGTCGGAGAGAGCGTATCGCTTAAAGTTAGAGGATATGACAGCTACTATAATAAAATAGATATTCCCGCCGATCAGGTCGTTTACACGGTCAGCGGAGGAAGCGGCAGCGTTTCAAACGGTTATCTCGTGGCGGACGCCCCCGGAGTTATAACCGTAACGGCGCAGTACGGAGGACAGGCCGCTTCGGCGACGGTCGTTTACTCATACCCCGCCGGAATGGAACCTTCGGTAAGCATTGTCGGCCTTAAGAGCGGAGAATCCATCACGTTTACCTTTGACGGTATGGATTCCGAGGGATATTCGGCGCCGCTTACCCAGGGAATATCATATACCGTTTCGGATCCGTCCATCGGAAGCATGAGCGGAAATACGTTTACGGCGGCGAATGACGGAACGGGATATATCACCTGCATATGCGGAACGGCCGTGTGCAGCATAACGGTCGTAGTCGGAGGAACATTAAAGACGGTCGAGTCGTTTGAGGGCGCTCCTTCCGTATCCTTCAGCTCATATCCCACGACGGTAACCGGAAGCGCGTCGGTCACGGGCGAGGCATCCGACGGAAGCAGGGGGCTTACGCTCAGCTATACGTTCGATGAGTCCGAGGAAACACAGGCGGCTTACGCGGATTTTGATTCTCCGATCATATTCAACGGCACGCCCGACACCATAACAATGTCGGTCAAAGGCAACGGCACGGATCAGTGGGTTAGAGGAAGAATATCCGACGCCGAGGGAGAAATGTATACAATAGATTTTACCCACGGACTTCAGTGGGACGGATGGCAGGATGTTACGGCGGAAATACCGGACGAAGTAAGCTATCCCATAAAGCTGGAAACAATATATACGGCGGCGCTTTCAAATACGGACACGAATGCCCAGAGCGTCTCGTTTGACAATATCAGGGCTGTCGTGGTCGACGGAAGCGTGACGGCTCCCCAGAATATGTCTCTGCTTGACAATCAGCAGGTATCCATTGATAATAGGGTAGACGGATCGTTCTATGTCACGATGGCCGGAAACGTCGTCTATAACGGAGAAAACAGATCATCAGCCTATACCGACGCCAGAGTGACCGTCAACAACGCTCTCCAGCAGGACAGCGACCTTATGATATATGCCGGAAATACGGATATATCGGCGGGCTCATCGGTGGAAACGATCAAATACGGCTCAACTTACGCTTTCCATAACTATTCCGCGGCCAACCTGACCATAGTGGAGCTTACGGCGAAAAACGGCGGTCTAAGGACGACCCAGCCCAGTCAGTGGCAGAGGTTTGTTTCCGATGTAAACGCAGCCGGCAATAAAAACGTGATTTTTGTTATGGATGTTACGCCAAGCAACTTCTCGGATGTCCTTGAGGGAGATCTTTTCAAGAGCGCCCTTTCAACGATAAAGGACACGGGCAAAAACGTATATGTCGTTTCGGCCAGCGGAGGAAGCCTCTGGAACACTGTCAGGGACGGAATAAGATATATAAACCTTCCCGGACTCTGGAATTCGGACGGAAGTCTTAATACGGAATTCAGCAGGCTTATGATAAAGGTGGACGCTAACGGTATGTGCTATGAGCTTGAGCCGTTGTTCAAATAAGAGCGTTCCAAAGGATGAACGCAGGGGCGGCTGCCCGCTGAAAAAGCGGGAGCCGCATTGATATAAAATTTTAACGAGGTATGAAACTATGTCGGACAGTAACGAAAGAACAGTCAGAGCGGCTACAACAATGATGATAATCACCCTGGTCGGTAAAATACTCGGACTGGTGAGGGAAATGCTCCTCGCCTCCAACTACGGCTCGGGGATGGAGGCCATCGCTTTTCAGACCGCAAGCCGTATTCCGAGGGTCTTTTTCGACGCCATATTCGCGTCGGCGATTTCCGCCAGTTTCATACCTATTTTTAATGAGAGCCTTGAGAAAAAAGGAAAAAAATCCGCCTTTGACTTCTCAAACAAATTTATTACAATAATTTTTCTCGTTACTGCTGTATTAACAATAGTCGGAATGCTTTTTGGCAGCCAGTTCACGGATCTTTTCGCGAAGGAACTGGATCCGGCGACAAAATCGCTGGCGACGAAACTGCTTTACGTTATGTTTCCGACTGTTGTTTTTACAGGAATAGCGTATTCGTTTGTCGGAATACTCCAGTCCTTTGAGGAGTTTACCATACCGGCGGCTCTGAGCATCGTATCAAACGGAATAATAATAATATATTATCTTTTCTTTAATGACTCCATGGGCATATACGGCCTTGCCGCCGCTTTTCTAATCGGATGGGCTATGCAGGCGGTTATGCAGGTGCCGTCCCTTCACAAAAAGGGATACAGATACCGCCCGTCCTTTAAATTCAGGGAGGACGACAGCATAAAAAAGGTGCTCATACTGATGCTTCCGGTAATGGTCGGAACGTGGGTGCAGCCGATAAACATAACGATAAACACAAGGTTCGCCTCCGATCTTTATAACGGAGCGGGCATTTCGGCCATAGATTACGCCAACAACCTTTATACTATAATCGTTGGAGTTGTGGTCCTGTCCGTGGCGAACGTCATTTTCCCCAGACTTTCAAGGATGACGGCCAACGATGAGAACGGTTCCGTTTTTGATACGGTAATAATGACGGTAAGGATACTTTCCTATCTCATAATACCGATGACGGCAGGCGTTATGGCTCTTTCGGAGCCGGTTATCTCCATCGTGTACCAGAGGGGTGCGTTTACGGCCTTTGACGTGTCGATAACAAGCAGGGCTTTGTTCTTCTTCTCGCTTGGAATGTTCGGCTATGGAATGCAGACCATAATATCAAGGGCGTTTTACGCCGAGCAGAACGGAAGGATACCGTTTATAGCGGGAATAGTCTCTATAATCGTCAATGTCGTTCTGTGCGGACTTCTTGTCGACAGGATGGAGGTGGCGGGACTCGCGCTTGCCTCGGCCATATCATCGACGGTATACGGGCTGGCTCTCTATGTGCCATTGAGAAAGCGTTTTAAGGACAGGGACACTAACCATTTCGCGGGCTCTATAATAAAAATGATATTCTGCGCCGCTGTTATGACGGCGGTTATAGTTCCGATGAGAAACGCGCTCTGGGACGCGGGTTCAGGCCTGATGATAAAAATAGCGGTGATAGCCGTTCTTGTTATTGTCGGAATGGCCGTATATATCATTATGAGCAGGATAATAAGACTTTACGAGGCGCAGGCCGCCTTTGACTTTGTTAAAAACATACTTGGCAGAAAAAGAAACGGAACGGAGGAGTAACAGTTGGGCGACATAATAAAAAACAGCATTGTTTATAATTTATTCGCTTCAATAGCGGGATGGTTTTCCGGCCAGTTTGAAAAAAGCCGCATAATCGGCGGATTCCTTACGGAGAGATGTTCTCCCGAAGGAGAAGAAAAAAGCGTGCTGGTAAGGATATTTTATGGGATCGTAAACATTTTCAGGATTATATTTGAAAAGCTCAGGCTTACTAAGCTCCTTGAGGGAAGCATATTCAAAATGCCTCTGCTGTGGAGCTTTCTGGCGATGGTGCTTGCTCCGGCTCTTCCGACCATGGCGGTGCTCGGACTTGTATGCCTCGGCTTTTTGTCGCTCGCGCTTAAGCTCTTTTGCGAGAGGGATTACAGACTGCGTTACTTCCCGGTGAATAAATTTGTGTTTATATACGCTTTGGTATACTTTTTAACTACGTTCACGTCGGTGGACGTAAGGGGAAGCCTGCTTGGAGGAATGCTTACAACGGCGTTCATACTGTTCTATTTTGTCGTTATAAACGCGGTGGAGACAAAAAAACAGCTCAGGCGGCTTACGTTCTGTTTTGTTTGCTTCGGCGTGCTCATAGCGTTTTACGGATTTTATCAATACCTGTTTCCTTCAAAGTTCAGCGGAAACTGGGTCGATACGGAGATGTTTTCCGATATTGGATTCAGAGTATACTCGACTCTGGAAAACCCCAACGTGCTCGGAGAGTATTTCCTGCTGACGATCCCCTTTGTGGTGGCTTTTTTCTTTGACGCCAGGGGAATACTTAAAAAAGGATTCTATTTTATAGTCGGCTGTATACTTATGCTCTGCCTGATCCTGACATATTCAAGGGGATGCTGGCTCGGCATACTTTTTGCGGCTATGGTATTTTTGATATTGCTGGACAGAAGATTTGTGCTTCTCATAATACTCGGCCTGCTGATTATGCCCTTCGTTCTTCCGGAGACGATATTGAACAGGTTTATGAGCATCGGAAATATGTCCGACTCCTCGACGAGCTACAGATTTTATATCTATATGGGAACGCTCAGCATGCTCAAGGACTACTGGCTGTGCGGAATAGGCCCCGGAACATCGGCGTTCAATATGGTATACCCGTCCTACGCCTACGACTCCGTTATGGCTCCCCATTCGCATAACCTCTATCTTCAGGTGATGTGCGATTCCGGAATATGCGGGGAGATAGTATTTCTTGCCGTTTTGTACCGCGCCCTCAAGACATGTTCCATAGGGCTCAAAAACCGGGCGAAGGGCGAAAGGATATTTGTTATAGGCTCGATCTCGGCTCTATGCGGTTTCCTTGTGCAGAGCCTGTTTGACTATACGTTTTATAACTACAGAGTTATGCTTATGTTCTGGGCCGTGCTGGCGATTTCCATGCTTTACGCCAACATCGGCGCCCTCAGGGAGGAATAATTATGATAAAGGTTCTGAATATAATAAGCGACAGCAATATAGGTGGCGCGGGAAGATGCGTCCTGACTTTCCTTAAATATTTTGACAGGAGCAGATTTCAGGTAAGGGTCGTTGTCCCCACGGGAAGCCTTCTCATACCGGAGATAAACAGGCTGGGCATAAAAACAATAGAAACCGACGGCATAGCCGAAAAGTCCCTCAGCCTTGAGGGCATTAAAAAGCTGAAAAAAATAATAAAGTCCTCCGGATGCGATATAGTCCACACCCACGGAAATATGAGCGGAAGAATTGCCGCGAGACAGTGCGGCAAAAAGGTCGTATATACAAGACATTCGGTTTTCCCCGTCAGCCCGAAAATAAGCAAGGGGCTCGGAAAGGTCATAAACGGAGCCGTGAATATGCATTACTCCGACGCTATCATAGCCGTGGCTGAGGCGGCAAAGGAAAATCTGACCGATACCGGAATAAAGCCTTCGGCTGTAAGGGTCATTTTAAACGGAGTTGAACCGCAGAAAAGAGCCGGCGAGGCTACGGTCAGGGCGCTGAGGGAAAAGTACGGCATAGAGGACGGAGATTTTACCGCCGGCATAATGGCCAGGATAGAGGATGTAAAGGGCCATATCTATCTTATCGAGGCGGCGGAAAAAATACTTGAGACAAACAAAAATCTTAAGGTCCTTATCATCGGCACCGGTTCTCTTGAGGACAGCCTGAAAAGGACGGTAAAAGAAAAGGGACTTGAGAAAAATATAATATTCACCGGATTTGTAAATAACGTGAATGAAATATTGAGCATACTTGACATACAGGTAAACGCCTCCTTCGGCACGGAAGCGACGAGCCTTTCCCTGCTGGAGGGAATGAGCCTCGGAATACCGGCCGTCGTAAGCAACTACGGCGGAAATCCCGGCGTCATAACCCACGGCGAGAACGGATATATTTTCAAGCTCAGGGACAGCGGCGATCTGGCGAAATATATGAAAAAACTTATGGACGACAGGGAAGTATACTCCTATATGCAAAAGCGCTCAGTGGAGATTTTCAACGAGAAATTTACGGCGGAGATATACGCCGGCAACATAGAAAAGGTCTATACCGAACTAATGAATAAATAAGAGGTGCGAAAATGGCTGAAAATAATAAAAAATTCAGGATCAATTTTTTTGACGTCGTTATAGTGGTCATAGTGGCCTGCGTTGTTATAGCCGCCTATGTTTTTCTTAACAGGGGAGAAACCGCGGCAGCTACGAAAAAGCTCACATATAAGATCGAGCTTAACGAAACAACGCCCGGAATGGAAAACTATATAAGGATAGGCGACGACCTGACGGAAAACACAAAAAACTATCACATGGGAAAGGTCGTTGACTTTGAGGTCAAGCCCTATACAAAAATAACGCCGGATTACGAAAACAACAGATTTGTCGATTCCGCCGACCCTTCGCATAATACCGTAGTCATAACCGTTGAGGCGGACGTGACGGAAACGGATTCCTCATTCGCCGTTGACGGACAGTTCATCGTCAGAGCCGGCACGGAAATATTCGTTAAAGGCGAAGGCTACGCCGGAGAAGGCTATGTCGTGGAGATCAACAGGTAAGGGAGGGCATAAACGATGGCCATAAGAAAAAAAGGAAAATTCAACATAATAGACGCTGTTGTCATTGTCGTAATAGTCGTGCTTATAGCCGGAGCGGTATATAAGTTCAGAGGGCTTGAGAAAACGAGCACGAACACGTCCTTGGAGACTGTCTCATATGAAATGACAATAGAATCCCTCAGGGATTATGCGTTCAACAATCTTCAGGCAGGAGATACGGTGTTCGACTATACATCCGGCAAAGCCATAGGAACAATAACAAATATCGAATGGAAGGACGCCGTGGAGCCTTTTTATACCATTGACGGACAGACCGTCGACGGCACAGTGGAAAACAGGTACGACGCCGTAGTAACGCTGGAGGCTCAGGCTTCTCAGACCGACGGAGTATATTTTATCGACAGAACCTATGAGCTTTGCGTAAACTCAAACAGAAAGATATATACCAAATACGCGGACTGCACCGCCACTATAACCGGTATAAATATGTAAAACGGCTTTCAGAAGGAGCGCGTACAAATGGGTAAAAAGTATAAAATACTTATGACAACAATGGGGCTCAACATCGGCGGAGCGGAAACGCATATCGTAGAGCTTTCAAAGGAGCTCAAAAAAAGAGGATACGACGTTTCCGTGGCGTCCAACGGCGGAGTGTACGTTGACGAGCTCACGCAGGCTGGAATAAAGCATTATAATGTGCCTCTCAATACAAAAAATATAGCCAAGGTCCTTACTTCCCTGAGACTTCTGAGAAAGATAATATCAGAGGAAAAAATTGATATAGTCCATTCCCACGCGAGAATACCGGGCTTTATAACGGGAATACTTCATCATTCAATGGATTTTACCTTTGTCACCAGCGCCCATTGGGTATTTAATACCTCAAACGGGCTCAAATATCTCACAAACTGGGGACAGAAGGTCATAGCCGTCAGCGAGGACATAAAGCAATATCTTATGGATAACTATAATACCAAGGAAAAGGATATTTACGTTACCATAAACGGTATTGACACGGATAAGTTCTCTCCGGATGTATCGGGGGAGGAAATAATAAAAGAATTTTCACTGGACAGCTCTCACCCCATAGTGTCTTATGTCAGCAGGATGGACGAGGACAGGGCGATGGTCGCCGAGCAGCTCATCGACTGCGCGGAACGCATAAGCGAAGAGATAGACGGCGTTCAGTTTTTGATCGCCGGAGGCGGAAACGTATTCGACAGGCTCAAGGCCAAGGCCGATATTGTAAACGAGAAGCTCGGCAGGCAGTGTGTCGTTATGACCGGAGCGAGGACCGATATAAACAAAATAGTCGCCGCCGGAGACATTTTTGTCGGCGTATCAAGGGCGGCGCTTGAGGCTATGTCGGCTGAAAAACCCGTTATCGTAGCCGGAAACGAGGGATATATCGGCATTTTTTCGGAAGACAAGCTGCCGGTGGCTCAGGAAAACAACTTCTGCTGCCGAGGCTGCGAAATGTCGCGCGGGGAGCTTCTCATAAGGGACGTGACAGCCCTTCTCAAAGCCGGAGACGATGAGAGAAAGTCCCTCGGCGAATACGGCAGAAGCGTAATATTCCAATACTATTCGGTCAGCAAAATGGCTGACGACTGTGTAAGGGCATACGATGACGCGTACTGCGAGAGCCATGGCAGAAGAATACTTATGTCAGGATATTACGGTTTCAACAACAGCGGCGACGAGGCCATACTTACGACTATTTATGAAAATATATGCAAAATGGATAAAAACATCCATATTACAGTCCTTTCAAGAGATCCGAAAGAGACGACGCAGAAATACGGCTTTAAAGACGTTGTATCAAGATTCGATTTTTTCAAAGTCCTGTATGAGATAAAGAAATGCGATATACTTTTAAGCGGAGGCGGTTCTCTGCTTCAGGACACGACAAGCACCCGTTCGCTGATGTATTATCTTTTTATTATAGAATGGGCGAAGATAATGCGCAAAAAAGTGATGCTTTACGCCAACGGAATAGGCCCCGTTTCCCGAGATCATAACCGCAAAATGGTAAAACGAGTCGTAAGCAAGGCGGATATAATAACTCTCAGGGAAGAAGACTCCAAGAAAGAGCTCGAGGCCATGGGAATACCCGGCGACAGGCTTTTTGTAACGGCCGATCCGGTCTTTACCATGTCATCGGTTACGGAGGAAAGGGCGGAAAGACTTATTTTTGAAGCCGGAATACCATCCGATAAGGGACTCATAGGGATATCGGTAAGGAACTGGAAAAACGATGAGGACTTTATACAGAAATTCGCTGACATCTGCGACAGGATACACGATGAGTTTGATAAAAACATCGTCTTTATCGTAATGCATAACCCCAATGACAAGGATATAAGCGAATGCGTTATGTCGATGATGAAAAACAAAGCCTATATACTTGATAAAAACTATTCGCCGAAGGAAATAATGGGAATGATCGGAAAGATGGACCTTATCCTGAGTATGAGGCTTCACACACTTATTTTCGCCACAAAGCAGAGGGTGCCAATAGTCGGATTCGCCTATGACCCTAAAATCAACAGCTATCTTAAACTGCTTGGTATGCCAAGCGGAGGAAACGTCAGCAACATAGATGTGGAAAGAACGCTTGACGAAATAGAAGAGGTACTGTCTAACAGGGAAAAATATGTAGCCGGCCTTAACGTAAAGGCGCTTATGCTGGAAGAAAAGGCAAGGCTTAACGAAAAATATCTTGAACAGCTTTTGTAAACGGCCTTCCGGACGGCCGGAAAGGGGGCTAAAAAATGAAAAAAACAGTTATTCTTGGGGTGCCTTTTGACACATACACAATGAAAGAGGCGGCGGACAGAGTTGTTGAGATGCTTGAAGAAAACGGACAGCATATAATCTGTACTCCAAACCCGGAGATAGTTATGGAGGCAAGGAAGGACAGGGAGCTTATGGGCATACTCAAGGCCGCCGATATGGTAACTCCCGACGGCGTAGGAGTGGTATGGGCGTCAAAATACAGCCCCGTAACGCTTAAAGAGAGGGTATCCGGATATGACCTTGTGCTGAGCATTTTCGAGAGGATAAGGGCTACGGAGCATACGGTCTACTTTTTCGGCGGAGCTCCCGGCGTGGCTGATCAGGCGGCGGAGAGAATGAAGGCGAAATATCCTGGGCTTAAAATCGTCGGCGTACACAACGGATATTTTAACGAAAAAGAAGAAAGAAACATTATTTCCGACATAAAGAGGGCGCATCCGTCGCTCCTTCTTGTCGGTCTCGGCTCTCCGAAGCAGGAAAAATGGATATATAATAATCTCAGGCTGACCGGGGCAAAGGCCGCCATCGGAATAGGAGGCAGCTTCGACGTAATGAGCGGAAATCTTAAGCGCGCGCCTAAAATATTCTGCCGCCTTGGCCTTGAGTGGTTTTATAGGCTCATAACCCAGCCGACAAGGATCAAGCGTATGATGAAACTGCCTAAATTCGTGCTTACGGTACTTAAAGAGATGAAATAAAACGGACCGCTTCATAAAAAACTCCGATAGGGGAATAATTACTCCATCGGAGTTTTTTGAGGTGGAGTAATGAAAAAAGACGTAAAAAGCTATGCCTGCATTATTGGCGGAGTGATTCTGCTCTCGGCGGGAATGAATATATTTTATATACCGAACGACCTTGTTGCCGGAGGAGTATCGGGGCTTGGAATAATAATACTCAGCCTTTCTCAAAGGCTTTTCGGAGCCGCCGTTCCCGTTTCGGCGACAAATATTATTTTGAACATACCGTTGTTTCTCGCGGCTTATTGGCGTTTCGGAGCGAAATATATAAAAAGAAGCGTATTCGCGGCCCTCGCTTTTTCAGCCGCGCTTAGACTGACGGAGGGGCTTCCGCCGTTTTCAGGGGATATGATGCTTTCGGCCGTTTTCGGCGGGATACTTTCCGGAACGGGGGTCGGCCTTGTGTTCAACGGTTCGGCTACCACCGGCGGAACGGAGACGGCGGCTCATCTTTTGCACAGTATGTATGACGGATTTTCCGTATCGGATTATGTTTTGATAATAGATTCCGCGGTAATTGCCGCCGGTTTCGCCGTTTTCGGGGCGGAAAAGACCCTTTATGCCGTAATTTCGGTTTTCGCGGCGTCCAGATGCATCGCGGCTCTTACGGCGGGAACTTCCGAAAATAAGGCCGCTCTTGTGGTGACGAAAAAGCGGGAGAGTATGAAAAAAAGCATTGAAGGGCTCGATCTACCCGTGCTCAAAAGTTTTTATCCGGAAAGTGACGAGTACGGAAGATTTGTATTTTGTATATTTTCACAAAAGGAGATCGAACAATTCAGAGAAACGGTAAGATCGGCGGACAAAGACGCTTTTATTATTCTTTTTGACATAAAAGAAACCTTTGGCGAGGGGTTTAAAAAGCTATAAATTTTAATAAATGATAAATTGTTTAAGTGAAAATTAATTAATTTAATAATAAAAAATATTTGCATTTTTTGCTAATTTTATTTATTCAAAAAATAATGTCATTTTTTTTGAAATTTCTCTTTATTTTTTTGTTATTTTGTTATAAAATATAAATGTTCATAGTGATTTTTTTAGGTGGCAGATTACACATTATTTTTAACGTCCCACCCATATCAAGGTTTGGGCAATTTTATATAAATATGTGGGTCGCCGTTTGGCATAACAGTTTAACATCAGACGTGCTGCGCAGAATGGGGAATTTCTATTAAATTAGTATTGGGGTGGAAGTATGATATCTAATCAGATTTTGCAGAGTACCATTGACGGACTAAAAAACATTACACGCAAAGACCTGAGCGTTGTGGAAAAAGAAGGCAAGGTAATTGCGACTACAGAGGAAAATATGATAGGCAGACAGATAGACGCCATCGAGAACTTTGTCGGTTCCCAGGCGGACAGTCAGCTCATCCTCGGATACCAGTATTTTAAAGTCTATGATAACGGTATTCCGGAGTATGTCATCCAGGTCAAGGGTGAGGACGAGGATGGCTACAGAATCGGAAAAATAGCCGCGTTCCAGATCCAGAGCCTGCTTGTGGCTTATAAGGAGAGATATGATAAGGATAACTTTATCAAAAACCTTCTGCTGGACAACCTTCTTCTTGTGGACATTTACAGCAGGGCTAAAAAGCTGCATATCGAAAACAACATAAGAAGGATAGTATATCTTATTGAGACGAACATCGACAAGGATATGAATATTGTCGAGATAGTAAGGAGCATTTTCCCCGCCAAGACGAAGGATTTTGTTACCGCCGTTGACGAGCACAGCATTATCCTTGTTAAGGAGCTCAGGGAAAAGGAGACCATGGATGAGATAGAAAAGATCGCCAGAATGATCTCCGACACGCTCAGCACCGAGCTCAATATTAAAGTCTATATTTCCATAGGCACCGTTGTCAGCGACCTTAAGGACGTTTCACGTTCTTATAAGGAAGCGAAGATGGCGCTTGAGGTAGGAAAGATTTTTGAAAGCGACCAGTACATAGTAAACTACGAAAAACTCGGTATCGGCAGGCTTATTTACCAGCTTCCGCTCTCTCTTTGCAAGATGTTCATAAAGGAAGTTCTCCACGGACTCACCATGGACGACTTCGACGAAGAGACCCTCGCTACGGTAAACAAGTTCTTCGAGAACAACCTCAATGTTTCAGAAACGTCCAGACAGTTATATATTCACAGAAATACTCTTGTATACAGATTAGATAAGCTCCAGAAAATGACAGGTCTCGACCTGCGTAATTTTGACGATGCCATTATATTCAAAATTACCCTTATGGTAAGCAAGTATATGATGTATATGGACAAGATGGTATACTGATGGCTTGCGCTTTGAATACGGGCACAAGAAAGGACGAATTTAGTTGATAGATATTGAAAATGTTACGAAGATCTATCCCAACGGCACCATCGGCGTGGAAAATATAAATATTCACATTGAAAAGGGCGAATTTGTTTTCCTTGTCGGTTCCAGCGGTTCGGGAAAATCAACAATGATAAAACTCCTTCTTAAGGAACTTGATCCTACGGAAGGCACGATAACCATTAACAACGTAAAAACGGGACAGCTCAGAAGAGGACAGATACCGTATCTCAGAAGAAATCTCGGAGTCGTTTTCCAGGATTTCAGGCTTCTTCCCAACAAGACGGTCTTTGAGAACGTGGCCTTCGCCATGCAGGTAATCGAGGCTCCGACAAAGACCATAAGGAGGAACGTGCCGACGGTTTTGAGCCTTGTCGGTCTCAGGGACAAGTCAAAGGTTTACCCGAGGGAGCTTTCCGGAGGAGAACAGCAGAGGACGGCTTTAGCGAGAGCCATTGTCAATAATCCGCCCATACTTATCGCCGACGAGCCTACGGGAAACCTTGACCCGGCCACGGCATGGGATATTATGACGCTGCTTGAGGAAATAAATAAAAGAGGCACGACTGTAGTTATCGCTACTCACGCCAAGGATATAGTGGACCAGATGCAAAAGAGGGTCATCACCCTTGAAAACGGTCATATAATTCGAGATAAGAGGGGTGGCTACAGCGATGAAATTTAGATCCATCAAATACTTTTTTTCCGAGGCGTTCAGCGGAGTAATAAGAAACAGGCTTATGTCCGTGGCCTCTATAGGTACCGTCGCGGCCTGCATATTTATGATAATAATTTCGTACTGCGCGCTGACAAACGTGAATTATATGCTCACGCAGATAGAGGAATCAATCGGTATTTCCATATTCCTTGAGGACGACGCCGACGCTGACACGGTGCTCGCTCTGAACGATCAGCTCGTTACGATGGAATATGTGGACAGCGTAAGATATATATCGTCCGAGGAGGCACTTGACGAGATGAAGCAGTCTTGGGACGCCGAGGACATACTTTCAGGCTTTGACGAGACAAACAACCCCCTTACGGGTTCCTTTGAGGTCAATCTTACGGATATTTCGCACCAGAGCGAGGTAGTCGAGAAGATAGAGCAGCTTGACGGAGTGAGAAAAATACGAAGCTCAGAGACGGAAACGGAGTTTCTTGTAAAACTCAGCCATTTCCTCAGAATATTCGGCGGAGTGCTTATTTTGGCGCTGGCGGCTATTTCCGTCGTCATAATAACAAATACAATAAAGCTCTCCGTGTTTACAAGAAGAACGGAAATCAGCATTATGAAATATGTCGGAGCTACTGACTGGTTCATACGATGGCCGTTCATCATCGAGGGAATAATCATAGGAATCGTCGGAGCGTCCATTCCGATAATAATCGCGTGGCCGCTGTATAATAAGCTTATCTCAATTATTTATGAGCAGATACCGATGATCCATTCCATTGTTTCGTTCAGATTCGGTATAGACATATTCTCCATACTCCTGCCCGTGGCTCTCATTTTCGGAGCCCTGCTCGGAGTTTTGGGAAGCAACATATCTCTCAGAAAGCATTTGAATGTATAAAATACAAATTAAATGTGCGAGGAGTGATCAAGTATGAAAAAATCAATGAAAACAGCTATTGGCCTTGTTCTCGCGGCCGTGATGGTTTTCGGATGCGCCGTTACGTCCTTTGCCGCCGAGACTGCAGGAATTACCGTAAACGGCAGGGGAATGATCGAAGTTGATCCAGATACGGCAAAAATTTACGCCGACGTGGAGACAACGGCGGACACTTCCATCGAGGCCCAGACGGAAAACAATGAAAAGGCCGACGCTTTAAAAAGTGCCATGCTCGCCGCGGGAATAGCGGAGGAAGACATTATTACCGAATCGTCATATGTTTCTCCGGAAAGGGTATATGACGAGGAAACAAGACAGTATATTACGACAGGATATACGGCTTACGCCAATATTTCATTCGCGACAAAGGATATAGATAACGCCGGAAAATATATGGATACGGCTCTTGAGGCCGGAGCGACGGGAAGCAGCGTTTCCTTCTATCTTGAGGATACTTCCGTATATTACGCCGACGCCCTCAGACAGGCGGTCAAGGCCGCTGAAAACTCGGCGAAAACCATCGCCGGCGCCTGCGGAGTTACTATCAAGGGAATTACTGCCGTAAACGAGTCTACATCTAATTATGCCGTTGAGGAGGCCACGGCCAACACAACGGTGATGTATGAAGGAAGCACGGCGTCGGATTCAGCCGCTAAAGGCCGTTCCGTGATAGAATATGACAAAATAACGATAAACGCCCGTGTATCTATTACATACGCCATCTGATATTTTGTCCGGCTGCCGGGTTTGATATTTGACTGACACCTGACCTGTATGCTAAATCCGCATAACGGGTCAGGTTTTTTTAAGGATAAATTATTTACCGCACTTGAATAAAGGCGGATAAACATATATAATTGTTACGCGCATAAGCTATTTATAACGGTTTATGCGGAGATGATTATATGGCTGACAAGCAAAGCGCCATAAGGTTTTTGAAGGGAGCCCTGTGCGGAGCCGCGTTGTGCTGCGCGGTTTTCTGTGGACGGGCCGCGCTTTTTACCGAAGAAAAGACGCCGGAGAATATGACCGTCGGCGAAAAGGCCGCTCTTATCGCCTCCATGCTTGAGAGCAACTATATTGAGGATTTTGACGAAAACGGGCTGGCCGACAAAATGTACTCAGGTATGGCTGATTCCGTAGGCGATCCCTATACGGTTTATCTCAGCGCCGAGGAAATGACGGCGTTTATGGATGAGGCGGGCGGAACCGTTACGGGAATAGGAATAGTTATGTCAAAGGACGAGAACGGAAATTGTGTTGTTTCCGACATAATCAATGGCTCGCCGGCGGAAAGCTCAGGGCTTAAGGCCGGAGACATAATTACGTCCATAGACGGAGAGTCCGTTGTTGGCTTGTCCGTTCCGGAAGTGTCCGCCCTGACAAAGGGAAAAAGCGATACATATATCCGAATAGGGATTCTCAGGGATTCGGAGCCCCTTGTATTTGACATAAAACGCTCCACCGTGGAGCTGAATTATGTTGAACACAGGAAAGACGGAAACATTGGATATATAAAGATCACTGAATTTACAAAAAACGCCGCCGGTCAGTTCAAAAACGCCGTTAAGGAGCTTACCGCCCAGGGAATAGACGGCATTGTGCTCGATCTGCGGGACAATCCCGGGGGAATAATAGATTCGGCCGCCGAAATAGGCGATCTGCTCCTTCCCGAATGTGTGATAACCTATACGGTGGACAAAAACGGAGGCAGAACCGATTTTACGTCGGACAGCGAATACTGCTCACTGCCGCTTGCCGTTCTTGTAAACGGCGGTAGCGCCAGCGCCTCGGAACTCCTTGCCGGAGCAATCCAGGACAACGGCAGGGGGATAATAATCGGGGAGCAGACTTACGGCAAAGGCATAGTGCAGGGGCTTTATGGCTTTAACGACGGCTCCGGGCTTAAAATAACGATACAGCGTTACTTTACGCCAAACGGAGTTTGCATACACGGGGAGGGAATAACTCCCGATATTGTAGTCCATACGGACGTTAAGGACGCCTCCGGCGACGATACGCAATATGAAAAGGCCGTGGAGACGCTCGGCGTTTGAGATAATATAACAAAAAGCATAAGACAAAAGGATTGATAATGATGATAGACATAGCTCTTTTAGGCACGGGCGGAATGATGCCCATGCCGGAAAGGTTTCTTTCATCCATGCTGATGAGGATAAACGGAAGGCTCATATTGACCGACTGCGGAGAGGGCACCCAGGTTTCGCTTAAAATGCTCGGCTGGGGATTCAAGGCGATAGACACTATATGTTTCACCCATTACCACGCCGACCATATCTCCGGTCTGCCGGGTATGCTACTTACCATAGGAAACGCCGGAAGGACGGAGCCGCTCAGGCTGGTTGGGCCGGCCGGACTTAAAAAAATAGTGGACGGCCTGAGACTTATTTGTCCGGAACTGCCTTTTAAGACGGAGTTTCTGGAAATAACGGATGTAAATAAAAAATATGACTTCGGGGATTTTATTCTTTCCGCCAACGAAGGCGATCACAGGGTAAAATGCCTGTCATACCGCTTTGACGTCCCAAGAAAGGGAAAGTTTTCCGTGGAAAGGGCAAAGGAACTGGAACTGCCGGTCAAATACTGGTCCGTATTGCAAAACGGCAATACGGTGGAATACGAAGGAAAAACATTTACTCCGGAAATGGTGCTGGGAGAAGCGAGAAGGGGCATCAGCGTCTCATTCTGCACGGACACAAGGCCGGTGGATTCGCTGGTCGGATTTATAAAAGACTCGGATCTTTTCGTCTGTGAGGGCATGTACGGGGAGAATGAAAAACTGCCAAAGGCAGTGGAATATAAGCATATGATATTTTCCGAGGCGGCAAAGTTAGCTAAGCTGGGAAATGTCGGAGAGCTGTGGCTGACGCATTTAAGCCCGTCCCTTTCCGAGCCGGAGGCGTTTCTGGACAACGCCGTAAGGATCTTCCCCAAAACTAAGATCGGATACGACAGGATGAGCGAAAGGATAAATTTCGCCGAATGATAAGGAGAAACGGTATGAATACGGAAGAAATAAAAGAAGAGTCTTTGAAAGACAATAAAGATATACTTATACTCGCCATTGAAAGCTCCTGCGACGAGACCGCGGCGTCCGTTGTGAAAAACGGCAGATACGCTCTTTCAAACGTCATTTCCTCGCAGATAGATCTCCATACGCTCTATGGCGGAGTCGTTCCGGAGATCGCCTCAAGAAAGCATGTCGAGAATATCGACGCCGTAATTACCGAGGCGCTCAAAAACGCCGGAGTCACTCTTGACGACATCGACGCCATTGGCGTTACCTACGGCCCGGGGCTTGTCGGAGCCCTTCTTGTGGGGCTGGCCGAGGCAAAGGCGCTGGCCTACGCCACAAATAAGCCCCTTGTAGGCGTCCACCATATTGAAGGACATATTTCGGCAAATTATATAGAGGACGTAAATTTCGAGCCGCCGTATATGGCTCTCGTTGTCTCCGGAGGGCATACAAATCTTGTGTATGTTGCCGATTACGGCAAATACGAGATAATGGGCTCGACCCGTGACGACGCGGCCGGAGAGGCCTTTGACAAGGTTGCCCGCGTAATCGGTATGGGATATCCGGGAGGACCCAAAATACAGAAGGCGGCGGAAGCGGGAAATAAGGACGCGGTAGCTTTCCCGCATGTGTTCCTTGAGGACGGAAGCTATGATTTCAGCTTCAGCGGCCTCAAGTCTGCCGTGCTGAACTATGTAAATAAGATGAAAATGACCGGACAGGAGATCGTCCCCGAGGACATAGCCGCTTCCTTCCAGTATGCCGTTGTTGACGTCCTTGTGACAAAAACTATCAGGGCGGCGAAAGAAAAAGGGCTTAAAAAGATAGCTATGGCCGGAGGAGTAGCCGCCAATGCCGCCCTCAGAAAGGCTATGAAAGAGGCCTGCGATAAAAACGGTTTTACGCTCAACATACCATCTACCATACTCTGCACGGATAACGCCGCCATGATTGGCTCGGCGGCTTATTATGAGTATATCGCCGGACGCAGGGACGGCCTTGACCTCAACGCCATGCCGTCGCTCAGACTGGGAGAGAGGATATAAGACTTATACATAAAATGACTTTTATAAAAAATTATTTATAAAAAGACTTTTTCATAATAAAGAAGCAGAGAAATTTTCCCTGCTTCTTTTATATGTTCATGTTTATATGTATTTATGTTTTTTTATTTCAATACATCCCTCCGTCAACGGTTATAATCTGCCCGTTGACATAACCGGAAAGGCTGTCCTCGGCAAGAAAATACGCCAGTTTGGCGATTTCCTCCGCCTTTCCGAACCTCGCGAGGGAAATTTCATCGCACAGGGCGGCCTTTTCCTCCTCATTGAAGCAGGCGTTCATTTTTGTGTCAATGACACCACAGCTTATGGCGTTGACCCTTATGCCGCTCAGGCCGACCTCCTTGGCCAGAGCCTTTGTGAATGAATTTATGCCTCCCTTTGAAGCGGAGTAAACCACCTCGCAGGACGCGCCTCTTTCGCCCCAGATGGACGAGATATTTATTATTCGGCCTCTGTGGTTTCTTATCATTGACTTGAGGGCGATATGCGAGCAGTTGAAGGCGGATAAAAGATTTATGTCTATGAGCCTTTTCCATTCGGCGGGCGTCATATCCGTAAAAAGCCCGATATGACTTATGCCGGCGTTGTTTATCAAAACGTCGGGCTCGGCCTCAAACAGCCTTTGGCACTGGCCGTAATCCGACACGTCGGCAAGCACCGCCGAGCAGCTGTAGCCCTTGTTTACGAATTCCTTTCTTGTTTCTTCCAGCTCATCGGCGCTTTTGGAGGCGTTTATCACGACATGGTACCCGTTTTTCGCGAATTCCTCGGCAACGGCCTTTCCTATGCCCCTGGAAGAGCCTGTTATAACGGTGTTTTTCATTGTATTACCCCCTCAGAGAAGCTATTTCCGCCTTATACAGATTTTCTGTCTTGCTTATCCATGGAGTCTCAAGTATGAATGGATGTCCCTGTAATCTCGGATGGTGTACGACCCTGTATATGGCCTCAAAACCGATGTTGTCCGCTCCCTTTGGATTTGTCCCGTCAGCTCCGATGTTAGCGTGCCTGTCCTTCCTCGCTCCCCTCGGATTGAGGGAACCGTTTATGTGAAGCACCTTGAGCCTGTCAAGGCCGATGGTTTTGTCAAACTCGTCTATTACTCCGTCAAGATCGTTGACTATGTCGTAACCGCTGTCGTGGACATGGCAGGTGTCAAAGCATACGCCCATATATTCCTTTTTATCGACAAGATCGATGATCCGCCTAAGCTCGTCAAAATTCCTTCCGACCTCGCTTCCTTTTCCGGCCATGGTTTCAAGACATATAAATATATCGGGCATACCCCTTGATATGACCTCGTTGATGCCCTCGGCTATCCTGTTTATGCCGTATTCCGCCGTTTTATCCGTATAGGCTCCGGGATGGACGACAAGATAGCGTGAACCGAAGGCGGCGGCTCTTTGGGCCTCTTTATGCAAAAAATCCTTCGCGAGGGTAAACGTATCATCCTTATATGAGGCCAAATTTATTATATACGGAGCGTGGACGACAATATCCTCTATGCCGTGCTCGGCCATAAAGGCCAGTCCTTCATCCGTTTTCAGTTCCGAAACGGGCTTTCTGACAGTGTTCTGCGGGGCTCCGGTATAAACCATAAACGTGTTGGCGCCATAGGAAAAAGCCTCCTCGGCCGCCCCGATAAGCCCCTTTGATATTGAAACATGTGAACCAATAAGCATAACGCACTCCTTATTTTAAATCTATAAATTCCGGCTGTTTGTTTCTGAAGGAAGCTATGGCTTTGAATCCCGCCGCCTTGACATATTCGTAAGCGTCGCCGAACCTGTAGGCGATGTCATCCGGCCTGTGGGCGTCGGAGCCTATGGTTATTATCTCGCCTCCAAGCTCCCTGAAACGCTTGAGTATATCCATCTGGGGGTACGGCCTGCCCGCTCCGTATCTGTAGCCGGAGGTGTTTACGTCAAGACCTTTTCCTTTTTCAACGAGCGTTTTAAGTATCTCGTCGATCACGTCCCTGTAATCCTCGTAATTTACCGAATTATCCTCGTAGGGGGCGTGCCTGTTGACGTAATCAAGATGGCCGTACACATTATAGCAGTTATGCAGCATGGCGTTTTCAAGAACGCTCTCGAAATACTTTGTGTACGCTTCCTTTTTGCTCAGTCCGTCAAAAAATTCCTTTTGAGACACATCGACTCCGTCAATGACATGGGTGGAGCCTATTACAAAGTCAAACGGATTATATTGAGTAAACATATCGGCCTCGCGGACAATGTGTTTTTGCAGTCCCATCTCAACTCCGGCAAGCACGTCTATTTTATTAAGATAAAGAACCTTATATAAATTTATCGCTTCGGAATATTCGGGATAATACAGACAGAAGGGCATGTTCCTGTCAGGGAAGTCGATATCCATATGGTCAGTGAACATTATCTCCTTAAGGCCGAGCTTAACGGCTTTATTTATCATATCAGCCATTTCCGCCGTACTGTCGGATGAAAACTTCGTATGAACGTGGTAATCCGAATAAATCATAAAATATCCTCCTGAGTTCATAAAATCATAGATATTATTAGTATACCACACGTTGAAAAATATTACCAACAGTAGTATAATAAAAATCAGTTAATAAAATAAGCGAGTGAATATATTGCGTATCTATTTGGGCATTATTTATTTAAGCTATGCAAATAATTCTATTTTAAAATATTCTCAAGGGAGGAATCGGAATGCTGAATAAGAAGACGGTCGACGATCTTAACGTAAAAGGAAAAAGAGTCCTTGTAAGATGTGATTTTAACGTACCGGTGAAAGACGGTGTTATTACCGACGACAACAGGATCACGGCGTCTCTTCCGACTATAAGGAAGCTGATGAACGACGGCGCTAAGGTGATATTATGCTCTCATATGGGCAAGCCCAAGGGAGAGGTAAAGCCTGAGCTGTCCCTTGCCCCCGTTGCCGAGAGGCTTTCGGAAAAGCTCGGAGTTGAAGTAAAATTCGCCAAAGACGACAACGTGGTGGGCGAAAACGCGAAGGCTGCCGTTGAGGCTATGAAGGACGGAGACGTTATACTTCTTGAAAACACGAGATTCCGCAAGGAAGAAACCAAAAACGAGGACAATTTCAGCAAGGAGCTTGCCTCGCTGGCGGACATATATGTTGACGACGCCTTCGGCTCATCCCACAGGGCGCACTGCTCAACGGTGGGCGTTACGAAATATGTGGCAGAGTCCGCTGTCGGATATCTTATGGAAAAGGAAATAGAATATCTCGGAAACGCTGTTGAAAATCCCGTAAGACCGTTTGCGGCCATCCTCGGAGGAGCAAAGGTCAGCGACAAGATCAACGTAATCAACAATCTTCTTGAGAAGGTAGACATACTTATTATCGGCGGCGGAATGGCCTACACGTTTATAAAGGCCCTCGGCGGAACGGTAGGAAATTCCCTTCTTGAGGAGGACAAGGTAGAGTATGCCAAGGAAATGATATTCAAGGCTTCTCAGAAGGGAGTAAAATTCCTTCTTCCCATCGATACCGTAATTGTTAAGGAGTTTAAAAACGACGCTCTCAGCGATATCGTTCCAACGGGACTTATCCCCGACGGATGGATGGGCGTTGATATCGGACCCGAGACAAGGAGCCTTTTCACCGAGGCGCTTAAGGACGCCAAGACCGTAGTATGGAACGGCCCCATGGGAGTATTTGAGTTCCCCAACTTCGCGAAAGGCACGGAGGCCATCGCTGAGGCTCTTGCCCATATCGACGGAACGACTATCATCGGAGGCGGAGATTCCGCCGCTGCCGTTAACCAGCTTGGCTACGGAGACAGGATGAGCCATATTTCCACCGGAGGCGGAGCTTCCCTTGAGTTCCTTGAAGGCAAGGAGCTTCCCGGAGTGGCTGCCGTTCAGGACAAGTAAGGAGGAAAAACAGATGAGAAAGAAAATAATAGCGGGAAACTGGAAAATGAATAAGACGCCTTCGGAGGCAGTTGAGCTTGCTAAAATGCTTAAAGAATATGTGGATACCGATAAGGCTGACGTTGTTTTCTGTGTGCCAGCCATTGATATCATTCCCGTGGGCGAGGTAATCAAAGGCTCAAATATCGCCCTTGGAGCGGAAAATATGTATTTTGAGGAAAGCGGAGCTTATACGGGAGAAATTTCTCCGGCCATGCTTACCGACGCCGGCGTTAAATATGTCATATTAGGACATTCGGAAAGAAGGCAGTATTTTGCCGAGACCGATGAGACGGTAAATAAAAAGGTCAAAAAAGCTCTTGAGCATGGTCTTACTCCTATCATGTGCTGCGGAGAGACGCTTGAACAGCGTGAGCAGGGCATTACTATCGATTTTGTAAGGACGCAGATCAAACGCGGGTTATACGGAATATCCGCTGAAGACGTCGTGAAGGTAGTTATAGCGTATGAGCCTATATGGGCCATCGGAACAGGCAAAACCGCGACCAGCGATGAGGCCGAGGAGGTCTGCGGAGCGATAAGAGCCGTTATCGGCGAGGTATGGGGACAGGATGCCGCCGAAAAAATAAGGATACAGTACGGCGGAAGCGTAAACGCTAAAAACGCCGCCGAGCTGTTCGCTATGAAGGATATAGACGGAGGACTTGTGGGCGGAGCGTCGCTCAAAGAAGAATTTAAAGACATAGTAAACTATTGATAACTCCGAAGGAGACGTTTATAAATGAGTAAAAAACCAACGGTTTTAATGATTTTGGACGGATACGGACTTAATGAGCGCACCGAGGGAAACGCCATAAGGCTGGCGAAAACTCCTGTTATGGATCTGCTTTACAAAAAATACCCGCACGCCAAGGGATTTGCCAGCGGCCTTGACGTGGGCCTTCCCAAGGGACAGATGGGAAATTCCGAGGTCGGACATTTGAATATAGGAGCGGGAAGGATCGTTTATCAGGAGCTGACAAGAATAACCAAAGCCATAGAGGACGGCGATTTCTTCAAAAATCCAGAGCTTGCCGAGGCTATGGAAAATTGCAGAAAAAACGGCTCATCCCTGCATATAATGGGGCTTCTTTCCGACGGAGGAGTACACAGCCATAATACCCATCTTTACGCTCTGCTCAAAATGGCGAAGGAAAATGGCGTTAAAAACGTATATGTTCACGCCTTTCTTGACGGCAGGGATACCCCTCCGACATCAGGCAGGGAGTACCTTCAGGAGCTTGAGGAAGAAATGAGAAGCATAGGCGCGGGAAAGATCGCCACCGTATCCGGAAGATACTACGCCATGGACAGGGATAAAAGATGGGACAGGATAGAAAAGGCATACGACGCTATGGTGGAAGGAAAGGGCGCGAAAGCCGCGTCATCGGCCGAATGTATAGAAAACTCCTATGCGGCCGGAGTTACGGACGAGTTTGTCGTACCAACGGTTCTGACCGATGAAAACGGACAGCCCGTTGGAAAAATGGAAGAAAATGACTCGATCGTATTTTATAATTTCAGGCCGGACAGAGCCAGACAGATAACAAGAGCCATTGTTGATCCCGATTTTGACGGATTTGAGCGCGCGAAAAAACTTGACAAAGTATATTTTGTCTGCTTCACAAGGTACGATGACACGCTTCCAAACGTGCACATCGCCTTTAAGCCGCAGACGCTCAAAAATACCCTCGGAGAATATATATCAGGGCTGGGATTAAAACAGCTCAGAACGGCGGAAACGGAAAAATACGCCCACGTTACGTTTTTCTTCAACGGCGGCGTGGAGGAGCCCAATCCCGGAGAGGACAGGATACTTGTTCCGTCGCCGAAGGTCGCCACATACGATCTTAAGCCCGAGATGAGTGCCTTTGAGGTGTGCGATGTTCTTGTGGAAAACATATTGTCAAAAAAATACGACCTTATAATCGTCAATTTCGCCAATTCCGATATGGTGGGGCATACAGGCGTGCTTGAGGCTGCGGTCAAAGCCGTCGAGGCCGTCGATGAATGTATCGGAAGGGCGGTAGACGCCGTACTTGAGGCCGGAGGCCAGATGCTTATATGCGCCGATCACGGAAACAGCGATCAGATGATAGATTATGAGACGGGCGAGCCGATGACTGCCCATACTACGAATCCCGTTCCGCTTGTGCTTGTCAACTATACCGACGGCATAGGCATAAGGGACGGACGTCTCTGCGACATCGCGCCTACTCTGCTTGAAATGATGGATCTGCCCAAACCCAGTGAAATGACCGGAGAATCTCTGCTGGTCAACAATATATAAGGAGGAAAAACAATGAAAGGATATATTGAAATTTTAGACGTATACGCAAGGGAAATACTTGACTCAAGAGGAAATCCCACCGTTGAGGTGGAAGTCCTTGTCGAGGGCGAGTACATGGGAAGAGCGGCCGTTCCCAGCGGCGCGTCCACAGGTCAGTTTGAGGCCGTTGAAATGAGAGACGGCGGAGACAGATATGTCGGAAAGGGAGTACAGCAGGCGGTTGACAACGTAAACAACATAATCGCCGAAGAGATCATTGGTATGAATGTTCTTGACCAGGTTTCCATAGACAAAAAGCTCATTGAGCTTGACGGAACATATAACAAGGGCAAACTTGGAGCCAACGCGATTTTAGGCGTTTCGATGGCTGTCGCCAAAGCCGCGGCCGAGGCTCTCCAGATGCCGCTTTACCAGTATCTTGGAGGATTCAACGCTAAACAGCTCCCCGTTCCCATGATGAACATTATGAACGGCGGAAAACACGCCGACAACACCGTTGATTTCCAGGAGTTTATGATAATGCCTGTCGGCGCTCCCTCATTCAAGGAAGCCCTCCGTATGTGCGCGGAGATATATCACAATCTTAAGGACGTCCTTAAATCCAAGGGGCTTTCAACGGCCGTAGGCGACGAGGGCGGATTCGCTCCCGACCTTCCTACTCCCGACGCCGTTATCGACCTCATCAAAGAAGCCGTAGAAAAGGCCGGCTACGGATGGGGAACGGATATAAAGATCGCCATGGATCCCGCCACAAGCGAGCTTTACGGAGACGACGGAAAATATCATTTCCCCGGAGAAAGCAAAATGCTCGGCAGGGAAATCGTAAGAACAAGCGAGGAAATGGTAGAGTTATGGAAGGCTCTTGTGGCTAAATATCCTATTATTTCCATAGAGGACGGCCTTGCCGAGGAGGACTGGGCAGGATGGCAGCTTCTTACAAAGGAACTTGGCGATAAGGTTCAGCTCGTAGGCGACGACCTGTTTGTAACAAATACGGACAGACTTAAGAAAGGCATTGAGCTTAAAGCAGGAAACGCCATACTTATCAAGGTAAATCAGATAGGAACGCTCACGGAGACATTCAACGCCATCCAGCTTGCAAACAGAAACAATATGACGGCCATCGTAAGCCACCGTTCAGGAGAAACAGAGGATACGACCATTGCCGATATAGTTGTTGCGGTTAACGCCGGACAGATCAAGACCGGAGCACCCGCAAGAAGCGACCGTGTCGCTAAGTACAACCAGCTCTTAAGAATAGAGGAGGAGCTTGACGACGCCGCTGAGTATCCCGGAATAAACGCTTTCTTCAATATCAAAAAGTAAAATCTGAACAGAGTAAAGCCCTTCGGTAACATCGCCGGAGGGCTTTTGTATACATTAGCTTTCGGTCGAGCGTTATTCCTAATAATGTATACAAGCAAAAGGGGAGAGGGGAATGATCAATGATTTTGATAATATTCAGCGTGTCGAAAAAGTCCTTCAGGACTTTTTCGAGTTTAAATTAAGGAAATAAATCCCTATTTCTGCGGAAAGCCCTGAACTTCCTCGGCGGAAATGAATTCCGCCTGCGGATTAAACTCGGGAGTCCCTTCGACTCCCGAACCCTCTCGCTCACAATGGATTAGTTTTTTGACAGTCTGTGATAATATTGTTTCAAACGCTAAACCTATAGAAATCCACAGCGATAGAATGAAGAATGGCACACTAAAAAATATAAGAGTTCTTGCAAGCGCGTTTTGGAATGGGAAAGATATTGTACCAGTTGAAATAGGAATGAATATATGAAACGAGGCAGAGGTTTTGTTTTAAACAAGATTTGATTCAAACAATTATGATTTCAAGCAGTTTTGGATAATAATATTTACATAATATAATTATGGTAAATTATTTGTTATAAAGTTTTGTATAAAATATAAAGAGGGGAGAAAACAGGTCAAAATGCACCTGATCGAGAGATATATATTTATTCGCAAAACGTAACTTTTGCGAATAAATATATGATTTTAATATCAAAAAGACCTGTTTATTGTGCTTTCGGCTTGTTTTGTGCTATACTGTGATTGTTATATCTTTAATATGTTTTAAATGGCTTATCAAGGATTCGCTTTATATGATTTATATAATAATGAATTTTTCCGGGAGTGTTTGCTATGGATGCGGATGTTTTAAAATCAGTGTCGATGAAGGCCACTAAAAAAAGAATTATGATACTTGAGTCTGTAAGAACGTCGCCCTCCCCTGTCACCGCTGAGGATATATACGAAAAGCTGTCCCAAAGCCTTGATATAAGCCTTTCAACCGTATACAGAGCCCTTAACGCTATGTCCGATAAAGGGATTATTATTAAGGCGGTTCGTCAGGACGGCAAAACCTACTTTCATTTTAACGACCATCAGCATAAACACGAGCTCATCTGTTCCGTCTGCCATAGATCCGTTGACGTCGAAGACTGCCCCTTTGATGAAATTTCGCGGAAAATAGCCCAAAAGACCGGATTTGTCATTACCGGACATAATATGGAATTTACAGGAATATGCCCTAACTGCGCCGGAAAGACGGACCGCCGCGAACGCGATTGATTTGCATATTTTTTGCCGATATGATATACTTGTTACAATAGTATTGATTTGAAAGGATATGTTTTTATGCTTATATCGACCAAAGGCAGATACGGCGTTATGATAATGGTTTATTTAGCTGAAAACTATAATAACGGACACAGACCGTTAAAAGAGATCGCTTCAAGCCAGGATCTTTCCGAAAAATATCTCGAGCAGATTATAAATCCACTGACCAAGGCCGGACTTCTTACGAGTTTCAGAGGCTCGCAGGGCGGCTACGCTTTGGCTAAGGATCCTTCCGAGATCACTGTCGGTGACATATTAAGGATACTTGAAGGCTCTCTCGCTCCGGTTTACTGTGTGGCCGAAAACGGAGAAATATGTAAAAAGCTCGATTCCTGCAACTCAGTTATAGTATGGAAAAAAATCAAAGACGCCATTGACAACGTCGTTGACAATATGACATTGAAGGATCTCATAGATGACAAGGTAAAATAATTATTGATTTAAGGTCAAATATATGATAATATTATATGGCTGGTATATAAGCCGGTGTGGCGGAATTGGCAGACGCACTTGACTCAAAATCAAGCGGATTTTATCCGTGCCGGTTCGAGTCCGGCCACCGGCATGTCGTCGTCGCGTATTTCACTTATTCGCGACGGCGTTTTCTTTTATTTATAACAAACAACAAATAATATTGGAGAAAACGCCATCTCTCATCCGTTCCATCCGCT
>CAJFHC010000011.1:43179-51624 GCA_904378045.1 Candidatus Metalachnospira gallinarum | reverse complement strand
AGCGGTTGGCAGGCTAATTCAAGGAGCCTTAAGGCTCCAGCAAGTATCATGCCCTTATAGGGCAGAGCAAACTACCCGCTAAGCGGGTAGTTTTGACTTTAATGGCCTATGGGGTACGCTCCGGTTATTGTAGTATACGGTACCACAATGAGATTTTATTTATCTGATGAAATAGTTTCTGCTACAAAAGATTGTATTTGTGTAAAAACAAAAGAATTTCTTAAATAGTTGTTATACCTATTTTAAATTTCTGTTAAGTTTGTTATAATGATTCCGAACTAATAATTATTGAATTAAAAAGATATGGAGGGATATTATGAAGAAGAAATTTTTATGTGCGGCCGCGGCGGCTGTATTAGTGGTATCGTCAATGGCATTTTCTGTTTCCGGAAACGACACCAGGACGGCGCAGACAAGACCCGACTTTACAATCGTAATCGACGGAAAGGAAACGTGGTTTAAGAGCGCTTCCGGCGACAGCATTTACCCTATTCTTTATAACGATACCACATATCTTCCGCTCAGAGCCATCGGCGAGATCATGGGCAAAAACGTGAACTGGGACGAGACGACAAAAACCGTTACGTTAAGCGGAACGAGGGATTCCTACAGCAATACTTCAAAGAAGGGCTCGGCTGACAGACAGAGCGTTAATATTGAGGTAAGGGATGACTTTACGATTATTATCGACGGCAAGGAATATACTTTCAAAGACGCTAACGGCAACAGGGCTTACCCCATACTTTGGGAAGGCTCGACCTATCTTCCTTTAAGAGCCATCGGCGAGATCATGGGAAGCACTGTTGGCTGGGATGATAACACTAAGACAGTGACACTCAGCAGTTCCTCAACGGTTACAGACGCCGATACATTTAACCCGTCCGGCACAACGGATACGACAGCCGACGGACACATCAGCCTTGATAAAGCAAAACAGATCGCCGCAGCAGACGCGGGCGCGGCTTATGCCGACGTTACTTTCCTCAAAGGCTACAAGGAATATGACGACAGAAGATGGGAATACGAGATCGATTTTACTTACAACGGCTATAAGTATGAATATACGATAAACGCCGAGACAGGCGCGGTCGTTTCAAAGGAGAGCGAGATACTCAGAGGATCGTCGGTTCCCGCCACAGGCAGCGTAACAATGGACGAGGCTAAACAGACGGCTTTGACAGACGCGGGCGCAACGGAAGCGAACGCTGAATTTATCAAATCCGAGAGGGATTATGACGACGGAAGGCTTGAGTATAAATTCGAGTTCTACTACAACGGATATAAATACGAGTATACCGTAAGCGCAAGCACCGGCAGGATCATCGACAAAGAGATCGAGAGAGACAGAACTGTTGACGCCGCCGGAGACGTGGGCGTTGAGAGCGCGAAGAGCAAGGCTGCGGCAGACGCTGGCTATGCTGTCGGAGACGTTAGATTTACAAAGACAGAACGCGACTATGACGACGGAAGACTCGTTTATGAGATAGAATTCTACAAAGACGGATATGAGTACGAGTACAAAATAAGCGCGGACAACGGAACAATCCTTGACAAGGAAGTTGACTACGACAGGTAATATTCAATATAAAACGAACAATATGGGGCTCCCGGATAACGGGAGCCTCAGACTGTCAAAAAACTAATCCATTGTGAGCGGAAGGGTTCGGGACACAAAGGGTGGCCCGAGTTTAATCCGCAGGCTTTCTGCGCCCTGACAAAGTTCAGGGCTTTCCGCAGAAATAGGGATTTATTGCCTTAATTTAAACTCGAAAAAGTCCTATGGGACTTTTTCGACACGCTGGGGCTCCCGGATAACGGGAGCCTATTTTTTCTGCGCGGAGCAAAGAAAACCTCGGTTTTTATTGCAAAATAGCCGACAATTATTTATACTTAATATATTACGGAATAAAAGGAGAATACTATGTTAACAAGCAAACAGAGAGCTTTTTTAAGAAGCATGGCAAACGGACTTGAGCCTATTTTTCACGTCGGAAAGGCCGGTGTGACGCCGGAGCTTACAAAGGCTGTGGATGACGCCCTTGAGGCAAGGGAAATAATAAAGGCCAATATTCTTGACAACTGTCTTATGGATACAAGGGACGCCGCTCAGATACTGGCCGAGAGGACTCATGCCGATGTGGTTCAGGTCATCGGAAGCAGGTTTGTTTTATACAGACCGGCGAAAAAGCCTGTTATAGAGCTTCCGAAGGCTAAAAAGGAATGATATGGATGGACGGTTTTGATTTTAAAAGCTGCGGAAGGATCGCGCTGGTGGGCGGAGCCTTTGACCCGGTGCATTTTGGACATCTGGCCGCGGCTCAGACGGTGTATGAGAACTTTGACGTGGACAGGGTAGTGCTTATGCCCCTTGGAGACGCTCCGCACAAAAGCCTTAGCTCAACGCCGGCGGCGGAGAGATACGAAATGGTGCGGGAAGCTGTCAGAGATAATCCGGCCCTTGCCGTTTCCGATATGGAAATACGCCGGGGCGGAAAGACATACACCGTGGATACGCTCAGACAGATAAAGGACATCAATCCGGATATGGATATTTATTTTGTCATGGGAGCGGACGAGTTTAAGGCAATAGACACATGGAGGGAGCCGGAAAGCCTGTTTTCCCTCTGCCGGGTCATCGCCGTAAGCCGTCCGGGATATGACACCGCGTCGCTCATAAAAAAGACGGCCGAGGTAAAAGAAAGATACGGCGGAGAGGCCAGTTTCCTTGAGGTGCCGTCGCTGGACATCTCCTCGTCCGATCTGAGAAAAAGAATAAGGGACGGCAGGTCGGTAAAATATCTCATACCGAAGGAAGCGGAAGAATATATAATCAGACACGATCTATACAAAGAAGGGTAAAATTTATGCTTGATACGGAAAAAATAAAGGAAAAGCTCCAGTCGTCGCTTTCCATCGAAAGATATATCCATACTCTGGGAGTGGCGGAGGAAGCCAAAAAGCTGGCCGCCGTATACGGCGACGGCGAGCTTGTAAAAAAGGCCGAGTACGCCGGGCTTCTGCACGACTGCGCCAAGGACTATCCGGCGGATATGAAACGCCGTTTCTGCAAGGAGTACCATATACCGGTCGATGATATAATGAAAAAACAGATCGACCTTACCCACCCGTTTTTGGGAGCGGAGGTAGCTAAGAGGGAGTACGGCGTGGAGGACGAGGAAATACTCGAGGCTATCAGGTGGCACACTACGGGCAAGCCGGACATGACCGTACTGGATAAAATAATTTTTATCGCCGATTATATCGAGCCCAACAGAAAAAAATTCGACGGCCTTGAAACGGCGAGAAAGCTGGCCTATGAGGATCTCGACAAGGCCATGAAATATATACTCGAGAGTACCATCGAATATGTGAAGGAGAGAAACAGGAACCTTCATCCCTATTCGATAAAAGCGTTAGAATACTATAGCAAAAAGGCTTAAAAATAACAGGAGGAAAAATATGAACGACTCAATCCATCAGGAAGCTGAAAAAATGGCAAAAATCGCAAAAGAAGCCCTTGAGGACAAAAAGGGCGAGGATATAAAGGTGCTTGACCTTAATGGCCTGAGCAATATAGCGGACTTTTTTGTTATCGGAAGCGGAAACAACCCCAATCAGATAAGGGCAATGGCTGACAGCGTAAATGAAAAGCTGTTTAAGGAAGGCTATAAGCTCCACCATTCCGAGGGATATTCCGGAGGAATGTGGATACTGCTTGACTACGGCAGCCTTATCGTGCACATTTTCGACAAGGAGCAGAGAAACTTCTATGCCCTTGAAAGGGTTTGGGGAGACGCAAAGGAGTGTTGATAGGCGGCTCCGGGGTTTAAAAATCCGGCATATTTCCGAAAAGACGCGCTGCGCCTTGAATTTTTTTAAAATGGTGGTATGATTAAATTTTGGAATAATGTCAAATTTATTGTTTTAAGGAGATAGAATACAATGGGAGAAGCGATGACAGGCTTAAAAAGAAGCCATATGTGCTGCGACGTGAGCGAGGAGCTTATCGGCAGTGAAGTAACCGTTATGGGCTGGGTCCAGAGAAGAAGGGACCTTGGACAGCTCATTTTCATAGCCCTCAGGGACAGGACCGGACTTGTTCAGGCAGTCGTTGACGGCAACAATTCAGCCCCTGAACTTTTTA
Organism: Candidatus Metalachnospira gallinarum; assembly: GCA_904378045.1. GTDB lineage: Bacteria > Bacillota > Clostridia > Lachnospirales > Anaerotignaceae > Metalachnospira > Metalachnospira gallinarum. Next base: position 47,480 of record CAJFHC010000011.1, on the reverse strand, counting down.
AAAAGGCCGAAAGCGTAAGAAGCGAGTATGTTCTTGCCATCAGGGGAAAGGTTGCGCCCAGAACAGAGGGAAACGTAAACAAAAATATGAAGACAGGAGCCATCGAGATTATCGCCGAGGAACTCAGGATACTTTCCGAGAGCGAGACAACGCCTTTCCAGGTGGAGGACGAGATAACGGTAAAGGATGATCTCAGACTCAAATACAGATACATCGATCTCAGACGTCCCTGCCAGCTTAAAAATATGATACTCAGACATAAGACCGCTCAGGTCATAAGGAATTTCCTTTCGGACGAGGGCTTCCTTGAGATAGAAACTCCCGTGCTCGGCAAGAGCACTCCTGAGGGAGCGAGGGACTATCTTGTTCCCAGCCGTGTGCATCCCGGCAGTTTCTACGGACTTCCTCAGTCGCCCCAGCTTTATAAGCAGCTTCTTATGGTTTCCGGAATGGACAGATATTATCAGATAGCGAAGTGTTTCCGCGACGAGGACTTAAGGGCTGACCGTCAGCCTGAGTTTACCCAGGTGGATATGGAGCTTTCTTTTGTTGACGTTGACGATATAATCGACGTAAACGAGAGACTTATCAAAAAGGTGTTCAAGGAAATACTTGACGTGGACGTGCCCATCCCCATGCAGAGAATGAAATACAAAGACGCCATGGAGCGTTACGGCTCGGACAAGCCCGATGTGCGTTTTGGTATGGAGCTTCACAATATCACGGATATAGTGAGAGGAACGGAATTTGTCGTATTCAAAAACGCCATAGAGGCCGGCGGAAGCGTCAGAGCTATCAACGCGAACGGCTGCGGACACTATCCCAGAAAGCAGATAGATTCCCTTGTGGAATTTGTTAAGACATATAAGGCAAAGGGACTGGCTTGGATCGTTGTCAACGACGACGGAAGCCTCAAATCCCAGATAGCCAAATTCTTTACTCCGGAAAAACTTCAGGAGATCGTGGACGCCCTTGAGGGTAGGCCCGGAGACCTCATACTTATATGCGCCGACGCGGACAGGATTGTATTTGACTCCCTCGGAGCGTTAAGGTGCGAGATAGCCAGAAGGCAGGAACTCACAAGACCCGACGACTTCAGATTCCTGTGGGTAACGGAGTTCCCCATGTTCGAGTGGGACGACGAGGAAAACAGATATGTCGCAGAACATCATCCGTTCACCTGCCCCATGGACGAGGATCTTCCCCTTCTTGACACCGATCCCTCAAAGGTAAGGGCAAAGGCCTACGATATGGTTCTCAACGGCTTTGAACTTGGAGGAGGAAGTATAAGGATACACAGAAGGGACATCCAGCAGAAAATATTTTCTCTTCTCGGATTCTCCGACGAGGACGCTCAAGAGAGATTCGGTTTCCTTCTTGACGCGTTCAAATACGGAGTACCTCCCCACGGAGGACTGGCATTCGGCTTTGACCGTATAATAATGCTTATGACTGGTTCGTCAAGCATAAGGGACGTTATCGCCTTCCCCAAAGTAAAGGACGCTTCCTGCCCTCTGACGGACGCTCCCGGAACGGTGGACGACAAACAGCTTGATGAGCTTGGCATTGCCATCGTAAAGACAGAGGAGAACGAGGAAACAAACGAATAACAGATATAAAAAAGACAGCCTCCGAATAAACGGAGCCTCAGCCTGTCAAAAAACTAATCCATTGTGAGCGGAAGGGTAGTGGTCAGTACTTTGGCCTTTGGCCAAAGCCGCCTCCGGCGTCCGGATATCTTTCCGGTACTATTCAGTACTTTGACCATCCGCAGGCGGAATTCATTTCCGCCGAGGAAAATCCCGTATTTCTGCGCCCTGACAAAGTTCAGGGCTTTCCGCAGAAATAGGGATTTATTGCCTTAATGTAAACTCGAAAAAGTCCCAAAGGACTTTTTCGACACGCTGAGCCTCCGAATAAACGGAGTCTGTCTTTTTGTTATATATATGTTTCCTCAAAATCTATGGTTCTTGTCATAATATCCGCGTTTTTGACCGTGACGGTCATTTTTGTTCCCGGATATATCTTTCTGCCGGTGTGTACGCCCTCAAGGCACATGCCTTTTTCGTCGTAGCGGTAGAAATCGTCCGTCAGACTTTCCATTGAAATAAGACCTTCCACGGTATTGGGAAGCTCAACAAATACTCCGAAGGACGTGACGCCGGAAACAATGCCGGAAAATGTCTCGCCGATATGCTCTGTCATATACTGCACCTGTTTGAGCCTGTCAGCCTCACGCTCGGCGTCCTCGGCGTTCCTTTCGGTCTTTGAGCTGTGCTCGCAGACTTCGGGAAGTATGGAGGCGTAATGTCCCATTCTTTTCTCGTCCATTTCTCCGTCCAATGTTTCCTTGATAATCCTGTGTATCTGCAAATCCGGATAACGCCTTATGGGCGAAGTGAAATGACAGTAATATTTTGCCGCCAGGCCGAAGTGGCCAAGATTCTGCGGCATGTATTTCGCCTGCTTCATGCTCCTCAGAGCTGCCCGGCTTATTATCCTTTCTTCCGGCTTGCCCTTCACGCTTTCCAGCAGATCGGCAATGGCTCCCGGATGTATCTCTTCCTTGAAACTGCCCTTCAGACGGTACCCAAAGCCGTATATAAAACCGGAAAGCTCCTTTATTTTTTCGCTGTCGGGAGTCTCGTGGTTCCTGTAGACAAAAGGGATGTCTCTCCAAAAGAAATCTTCGGCTATGGTCTCGTTGCATATAAGCATAAATTCCTCTATGACGCTCATGGCCGTGTTTCTGTCACGGGGGCGTATGTCAACGGGTCGTCCGTTTTTGTCCAGTTTTATTTCGCACTCGGGCAGGTCAAAGTTTATGGAGCCGTGCTTTCTCCTTTTTTCAAGAAGTATGCCCCTGAGCTCGGCCATAAGGTCGAACATTCCGAAAAGCGATCCGTATTCGTCTTCATACTTCGCCCTCTCGCCCTCGATTATCTCGTTTACTATGTTATAGGTCATTCTCCTGTCGGAGCGGATGACGCTTTTTGCTATCCTGTGGTTCGTTACGTTTCCGGAACGGTCTATGTCCATAATGCAGCTCAGAGCAAGCCTGTCCGCGTTGGGATTGAGAGAGCATATGCCGTTGGAAAGTTTGTGCGGAAGCATGGGGATGACTCTGTCCACAAGATAAACGCTCGTGCCCCTTTTAAGAGCTTCCCTGTCCAGGGGAGATCCCTCCTTAACATATTCCGTAACGTCGGCGATATGGACTCCGAGGGTGAATGTGCCGTCGTCGTTTTTCTTTATGGAAACGGCGTCGTCAAAGTCCTTTGAATCGTCGCCGTCGATGGTGACGGTAAGAATATCCCGCATATCCTCACGCCCGCAGATAAGGCTTTCGTCTATTTTATCCGGATCTATTTTTTTAATCTGTCTCAGCACCGAGTCGGGGAACTCAGTCGGCAGGTCAAACTGCAGAGCCACGGAAAGTATGTCAACTCCTGGGTCGTCGGCGTGACCGAGTATTTCGGTGACAATACCTTCGGCACTGCTTTTGCCATCGGAACGCTTTGTTACCTTTACAACGACCTTGTGTCCCGTGACCGCTCCCTTTGTTTTGCCCTCGGGAATAAATATGTCGCGGCCTTCCTTCCTGTCGTCGGGGGTGACGAAACCGTAGCCTTTTATCGCCTCAAAGGTTCCGACTATATTCGCGGAGCCCTTTTCGATTATTCTCAGCACCTCGCCCTCGGCTCTTTTGCCGTCCCTTGACTCGCCCGTTATTTTAATAAGCACTTTGTCTTTATTCATCGCTCCGCCGACCCGATCCGGCGGTATAAAAATATCGCTTTCGCGGCCTTCGATCCTGACAAATCCAAAGCCGCGGGCGTTCCCGGTAAAAATGCCGGGATATATATTCATTTTTGCGGCCGGCATTATTTTTCCCTTTTTTGTTATAACAATTACGCCTTCGGCCGACAGGGAGTCTATGACTTCCTCGAAAAGAGGCCTGTCCTCAGCCGGCACGTCTATGACCACGGCCAGCTCATGAACCTTCAGCGGGATATAGGCTGGGCTGTTTATATATTCTGTAATGCGCTTTTTGCGCTCCGTTATCAAATCGTTTATATTTTCCAAAAAAACACCTCCTGTTTGCGGTTTGCTTTCCTATATATTATAACTCATTTTGCTTTGGGGAAGGAACTAAAATTTTCCGAAGAAAAAAATAAGGCCGGTGAAAATACCGGCCGCATCGTGTCGAAAAAGTCCCATAGGACTTTTTCGAGTTTAAATTAAGGCAATAAATCCCTATTTCTGCGGAAAGCCCTGAACTTTGTCAGGGCGCAGAAATA
>CAJFHC010000011.1:0-43098 GCA_904378045.1 Candidatus Metalachnospira gallinarum | reverse complement strand
CGGAAAGATATCCGGACGCCGGAGGCGGCTTTGGCCAAAGGCCAAAGTACTGAACAGTACCCTTCCGCTCACAATGGATTAGTTTTTTGACAGTCTAAAGGCCGGTGAAAACACCGGCCGTTGCTTGTAAAAAGCTGTGCAAAACTTTTTCAGGCTTATTAAATAAAACTTATAACAAGGGCGATTATCATAAATGCCGCTCCAAGGATCTTTGTGATCCTCGCAAGGCTTCCCTCCATGGAGTTGCCTTTATTTTTGCTCCAGTAAGAATCCGAGCTGGCAGCGCTGACAGCGCCGAGACCCGCTGAACGGTTTGACTGAAGAAGGACGGCAATACATAATATTACGCCGATGATAGCCAATATAACAGATAAAACTGTTGATAACATCTCAAAAACCTCCCTGATATTCCTTACGCTATTCTAACACAAAAAGTTTCGCGGGGCAACAGGATTTTAAAAAATTAGGCTTTTTTAAAGAGTTTTCAAGAGCTTCTCAACATCGACATTGTTTCCGAGGACCATAAGATGGTCGCCTTCCTCGATTTTGTAGCTCGCGGGGGGAAGCATAATGTCGTCGCCTGCGGGATGCTTGATTCCGAGGATGCTGATGTTGTAGTTTGCCCTGATGTTGGACTCGCTGATAGTTTTTCCGACCCATTTGTCAAGAGGGGGGATTTCATATACCGAGTAGTCATGGGTAAGCTCAATATAATCGAATACGTTGTCGGTGGAGAATCTTCTTGCCGTTTTCTCGGCGATATCCCTGTCGGGATAGATAACTTCGTCGGCTCCGTTCCTGAGAAGGAACTTCTTATGGATGTCGCGGCTTGCCTTGCTTACGACATATTTTGCGCCGAGATCCTTAAGAAGGCTTGTTATCTCAAGGCTGCTCTGGAAGTTTGAGCCTATGCAGACAAAGCAGATGTCATAGTTGCCTACGCCGATGCTCTTAAGCACCTCGGGATTCGTGCAGTCGCCGATGAGGACGCTTGTAACTATGGGAGTGAGATCCTCTACGGATTTTTCATCGCTGTCTATTATCATTACATCGTTGCCTAACTCAACAAGGTTTTTGCATAAATGGTGGCCGAAACGGCCCATTCCGATCAATAATACAGATTTCATAATTCCTCCGTTAATTTATCTATATAATATATATTATCCAACTGTTATGCTTTCGCCGGGCAGCAATACATGAGCCGCCGTTTTCTTCTCCGTGAACGCGAGGGCGAATGTCATTGCTCCGACTCGTCCGCAGTACATAAGAAGAGCGATGATTATTCTTGATGCGTCCGTGAGATCCCTCGTTATACCTGTTGACATACCAACTGTGCCTATAGCCGAGCATACCTCAAAGAGAACGTCGCTTATGGGAGCGCCGCCCTGGATATGGCAGATAGCCAATGTTCCCGCAAGGGCAAGAATAAGATAGATGCAGATGATGACGCCGGCTTTTTTGACCGTGTCGTCGTCGATGCGTCTTTTAAAGACGTTGCACTCGCTTCTTCCACGCAGGTTGTTTCCCACATAAAAGATGATTGTCGCCGCCGTAGTCGTCTTTATTCCTCCGGCGGTGGAGCCCGGGCTTCCTCCTATGAACATCAATATGGACGTCAGAAGTTTGCTGCTGGGCGTAAGGGCTGCCGTGTCAATGGTGTTGAAACCGGCGGTCCTGGCTGTGACGGAGCTGAAAAGCGATGAAAGTATCGCTCCCTTAGCGCTCATGCCGGACATAAGGTTATTCCTCTCGAATATGTAGAAGAGAAACGCTCCTCCGAAAATGAGGACGCAGGTCGTTGTGAGAACGATCTTCGTATGAAGCATGTATTTTCGGAAGTGAAGGCCATGCTTTGATATGTCGTCCCACACGATGAATCCGATACCGCCGATGACGATAAGGGACATGATGGTCATATTGATGATTATGCTGTCATACTCCCCGGTAAACGAGCTATACTCACCTCTGAATCCCATCAGGTCGAAGCCGGCGTTGCAGAAGGCGGAAATTGAATGGAATATGCTGTAATAAATGCCTCTGCCAAGGCCAAGCCTCGGAACAAAAAACAATGAAAGCAGAAATGCCCCGGTAAGCTCAAATATGAGCGTTCCAATAAAAATTTTTCTTACTAGTCTCACAACGCCCCCAAGCTGGAGTGAGTTGACGCTCTCCTTTATAAGCGCTCTCTGCTTAAGGCTGACCTTACGGTTAAGAGCCATGGCAAAAAGCACGCCCATAGTGACGAATCCAAGGCCGCCTATCTGTATAAGCGAGATTACCACTATCTGTCCGAAAAGCGTCCAGTGGGTGTAGGTGTCTACAACCACAAGTCCTGTTACGCAGGTAGCACTGGTCGCCGTAAACATTGCCGGAATGAACCCGACGCACTGTCCGTCCCTTGAGGAAATGGGCAGCATCAGAAGCAGAGTTCCGGTCATGATTACAATAAAAAAGCCCAGTGCAATGGTTTGTGCCTGAGATAGATTTTTAAGTTTTTTTATCATTTCTGATACCCTCGTTTTATTTAATTTTCCATTCGCCATTTATTATATACAATACAAATAAAAAAGCAACAGGTTTTTTTGTTTATTGAGACAATTAACGTAGATTTAACATTCAATGCTTTTGTATTTGTAGTACCATTGATAAAACGGGAAAAATGGAAAAATTTATGGTTTTAACTTTTGTCAAAAACATGTTAAAATAATGAAATATAAGGACTCTTAAGTGAAAAAAGTTTCAGTCGAAAAAACCGAGTATGCCGCGGAAACGGCGGAGTATGAAAAGATCGTTTTCGGATAGACTGAAAAATATGTATAAATGTTTTTCAGGGCGGGGACGCGCTCCGTTTCCAAAACTTACAATAATATTAAGAAGGCCGTCGAAAGGTTGCTTTTTTGCGACTTGGCAATATATAATAAAATTATGATACGCTTAAGCGCCCGAATAGTAAAAATATCATTTTGAGGAGGAACTGTTATGAAAAAGAAATTTATTGCCCTTGCCACTGCGGCTATGTGCATGGCGGGAAGCGTAAATACCGCATTCGCCTCAGTGTTCGCGGATATAAACGACGTACCCTGGCCCGGAGCCGCTCAGTATATCGACCAGGCAGAGTCCATGGGACTTATGGCCGGCTATGAGGAAAACGGAAAGAAGCTGTTTAAGGCGAGAAACAACGTCACATATAACGAGGCCGTTCAGCTGATCTACGCTATTATGAGCACATACAACAGCGCTAATAAAACATCGGCTTCGGTAATTTCAAAATGGACAAGCACCATGCAGGCGAATAACATCCCTTCATGGGCCTATGAATGTGTTGCCTACGGCCTTGAAAACGGAGTTCTTTCGGCCAACGACCTTAAAATATTCATGGCCAACGCCACTACCCAGAACAGCGCCAGAAGAGAGGACGTCGCCGTTATTTTCGGAAAGGCGCTCTCAAAAGTATACCAGGTAAATAACAACGCGACGGTCAACTATGCGGACAAGGCCGAGATTACGGCTTCATCCGTGCCTTACATCGAGCTGCTCAACAGGCTCAACCTTATGGTCGGCGACGATTATAACAATTTCAATCCCAAGAAGAATATCAACAGGGCTGAAATGGCCGTTTTAGCCACAAAGACGAGAAACGAGCTCGCTGGCACAAGCCAGACAAAACCCACTAATCCCGTTAACCCCAGCACGAACGAGCAGATTGTCGGAACGGTAGCCGACATCGACGACAAGAGCATAACGGTTGAAACGTCATCGGGAGACAGAAAAGTCAGTCTCGCTTCATCCGTAAGCGTTATGTATGACGGAGAGAGCGGAAAGGTATCCGACATCAACTTCGGAGACAACGTAGTTGTAGTGGTAAACGATTCCAAAGTTACGTTTATTACGGCTTACCCTTCCGGACAGAGCTCATCGTCCCTCAGAAAGGGAGAAATCTCATCCATCTCCAAGACAAGGATATCCATTAAGGCCGACGGAAAAACGGCTTCATACAAATTTGACAAGGACTATAACGACGTGAAGCTCACCCTTGACGGAAGCTCGTCAAAGGACATCGACGATCTTATCGACCTTGTGAAGGACGGAGAGATTATCAATGCCACGATAACCGCCGACAAAGACGGATATGTGACAAAGATCGTTGCGGAAACGTCCGATGAAAGCCTTAAGGGAACGATAGAGACGCTTAACAAATCCAAAATAACGATCAAAAACGGCTCAAAGACATATTCATATAACCTTCTTGACGATACCGACGATATAAAAGTAAAAATCGATGGAAAAACATCTGATTATGACAAGCTCAAGGACAGATATGACGATGACGAAGAGTTTAACGCGACACTCGTGCTCAATAAAGACAGAGAAGTAACAAGCATTACGGCCGAGTCAATAGAAGAGGGCCTTGAGGGAAGCCTTGAGTCGCTCAGCAGCCTCAAGATAACTATCAAGAGCGGAAACAAGAGCTATTCATATTATCTTATCGACGATACGGACGACATCAAAGTAACGCTTGACGGAAAATCATCAGATTTTGACAAACTTAGAGATCTGTATAAAGATGACGAGGATATTACGGTAAAACTTACCCTTGACCACAACGACGAGGTAACTAAGATAGAGGCTGAGACGGAAAGCACCTCCAGCACAAGCGCCAGCGGAAAACTCTACAGCATTTCCAGCAAGAGCATAAAGATAGAGACCTCATCCGGAGGAAAGAAAAGCTATGACATCAAATCCGGAGCAACTGTTACCATCGACGGATCTTCATCAAGCCTTTCAAGACTTGAGGACAGGTTCGAGGATGGAAAGAAATACACGGTAAAACTTACGCTTACCAACGGAAAGGTAACGAAGATCGCCGCTTCCCTTGACGAGGACGGAGACGACCATACCGGCCGCATCGAAAGGATCACAAGAAGCGAAATAAGAATAAGGACGACTGACGGAAAGTATAAGACATATCTCTTCGCTTCAGCAGGCTGTGATTTTACCATCGATGGCAAATTTGCCAGCGTAAGCACGGCGGTCAGCAAATACGGCGACGGCGCGAGCAGCTCCGTAAAGGCTTATGTTACGGTCAACGGCGCGGACAGAGCTACAAAAGTAAAGATCGAGACAGGAAACAGCAAGGTTGACGAGGACGAGGGAACTCTCCTTGACCTCACCAGCTCAAAGATCAAGATTGAGCTTTCAAACGGCGACACAAAGAGATATGATCTGGCAAGCAAATGCACGGTAACAATCGACGGCAAGAGCTCAAGCGTATCAAAACTTGCCGATAAACTTGACGACGGCGATGATTTTGAGGTAGAACTTACATTCAACAGCAGCGATGACGTATCAAAGATCAAGGCGTCATCCGCAAAGGATAGCAAGAGCGGATATCTCTATAATCTTGACGAGGACAAGATCAATATCGGAGAAAAGAAGCCTTCGTCACAGAACATCGGTAACAACTACTATCTTGCCGGAAGCGTTACGGTCATAGTTGACGGCGACGAGATGGAACTTGACAGCTTTATCAACAAATATACTGGCAAGACATACAAAGTTACTCTTACAAGAAACTCCAGCGGCAAAGTTACGAAGATCGTAGCCAACGAGGCTTGACAGGCATAAAAGCGGCAACTTTAAACAATAATCAATCCCTGCCGGAAACGGCAGGGATTTTTTGCGCGGAAAAACCGAAGAGACCTTTTCCGGAACACGGCAATGTTGACATGTCAACATCTTTGTGCTATCATTTGATGGATTTGACAGGAGGATAAGATGCTTGACAGATTTGAATTATTTATAACATCCATATCGCAGATATATAAATGCATGCAGAAAATAAAAAGCAGGGAAATGACTGAGCTGGGGCTGAAAGGGCCGCAGGTCATGTATCTCCTTAAGTTGAGAAGGGTAGGGGAGCTGACGTCTTCGGAGCTTGCCTCCCTTTGCATGGAGGACAAGGCGGCAGTGTCAAGAACCATGGCCAGACTTGAAAACGAGGGGCTTGTCATATTTGACGAGTCGGGAAACAAGAGAAGATACCGCTCAAAAATAAGGCTTACGCCAAAGGGCGAGAAACTGGCCGACAAAATGACTATGCTCATAGAATCAGCGGTTGAGAAGGGCGGAGAAGGGCTTTCGGATCCCGACAGGGACGCGTTTTATCGATCCCTTTCCGTCATAGCCGAAAACCTGCGAAAAATTTGCGAGAACAAAGGAGAAGAACAATGAACATAATAAGAAAAGCGTATTGCCGCACGTTTCAGACGGTATTCAGAATCGCTATCCCCATTCTTCCGTACAGAAAGCCGGAAATACTTGAGGGCATAGACTCGGTCGCGCGTCTTTTCAGAAAAAAGGGAATAAAAAGGGCGCTTCTTGTAACGGATAAAAGCATCAGGGATTTTGGCATAACAAAAGGGCTTGAGGAAGATCTCAAGACCCACGGCATAAGATGCTATGTGTATGACAGGACAGTTGCAAACCCCACCACCGACAACGTGGAGGAGGCAAGAATACTTTATCTTAAGGGCAACTGCCAGGCCATCATAGGATTCGGAGGGGGCTCCTCCATCGACTGCGCCAAGGCTGTCGGAGCGAGGATAGCCAAGCCTTATCAGACTCTTTCCCAGATGAAGGGCATACTCAAGGTGCATAAGAGAATACCTCCCCTTATCGCCATACCTACCACGGCCGGAACGGGAAGCGAGACGACCCTTGCCGCCGTTATAACCGACGCAAAGACGAGACATAAATATCCGATAAACGACTTTCCGCTCATTCCCCGTTACGCCGTGCTTGACCCGGAGATAACAAGGACTCTGCCCAAAGGGCTTACGGCGACCACCGGAATGGATGCCCTTACCCATGCGGTGGAGGCGTATATAGGACGCTCCACGACAAAGGAGACAAGAGCCGACGCCACGGAAGCCGTAAGGCTCATATTCGAGAATATTTTTGACGCCTATGAGGACGGAAACAACGTGGAGGCAAGAAAAAATATGCTCACGGCCGCCTATCTCGCGGGAAGCGCGTTCACAAAATCCTATGTGGGATATGTCCATGCCGTGGCCCATTCCCTTGGAGGAAGATACAATGTTCCCCACGGACTGGCAAACGCCGTGATTCTTCCCCATGTACTTGAAGCCTACGGATCAAGTGCCTATAAAAAGCTGCATGATCTTGCCGTTGTGATTGGCATATCCGTGCCGCAGGAAAGCCATAAAACAGGGGCGGAGAAATTTATTGCCGCTGTAAAGGAAATGAAACTGAGACTGGATATACCAGACACGATCAAGGAAATAAGGAAAAAAGACGTGCCCAGGCTGGCGGATTTCGCGGAAAAGGAGGGCAATCCCCTCTATCCCGTGCCCAAACTTATGGACGCTTTGGAACTTGAGAAATTTTATTATGACGTTATGGAGAGATAAAAATGAGACAGGAAGAAATAGATGAAATAATCAGGAAACAAAGGGAATTTTTCGAGAGCGGAAAGACCCTTGACGTGGAATACAGGATAAACGCCCTCAGACATCTCAGACACATAATAGCAAGACATGAAAAGGAAATAGACGAGGCGCTCAAAAAAGATCTCGGAAAAGGCCCCGTGGAGGGATACATGTGCGAGACGGGAATGGTGCTGAGCGAGCTTTCATATATGATAAAGCACACGGCGGCCTTTGCCCGCGAGAAGAACGTAATAACGCCCCTGGCGCAGTTCGCGTCAAGGAGTTTTGTAAAGCCTTCTCCCTATGGAGTGACTCTTATAATGAGCCCTTGGAACTACCCCTTTATGCTAACCCTTGATCCGCTTGTGGACGCTTTGGCCGCGGGAAACACGGCAGTCGTTAAGCCCAGCGCCTATTCACCCAATACGAGCGAGGTCATCGACAAAATAATAGGCGAGTGCTTTGACCCGGAGTACGTTGCCGTAGTTACCGGAGGAAGACAGGAGAACGGATGCCTTCTCAAGGCTGATTTTGATTATATATTCTTTACCGGAAGCCAGAGCGTGGGCAGGGAGGTGCTTAAAAACGCCGCCGACAGGCTTACGCCCGTTACACTTGAACTGGGCGGAAAAAGTCCATGCATAGTTGACAGAACGGCGAATCTTAAGTTGGCGGCCAAGAGGATAGTTTTCGGAAAATTCCTCAACTGCGGACAGACCTGCGTCGCTCCCGACTATATATACTGCGACGAGAGAATAAAGGACAGACTGATAGAGGAAATAAAAACTCAGATAAAAAGGCAGTTTGGCGACAGGCCGCTGCTCAACGGCGATTACGGAAAAATAATAAACGAAAAGCATTTCAACCGTCTCAACGGCCTTATGGACAGGAGCAAGGTCGTATACGGCGGCAGCTGTGACGCCGACGCTTTAAGGATAGAGCCAACCATTATGGATGAGGTGGACTGGGATGACGCGGTAATGGGAGAGGAAATTTTCGGACCGATCCTTCCCGTGCTCACGTTCAAATGCCTTGAGGACGCTGTTAAAAAAGTAAACTCAAGACCCCATCCCCTGGCGCTTTATATATTCTCGAGCGACAGAAGGGCGGTCAGATATGTTCTTAACAGATGCCAGTTCGGCGGCGGATGCGTAAACGACACAATAATACATCTGGCGACAAGCAGGATGGGATTCGGCGGAGTAGGAGCAAGCGGAATGGGCGCTTATCACGGAAAGGTCGGCTTTGACACATTCTCGCACAAAAAGAGCATAGTGGACAAAAAGACTTGGATCGACCTCCCCATGAGGTATCAGCCCTACAGGCAGCTCAACGATACGCTTATCAGGATGTTTTTAAAATAAAATGCCATTCAAAAAAAGAATAGCTGCGGATAATTTTTAAGTATTTTACATAGCCGGCCTTGGAAAATATAATAAAAGCAGACGGTAATCGCGTGCTGGCTAAATGCCGGCCGGAATAGGAGAACATCAAGGAGGCAGTAAAAATGGATGAAAATAAAAAGATCCCCGGAACAGGCGGGGACAAATATATTCCGTATGAGGAACGTGCAGGGGAAGAATCAAAAGTATATTTCACCAGAGACCTGTCCGCGGATGGGCTTCGCAGAATATTTGCCCGTGTCGGCGGAAAGCTGACTGGCAGGGTGGCGGTAAAGCTCCACACCGGAGAGGCGCACGGCCCAAACATTATACCGAGACCGTGGGTGGAAGCGCTTATAAAAAATGAGCTTCCCGACGCTCATATTGTGGAAACAAACACATATTACGAGGGAGACCGCTATACAACGGAACAGCACAGAGAAACGCTCAAAGTAAACGGCTGGACGTTCTGCCCCGTGGACATAATGGACGAGGACGGCACGGTTCTCCTGCCGGTAAAGGATGGAAAATGGTTTGACGAGATGTCCATGGGAAAAAATATCCTCAACTATGATTCCATGCTCGCCCTTACCCACTTCAAGGGACATTCCAAGGGAGGCTTCGGAGGCTCAAACAAGAACATCGCCATAGGCTGCGCCGACGGAAGGATAGGAAAGAAAATGATCCATACGACTCCCGGCTCCGACGATATGTGGGACATAAGCTATGAGGAATTTATGGAGAGAATGACCGAGTCCGGAAAGGCGGTTGCCGACCATTTCGGAGAAAGGATCGTATTTATAAATGTTATGAGAAATATGTCAGTGTCCTGCGACTGTGAGGGAACGGCCGCCGAGCCCGTCGTTACGCCCAACGTCGGCATACTCGCCTCTTTGGACATCCTTGCCGTGGATCAGGCCTGCGTGGATCTGGTTTACTCCATGAAGCCCGAGGAGAACAAGGCTCTTGTGGAGAGGATGGAATCCCGCCACGGCCTGCGCCAGCTCACATATATGAAGGAGCTTGGAATGGGCAATGACCGCTATAAGCTCATTGACATCGACAACAACGACGCCGTTATCTCCTGCGCCGAGGCGGTAAAGGACGTAAAACCCTTTACGGAGTAATTTAAAAAATAAAGACCGTGTTCGAGCCGGTTTGGCCTGAGCACGGTCTTTTTATATCCTGCGGATTATACGAGCCGCTTTTTCCATTTTTCCCTTTTGCAGTAGTACCAGCCGACGGGCACCGATGAGGCCGGAGCGATCATGCAGGCCAGATATACGCCCATAATGCCCATTACGCTTTCAAGAGCGAAGGCAAGGATAAGCCTTACGACAATGCAGTTCAAAAAAGAGTTGGCCATAACGAAAATTGTGTCGCCGCAGGCCGTGGCCAGTATGTTGTAGGAAAGGAAGCCGGCGTAGAATATCTGCGCGATGATTTCTATCCTTATATTGGTGACGGCGTGGCCGCATATTATCGGATCTTTGTTGAAAAACGAAACAATAAAGGGAGCGGCGGCCTCAACTATGGCTATGATTATAAAAGCCATTATTATCGTTGTTTTAAGGCAGGAATTAAGCACCTCCCGGGCGCGGTCAAATTTGCCCGCTCCAAGATTCTGGGCGGCCATGGTCGCGGCCGCGCTTGTCATGGCGGTTATAAAAAGCTGACAGAAATCCTTTATTTTATTGGATATGCCGTTGCCCGCCGAAACGTCCACGCCGTAGAGATTAATAAGAAAGGCCACTGCCAGCCATGAAACGCTGGCTATCGTCCACTGAAGGGCAATGGGAAAGCCCAGACGGAGTATTTTCTTAAGTTTTTCGCCGTATACCTTCAGCTCCTTTGAGTCAAAACCATAATCGCCGCCGTGGCGGGCGGTGTATATGAGGGCTGTGAAAAAGGATACGCACTGGGCGGTCGCCGTGCCTATGGCGGCTCCGGCCACGCCCATATCCATCTCAGCTATAAAAATATAGTCCAAAACAACATTGACCGCTGTAGCGAGAGCTATTGTATACATTGGAGCGGAGGAATTTCCGGCGGCTCTTAGTATGGCGCTCAAAGCGTTGTAACCGAATATAAAAAGCATTCCCATGGAGCATATCTGCACATATACGACCGCCTCCTCAAGCGCCGGAGCGTTAAGAAAGACAAGCAAAGGACGGGCGGAGACATAAAAAATAAAACCGAAGAAAACGCTCATTATCAGGGAGGAAACCAAAAGAGTGCCAACGGCTTTCCTCCTGTCGGTCTCCATTCCCGAGCCGAAGTATTGGCTGATGAGCACGTTTCCGCCAACGGTTATGCCAATGGCTATCTGGGTTATGAGATTCATAATAAGGCTTCCGTTTGATATGCCTGATATACCACTTCCCCCGATGTATATGCCCGCTATCCATATATCAACTATGCTGTAAACGGCCTGCAATATGCTTGTTACGATCATTGGGGCGGCGTACTTCAAAAGAGAGCGGAATACGCTGCCTTCTGTAAGATTTTCCGTTGTCATGCCGATGTCATTCCTTTCCGTATGTATGACTTCTTTAATTAGATTAGACAACCGACGGAATATGTTTGTCAAGATATTTTTATAAATTTGTTGACAAAACCATATATACTGTATATACTATATATATACAGATGATACGAGAAATTTTGTGACGGGGTGATACAATGAATATCGTCATAAGCAACAGGGACGACAGACCCATATACGAGCAAATAACGGCTCAGATAAAGGAAATGATAATATCGGGGAAACTCAAAAGCGGGGAGGCGCTTCCTTCCATAAGGGCGCTGGCCAAAGATCTGAGGATATCGGTCATAACGACCAAAAGAGCCTATGAGGAGCTGGAAAGGGACGGCTTTATAGAGACCGTCGCCGGAAAGGGCTCCTTTGTGGCAGAGCAGAACGGCGAGGCCATAAGGGAGGAAAAGCTGAAGGACATAGAGAGACGGCTTGAGGAAATAAAACGTGAAGCGGAGCTCTGCGGCATTGACGGAAATACGCTT
The DNA here is from genome assembly GCA_904378045.1 of Candidatus Metalachnospira gallinarum. Taxonomy (GTDB): domain Bacteria; phylum Bacillota; class Clostridia; order Lachnospirales; family Anaerotignaceae; genus Metalachnospira; species Metalachnospira gallinarum. The sequence continues at coordinate 31,247 of CAJFHC010000011.1, read as the reverse complement.
AGAGAGATATTCGATATTGTATGCGGGGAGGACGAGATATGAACATTCTGGAAATAGAAAGACTTGAGAAAAAATATAAAAATTTCAGCCTTGAGAACATATCGTTCAGCATTCCCGAGGGCAGCATAATGGGGCTTATCGGAGAAAACGGAGCGGGAAAAAGCACGATCATGAACCTTATTACCGGAGCGGCCGTAAAAGACGGGGGAAATATAAAAATATTCGGCAAGGATCAGGAAAAGCTCACCTATGACGATATGGCGCAGGTCGGAACGGTGATGTCCGGCTGCGGCTTCCCTGAGGAATTGACGGCGGACATGGCGGAGAAGGTGCTCAGGGGCATATATAAGACTTGGGACGGAGACAAGTTCTTTGGTTACGCGGAAAAATTCGGCCTTCCTTTGAAGAAAAAGATCAGGACATTTTCAACGGGTATGAAAATGCGGTTTGAGATAGCCGCCGCCCTTTCCCACGGAGCGAGGCTCCTTTTGCTTGACGAGGTCACTAACGGCCTTGATCCGGCGGCAAGGATGGAAGTGCTGGATATGCTGCTGGACTTCATACAGGATGAGAGATGTTCCGTGCTCATATCGTCCCACATAGTCGGCGATCTGGAAAAAATATGCGATTATATAACCTTTATCCACGGCGGAGGTCTTGTGTTTTCCGAAAACAAGGACGAGCTTCTGGAAAAATACGCGGTTATAAACGCCGATGACGGGAAACTTGCGGAGCTGGATGAAAACGCCGTTGTAGCGGTAAGAAAAACAGCGGTTTCCCAGACGGCGCTTGTTTTCAAAGACAGCATACCGAGGGAGTTTGAAACCGAGAAGGCTTCCGTTGAGGATATCATGCTCTACTATCTGAAAAGGGGTGAGAGAATATGAACGGCTTAAAGGGACTGATATTGAAGGATCTCTATCTTGTGAGAATACAGATACTTATTGTGGCCATCGTGCTCGCCGTATATATTGTTATGGCCTTTATATCAAGCAGCGGAGGTTCTATCGGAACATTTACCGGAACATACAGCGTGGTCGTAATGAGCCTTCTGCCCATAACAATACTCAATTTTGACGAAAAAAGCAAATGGGGTAGGTACTCGGCGGCTATGCCTGTGTCAAGGAGGGCCAATGTGCTCAGCAAGTATATAATCATGGTCGTGCTGAGCGTAATAAACGCCGCGGTAATAGGTCTTGTATATACTCTGTCGAAAGAGTCGGCGAGGATGATATTTATTGTGTTTATACTGGCGGCCTCCCTTACTACAGGCTCTGTTGTGACGGCGCTTGGCTATAAGTTTGGCTCGACCAACGCCAGATTCATATTTACGGCCGTAATATTTGTCGCCGTCATATCGGCGGTGGCCGTGGCCGGCGGCATAAGCATATCCTTCGGGAACGAGCTTGGTTCGGGATTGACCATCGCGGCGCTTATATTCCTCGCGGTATCCGCGCTTGTATGTTTGGCGTCGTATATGATCTCTGCGCATATATATGAAAATAAAGATTTGTAAAATTTTAAATATCCGGGGAGACAAATATTCCCCGGTATTTTTATGGCATAAAGACGTTTTATATGATATGCTTGATATATAATTTTGTTTTATAGAAGGAGGCAGTCTATGGATACGGGAATATCCCTTGACACATATAAAATTTTCTGCGCCGTGGCAAGAACGGGAAATATGTCATCGGCGGCGAAGGAGCTTTTCATATCCCAGCCCGCCGTAAGCATGGCGGTGAAACAGCTTGAGGAAAGGCTCGGCGGCCAGCTGCTTGTCAGGACGCCGAAGGGAGTCAGGCTCACTCCCGAGGGCAGGGTGCTTTTCAACTATCTGGATATGGCCTTCAACATGGTAAAGACCGCCGAGCATAAATATTTTGAGCTGGCCAATCTGGAAAAGGGAGAGGTGCGCATCGGTGCCAGTGATGTGGTTATAAGCGGCTATCTCATGCCTTACATTGAAAAATTCAGCAAAGCGTACTCCGACATAAGGATAAAGGTAGTGAACAAAACTACATATGAGTCTCTGGAACTGCTGAAAAGGGGAGTAATCGACATGTGCTTTGTCAATTTGCCCATAGAGGCCGGAGACGATATGGAGATAACAAAGTGCGTTCGCATACATGATTGTTTAATAGGAGGTACGAAATACAGGGAGCTGGCGAAAACCGGGGTAAAGCTGTCGGAGCTTTCGAACTATCCGCTGCTGCTTTTGGAGGACATGAGCAATACAAGAAAGCAGCTTGACCGGTTCGCCGCCGAAAACGGCATTTTTTTCAAACCAATAATCGAGCTTGCCAGCTATGATCTGCTCATACAGTTCGCGAGGATAAATCTCGGGCTGACGTTTATAATAAGGGAGTTTGACAACAGCTCCATTGACGGGGAAAACATATTCGAGATACCCGTTGAGCCCCAGCTGCCCCAGAGGTATGTGGGACTTGTCATGCTGAAAAACGCGGCGCTTTCCTTCGCCGCCAGACGGTTTGTGGAACTGCTTGGACTTGACGGTGAAAACTGGAAGGAGTAACAAAGGCGGATAATAACCGAGGAATGGAATGATTAAGCCAATATATACAAAACCTTTGACCGCAGTATTAATAAATGTTATAGCATTATGACAAATTATAATATAATATTGCCTTTCGCTTGAAAACTTCGACGTATAAAAGTAAAATTAAAGTGCAATATGTGAGCTAATATGCTTTTGATTTTACAGGAGGAAGAAGAAATGGGTTCATTAGACGGATTAAAGGTATTGGATTTTTCAACTTTGCTTCCCGGCCCCTATGCCACTCTTATGCTGGCCGATATGGGCGCTGAGGTGCTTAAGGTAAGCTCGGCGAGCAAGCCGGACATCGTTCTCGACTATCCGCCCTTTATCGGCGATACGGGAATATCCGCATGCCAGGCTTGGCTTGGAAGAAACAAAAAGACAATGTTCCTCAACCTCAAGACAGAGGAAGGAAAGGCCATCGTAAAGGAGCTCGTAAAGGAATACGATATCGTGCTTGAGCAGTTCCGTCCCGGCGTCATGGATAAGCTGGGCCTTGGCTACGAGGATCTCAAGGCCGTAAATCCCGGAGTTATATACTGCTCTCTTACAGGCTACGGAAACAGCGGACCTCTTAAAATGGCGGCAGGCCACGACATCAACTATATGTCAAGAAGCGGAATCATCTCCCATGCCGGAAGAAAGGAAGGAGGCCCTTCCCTTATGAACTTCCAGATAGCAGATATAGCAGTAGGTTCCCTTAACTCTGTTATCGGCATACTTGCCGCTGTAAATTACAGGAGAAACACGGGCAAGGGACAGTTCATCGACGTCGCTATGATGGACGGATGTGTTCCATTCAACAGCCTTGACGGAGCCGGATTCCTTGTGTCTGGCGAGGAGCCTAAGCGTGAGGGCGAAAGGCTTAACGGCGGAAGCATGTATGACTATTACGAGACAAAGGACGGCCAGTATATGAGCGTAGGCTCCCTCGAGCCTAAGTTCTGGAAGGACTTCTGCATGGCTATCGGCCGCGAGGATCTTATAGAGGGCACGGTATGGCCCGAGAACATCGCCGAGGTAAAGGCCGAGATAAGAGGAATATTCAAGACAAAGACGAGAGACGAATGGGTGGAGGTATTCTCGCACTATGACGCCTGCGTTCAGCCTGTTCTCAACCTCAGAGAGGCTCTTCTTGAGGACGAGCAGGTTAAGGACAGAAAGATGGTCGTTGACGTTGACCTTCCTCTCCACGATGGCGTAAAGGTAAAACAGCTCGCCACCGCCATAAAGCTCAGCGAGTGCCCCTGCGAGTATAAATTCGCCGGATATCCTCTTGGCTACCACACAAAGGAAATGATCGACAAGCTCGGACTCAACTACGATGAGCTTGAGGCAAAGGGAGTATTCAATTAAAATATAATCATAAAAAGCAAATAGGCCGGTACCCATAAAATCTGGTACCGGCTTTTATTTTTTTAGGTGTTTTTATAATAGTTGTTTTTAAGGGTTGCGTTTTAAACCAATATCATATATAATATATAAGCTTTTATTTAAAGCCGACAGTTCGTTTGTACCATCCTGTCGTAAAACAAAACCAGGACTGCTTTTCATAACGATTTTATGGGGCGGCTTTGCGTTTTGCGGGGCCGCTTTTGTATATTGATTATGTTTTGCGGGCGGTTTTGAAACCGTTTTTTTATTTGGAGGAAAAAATATGTATAACGAAACTATGGAGGCGAAGGATTATTCCCTCTCGCTTACGGAATGGCTTAAAAAGGAATTTGAAGAAACGGCGCTGCTTTTAAGGAGCGTGCCAGCGCTGGCGGTATCTCTTTTTGTGGTCAGCGTAGTATGTATGAATCTGCTTGCCAACAAGACCATTGTCCAGACGGACTGGATAGCGCTGGACGGAGGAATACTTATATCGTGGCTTTCGTTTATGTGCATGGACATAATAACAAATTATTTCGGCCCGAAAGCGTCAAACAGGATAGCTGTCGTTGCGGTTGGAGTCAATCTTCTTGTGTGCTTTGTGTTTTATATTGTCAGCGTTATACCATCGAGCGCCGATGACTATACAGCGCTTAACAGCCTGCTTGGCGGAACGTGGTTCATACTTTTGGGAAGCACCATAGCCTTTCTTCTTTCAGCGGCGGTAAACAATTTCCTTAACTGGACCATAGGAAAGGCGTTCAGGAAAAATCCTGACGGAAGGCTGGCCTACGCTGTCAGAGCCTATGTTTCCACGTTTGCCGGACAATTTATAGATAACTTCATATTCGCCGTGATAGTATTTGTCATATTCGCGCCCATATTCTGGGATGGATTCCACTGGACGCTGATACAGTGCGCCATGTGCGCCCTTACCGGAGCGGTTGCCGAGGCGGTTATGGAAATACTGTTTTCCCCAATCGGCTATAGAGTGCTGAAAAGCTGGAGAAAAAATAACGTCGGATCGGAATATCTTGAGTACATAAAAGGAGAGCGCTGATATGAAAATTCTTATAACGGGCACGTCAAGAGGCATAGGAAAAGCCATAGCGGAGCTGTTTTTGAAAAAGGGGCATGAAGTTTTCGGCATCGACCGCGAGGAAGCCTCCATCGAAGATAAAAGCTATACCCATTATCGCATGGACATCCGCGATTATGACCGCCTTCCCGATATAGAAGGGATAAACATACTTATAAACAACGCCGGAACCCAGAACGGGGACGATATAGACATAAATCTTAAGGCGCTCATACATATAACGGAGAAATACGGAGTGCAGAAAAATATACGCTCCATACTCAATATCGGCTCGGCCAGCGCCCATACGGGATCGGAATTTCCGGAATACTGCGCCAGCAAGGGCGGCGTTATGGCGTACACGAAAAACACGGCCATGAGGGTAGCGTCATTCGGAGCTACCTGTAACAGCCTTGACCCCGGAGGAGTGCTGACGCCGCTCAACGAATGTGTTATAAACGATAAAAAACTATGGGAGCAGATAATGGAAGAAACACCTTTGAAAAGGTGGGCTTCCGCCGAGGAGATAGCCCAGTGGGCCTATTTTCTGACCGTCGTAAATACATTTTGCACGGGACAGAGCATTATCGTTGACGGCGGTGAATGTATAAAGCATAATTTTGTGTGGAAGGATTGAAACGGGTTCACCGTTTTTTGAAAGTCACGATTCTTTTGCCTGTTCCACCCACAGCGGGGGACAGCAAGGAACTTTTTGGACTTGGAAACACAAAATCGAATTAAAAATTTTGGAAAACAATAATATAATTAAAGCAGCGTCCCAATGGTTCGCTGCTTGTTTTTTTACCACCTGTAATCCACGCTCCAACTGGAAATTATTCCGGTCTGGGCGTCTATCTCAAATTCATATTTAGCGTCGTCGAGGTAAAGTCCGCCCTCGAAGCTGGAAAATCCATCGTCCCATTCCTCTTGGAGCCATATATCCTCGGCGGAGGCTTCGGGGACTTTGGACTGAACAATAGCCTTCGCGTCTTCCTCTGTTATAGGAGAGTCCTCAAGAGAGCGGATGTACCTGTCATCCACGTCATAATCTGCGCTGATTATTCTGCCGCCGTTTGTTTCTATTTCATAGCTGTAATCGCCGTAATCGGTGTCAAATTCTATTTCGTATATCGACATACCGTTGTCTCTGTCGCGTTCCGTTTTATAGCTGAAAAGATCATCCTTGGATACGCCGGCGTCCTCAAGGGCTATGGAAAGAGCATGATCCGCGTCTATCTCACCGGTCTGAGACGGCTGAGCGGTGTCCGCACTCCCGCCGTTTTGCGGATTTCCCGGATATCCTGAGCCCTGAGCGGGTTCGTTTTCCCTTACAGCCGGACGGCCGCTCTTTACCGAGCATCCCGAAAGAGCCATGGCCGCCGCAAGAGCCATTATAATAAATATACGTTTCATTTTCAGTTCTCCCTTCATTTATATTTTTACATTTTTATTTGAAAATACATTCAATAAACTGCTCCCCGGTTATACCGCCGAGAATATTATTTAAAGGCAGTCCGGACAGGGCGGCCCTTATGCCTTCGGGTGAGAATTTCGCTCCTACAATGGCTTTTTCCAGCTCAAAAGGATCGTCAACAGCCATAAAGTCGCCGAATATCCGGCAGGCCGCCACACGGTCATTTTCCACCTTCAGCATTATATCTATTATCCCGCCGTCATATTTTGCCGAGCATTTTATGTCCATGGGCTGAACCGCTCTGAAAGTCCACTCCGGACGGGAATATTTTTCGGCCGCGAGCCTTTCGACCTCCGCGATGTCATCGGGCGTAAGCTCGTACAGCTCCGTGGGAGTGTCCTTTGAAAAGGAATCCTCAAGGGCGGCGATAAATTCGGAAACGGTCATTTTTTTGTCAATGAGCTCGGATATGCTTCCTACCCGGCTTTTTACGGATTTAGTGCTTTTGGAAACGAATTTTTCCGGCCTGACCCGAAGGACCGAGGACATCTTTTGAGCGTCGGCCTTAAAAAGCAGCGTGCCGTGGTGGAGTATGCGCCCTCCGGATATTCTCTGGGCGTTGCCGGAGACCTTAAGCCCGTTTACGGTTATGTCGTTTCTTCCGTCCGCCACGGCGGGGACGCCCATATCAGACAAGGCCGCTGTGACCGGACGCACAAAATCATTTATCGTAAAGCCTCCGCTTTCGTCAAGTTCCGTTATGAATGAAAAATTTACATTGTTCATATCATGATAGACGGCCCCGCCTCCGGTTATCCTTCTGACTACGGAAATGCCGTTTTTTCGGGCAAAATCAAGATTTACCTCTTCCCATGCGTTTTGATTGTTACCGATTACCACTGTGTTATTGTTTTGCCAAAGAATAAGAAAACTCATATTTTTTTTAGTGGTTAAAATGTATTCTTCCAGCGCAAGATTATAGAACGGATTTGTGCTTTTATTATGAATACGATATAGTTTTTTATACATTTTTCATATCCTTTCCGGATGGATTTTGTTGAAATATCAGGATAGTTAAATAATTGGCATTTGAAAATTAGTTAACTATCTGACAATATTAATATAGTTAAACAAATATCTTTTGTTGACCGTGTGAATTTTGTATGATATGATTATATCATACAGGGTTCTGTAATGCAAAATATAAATAATATTGAGATTCTATCAAAATATAAAGGAGAAGATATAATGTACGAAAAGACTTACAAAGCATCTGCGAAAAGAGTTTCCGACGTAGAGGTAGACGTTGAGGCAAGAGGACATAAGATCAAAATTGACGAGCCCGTTGCCCAGGGCGGTACCGACAAGGGAATGAATCCCGTTGAGATGCTTCTTGGAAGCGTTGCGGCCTGCCAGACTATAACGGCTTCCATCTACGCAGAGTCAATGGGTATAAAGATCGACGAGATCAGCGTTGACGTTGAGGGAGATATGGATTCCGCCGGAATGATGGGCTACGCTAAATTCAGACCCGGATTCACGAATATCAGAACGCATATCAAAATCAAATCCGACGCGGATCCTTCCATGATCCAGCAGCTCATCGACATCGTAGAGATCAGATGCCCCGTTGAGGACTCCGTTAAAAACGGCGTTCAGATCGAAAAGCCCGTCCTTGACGTTGAGAAATAAGGAACAAAAAATTAATTTTTAAAATAAAAGGAGAATGATTATGAGTCAGTATGTAGGAAAAATCAAGGACCTCCCCGAGGCTCCCGGCAACTTTATCGCTAACGCTTCCAAAAAAGTTATTTTTGGACCCACTCATTTTTGGCCTGATTATGTTATGAGATGTTTCGATCTTCAGCCCGGCGCAGGAGAGAAATCACCCCATACGCATCCTTGGCCCCATTGGGTAGTTATCTATGACGGAGAAGGCGTATTCTGCATCGACGGAGTAGAGTATCCCGTTAAGAGAGGAGACTGGCTCCATGTTCCCGGAGATATCCCTCACTATAACTACAACTCATCCGATAAGGAGAACTTCTGCTTCCTTTGCATAGTTCCTCCCGAGGGAGACGTTAGCCCTCTTCTCAGCGGAAAAGGCTGCTGATGACTGATTTAAGAAGAAAGTAAGCTATATTGAGACGGCTTTAACCACCGTCTCAATTTTTGACCCAAAAAAGGAGTGTTTTTATGGCAAAATTGGTACTTATGCCAAAACTTTCCGTCGTTATGAGGGAAGGAACCATAGTAAACTGGTACTTTAAAGAAGGCGACGAGATAAAAAAAGGAGACGTCCTCTATGATGTTGAGGCCGGAAAAATGGGCGGCTCCGCCGAGTCCGAGGACGAGGGAACGATACTTAAAATACTCGCCAATGTGGGAGACAAGGTAAAATGCGGAGACCCGGTCGCCATTGTCGGAGAGGCCGGAGAGGATTTTGCCGACATTATCCCCGTTAAGGAAGAGGCCGCTGAAGAAGAAGCCAAAAAGACAACCGTAACGGTAATCGGAGGAGGCCCCGGAGGATATGTGGCGGCCATAAGGGCGGCTCAGCTCGGAGCGGACGTTACGCTCATAGAAAAAAGCCACATCGGAGGAACATGCCTTAATGAGGGCTGTATACCCACAAAGGCGCTCCTTCACAGCGCGGAGCTTTTCGAGGACGCTAAAAACGGAGCTTCCGCGGGAGTTATTGCCAGCCCGGAACTGGATTTCACAAAGGTGATGGAAAACAAACAGGCCGTTGTCAACAGGCTTGTGGGCGGGGTAAAGACGCTGCTTAAGGCCAACGGAGTAAAGGTCATAGACGGAGAGGCCTCGTTTGTAGATAAAACTACGGTCAAGGCGGTTACAAAGGACGGAGAGCAGGAGATAAAATCGGATAAATATATTATTGCCGTAGGCTCGGTTCCGGCGGCAGTGCCTATCGAAGGCATAAATTCTCCCCAGTGCATAGACAGCACGGGAGCGCTTTCCCTTGAGAAACTGCCCAAGTCCATGGCGGTAATAGGCGGAGGAGTTATCGGCGTGGAGATGGCGACAGCCTACAGCGCTTTTGGAACAAAGGTCACCGTTATAGAGATGCTCCCCAGACTTCTTATGAACATTGATGAGGACGCCGTAAAAATAATCGCTTCATCCCTCGAGGAAAAGGGCGTGGATATAATGACTTCCACAAAGGTCGTGTCCATAAGCGACAATGGCGGAACAGCTGTCGTTAATGTGGAGAAGGACGGAGAGCGACTTTCGGTAGAGGCTGAAAAAGTGCTTGTCTGCATAGGAAGAAGGGCGGCTACGGCTTCCCTTAACCTTGAGGCCGCCGGAATAGAAAACGAGAGAGGCGTAATAAAGGTAAACGACCATCAGGAGACAAACGTAAGAAATATTTACGCCATAGGCGACTGCACCGGCGGAGTAATGCTCGCGCATGTGGCTTCAATGCAGGGCGAGGTCGCCGCAGAAAACGCGCTCGGAGAGGACAGCAGATATGACGGAAGGACGAATCCGGCCTGCGTTTATACGTCTCCCGAGACTGCTTCCGTAGGATATACGGAGGAGAGAGCTAAGGCCGAGGGAGTATCATACACGGTTGGTATGTTTGACCTTGGCGGCAACGGAAAATCCATAATAATGAACGGCGGAAAGGGATTTGTAAAAATACTTGTCCACAGCCGCACGAAAAAAATACTCGGTATGCAGATAATCGGCCCCAGAGCCACGGATCTCATCGCCGAGGGAGCTCTTGCCATATCTATGAACGCCGGAGCCGGCGATATAATAAAGACGATCCATGCCCATCCTACGGTTTCCGAGGCCGTTAGAGAAGCGGCGCTTGCCGCTGAGGGCAGGGCGATACACGGATAATAGCAAAAAATCCGAAGCTGACAAAAAACAGGTATGCGTTATGCATACCTGTTTTAGAGTGTCGAAAAAGTCCTATGGGAACTTTTCGAGCTTAAATTAAGGTAATTAAAACTACCCGCTAAGCGGGTAGTTTTGATTAAGACGCTGTTTGTTTAGATGAAAGCTCCTCCGTCAACGATGATGTTCTGTCCCGTAACAAAATCGGCATGGGCTATGAGGGCGTAAACCGTCTGAGCGATGTCATCGGGAACGGCAACTTTCTGGAGAGGAGTATCTCCGGCAAGCTTATCTATATGTCCCGTCCTTCCTTCTACCCAGCGCGTGAGCACGATGCCGGGAGCTACGGCGATGACCCTTACCTCGGGAGCGAGAACTCTGGCAAGGGATTTGGTAATGCTTATTTCAGCGGCCTTGCTTGCCGCGTAGGCGATGGAACTTCCGAGTCCGGTAACGCCGGCGATGGATGTGATGTTTATAATTACTCCGTGAGCCTTTCTGAGGGCGTCCGCGGCGGCGCGGCACATAAAGAAGGTTCCCTTTACGTTGAGCGCGAATATGTCATCGAAGTATTCGGATTTCATTCCTTCCAGGTCGCTGTGATCCACGAAGTGCGTCCTACCGGCGTTGTTCACCAGAATGTCAAGCTGGCCATGATCTTTAAGAACGCTGGCAATCATTTCCCTGCACTGCGAGTCGTCGGAAACGTCAGCCTTGTAAACGGAGCATTTTACTCCCAAAGCCTCTACCTCGGCCTTGGCCTCATACGCTTCCTTTTCGGAATGGGCGTAGTTGATGCAAATATTCGTACCTTCTTTGGCAAGCCTGAGAGCGATGCCCTTTCCGACTCCTGTGCCGCCTCCGGTGATAAGAGCAACTTTTCCTTTAATATCCATATCGCATACCTCCTTAATGTATTTGTTCGGTTAATCTCCTACCTACAATAGTAACATAAGCGATATTAATTGTAAATTGTGATTAATACCTAAAAGATTTTTCGTGATTATACGGCAATTATAGCCTATAAAAATCATTCGGATTTGTTTGGGATTGTTGACAGATCGGAGGAATGGGGGCTTTTTCAAGAGGTTTTTCGGCAATATTGCGGACAAAAAGAAAATAGAAACATATTGAACGAAAAAATCATATCTGATATAGTACCAAAGTGGCTGAAAATCAAGGTAGACTCAGGGGGATTTAAAATGGCTCGTGAAAATGATCTGGGAAACGATCCCATAACAGGACTTGTACTTAAGCTGGCCATACCGACCATGGTGGCTCAGTTTGTAAATATGCTCTACAGCATTATAGACAGGATATATATAGGAAATATACCGGTTGAGGGTTCTGTCGCGCTGGCGGGAGTGGGCGTCTGCGGCCCTATAGTAACGCTTTTGTCGTCCTTTGGAACGCTCATCGGCCTTGGAGGCTCCATACTTATGGCGATGAGGATGGGCGAGGGCAATATGAAAAGGGCAAAGCAGATACTTTCCAATTCCTTTATTACGCTGGTGGCTCTTTCCGTAATTCTCACCGTGTTTTTCCTGCTTATGAAGGACAAGCTGCTTATGTGGTTCGGAGCCAGCGAGACGACCTTTGTCTATGCGGATACATATATGACGATATATACGGCGGGAACATTTTTTGCGCTGATGGCGCTCGGACTGAATTATTTTATAACATGTCAGGGTTTCTCGACCATTGGAATGGCCACGGTGCTCATAGGAGCCGTCGCCAATATCGTCCTTGACCCAATATTTATATTTGTCTTTGACATGGGAGTGGCGGGTGCGGCCATAGCCACGGTCATCGCCCAAATACTTTCCTGCGCCTTTGCTGTTGGATTCCTTTTCAGCAAAAGGCCGCCGGTTCGCATATCCTTCGGCGGATATTCGCCTGACATAATAATCAGGATAGCGTCCATCGGTCTCTCGCCATTCCTTATTTTGGCGTCGGACAGCGTCATAATGATAATAATGAACACGGTTTTGCAGAGGACGGGCGGAGCCCAGGCGGACACGCTTATAGCGGCGGCAACCATAGTCAACAGCTATATGTCCCTTGTGACCGGCCCAATGGGAGGAATAAGCGGAGGAACCCAGGCCATAATCAGCTTCAATTACGGAGCGGGAAAGACCGACAGGGTCAGGGAAGCGGAGAAGAAGATACTGCTTATGTGCGTTATTTTTACTGTTATAATGTTTACGGTCTCGAGATTTTCCGCCGAGGCGTTCGCGAGGATATTTGTCTCCGGAGCGGACGAGATAGAGCTTGCGGGCTGGGGAATAAGGACGTTCACCCTCGCCATCATACCGCTGGCGTTCCAGTATTCTCTCGTGGACGGGCTTACGGCCATGGGAAGAACAAAAACGGCTCTGTTTTTGTCCATGTTCAGAAAGATCTCCTATGCCGTGCTTATAGTCGTTTTCGCCTATGCCTTTGGAGCAAGAAACGCGTTCTATTCCGAACCGGTGATGGATCTGATAGGCGGAATAATGTCCACTACCATATTTATGCTTGTTTTTGAAAAGCATATGAGAAGCAGGGCGCAGAGGACGGAAGCGATATAAAATAATTTTACTTCAACTATATATTTAAACAGTTACTGAAATGTAAGCGCTCAATATGAGCGCATTTTTTTATTTATACGGGTAATATTTTACAAATTTATGCGAAAAATATTGTTCGGAAGGCAGAAAAAAAGATATATAAAAAATCCGTCTTTGACATGGACGGCAGAATGAGACTAACTAACGGGTTAAAATGGAATTTTATGTACAGAATCGACAAAATTTTTGCTTTTTACGGATAAAGTTCAGGGAAATTCTATTTGTTTACAAATATTTACTTTTATAATAAAATCTAAATATAAAACGAATTATTCTGTCAAGCCAAAAAGAGGTGAGCGACATGAAAAAAACAGCCTGCATATGTTTTAGCCTTATGCTTTCGTTTATAATGTGCCTTCCGGCCTCAGCCGAGAGGGAAAGCGTATCGACGGAGGTCATAGACATGGGAGACAGCGTAAAGGCGGAGGCTGAAAATCTTAAAACCGGAGAAAAAATGTTCGTTCCGCTGTCGAACTGTAAAAAGACCATACTTACCGTTGTAAATGAGGATGGAAGCATTGACCGCAGCGAGACGCTGGAAGGATATATTGATTTTTCCGAGGACAGTGCTCCGGGGCTGAGCAGCAGAGCCTCAATGGAATATGATTCATCGGCAGGGGTAAAGGCCACCGTGAAGGTTGAGTATTCCAAAGGATACGAAGCCTGCGGAGACGACTATTTTGAAAACTGCACGGTCAAATATGTCAGCGGCCAGTGGGAGGTCGAGGACAGTTCGGTAAGCATACAGAATAAAGCCTACATATATTTCTGCGAGGGAATGCATGTAGAGGGAGACCAGTATTCGGGCTGGATAGAGCTTGACGACGACGTATATTCCTTTTGGACCGAAACCGGATTTGATGAAGCGGTGTCGCCCTTTGACCCGGCGGGCATTGCCGGAGCCGCCATGTCGGCTGATCTGAAACGGGCTGACGATGAATGGAGCCTTAGAATAGACGCGCTGGTCGTTAACAACCTGCCCGTATATTTTTGATACGGACGGAAGGAGTGAAGTATATGAGAAATGATATTAAAAAATATATTCTATTAGTTGTATTTACGGCTGCTTCGTTTTTGACGCTTTTGGGGCTGTCGCTGTACCAACATGCCATTTCCGCGGAATTCGGCAGATATTACTGGCTTGGGGAGAGGACGATAATGCTTGTGCTCTGGCTGCCCTATGCAATTATGGCGGTATCGGGAGTATTCGCCGCCTGCGCCCTGTTTATCAGGGGAGAGAACAGAAAGGAAAGCGCTGTCCTTGGGATTTTGAGCCTTATTGGAGGATTGGCTGTCTTTGTGTTCACGGTGATGAGCCTGTTTTTATTTTTTGATATGGTCACAGCTTTCAGAGGATCGTATTGGAGCACGAGCGGAGCGAGACCGTCGATGGTCATCATGGGCGCGCTTTTCGCCAGCGCCGTGAGACATTTTATAGCCGCGTCGAAATATAAGAAGCAGGAAAAAACGGAAGAAAAAGAAGAGACAGAAGAGACGGAAGAGACAGAAGAACAGCAAATAGCAGACGAATAATAAATAAAAAGATGATAAAAAGACAGTGCCGAATAATGACACTGTCTTTCTTTGTCTATATGTTTTTTATAACTGGCCTTCGATAATTTCCTTAGCCTTTTCAAGAGCCTCGGCGATCTTTGAAGCGTCTTTTCCTCCGGCCTGAGCCATATTGGGACGTCCTCCGCCGCCTCCTCCGCATACAGCGGCGGCAGCCTTGATGATGTTGCCGGAATGGGCTCCCGCCTTAACGGCGTCGTCCGTTGCCATAGCGAGAAGGCTTACCTTGCCGTCCTTTGAGGAAGCGAGAACGATTATGCCGCTTCCCAGCTTATTCTTGAGCTGGTCGCCCATGGTTCTGAGGGCGTTGGCATCGGCGTCTTTGATCTCGGCGCATACGACCTTCATTCCCTTTACGTCAACGGCCTTTGAAAGAATGTCGTCAGCGGCTCCGCCGGCCATCTTTGCCTTGAGGGACTCAAGCTCCTTAGCCGTCTGTTTCTGCTCGGCGATAAGTGTTTCTATTCTCTTGAGCATGTTATCGGGAGTTGCCTTAACAGCTTTGCATACTGCCTTAAGAGCCTCCTCCTGCTGCTGGTAATGCTTAAGGGCGGCGGCTCCCGTGAGAGCCTCGATCCTTCTTACGCCCGAGGCGATACCGCTTTCGGAAACGATCTTGAATGAGCCGACCTGAGCCGTGTTCTCAAGATGCGCGCCTCCGCAGAGCTCTATGCTGTAGCCGCCCATATTTACGACACGAACGACATTTCCGTATTTTTCTCCGAAAAGAGCCATAGCTCCCATCTTTCTGGCGTCCTCGATGCTTTCCTGGCTTATTGTTATGGGGAGGCTTTCGAGTATCTTTTCGTTTACGATGTCCTCAACCTGCTGTATTTCCTCGGGAGTCATAGCGGCAAAGTGAGTGAAATCAAAACGGAGCCTGTCGGGCGTCACATATGAACCGGCCTGTTCAACGTGAGTGCCGAGAACGGTACGAAGCGCTTTCTGAAGAAGGTGGGTAGCGGAGTGGTTCCTTGAGGTGGAAAGCCTTCTTACTCTGTCTATCTCAGCGCAGGCCGTATCTCCTACGGATATGCTTCCCTCGGCAACCGTTCCGATGTGGGCTATTTTTCCTCCGATTACCTTTATACAATCGGTCACGTTCACGAGACCCATTTCTGTTTTGATCGTTCCGTTGTCTCCGATCTGTCCGCCGCTTTCAGCGTAGAAAGGCGTTCTGTCAAGGAATACGGAAACCTCGTCTCCGGCAGAAGCAACGTCTGCGACCTCGTTGTTGACTACAAGGGCGATGACCTTAGCGTCCGTAACGGGCTTTGCGTCATAGCCTGTGAACTCCGTAACCATGGCCGTATCAAGACGGTTGTATACGGTCTCGTCGGCTCCCATATATGTGTCGACCTCTCTGGCGGCCCTTGCTCTTTCCTTCTGGAGCTGCATCTCGTTTTTGAAAGCGTCCTCGTCAAGGCTCAAGCCCTGCTCCTCAAGAATTTCTTTCGTAAGGTCGATGGGGAATCCGTAGGTATCGTAGAGCTTGAAGGATTTTTCTCCGTTCATAACGGTCTCTCCCGCGGCTTTCATTTCGTCGATGTCTGCCTTAAGGAGCTCCATTCCCTTGTCTATTGTCTTGTAGAAGCTGTTTTCCTCCACAGTTATTACTTTATAAATATAATCCTGTTTTTCAACAAGCTCGGGATAAGCGGCGCCTGATGTCTGGATAACGACCTTGCTGAGGTCGGCAAGGAACGTCTTGTTTATGCCAAGAAGTCTGCCGTGACGCGCGGCGCGGCGAAGAAGCCTTCTTAAAACGTAGCCCCTTCCTTCGTTTGAGGGGAGAACGCCGTCGGCTGTCATAAACGTCACGCTTCTTATATGGTCGGTGATGACCCTGACGCTTACGTCGGTCTTATGTTCTTTTTCATACTCAACTCCGGCCACCTTGCATACGGCGTCCCTGAGAGCTTTGATAGTGTCAACGTCAAAGATGGAATCAACGCCCTGCATTATCGTCGCCATACGCTCAAGACCCATACCGGTATCGATGTTGGGCCTTGCGAGACGGGGATAGCTTCCGTCCTCCTGCTTGTCGAACTGCGTGAACACAAGGTTCCAGAATTCCATATATCTGTCGCAGTCGCAGCCTACGCCGCAGGTGGGCTTTCCGCAGCCGTATTCCTCGCCGCGGTCATAGTAGATCTCCGAGCAGGGACCACAGGGGCCTACGCCATGCTCCCAGAAGTTATCCTCCTTGCCGAGACGGACGATCCTGTCAAGGGGAAGGCCGACTTTCTCATGCCATATTTTTTCGGCCTCGTCGTCGTTTTCATATATTGTTACATATAACTTTTCCTTGGGGATAGCAAGAACCTCGGTAACGTATTCCCACGCCCAGGGGATTATTTCTTCCTTAAAATAGTCGCCGAAAGAGAAATCTCCGAGCATCTCAAAAAACGTGCCGTGACGCGCTGTCTTTCCTACGTTTTCGATATCGCCTGTTCTTATGCATTTCTGACATGTCGTTACACGTCTTCTGGGCGGGATTTCCTGCCCGGTAAAATAAGGCTTGAGGGGCGCCATTCCCGAATTGATAAGAAGAAGGCTCTTATCGTTGTGGGGGATGAGAGAGGCGCTGGGAAGCCTGAGATGATCCTTTGACTCAAAGAAAGAAAGAAAACTCTCTCTTATCTCGTTTACACCCATTGGTTTCATAAACTAATTCCTCCGTAATATTTTAATTTGGCCTAAAAAAGCTGGGGCAATCAAAAAACCCCGTTCCTGCTTATCTGACAGGGACGGGGCATATTATCCTCGCGGTACCACCCTGGTTATACCTTCTGCGGTATCACCTTTGTCCTTTAACGCAGGATATACGGAACGGCATACTTAAAATTTCCGCCGCACGGCCGGTCGCCCAAAAGACTGCTTCAACAGAATACGCTCAAGGGACTCTCAGCAAGGACTGTGTCCTGCCCCTCTCTCTGGGAGCCGCAAAGCTGCCTACTACTTCTTTTATAGCCTTTTACTTTATCAATGAAATGATTATATTAAACTGCCGGTGGTTTTGTCAATGATTTTTAGAAATCTTTTCGCATATTGGCGCCTCCGATGCCCATTGACTCCCTGTATTTTGCCACGGTCCGCCTTGAGACGGACACGCCTTCCCGTTCAAGGGCCTCGGCGATAGATCTGTCGCTCAAAGGATGCTTTTTATCCTCTGCGTCGATAATCTCCCGGATCCGCAGCTTTACGCTGTTCTGAGAGACAGCCTTTTTTCTTTCTGAGGCGACGGACGAGGAGAAAAAATAAGACAGGGGGAATACGCCCCAGCCGCACTGAATATATTTATCCCGGACAGCCCTGCTGACGGTGCTTTCATGCATACCGATGCGCGAGGAAACGTCCGACAGCTTAAGAGGAGAGAGCCGGCCGGGACCGTTGTCGAAAAAGTCCCTCTGGCGGTCGGTTATAACGCCTATTACGGAAATCAGGGTAGAATTGCGCTTTTCTATGCAGGACAGCACCCATTTCGCCTGCCGCAGCTTTGCTCCGACGTATTTTACGGCGTCCCTGTCGGCTGCCGAGCTTACAATGTCTTTGTAGTATCCGCTGATTTTAAGGGAGGAGTAGTATCTGTCGTTAAGCTCCGCCTCGTATTCTCCGGAAGACGTCCTGCGTATCACCGCGTCTGGAACGATGTATGCGGGTGATTCGCCGGAGGCAAAGCCGCGGCTTGGCCTTGGATTCAGGGAACGTACCTTTTTAACGGCTCTGGCGGCCTCGGACAATGAAACGCCGAGGGCGGACGATATTTGTTTTATATGATTTTGAGCCAAATCGCCGAGATGGCTGCGAACAACGGCCTCGGCGGTTTTGTCCGGAATATCATCGCGGGCAAGCTGCAAAAGCAGGCACTCCCTGAGATCGCGGGCGCCGGATCCGGCCGGGTCAAGACTGTGTATAAGCTCTATGGCCCTTTCGGCGTCAGATATCTCCGTTCCGGAAAGATGGGCTATTCCCTCCGCTGTTTCGGTGAGATAACCGTTTTTGTCGAGACTTTTTACGGCGATCTCCGTGGCGAGAGATACCTTCGGATCCAGCTTTTGAGTCCTTATCTGTCCAAGCAGATGATCCTCCAAAGTCTCGTCAGAGGAAGGGGAGCATATGTTGGAGAGCGTGTCGTCCGTATCGTCGTCATAATATTGTATATTCTGCCTGTCGGAGGATTCCAGCCATTCCAGCTTTCTCTCCAGAAGGCGCGGCTCGTCCTCCATGGTTGGCGGCTCGTATTCGACGACAGGATTTTCCTCGGAGAGCTCCTTCAGGTACTCGTTAAGCTCGGCGGAGCTCATACGGAGTATTTCGGCGGAGAGCACAAGATCCTGCGAGAGGGCCGGCCTTTGGGAAATATTAAGCTCAAGATCCATAATTTACGCCTCCTTTCCGGCAAAACGGATAAACATAAAACGATTATACACCCTTGAGACGGAATAATAAATATTAATCAGATATTTACATTTACTTTTTGGAGGGTTGGGAGTAGAATTGATGTATCAAAAAAACTTGTATGAAAAATCTTCGTACATAATGTATAAAAATGGTTTGGTTTTTACGCTTAAATATACAAATTGCCAAAAAAATGATATGACCACTTTTTTAAATAAAAAATATTCATAATTTTAATTAGAAATTAAGAATTTTTAAAAATTCTGTTGAGAAAGTGGAGTATTTGTATTAAAATATTACTGCTGATTTTATGCAATAATAGTTTTCATAATTAAAGACTCACGGAAAATACCAAAGATCCGTGGGTTAAAATTCCTAGAACAGAGGGGGATAATATGCAAGCTTTAACCTTCAAACGTGGAGTTCACCCCGATGACTGCAAGCGTTTTACAGCTGACAAGCCGATCGAGGTCGTTCTCCCCAAAGAAAATTCCGAAATGTTCTATCCTATGTCTCAGCATATAGGCGCTCCCTGCGAGCCCATCGTTGCTGTTGGCGACTATGTTAAGGCAGGACAGAAGATCGCAGAAACAGGCGCTTTTGTTTCAGCTCCTATTTTCTCGAGCGTTTCGGGAACAGTAAAAGATATCCGTCCCATGCTCACGCCCGGAGGCGCTGTAGTTAAAACTATCGTTATTGAAAACGACGGTAAGTTTGAAATGGCAGAGGGTATCGGAAAGGCTCTGGACTATGAGAACATGTCCAATGCCGAGATCTGTGCGGCCATCAAGGCTGCCGGTGTAGTTGGTCTGGGTGGTGCCGGATTCCCTACACACATCAAACTTTCTCCCGCGCCTGACAAGAAAATCGATTACATAATCGTCAACGCGGCAGAGTGCGAGCCCTATCTTACATGCGACTACAGGGTAATGATCGAGCAGCCCGAAAAGATCATCAGAGGTCTTAAGGTAATGCTTAAGATGTTCCCCGGAGCAAAGGGCGTTATCGGTATCGAGAACAACAAACCCGAGGCTATCAAAGTTCTCAGCGAGATGGTAAAGGACATCCCCAATATGGAAGTTGCGGAGCTCCTTATGAAATACCCTCAGGGCGCTGAGAAACAGATAATCTACGCCATAACGAAGAGAGAAGTTCCTTCAACTACTCCTCCCTCACTTCCCGCCGACGTTGGATGCATCGTTGACAACGTGGCAACGGTAATGGCTATCGGAGACGCTATCTTCGAGAGCAAGCCCCTTATGGACAGAGTTATCACGGTATCCGGCGGAGCTGTAAAGAACCCCGGAAACTACCAGATGAAGATCGGTATGAATATAGCCGACCTTATGGACGCCATCGGAGGATTCAGTGTGGAACCCGCCAAGTTTATCGCCGGCGGCCCTATGATGGGACCCTCAATGTATACTCTTGATGTCGCTTCAACAAAGACTACGTCAGGTCTCCTTTGCTTCACAAAAGAAGAAGCTTACATTCCGCCTGAAAGAAATTGTATCCGCTGCGGAAAGTGCGTAGAGCACTGTCCTATGGGACTTATGCCCTTCGAGCTCAATCAGCTTGCTATCAAGGGTCTTGCGGAGGAATTCGGAAACCTTCATGGTATGGATTGTATCGAATGCGGCTCATGCTCGTTCGAGTGTCCCGCTAAGAGACAGCTCGCTCAGTCTATCAGAGCTATGAAGAAGATCGAAGGCGCAAGAAGAGCAGCGGCAGCAGCAGCGGCAAAGGCAGCGGCTGAGAAAAAATAATAAGGGGGATTAGTAAAATGAGTAGTTCAATCATAGTATCAGGTACCCCTCATGTCCGTTCAAAAGAGTCCATCCAGAGCATCATGCGTGATGTTATTATCGCTCTTGTGCCGGCATCTGTAATGGGTATATACTATTTTGGTTTAAAAGCATTATTGCTTATAGCTGTTTCAATCGTATCCTCTGTATTTTTTGAGTGGGGATATGAGAAAATTCTTAAGAAGCCTATAACGGTAACAGACCTTTCGGCTGTTCTTACAGGACTTCTTCTCGCGCTCAACCTTCCCGCTTCGGCGTCTTGGTGGGTGCCCGTTGTAGGAGCATTCGTTGCTATCGTTCTTGGAAAACAGTTCTATGGCGGACTTGGTCAGAACTTCATCAACCCCGCCCTTATCGGACGTGCTTTCCTTGTTGCAGCTTATCCTACACAGACAACAGGTTCGGCTTTCGCTACAGGAAGAATGGTAGTGGACGCCGCTACATACGCAACACCTCTTGCTGACCTTAAGGCAGGAACAGCCGTTATCAACGGAGAGGCTATTACAAACGCCCTCATCGGAAATATCGGCGGATGTATTGGTGAGACATGCGCCATCGCCCTTCTTATCGGCGGCGTATATCTTGTGGCAAAACACGTTATCAGCTGGAGAATTCCCGTTGTTTATATCGTAGTTGTATTTATCCTCACGGCTGTTATGAGAGGATACGGCGTAATGGGCGGACTTTACGAGATCTTACTCGGCGGTCTTATGCTCGGAGCGATCTTTATGGCTACAGATTATGTAACATCGCCTATTACGGCAAAGGGACAGATTATCTTCGCTGTTGGCTGCGGTCTTTTAACTTCGCTCATCCGTGTATACGGCGGATATCCCGAAGGTGTATCATACTCTATCCTTATTATGAACCTTGCTGTTCCTCTTATCGATAGATATACAAGACCCAGGATCTTTGGGGAGGTGAAGGCGAAATGAATCAGATAGTTAGACCTACAGTTGTCCTTGGAGCTATTTGTATCGTCTGCGGAGGCCTTCTTGGTGTTGTTGAGTCCATCACAAGAGAGCCCATCAGAATACAGGAAGAGGCTGCTGCCGCTGAAGGTATGCAGAAGGTTGCTCCCGAGGCAGCTTCATTTGAAGAAATAGAAATCGCCGATGACGCAAACTACGACGGAATAAGCGTTGCGTCAGCCAACACGGCTCTCGACGCTTCAGGCGAGACAATCGGTTATGTTGTTGAGGTACTTCCCAACGGATTCGGCGGAAGTATCGATATGATGGTTGGAGTTGATTTGGAAGGCACCGTAACAGGTATCTCCATTCTCAGCCTTTCAGAGTCACCCGGACTTGGAGCTAACGCCAAAGAGGCTTGGTTCCAGGATCAGTTTGTAGGCATGACAGCGCCCGTTGCCGTAGAAAAGGACGGCGGACAGGTTCAGGCCATAACAAGCTCCACAATTACTTCAAGAGCCGTATCAAACGGCGTCAACGCAGCCATCAACTGGGCTGCTGAAAATGCGGGAGGTGCTAACTGATGGGTAAAGCATTACATGCTCTTAAAAACGGTATGTTCGACGAGAACCCCACCTTTATTCAGGTTATCGGTACATGTCCTACGCTTGCCGTAACGACAAGCGCGATCAACGGTATAGGAATGGGCCTTTCAACAACGGCGGTTCTTATGTGCTCGAACCTTTTTATTTCATTATTAAGAAAGATAATTCCTGATACGGTTCGTATACCTTGCTTCATTGTTGTTATCGCCAGCTTCGTTACGATCGTTCAGCTGCTTCTCAGTGCCTTCTTACCGTCACTGAATGCTTCACTGGGACTTTATATCCCACTTATCGTTGTTAACTGTATCATCCTTGGACGTGCCGAGGCATTCGCTTCAAAATTCGGACCTGTTGAGTCGTTCTTCGACGGTATCGGAAACGGACTTGGATTTACAATGGCCATTACTGTCATCGGACTTATCCGTGAGTTTATCGGCTCAGGAACACTTTTCGGACTGACCGTTCTTCCCGAAGCGTTCCCCAAGACACTCATTATGATAATGTCCCCCGGAGCTTTCTTCACATACGGAACGCTTATGGCAATCTTCCACAGATTGATGGCTAAACAGAAAGCAAAAAAAGCAGCTAAAGAAGCTGCGGCATAAGTGAGGAGGGGAAATAATGAATTACTTACTGTTTATATTGGCAGCTGTGTTCGTAAATAACTACATTTTGTCACAGTTCTTAGGTATCTGCCCCTTCCTTGGAGTTTCAAAAAAGGTTGAGACAGCTGCCGGAATGGGTGTTGCCGTTATATTCGTTATGACGCTCGCCTCGGCTGCTACATACTTTATCTATAACTTTATATTAGTAAAACTCGGAATCGACTATCTTTACAATATCGCGTTCATTCTCGTTATCGCTGCGCTCGTTCAGTTTGTTGAGATGTTCATCAAGAAGAGCTCACCCGCGCTTTACCAGTCGCTCGGTGTTTACCTTCCCCTTATCACAACAAACTGCGCCGTTCTCGGTGTTGCCGTTTCAAATATGCAGGCCGGATACAACTTCATCCTTTCTGTACTTAACGGTTTCGGAGGCGCTGTTGGTTTCACGGTTTCCATCATCCTTATGGCTGGTATCCGTGAGAGAGTTGAGCAGAACGATCATCCCAAGGCATTTGAAGGTTTCCCCTTCGCCCTTATCACTGCTGGACTTATGTCCATCACGTTCTTGGGCTTCCAGGGACTTATCAATGTATCAGAAGTCGTTAAAGCGATGGGATTATAATACGGAGGGGTGACAAAAAATGGATGTACAGGCAATTATATTTGCTATCGCCAGCATTGGAGGATTAGGTATCGTTTTTGGAGCTATCCTCGGATATGCCAGCAAAATATTCGCTGTTGACGAAGACCCCAGGATCGGACAGGTGCTTGAGTGCCTTCCCGGAGCTAACTGCGGTGGATGCGGATACCCCGGATGCGGAGGACTTGCCGCTGCTATCGTTGCGGGAACTGCTCCTGTTAACGCCTGCGCTGTCGGCGGAGCTAAGGCTGCCGCTGCAATAGGTGAGGTTATGGGTGTTGTCGCAGAGGAGAAGGAGCCCATGGTTGCCTTCGTAAAATGCGGCGGAACATGCGATAAGGCTCAGAACAAATATGACTATGACGGAATCAGCGACTGCGTTATGGCCGCTCAGCTTGCCGGAAAATCATCAAAGGCCTGCGCTTTTGGATGTATGGGACTCGGAAGCTGCGTAAAGGCCTGCCAGTTTAACGCTATCAAGATCGAAAACGGCGTTGCCGTTGTTGATCCCGAGGTGTGCGTATCCTGCGGCAAGTGTGTAAACATCTGCCCTCAGCACATCATCGAGCTTGTTCCTAAGAAGAAGAAAGTAAAAGTACAGTGTTCTTCAAAGGAAATGGGCAAGGCTGTTATGTCGGTATGCTCAGCCGGATGTATCGGATGCAAGATCTGTGAAAAGACATGTAAGTTCGACGCTATCCACGTTATCGACAACATTCCCGTTATTGATTACGATAAATGTAAGAACTGCGGTATGTGCGCTAACAAGTGCCCTAAGAAGGTTCTTACAGGATATAAGGTTGAGGCTCCCAAGCCCGCTGAAGCTCCCAAGGCAGAGGCTCCTAAAGCTGAAGCAGAGGCTCCCAAGGCTGAAGAGACAAAGACAGAAGAATAAAAATAAGCATTTTTTACAGCGGATACGGTCGTATCCGCTGTTTTTTTACGGGCTTTTTGTATAAAAGTGCGAATTGTGCCGGAGACATAATGTATGCTATAATTTTATATACATAGAAAAGAACATCGATGGAACCGGCTGCCGTTTTTTGGCGGCAGGCGCGTAAACAACGGCATCTTTGACAGTACCGCTGTTTTTTTTGCCGCTATGAAAAGGAGACGAGAAATGAAGACAAAAATCGAAAACTTCTTTAAGATCAAGGAAAACAACTCGAGCATCCAGACGGAGATATTCTCCGGACTGACGGCCTTTTTCACAATGGTGTACCTGCTGTTTCTTGTGCCGAACACCATTATGGGCGCTTTCCCGGAGGCGTTCAACGAGGCCGGGGAAATGGTAGGCAGCTATGTTTTGAACAATGGCCTTACCGCCGATGAAATGCTTGTTTCCCTTACCATTGCCGCCTGTGTCGCCGCCGCAATATCGACCCTTATAACAGCGTTAAAGACCGGTCTGCCTTTCGCGCAGGGCCCCAGCCTTGCCATCGCGACATTCATAACATATACGGTCTGCGGAGAAATGGGATATACATACGAGCAGGCTCTCGCGGCCGTGTTCATAAGCGGAATCGTGTTCTTCATACTCACTATGTTTGGCCTTGAGCATAAGATAAGAAAGGCCATCCCTCATAACATCAAATATGCCGTTACAGCGGGCATCGGCCTTTTTATCGCCTTTATGGGCATGCAGAAATGCCATATGGTCGTGGCCGACAGCCATCACCTTGTTAAATTCGTAAACTTTGCCGGATTTTCGGACTATAACACCATGAGCACCCTTCTCTGCCTTGCCGGACTTGTGCTTATCGCCGTAATGCATTACAAGCATATCCACGGCGCAATATTAATCGGAAAAATAATCGTCATACTCGCGGCCATACCGCTGGGACTTTACCATCATGGGGAGATAAATCTTTTTGCCTATGATTTTGGCGTTATAATACCTACTGCGTTTAAAATGGACTTTGCCGGCCTGTTTACAAGGGGAGGAGATTTCAGCCTCGGCGCGGGACTTATAATTACGGCTTCGATAGTTGTTACCCTCTGCATAATGAACGTATTTGAGACCATGAGCACCGTTATCGCAACGGATCATATACTTGACCATAGGGTGCATCACGAGGAGACAAATGAAAAGATAAAGAAAACTCTTGAGGCGGACGCCATCGGAACGGTCGTCGGAGCTTCAATGGGCGTGACAACAGTATCAACATTTGTCGAAAGCACGGCCATGGCCGTTGAAGGCGGACGAACGGGATTTTCCGGAGTGATTACGTCGCTGCTTTTCATACTTGCCATATTTATCGCTCCCTTCGCTTCGGTCATACCGTCCGCGGCCACTGCCACAACGCTTATAATAACGGGAGTATTTATGATGACGGTCGTAAAGCAGATAAATTTCCACGACGTGGAAGAAGCTCTCCCGGCGTTTTTCACGATGGCGTTTATACCGTTGACATACAGCCTTGTAAACGGAATATTCCTCGGCCTTGTTACTCATACGTTTATAAATGTTTTCAGCGGAAGATGGGCAAAGGTAAAGAGGGGAACATACATAATGACGGCGCTTTTCGTGCTGATGTTCGTTATTATGTAAATCTGATATCGTAATTTTCAGGCGCCGGGATGAAAAATTCCGGCGTCTTTTGTATATTTTTATTAAAAAAATCAAAAATGACAGTCCTTTATAATAAATAAGGGCAAAAAAAGAGTAAACTATGGTATTTTGGGCCTTAATATGGTAAAATCAAACGATAAAATAATATTAAAAACGGAGGATGAATATGAAAGCCATAATTACAGTATTAGGTACGGATAAAGTGGGCATTATAGCGAAGGTATGCTCTTACCTCGCTGACCGTGAAATAAATATTCTGGATATTTCCCAGACAATCATCCAGGGGTATCTCAACATGCTTATGATCGTTGAGATGAACGAGTCGGACGAGCATTTTTCGGAGATCGCCGACGGACTTGAGAAGCTCGGCGGAGAAATCGGAGTTGTTATCAAGATCCAGCATGAGGACATATTCAATTCCATGCACAGAATATAATATAAGGAGGCCCGAATAATGCTTTCAAGAATGGAGATCGTCGAGACAAATAAGATGATAAAGGAATCCAATCTCGACGTCAGGACTATCACTATGGGCATCAGCCTTATGGACTGCGCGGACAGCGACTTAAAGGAGTTCAACCGCAAGATCTATGACAAAATAACAAAAAAGGCTGAGAAACTCGTAAAAACAGGAGACGATATTGCCAGACAGTACGGCATACCCGTTGTAAATAAAAGAATTTCCGTAACGCCGATCGCCATCGCGGCGGCAGGATGCAAAACGGATTCATATGTTTCTGTTGCCGAAACGCTCGATAGGGCGGCAAAGGAAGTCGGAGTAAACTTTATCGGCGGATTTTCAGCCCTTGTTCAGAAGGGTTCGGCCCACGGCGACGAGATACTTTTAAGATCCATACCCGAAGCGCTTGCTGCGACGGATATGGTATGCTCATCCGTAAACATCGGCTCATCAAGAAACGGCCTTAATATGGACGCCGTAAAGGATATGGGTGAGATCATACTTAAGACCGCTGAGCTTACGAAGGATAAGGACTGCATCGGCTGCGCGAAGCTCGTTGTGTTCTGCAACGCCGTTGAGGATAACCCCTTTATGGCAGGAGCTTTCCACGGAGTGGGAGAGAAAGACTGCGTGATAAACGTCGGCGTCAGCGGCCCCGGAGTTGTAAAGCGCGCTTTGGAGCAGGCAAGGGGAGCGGATTTTGAGACCCTTTGCGAAACAGTAAAAAGAACGGCTTTCAAAATCACAAGGGCAGGACAGCTTGTCGCTCAGGAGGCCTCAAGAAGGCTTGATACGCCCTTTGGTATCATAGACCTTTCACTGGCGCCTACCCCGGCCATCGGAGATTCCATCGCAGAAATATTCCAGGAGATGGGACTTGAGGAAGCCGGAGCTCCCGGAACTACGGCGGCGCTTGCCATACTCAACGATAACGTCAAAAAAGGCGGAGTTATGGCGTCTTCATATGTCGGCGGCTTAAGCGGAGCATTCATCCCCGTCAGCGAGGACCACGGAATGATCGAGGCGGCTGAAAAGGGAGCTCTTACACTTGAAAAACTTGAGGCAATGACATGCGTATGCTCCGTAGGACTTGACATGATAGCTATACCCGGAAGCACTCCCGCGTCGACCATATCCGGAATTATAGCCGACGAAGCGGCCATCGGAATGATAAACAATAAGACAACGGCAGTCAGGGTCATCCCCGTCATCGGAAAGGAAACGGGTGACACCGTTGAGTTTGGAGGACTTCTGGGATACGCGCCCATAATGCCGGTAAATAAATTCTCATGCGAGAAATTTATAGCAAGGGGCGGAAGAATACCCGCGCCTATTCACAGCTTTAAAAACTGATAAATGCAGAGACGGAGATGATTTTATGGTAACAGAGAACCTTCGTCCTGAAAGAGTTTTTTACTATTTTGAGAAAATATCCGAAATCCCGAGAGGAAGCGGCAACGAGAAGGCAGTAAGCGATTACTGCCTTTCTGTCGCTGAAAAGCTCGGGCTTTACGCTTTCAGGGACGAACACAATAACGTGGTTATAAGAAAGCCGGCCACAAAGGGATATGAGGATCATCCGGGCGTCATAATACAGGGACACCTTGATATGGTTTGTGAAAAAAACGGAAATGTAGAGCATGATTTTGAAAATGATGGAATAAAACTTGTTATTGATGGTGACAATCTTACGGCGGATGGAACAACGCTTGGAGGCGATGACGGCATAGCGATAGCTATGGGACTTGCTCTTTTGGAAGCTGAAGATGCAGATCATCCGGCTCTGGAATGTCTTTTTACAACCGATGAAGAGGCAGGAATGGGCGGAGCTGCTGGATTTGACGCATCCGTGCTTAGAGGAACCAGGCTCATAAACCTTGACTCCGAGGATGAAGGAGTATTTGTCGTATCATGTTGCGGAGGAGCTAAAGCTCATCTTGTTATACCTATGATATGGGAAAAAACTCCAGATGGCCTCATCTCCGTAAAGATTAAAATCAGCGGGCTTCTGGGAGGACATTCTGGAAGTGATATACATCTTCAGAGAGCCAGCGCAGGAAAGCTTATGGGTAGAATACTCAGGCAGACGGCAAAGACTTTTTATTTCAGGCTTGCCGGAATAAACGGCGGACTTATGGACAATGCTATTACAAGAGAATGTGAGGCCGTTATATGCTTACCAAAGGAAGATATTGAGGAATTTGCCGATATGTGCAGCCAACTTGAGAGGATATTTAACTCAGAGTATAGGGAAAGCGAGAAAATGATAGAAATAAGCGCTGAAATTTGTGAAAGCGCTGACAGGGTTATGACAGTAAAAGCAGCTAATGACGTTATTTATGCCATAAATCTTATACCAAGCGGTGTCCAGAGAGTCAGCCTGAGTATGAACGGCCTTGTGGAAACTTCCAACAACCTTGGAATAATAAGGACTACTGAGGATAACGTGGAGCTTGTGAGTGCCGTAAGAAGTTCAATAGCCACGGTTAAATATGACATACTGGAAAAGATGGCTATGATAGCTGAACTTATTGGCGGAAATTTCTATATTAAATCGCAATATCCCGGATGGGAATACAGACCGGACAGTTCACTTAGGGATATATGTGTAGAGACATATAGAGAAATGTTTGGAAAAGAACCAGTAGTAGAGTCAATACACGCTGGACTTGAATGTGGATTGCTTTCATCTAAAGCGCCCCAGATAGATATGATATCTATCGGACCTGATATGCGTGGCGTTCATACTCCTGATGAGAAACTTTCCATATCTTCCGTGGGCAGGACTTGGGACTTTATGCTTAATGTTCTAAAAAAATTATAATATATTTAAACAGCCGCGATAAACGGACAAGAAGCGGAGGGATAGTATTGAAGCTGCCGTGGGACAGAAATTATCTTAAAATATCGTTTCACGTTGTAATAACGCTGATAGCCATTTACGCCGTGTCGCTGGTGCTAAAAAACGCGCCGGAGGCAATAAGATGCGTCGGACGTTTTCTTGGATACGTCGTCCGTATTTTTTCTCCGCTCATTATAGCGGCCGTATTTTCATATATCGCAAGCCCTGTGGTAGACATACTGCAGGGCTTTTTTGATAAAGCGGCGAAAAATGGGCGTACGGGCGGAAAAATGGTGAAGAAAGGAACATTCAGGAAACGGACAAAAGGAACGGCGGCGCTGTATTTGATTATTTTCGGCGGGCTGATACTTCTTGCGCTATTTGTGGCGTCGGGCATAGCGGGAACGGACATAGCGGAGCTTGAAAGACGGGTGCGCTCATCGGTGATGGGATTTATGTATACTCTCAGGGAAATAAACATAAGGCTCGCGGAGGGCGGAATAGTAGAAAGCGAAACAGGACTGTATGACGCTGTCACCGGATATATCTCGCAGGGCGTTGACAGGATTAGCGCGGCGTTCGCCGGTACGGCTGCCACCGCGGGAAGGTTTGCCCTTGATCTTCTTATCGGACTGACGGCGGCGTTTTATTTTCTCTGTGAGAGGGACAAAATAATATATTACTGCCGGGAGGCCATAAAAACATTTATGCCGGGACGTGCCGATGCGGTGCTTTGCGCCCTGGAAACGGCAGACGGGGTTTTTTCCGGATATATAAGCGGGCAGATAACCGACGCATTTATTATGTCATCGCTGGTGAGCGTTTCATTTCTTATCATCGGCATAGACTATCCTCTCATCATCGGCATTGTTTCTGGATTTTCCAACCTCATACCGTATATAGGGGCAATAGCGGCGTTTTTCCTCGGCGTTGGGGTAGCTTTTATTTCAGGAGAGCCGGCAAAGGCTCTGTACGCCGCCGCGGCGATCATACTTTTGCAGCAGCTTGACAGCGCGGTCATAGTTCCGAAACTGGTGGGGAACAAGGTAAAACTGCATCCTGTGCTTGTCATATTGTCGCTGTCCGTATTCGGAAGCGTGTTCGGCATATGGGGAATGGTGTTCGCCGTTCCGGTCACAGCGCTGATAAAAATTGTTTTTTCGAGGATATATAAGGCAAAAAGAAATAGATTGACTAAAGACCTTGAAATTTAGCCGCATAGAACATATAATAGGAATAGTGCCTTTTATAACATATGAGGAGGTCGAAAATATGGCTGAAAAAGGACAGGTAACACAGATCAAGCCTAATAATAAAGCCGTTGTAAAAATGCTGAGGACAGAGGCCTGCGCAAAATGCCGTGTATGTATGACTTTTTCCAGCAAGGAAATGGTAATGGAGGCTTCAAACCAGTGCGGAGCCGATGTCGGAGACTGGGTTGAGCTGGAAATGCAGCACGACGGATTTTTTAACGCGGTCATGATAATGTACGCTTTCCCCTGCGCGGGACTGCTTATCGGCGTACTGCTGGGATATTTCTGGCTTTACAGCCTTGTGCCCGGATTCAACAGAGAGGTGTTGAGTCTTTTATGCGGACTTGTAGGCATATTGATCTGTCATATAGTAATAAAGAAAAACAACTACAGATGGGAAAACAACGCCAAATATACGCCTATAGCCGCAAGAATGGCGGAGCCGCCTACGGAGGGAGAGCTTGAGTATCAGCTTGTGCTTAAGGGCGAAAAGAGCAAAGAGGAATTTGAGAAAGAAAACAGGGAAAAAGAGAACAAAGAAAATCAATAAAAATCTGAGCTTCGGTCGTATGACCGGAGCTCAGACTGTCAAAAAACTAATCCATTGTGAGCGGAAGGGTTCGGGAGGGTAAGACCCTCCCGAGTTTAATCCGCAGGCGGAATTCATTTCCGCCGAGGA
>CAJFHC010000010.1 GCA_904378045.1 Candidatus Metalachnospira gallinarum | reverse complement strand
AATCTGCCCACGCTGAACTTTTTTAACGTGGTGTTTAGTCACTTTACAAAATGAATTGTAGCAACTCCTGGAAATTAAGTCAATAGAAATGCATATTCCATATAAAAGGTAAAATAGAAGTGTCATAAAGTATTGATTTTACTGGATTTATCGCTTGTATAATGTTACAGTGAGCAAAAGTTGACACAACTTTTGACACAAAAATACACAACTTTTACACAACTTCTTGTGCCGACTTTTGGCCAAAAAAGACCGTTTGTGCAATTTGCATAGAAATGGATGAAAAATAGTATAATCTAAAATCGAAGGGTGAAATATATGTATGAAAGGAGTGGTAAAATGTTAGTCTCTAAAAGCCTTAATGAAAATAAAAACATACTTGAATCGGCATTCCGGGACTGCGGCGACGTAATAATCAGGACGTTTTTGGCGGGGCCGGACAAGGACATGAAAATGATGATCGTCTATGTCGATAATATGATAAACAAAACCGTGACCGAGGATCTTATCATGACGAACCTTATGACCCGTACCCGGGTAAGAGCCGACGTAAATATACTTGATAAGCTCAAAAACGAGGCCATAAGCATCGGGGAGATAAAAGAGGAAAACGACTTCGACAACATTTTTACATCGATACTGCTGGGAGATACGGCCATTTTCGCCGATAAGGACGATAAGGCGCTTATCGCTTCCACTAAGGGATGGCCGACAAGGGGCGTGCCGAAGGTCGAAAACGAGGTCGTCGTGCAGGGGCCGAAGGACGCCTTCGGAGAGGCGATCAATTTTAATATTGTCCTTATGAGAAGAAGGATAAGGGACACCGGACTTAAGGTCATAAGGCTCCGCTGCGGAAGAAGGAGCAAGACCGACATAGCAGTTATGTATATCGAGGGGATAGCGAGGGACGAGATAGTAAAAAGAGTGATAGAAAGCATAAAAAAGATAGACGTGGACGCCGTTATCGACGGGGGATATATAGAACAGCTGACAGAGAAAAAATGGTGGTCGCCTTTCCCGCAGGTTCAAATGACGGAACGGCCGGACAAGGCCGCCGCGGCCATATTGGAGGGCAGGGTCGTGGCCGCCGTGGATAACTCACCTTTGGCGCTCCTTCTGCCGTCTACGCTGAATACGTTTTTTCAGGCCGCCGAGGATTATTACGACCGCTGGCAGATAATGAGCTTTATCCGTCTCATACGCTACGCCGCGGCATTCCTCGCTTTGGCGCTCCCGGGGCTCTATATCGCCATAACATTATATAATCCAAATCTCCTGCCGGTGGAAGCCGTGCTGAAAATCGCCGGGACAAGGATAGACGTGCCGTTTTCCGCTGTGACGGAGGTGTTCGGCATGGAAATAGCCTTTGAGCTTCTGCGCGAGGCCGGCATACGCCTGCCATCGTCCATAGGCTCAACGCTGGGCATTGTCGGGGGCATCGTCATCGGTCAGGCGGCGGTGGAGGCGGGACTTGTGGGGCCGGTCGTCGTCATAGTTTCGGCCATAACCGGAATATGCACTTTTGTGATTCCAAATCAGGCGATGGTAAACGGCATAAGGCTGTCAAAATATATTATACTTATTCTTTCGGCGGCGCTGGGAATGTTCGGGTTCTGGACGGGAATACTGCTTGTCATAGTCCATCTGTGCTCGTTGGAGAGTTTCGGTATTCCGTATATGTACCCATACTGCTCCGCTTCGGAAAGGGGATGGGACGACTTTAAGGACAGCATTATAAGACTGCCGCTGTTTATGCTCAGAAAACGCCCGATTTTCGCTTCCCCGAAAAACAAAATCAGGAGGGGAAAAAGATGATATTCTCAAACAGGAAGATTTCCGCCAGACAGATGCAGGCGGCCGTGGCGCTGATTATTTTTTCATCGTCGCTCATCGGCCTGCCCCAGACGGCGGTCTATAATATTTACAGCGTGCTTATCGGAGCCCTGATAACGGCGGCGGAGTGCGCGTTGATATGTTTTTCAGTCAATAAACTGGCTTGTTTCGATAAATCGAACAGAATCGTAAAAATACTGGCAGGGCTGAGCCTGATAATAACGGCGGGGGCGAACATAAGGCTTGTATGCTCCGCTGTGTCGCTTTATCTCCTGCCGAAAACGCCGGTATGGATAGTGGCGGCCGTATTTGCCGCAGGAGCCCTCTATATGGCCTCCACGGGCGCGCAGGGGGCTGGAAGGGCAGGAGAGATAATATTTGTCATAGCGGCCGTAAACGCCGTTATAGCCGCCGCTGTATGCCTTTATGATACTGGCGGAGGAATGCTTACGGCGGCGTTTGAGCAATCCGGGGACAATGTGCTTTTGAACGGATTTAGATGTTCATTTATGTTTGGCGGCGCTCAGTCGCTTTTTATACTTCTGCCGGAGACCGAAGGCGAAAACCGATCGAAAAAGGCAATATGCGCCGTTATGATGGCTCTTGCCGCCGTGGTAGCCTTCACATATACGGCGGTATCTAAATTCGGTCTCGGAGATACGGCTGACAGGGTTTTTCCGGCGCTCAACATAATGGACACGGTCAATCTTGAGGCCTTTTTGGGAGACAGGCAGGATGTGCTTATGCTCAGGATGTGGTTTTTTGCCGTTTTTGCCGCCGTTGGATTTGAGATACTGCTTTTCGGAAAGGGGCTTGTGAAGGACGGCGGATCCGCCCTGCTCATATGCGCGGGAGCGTCGGTGGCGTTTGCGCTTTCGCTCATTTTTGACGGCGCAAGCTCGGCCGTGGCTGGTATTTATCTGACCGGAGGGGCGTCGCTGGCCGTTTTCGCCGTGGCTTCCGTTTTAAGCCTGATTGCCTGGAAATGGAGGAAAAAAGGATGAAAATAAAAAAACTTGGAATTTTTGCGGCCGGTATCTTCGCTCTGACATTCGCTCTCTGCTCCTGTTTTGACGCCACGGAGACGGAAAACCGGAAATATGTCGTCCTTATGGGGATGGACTCGGACGGGGACGGGGAGGCGGAAGCCATAGGCGAAGGCGGAAAATATATTATGTCCGCCGGAGAAGCCGGGCTTGCCAGCGACATAGG
Source organism: Candidatus Metalachnospira gallinarum (assembly GCA_904378045.1). Classification (GTDB taxonomy): domain Bacteria; phylum Bacillota; class Clostridia; order Lachnospirales; family Anaerotignaceae; genus Metalachnospira; species Metalachnospira gallinarum. The sequence continues at coordinate 63,460 of CAJFHC010000010.1, read as the reverse complement.
GCAAAGCTCCGAAAAACAGGAGACCATACTTGTCGGAGGAGACAGCCTGCCGGAGATACGCAGACTGGCCGATATGTACTCGAGCAAAAAGATGTATTTCGGACAGCTTAAAACAGTTATATTCGGAAGCGGAGTATATTCCGACGGCGAGACGCTGGCGGAAACCGTATACACGATGGAGAGAATGGACGATATAAACACGAAGATAGTTGTTTTCGCCTCGGATAACGCGGCGCAGACCGTGCGCGCGGTTATGGATAAGGGCTCAAAGGGAGGGCTGTATCTTTGGGACTATTATAAAAACAACGGTGGGGACACGGAACTCAGCGAGTATATGAATTTTGAGCGGCTGATAAAATGCCTGCGTCAAGGAGGCACGTTCGTAATACCGAAAATAAGCGCCGAAAACGGAGAGGTGTTCCTTGACGGCGGAGAGGTCATAAAAGACGGCGAGTACATGGGAAGCGTGACGGCCGAGGACATTAGAAACGTCAAATGGATAAAAGGCAGAGCCAAAGGAGAACTGATAACGGCGGAAGGAGTATCGGCCGGGGTAAAAAGCCAGAAAACGGATATACTCAGGGACGAGGGGAATGTGAAAATATATATAAGCGCCGAAGTATCCGCCGAGAGCGCCGCGGACAGGATAAACGGGGCCGCCTTTGAGGAAGAGATAATAAACTCCCTGACGGCCAGCGTAAATAAGGCTGAGGAAATGGACGTGGATTTCCTCGGAATAGGAGAGTATGACGGGCTTGAGATTTATGCCGACGTAGAAATAATTTCTTCCGGAGTTATAAAATGACGTGATTCTGGAGACCCTTTCTTATATATCATAAGGGAGGGTTACATAGTGGAAAAGGCAAATAAAGAGAACGGATATAATAAAAAATCGTATAAAACGGGTCTGTATAAAATACGCATGGTCATAAGACGGGAGTGGAAGGACGCTCTCGCGGCGGTGCTTTGCGCGGCTGCTCTTACAGGATATATCGCTGTATGTTCCTACGCCGGAAGGGTCAGCGAAAGGATAGAGGATTCCGTGGTAAGGTTCCATGTGCTGGCCAACAGCGACAGCGAGACGGACCAGAGACTTAAGCTGAGGGTGAGGGACGAGGTGCTGGAATATTTAAGGCCGGAGATGGAGAAGTGCGAAAGCCGAAGGGAAGCCGAGGACGTTTTGATTTCAAAGACCGAGGGCATAACCGAAACGGCTGAAAGGGTAATAAAGGAGGCCGGCCTTGAATACGATGTAAAAACGGAGCTTTCAAGGGAGCGTTATCCTGTCAGATATTATGCCGACGCCGTTTTCCCGGAGGGCGAATACAGCTCTTTGAGGATAGTAATTGGCGAAGGAAAGGGGCACAACTGGTGGTGCGTTATGTACCCGCCACTGTGTCTTGGCGGAGAGAGCATAGGCGAGGACGACAGGGAGACGCTCAGGGACGCCCTTGGGGACGAAGGATACGAGGTTGTTATGCTTTCCTCCGAGGATGCCGTCCCGAAGATGAAATTCAAGATAGTGGAATGGTTTGAGAAAATAAAAGAATAAGAGGGTGTTTATGTGGCGGTGTATTACTGGGGCACATCGGGGAGGACAGTGGCTCTCATACAGGAGGGGCTGAAAGGGCTCGGATACTATCCAAAAGAGATCGACGGTATATTCGGAGCCTATACATATTACGCCCTGACGGCGTTTCAGACCGATGGAGGTATGGCGCCAAACGGCATAGCCGAGAGGGAGACGCTTGAAAAACTTGGGATAAAGACGGTCAGAGCCGATGAAAACGACATATACGCCCTTGCCGAATTTATAGGCAGAAACGCCGGAGGAGAACCATATGCGGCGCAGGTGGCCGTAGGGGCTGTAGTGATGAACAGAGCCGCCGACGGAGGCTTTCGGGACAGCATAGGCGATATAATAAGCAGCTTTGAGGAGGGAAAAGCTCTGCCGAGAGAGCCTGAAAAAACGCATATAAACGCCTCGAGGGACGCGGTGAACGGCTGGGACCCGTCGGGAGGGGCGCTGTGGTTCGCGGGGAGAGAGGAACTGCCGAAAGGAAAAGTAAAAAAGAGAATAGGAAGGCTGGTATTTGGATAAAGCTCTTGGATATACTTAAACGGACGGCGGAGCCGTCCGTTTAAGCGTGTCGAAAAATTATAAGGATGGCGCTTCCGTCTGATCGGCGGATTTGCTTTTTCTGAATCGCTTGAAAAACTCGCCCATTGGCGCGGCGCATTCCTCGCGGAGTATACCCTCGATGACTTCCACTTGATGATTGAACCGAGGTTCGTTTAGAATGTTCAAAATCGAGCCTGCGCAGCCCGCCTTTACGTTTCTCGTGCCGAAAACGACGCGGGGTATCCTCGCCTGAACGATGGCCCCGGCGCACATAGGACAAGGCTCGACGGTGACATACAGGGTGCAGTCCTCCAGTCTCCAGTCGCCGATGAAGCCCGCGGCCTCGTTTATGGCCGATATTTCCGCATGGCAGAGGGGATTTTTTCTGCTGTTTCTGAGATTATGCCCCCTGCCTATTATTTTTCCGTCGTATACGATCACACAGCCGATGGGGACCTCTCCGCTGTCGATGGCGGCTTTGGCCTCGTTAAGCGCCTCTTTCATATAATATTCGTGAACGCCGTATTCCTCCGGCGTCAGTTTATCTTCCGTTTCCAAAAAAATCTTCCTTTCATGGCTTACGCGCGGTCAGCTCTTTTCCACGCTAAGCCTCATCTCCATTGAGTCTGCGTCCTGCCCGTAGCTTACAAGGCAGTCGGACAGGCCGTCGCCGTTGAAATCGGCGATATGAAGGCTCTGACCGTAGGTTATGTCCTCGTTGTCTATATACATTCCTTTTTCGCCAATGGCGTATTTGGCCGCCGTTGACGATGAATCGATCACATATATCTCCTTTACTCCGTCGCCGTTAAGGTCTCCGGCGTATATGAAATCCTCGAAGCTGTCAATGGACAGGTGGGTGCTCCATACGCATCTGAAAAGAGTGTCCGTCCTGTGATATATGAACAGGTCAAGACCGTCGGTGAAAATATATTCCGTCTGACCGTCGCCGTCCAAGTCGCATATCCTCATGGCGCTTATGGATCTGCCGATATAGTAGCTGGCCAGCTTAACACCGGGAGACGTGCCGGAAAGGGAGTAGTAGTCTATGTATTTTCCTCTTGACACAACAAGATTTCCATCATCAAATCCAACGGAGTACAGATCGTTTTCCGTTGAGGATATTTCCGATTCCGTGGCGTTGAAATCCGAATCAAAGAATATTATTTTCTGCGGTACTATTATGTGGGACGAGCCTTCGTCGCTGTATGTCTCGATACCGTACAAAACGGCGCTTTCCGTAGTTCTGTTTATGAAAGCCGCGGACATTGGGATAAGCCCTTCCTCCGTAAGATCAACGGTTTTATAGAGGCTTATGGCCGAAGAGCCGTTTCCTCGGTATATAGAAAGAATCCTGCCGTCGGTGAATATGGAATAGGATGTTCCGTCTATAACGGTGGAATCGAACATACCGGTGACAGACGTCTCCCCTATGTATGAGGCGTCATATTCAAGTATAGGGTCGGCGCTTTCCATATTCGTGAACGAGCCGGGCAGCATATAGGCGTTCCTCACGTCAAGACTGCAGGGAATGCCGCCGCTGAACGGGGTGTAATACAGTCCGGCGAGTTTTTGACCGACAAAGTAAAAATAAACCGTTCCGGCGGGCTGTCTGTTGAAATATAAAAGACTGGCCGAGGCTTTTATACAGTCGTCGCCGACATAGCGCTCAAGATCATATCCGTCATTTTGCGAACAGGTCAATATTTCCTCGTTATCCGGTATGACATCCTCCTCATAAAAAATGCTTCCGGAATCATACCTCCAATAAAATGAGTTAAGCGTCTCTTCTATAACGGAAGCGTAATACGCCCCGTCCTCGTCAGAGACCTGGAAAACCGTTTCCTCATCTTCCTCGGCGGGAGCCACGCATCCGAAAAGAAGCAGGGCCGGAAGCACCGCGGCAAGAAGTTTTTTCAGCTTCAAAACAGATCACCTCCGCAAATAAGCTATTATTTAATAATATCATATCGGAGGCTCAAATTCAATTATTGAAACATATATAATGCGATGGCATAGGAGGCTATTATGCCGGAAATATTTGCTATTACGGCGCATATTACGGTGCAGCCTGTCCTTTTGACGCCAGCGGCTGAGGAATATACGCTCAGAGTATAAAAAATGGTTTCCGTGCAGCACATCATTATTGAGGCCGCCGTCCCCACAAGGGAATCCGGGCCGAAGACCTTGAAAATATCAAGAAGAAGCGCGGTCGCCGCCGAGGATGAAAGCATTTTTACGGCTCCAAGTGACATAAGCTCCGCCGGAAAGCCGCTCAGGCGGCAGATGGGAGACAGCAGGGCGATTAAGCCGTCCATTGCCCCGGAGGCTCTGAATATAGATACCGCGCACAAGAGGCCGAGGAGGGACGGCAGGACGGAAAATACGGTTTTTATGCCGCTGGCGGCTCCTTCGGTAAAGGCATGGAAAATGTCTATTCCGGCGCAATAGCCGCAAAGTATTATAATAAGGAAAATAGCGGGAAGAACGGACTGCGAGATATAATTTATTATCTGCATTTTTTCACGCGCCTTTCACACAATTTTACGGCTATGATCCCGACCGCGGTGGATATGACGGTCGCCGCTATTCCGGGAAGAATGATCTCCGACGGCGAGTCGGACGAAAAATTTGAGCGGTAAGCTATTATATTTATGGTGATAAGCTGTACGGACGACATATTTATTACCATAAACATACGCATGGATGCCGACGCCTCGGCGCTTTTTCCGTTAAGCTCCGACAGGCTTTTCATGGCTTCCACGCCCGACGGAGTGGCCGCCCAGCCCAGGCCGAGCATATTGGCCGTAATATTTGAGGATATGTATTCAAGGGATTTGTGACCCTTTGGTATTTCGGGAAACAGCCTTCCGACTGCCGGATCCAGAATTTTTGATATACCGGCGGTGATACCGGCCTTTTCGGCTATATTTAGCATACCGCACCATATAGGTACTATTCCAAGCATGGTAATAGCCATATCCACAGCGTCTTTACCGGATGATATGACAGCCTCGGTAAGAGGCACGCCGTTGAAAAATGAATAGATAACGCCTATAATTATCATTGAGCCCCATAATATGTTCATAATGGTCTGTCCACCTCCGTTTTATTTATTTTTATTTTGTAAGACAAGGATTTATTCATGGGCCGTTTTCCAGCGAAGTGTTTGATAAAACGAACTAAAGTGTAAAAAAGTTCATATAAACGGCGGCAATATGAACTAAATTAATGCATAAAAAATAGAATTTTGGAAATATATGTTTGTCTACAACTACCTTTTTTTGTCGTAATTAGTCTCAAATTTCGTACTATTTTATAATAAAAAATTAATTTTATATTAATTATACTATCAAAAAATATAAAAAGTATTACAATTATTGACAAAAAGACGGTATATTGATATTATGAACAGGAGATAGAACTAATTTGCCAAATTATAAGGGAGGGATATCAATGAAATCAACAGGTATCGTAAGGAGAGTAGACGAATTAGGCCGTATAGTGCTCCCCATTGAGCTCAGAAGAAGTCTTAATATCAATGAAAGAGATACACTTGAAATTTTTGTTGACGACGAAAGGATCATTCTTAAGAAATATGAGCCCGCTGACATTTTCACGGGAAGCATGGATGATCTTATCGAATATAAAGGCAAGAAGGTTTCAAAGGAATCTATCATCGAAATGGCTAAACTTGCCGGCTTAAAGGTTTCCGAATAATCGCCGGAAGGCGTAAATTCGACCTGAAAAACATAGGATTTTAAAACAACCGGGCTTTAAAGCGGAGGTGGCATCTCGCTTTGAAGCCTTTTTATTTTGCCCCGAAGCCAATGGCAGAAAGAAAATGACAGATTAACCTGATGGCGGCACTTTCTGACTGTCAAGCCTGTTCCGAAAAAATAGATCCCTTTAGATTGATTGACAATTATGTAAAATTATACTATGATCAATATATAATTGTTGCTAATTATTAAGCCTATGTTAGCATAAAAGTAAAGATGTGTTAATTATGGAAAATAAAACAAAATAACTGAAAAACTTATATCTTTGGCCGCAATGTTTTGTATATGATTGAATCCATATCCGGCTCGGGTTTAAGCCAAAGGGCAGAGTCCGCTGCCGGACTCTTATACAGCAACACCCCCTGTTTCGTATAAACAGGGGGTGTTTTGCGTTACGCTTTACTTTATATACTCGTCTATTTTTTTGGATATTTCCGTGGGAGGAAGGGCGCCCACGATTCTGCCCTTTTCCTCTCCGTCTCTGAACACGAGCATGGATGGAACGCTGAAAACGCTGTATTTTATGGCGAGAGCCTCAGCCGTGTCTATGTCGAGCTTCGCGAATTTTACCTTTCCGGCATAGTCCTCGGAGAGCTTTTCAAGAACCGGGCCGACCATTTTGCAGGGACCGCACCATGTGGCGAAGAAATCCACAAGAACGGGCTCGCTTGAGTTTAAAACTTCGCTTTCAAATGTTTCAGGTGTTATAACTTTGATCATTTGTGATTCTCCTTTCTTAAACTCGGGCTTTACGCGTTTATTTTTCACCGCCGTCTCATATTTTATGACCGACGTGAAAAGTTTTGATATTCAAATAAATCCGCGAAAAAATTTTCATTTTAAAGTATATAAAAGCCCGAAACGGTAATAATTATTATTGAGGCCGGGTGTAAAAGCATATCCGCCCTCATACTTCTTCCCCTTATTGTTACGCAGGGACGTTACCGTGAAAACGGCGCCGCCAGATCGGAAGGCCTGGGACGCGGTTTGGGCGACGTCCCTGTTTTAATATTTCTCTATATCTATCTTAGCCGGAGTGTAGGTTTTCTTCAAGGTCTTAAGGCATATTTTATCGAATTTGTTTGTTATGTCACTTACATAAAATACGTTGGTGGGCTTTTGAGTCCCGTCGTTCAACATATCGTTTTCCTTAAGTATTTCTTTAATGAGAAACGCCGTGTTTTTAGCAGGGTCAACGATTTTTACGGCCTCTCCTATGGTTTCGCCTATACACTGTTTGAGGAGCGGATAATGTGTGCAGCCAAGAAGCAGAGTGTCTATGCCGCAGCGCACGAGCTCATTCAAATATATCTCAGCCGTAAGCCTTGCCACATCGTTGTCGTACCAGCCTTCCTCGGCAAGAGGAACAAAAAGGGGACAGGGCTTGGAAAATACCTCGATGGAACTGTCAGCCTCGTGGATAAGCCTGCTGTACATATTGCTCCTGATCGTGGCTTCCGTGCCGATAACGCCGACCTTTTTGTTGACAGTCGTGCTTACGGCGCTTTTTACTCCCGGCTCCACAACGCCGACAAAGGGAACGTCAAATTCCGCCCTGAGAGCCTCGAGAGAGTTGGAAGAGACGGTATTGCAGGCGGTAATGATCGCTTTTACGTTTTTTGTGAGAAGAAAACGCACTATCTGCTTGGAGTATTTAGTAACGACTTCCGTTGACTTATCGCCGTAGGGAACTCTGGCAGTGTCTCCGAAATAGACTATATTCTCGTTGGGGAGAGCCTTAAGAATTTCCTTCGCGACCGTAAGGCCGCCGACTCCGGAATCAAATATTCCTATTGGTCTGTTATCCATAAAAGCACCCTCCGATCACTTGAGAGAAAATCTCTCAAGGGCAAGGTCTATGAGATCGTCAATAAGCTCGCCCATACTCTTTCCGCAGGCAGCCCAGAGCATGCTGTACATACTGATGGGGGTAAAGCCGGGAAGAGTGTTGAGCTCGTTGAATATGACCCTTTCGGTATCCTTTTCCACAAAAAAGTCGACCCTGGCCAGACCGCTGCCGTCAACGGCCTTAAAGACCTTTACTGCTGTCTTTCTTATCTCATCGGATTTTTCCTTGGATATGTCGGCAGGAACGACGGTCTTTGAATCGGAGTTGTTGTATTTGGCGTCATAATCGTAGAATTCCGCGGCGGCGAATATCTCGCCTACGCAGGAAGCCTCGGCTTTGTCGCGGTTGCCGAGAACGGCGCATTCTATCTCTCGTCCGACGATGGCTTCCTCAACGACGATCTTGCTGTCATGCTGGGCAGCGAGATGAAGGCCGGAGATGAGCTCATCTCTGTTATGAGCCTTTGTTATTCCCACGGAGGAGCCGGCGTTGGCCGGCTTTACAAAACAGGGGTAGCCGAGTTTCTTTTCTATTCTTGAAACGGCGGACTTTATTCTTCGGAGATCCTCGCTTCTCAGCTCGACGTATTTTGCCTGGGTTATCCTCGCGTTTTTAGCAATTATTTTTGTAAAGGCCTTATCCATGGAAACGCTTGATGCGAGAACGCCGTTGCCGACATAGGGGATCTGGGCAAGCTCGAAGAGCCCCTGTATGGTTCCGTCCTCTCCGTATTTTCCATGAAGCACGGGAAAGGCCAGGTCGATGGGGATGAGCTTTACTTTTCCGCCGACTGTTTTAAGCAGCCCCTTCTGGGAAGCGTCCGGGCTGAGAATGGCGGGAGTGCCGAATTTTTCCCATTCGCCGTTTTTTATGTTATCAACGGGACCGTTATATATCATCCATTTTCCGTCTTTGGTTATGCCGACGGGAATGACATAATATTTTTCCGGATCAAGATTTGATATTATGGATGAAGCGGACACCCTGGAGACCTCGTGCTCCGAGGACTGGCCGCCGAATATCACAGCGACTGTAAGTTTGTTCAATGGTATTCCCTCTTTTCTTTTATGCAAATAAAAATGCATATACATTATTACTATTATATTCAAAAAAGGAGTCCTTGACAATAGTGTAGATTATAGATTATAATATCTACGCATTTCAAATTGCAAAAGACGCTTTCGCGTTAAAAATTTTCCATGCTAGCCGGGGAGGCAGCGGCGCCCTGTACCCACAATCCGCTACAGTGGGGGTGATGTCCGTTCTGCGGATGCGTTTATTCGCAGCTGCCCCGGGAATGAGGCGTTGAAAGGCTGAGTCTTGTGCAATAGGAACCTGTGAACCGTGTCAGGTCCGGAAGGAAGCAGCACTAAGCAGTTATTTCTATGTGCCACGAGGTCGCTTGGTCCGAGTCTTTGAACCGGGTAACGTGCGGAAAAGGCCATACAAGGAACGGACGCATGGATCCTGAAATATTCCGCCATATGGCGGTTTTTTGTTTATTGGGAATTTTTAAAGACTGACAATACTGGGAGATGGGCCGTTGAACGAGATAGAGATCGCCGTACTTGATTTTTTGCAAAACGTCATAAAAGGGGATATACTGGACTTTGTTATGCCTAAAATAACGGCTCTTGGGAACGCCGGCATTTTGTGGATCATACTGACGCTCATATTCCTTATATCCAAAAAATATAGAAAAACGGGCGTTGTTATGGCCATAGCCCTTGTGCTCGATCTTATATTCTGCAATATGCTTATAAAGCCGCTTGTGGCAAGGCAGAGACCGTTCCATATAAATCCGGACATAATACTTATGATAGACCCGCCGGGGGATCACTCATTCCCTTCGGGGCATACGGCTGCGTCATTCGCGGCGGCGGGAGCAATGTATTTTTCAAAATATAAGCATTGGAAAGCGTTTGGCGTGATAGCTTTGGCTATAGCCTTCTCAAGGCTGTACCTGTATGTGCATTTTCCGACGGACGTTATAGGCGGAGCGGCGCTGGGAATCGCCTGCGCATACGCGGCGCACAGGATATATACGGCGGCGGAGAGAAAAAGGGAGAAGCGTAAGGAAGTATAGCAAAACATAGCAAAAGCAGACGGACAAGCCGCCTGCTTTTTTGCCTTATAAATTTATTTCAACCCAGTTCTCTCCGTATGATGTCATTTCATAGTCGTGGGCATTGACTGCCTCCATAATGTCGTAATAAGCCCAATGTGAGCCAAACAGGTCAGTGAAGCGTCGCAGGTTTTCCGGCCCACCGTCGATATAGGACTCATCGGCTGAACGTCCGAGCAGGTTGTTGACGATAGATGCCACCTCGGCTCTTGTTATATTGTTGTTCGGACGAAATGTGCCGTCAGGATAGCCGCTTATCCAGCCATATTGTGCGGAACCGACTATTTCTTCATAGAACCGGTCATCCTCGCTGACATCGGTAAACACGTTCTCTCCGCCGGTTTCAAGACCGGAGAAGCGCATGGCCATTGCCGTAAGCTCTGCCCTTGTAATGGGGCGATTGGGCTCGTATAAATGGTTTCCGACTCCGCCGGTGACGCCTTCTGCTATGCCGAGATAAGCAAGACTGCGTACCGCCTTGCCATACCAGGCGCTGGGGGAAACATCTGAAAATACATCAGCTTCGGGTATGTCCTTGTCAGGGAGAAGGTTATAAAACATCTGGGCCGCCTCGGCACGGGTCATATTTCCATCGGGACGGAAGGAGCTGTCAGGATAGCCGGTGAGGTAGCTTTCATGGTTTTCTATATCTGGTATATATGAGATGCTTTCCTTTTCTTCAAGAGAGTAGGAATGTCCGTTTCTGCTCCATTTAGCATAGATAGTGACTGACTGTCTGTCTACATGTATATCGCTCTCAACAGGAATGCTCAGATCTTCATCATAATACCACCCTTTAAAAACATAGCCGTTTCGCTCGGAAGAAGGAAGATTATCGTAAGACTTTATCCATTCTTGGTCTTGTGTTTCGGAAGGTATTCGACTGCCGCCGTTTGTGTCATATATAAGAGTGTAACCATGCTCTTCCGGCATTGAACCGGCCGATTTCCAAAGCGCGGTAAATGTAACGTCAGTGCTTATGGTTAGGTTATCACCGGGCTGATAGACGTTAGCGCCGTAACCCCAGCCGATGAAGTCAAAGCCGTCTTTTGAAGGAGCGTCTTTAATTGTTATATTATTTCCGTCAGTTACATATTCGGTGTCGTAATCAACGCCGTTGGCACCTTTTCCGCCGTTAAGGTCATAGCTGATTTTTCTGTAGAGAGATGTTTGATTAAGCTCCCATAATGTTTTTGAAGTATCTCCATCATCGAATCTACAGAATATATCATTTTCACTGTTGTTTATAAAAATAACGCGGTTCCCGGATTCCCAGGCTGAGGGAACATCGATAGATTCACGGCTTCTGCCGTCAGACTCACTGCCCGTAAAAATGATATAATCCTTTCCGTCAATAGTTTGCACATCAGCCTGTGATTTCGGGAGTTCAACAATATTATCATAAATGTCGTAGCCGCTTCGATTTTGTTCAACGAGAAGCGCTTTAATACAGTTATATCCGGTTGCCGATAGGTCTTCGGTTATGCATACATCGCAATCTCTTATAGCGCCTGTAGTCCCATAACGCATATTATAAGCGTCACCAACAAGGCCGGATACTTCAGCCCCGTAGTCACTGTATGTATTATTGGCAGCTATGGACTCTACGGAGACTTCGCATCCTTTGATTTCTCCATGCTTATCATCTCTCCAATAAGACGTATTTGGGGAGAAACGATAGACAAACCCCACCGATGCGGCTTCAAGACCTGAGCTTTCTATTAAATCAACGGTGACTTTACAGTCAAGATATGTAGCATATCCCCAAAACATAAATCCCGCGGCATATCCTCCATCGCCGTTTGAATCAGCCGAAATACTTTCGGCCTTAACTGTACAGTCTGTATAGTCAAAATCATCCTCTGTTTCATTTCCTGAATGTTTTGTTTGATAAGCGAAACCAACAGCGTATGAAGAAGTATAGCCATCGGTATCGGATATTATGTTTTTAGCTTCAACTGACACATCTTTCCAGGACGATTGCTGAGATGTAAATACCGCTATGCCGGAGGCAACGGCTTTATATCCGGCTGATGAAGAACTTTCCGATGATGCCGAAGCTGAAATATTTCCTGATATATCTATTGAACATTCGCCTGTAGTTTGACTATCAAAAATATCATCGTTATATTTTGTATACACATCAAACCCCATGCCGGCGGCAGTTACAGTGTATGATCTGGAGTACGCCTGAGAATCGGCACGAGCTTCTATATTTCCGCCAACGGTTACATCACAGCTATACATTGCCAGCAAACTATATCCAAGACCGTAAGCGTCGGCATCAGCGCCGTTTGATGAATGTGCGTAAATATCATTTTCTATGTTTACGGAAGAGTTTCCAAGCCTGAGATTAGACTGAGAATATCCGGAGGAAATGCCTGCCGCGCAGCAATCGGAATAAATGTTTGTATTGTCCGTATCATAGTCGCTTACGGCGTATATTCCATCAGCACTTACCTCTATTCCGTCGCAAATTATTTCACCTCCTGCAAAATTCCATTCCGAATATACTCCGGAAGCCATAACAAAGGCTGAATTCTGCGCTTCTTCAGAACCAATTATACCATAGCCGGTTACAGTCACATCAGTTATGTTTATGGGAGTTGAATTTGATGGAAATCCAAAAACTCCAGTTGCTATTGAATAATTTCCTGATTCGGCGAAGACAATATCTTTTTCAAAAGTTATATCAACATTGCTTATTTCGGCATATGAAAGAGTGGAAGCAACGGTAGTTCCCTCAACATCGCCTTCAAATATCAAGTTAATATTTTTAACACCGGCTAAAACGCGTGAATTGAGATCTCCGCTTATATGGTCGAAAAGTGGTTTTGAAGACTCTCCGTCTTCGTTTTCCAAAATAGTTATTGTATGGTCTCTGCCGTCAAGAATACCTTTAAATGCCCTTTCGGCACCGTTTGATGTAGAAGAGTAAGTAGCCGCAAGTTCGCTGGTGTCGATTTCTATATCGTTTTGAAGAACATATGTTTTGCCAAGCGTTTCGTCAGAATAGGTTGATTTCAAAAGCTCCATAAGTTCATCCGATGTCGATATTGGAAATTCATCATTTGCCGTCGCCATAAAAGGTAAAAAAGTAAATAACAGATAAATGGTGGAAAATACCCAGAAAAACTGTTTTAAATGCCTCATTTTTGTTTGTCCTCCTTCAAAAAAGTGTACTTTTTTGATTAAAACAGCATAAAGAAAAAACTTTATTTTTTGGAAATATTTTTTAAAAATTGGATATTAAATAGTAAAAATATATGGTATACTTTTAAAGTAAACAAAAAACTAAAAATATTTACAAAAAAGTACACGTTTTAAAAAAATTACATTCTGTAATGCTTTGCTTTATAGAAGAATGTTGAAGTGCTCAGTCCGCATTCTTTTGCGGCCTGATTTCCGGTAATTTCACCGGATTTCCATCGAAAATATGAATCTTTAAAGTTTTCTGGAAGAGGCTTTGGGGGCCGCCCGAATTTAACACCGCGGGCTTTGGCGGCGGCTATGCCTTCGGCCTGCCTTTTTCTTATATTTTCTCTTTCGCTCTGAGCTACAAAAGACAATATCTGAAGCACAAGATCCGCGATAAAAGTGCCCATCAGATCCTTTCCTTGACGTGTGTCCAGCAACGGCATATCGATTACGCAGATGTCCGCCCCTATGTCTTTTGTCAAAATACGCCATTGGTTTTGAATTTCCTCATAATTTCTGCCGAGCCGGTCTATACTCGAAATATACAATAAAGAGCCTTTGCGCAATTTTTTTGTCATTTTTTTGTACTGCGGGCGGTCAAAGTCTTTGCCGGATTGTTTGTCAATGAAAATATGACTGCTTTCAACGCCGGCCGCATGGAGAGCATCAAGTTGTCTGTCCTCATTCTGGTCGGTACTTGAAACACGGGCATATCCGTAAACATTAGTATTGATATTAATCTCCCCCTTCTTAATAGTCATAAAAGATAAAAAAGTCAGAGCCGCAAAACAATTTTAACGGAAAACAAAAAACTTTGTTGAGAAAGAAAATGTGCTTAAGAGCTAATCTTGATTTTTTTCTCCAAAATTGTTATAGTAAAATAGTATCAATATGCGGAAGGGAGACTTTAGAATGTCCTCTTATCAGGCCCTTTACAGGAAATTCAGACCGCAGACATTCGACAGTGTCATAGGCCAGGAGCATATAGTCAAAACATTGAAAAACCAGATAACCGGCGGAAGGGTGTCCCACGCCTATCTGTTTTGCGGAACGAGGGGAACGGGAAAAACGTCCACGGCCAAGATATTCGCGAAGGCCATAAACTGTCTTAATCCGCACGACGGCGAGCCCTGCAACGAATGTGAGCTCTGCCGCGCGGCCAACGAGGGCAGAAGCGTTAACATCATAGAGATAGACGCCGCTTCAAACAACGGCGTGGACAACATAAGGGAGATACGCGAGGACGTAAAGTATCCGCCGGCCGAGGGAGTATACAAGGTATATATCATCGACGAGGTTCATATGCTTTCGCCTGGAGCCTACAATGCCCTTTTGAAAACCCTTGAGGAACCGCCAAAGCATGTCATATTCATACTGGCTACGACGGATCCGCAGAAAATACCGCCAACCATACTTTCAAGGTGCCAGCGCTTTGACTTTAAAAGAATAGGCGCGGAGGACATAGCCCAGACGCTGAAGGAATACGCGGCAAAGGAGAGCATACAGGCTGACGACGATGCCCTTCATCTTGTGGCAAGGCTTGCCGACGGTTCCATGAGGGACTCGCTGAGCCTGCTTGACCAGTGCGCCGCATTTTATTACGGCGAAAAGCTGACAAGGGACAAGGTTCTGGAAATAGTCGGATCGGTGGACGATTCTGTATTTTTTGAAATGACGGACAAAATCGCCGAGGGCGACGCCGGAGCGCTGATGAACATTGTAAATTCCATAATTTCAGACGGAAGGGACGCAGGACAGTTCGCGTCGGATTATCTTGTGCATCTGAGAAATCTTATGATAACGGCTTCAGTGAACGACGCCGGGAAAATACTCAATGTGTCGGCGGAAAGCGCGGAAGCTCTCAGGGAACAGACAAAAAGAATATCCAAAAGCGAAATAAGCAGACTGATAAGCGTATTTTCGGAGCTTAGCTCGGAAATAAAGTACGCCTCAAACAAAAGAGTCGTGCTGGAAGTATGCCTGATGAAGCTGTGTACACCGGTGGTGGAAGCCGACTATACAGCGGTTGCCGCGAAATTAGCCGCTCTTGAAAGAAAACTGCGCAGCGGAGCGTTTGTGGCTAAAGCACCGGACTCCGGCGGAGAAACAGAGAATCCGAAAAAGAAAAAACAGGCCAGAAGAGCCATAAGCGAGGACTACCAAAAGGCTCTTGATACATGGGATAAAATAACGTCCAGCTTAAAATCGCCGGACGACATAATTATCAAGAGGGCAAAGCTCAGGCAGCTTGACGGCGATAAGCTGTATATTGTCAGCGACAATCTTATAAACAGCAGGATACTTTCGGACAAGATGGACGATATAAAGGACGCCTTTGAGAAGGAGCTCGGGGCGGAGGTCGAGTTCGAGATAATCTCAAGAAACGAATTTAAAAAGAGGTATGAAATGCTTTTCGGAGGCGGAGACGACCAGCCGGAGGAAGAAGCGGACTGGAGCTCGATCATACCGGGAATAGAAGTAGAGCCTTAAACTTTTGGCGAAACAATAAGATAAATACAGGAGGATCATTAAAATGGCAAAAGGATTTGGAGGAATGGGCGGAATGAATATGAACGCCCTTATGAAACAGGCGCAGAAAATGCAGAAACAGATGGAAGAGGCTCAGGCTGCTCTCGCGGAGCAGGTCGTTGAGACAACATCGGGCGGCGGAGCCGTAAAGGTAACGGCAACGGGAAAGAAAGAGATCAAGGAAATAAAAATAAATCCCGACGTTGTGGATCCCGATGATGTTGAGATGCTTGAGGATCTTATACTTTCCGCTGTAAACGAGGCTCTCAGACAGGTGGACGAGATAGCCAACGGAGCGATGTCAAAGATAGCCGGCGGAAACCTTGGCGGAATGTTTTGATGACAGAGGCGTAAAATGAGTTTTTACAGCGATCCAATAACAAGACTTATAGAAAAATTCGCGGCGCTTCCCGGAATAGGAAGAAAGTCGGCGCAGAGGCTTGCTTTTTATGTCATAGGGATGGACGAAAAGGAAGCGAGAGAACTTGCCGACGCCATAATTTCGGCAAAAAAGGACGTAAAATACTGCTCTGTGTGCTGTAATTTTACCGACGGCGATATATGCCCGATATGCGCCAGCGAAAAAAGGAACAAAAAATTAATAATGGTCGTAGAGAACCCGAGGGATCTGGCGGCCTATGAGAGAACAAAGGAATACAACGGCGTCTACCATGTGCTGCATGGCGTAATATCGCCAATGGCAGGCATCACGCCCGATGACATAAAGCTCAAGGAGCTGCTTAAAAGAATACAGGACGACGCCCCGGAGGAGATCATACTCGCCACCAATCCCACCGTCGAGGGAGAGGCTACGGCAATGTATATAAGCAAGCTGGTAAAGCCCTTTGGAGTAAAGGTCACAAGAATAGCGAACGGAGTGCCCGTTGGCGGAGACCTTGAGTATGTCGATCAGGTGACGCTTGCAAGAGCGCTGGAAGGCAGAAGAGAAGTATGAAAAGTCAGGAGGATCAAATTGAGTTACGCGGACGAAATATTTATAAAAAACTGTAAAGATATACTTGAAAACGGATTTTCAACCGAAAACGAAAAGGTGCGTCCCGTATGGGAGGACGGCACTCCGGCGTATACGATCAAAAAATTCGGTGTTGTAAACCGCTACGACCTTTCAAAGGAATTTCCCATACTTACACTCAGGTATACAAACTGGAAGGCGGCCATTGACGAGATGCTCTGGATATGGCAGAAAAAATCAAACAAGGTTGCCGACCTCAATTCACATATCTGGGATTCCTGGATGGGCGAGGACGGAACCATAGGAAAGGCTTACGGCTATCAGCTCGGAATAAAGCACCAGTATAAGGAAGGAATGTTCGATCAGGTCGACAGGGTGCTTTACGACCTTAAGAACAACCCCTACAGCAGAAGGATAATGACAAATATTTATAATTTTGAGGATCTCCACGAGATGAACCTCTATCCCTGCGCCTACAGCATGACATTTAATGTAGTTGACGGAAAGCTCAACGCCATACTTAACCAGCGTTCGCAGGATACTTTAGCGGCAAACAACTGGAATGTGGTTCAGTATTCCGTGCTTGTGCATATGTTTGCCCAGGTAAGCGGCCTTGAGGTTGGTGAGCTCGTGCATGTCATAGCGGATATGCATATATATGACAGGCACATACCTATCATAAAGAAGCTCATAGAGAGGGAACCGCTTCCCGCTCCTAAATTCGAGATGAACAAGGATATCAAAAATTTCTACGATTTTACCGTTGATGATTTCAATATCGTGGACTATAAGTATGGAGAAAGCGTGGGCAAGGTGCCCATAGCCATCTGAGAGGTCACAGAAAAATGAAGGTTCTGCTTACGGCGGTCAACGCCAAATATATACATACGTCTCTGGCGCTCAGAAGCCTTATGGCCTATGCCGACGCCGAGGGCAGATATACGAAAATAAAGGAATATACAATAAATAACAGGATCGAATTTATTGTAAGCGATATTTACAAGGAAAAACCCGATTTTATCGGGTTTTCCTGCTATATATGGAATATTGGGATGATAAAAATTATCGCCGGAAGGCTGAAGAAACTGCTTCCCGGGACTGTTTTGTTTTTCGGAGGGCCTGAGGTCAGCTATGACTCGGCGGCCTTCCTTGAGGAAAACCCGTTCGCCGATGCCGTAATCAGAGGCGAGGGCGAGGGCGTATATAAAAGCCTGCTTGAAAGATGGACGGAAGGCGGGGACATATCGGACATTGGCGGCATAACATACAGAAAAAACGGGGAAATACACGAAAACCCCGCCGGAGAGCCGCTGCGCCTTGACGATATACCGTTTGTTTACGCGAACGCCGATGAGTTCAAAAACAGGATAATTTATTATGAGACCCAGAGGGGATGCCCCTATAACTGTCAGTATTGCCTTTCATCGGTGGAAAAAGGAGTCAGGTTCCTTTCGCCGGAAAGGGTAAAAAGCGACCTTAAGTTTTTTCTCGATAATAAGGTCAAACAGGTCAAATTTGTTGACAGGACGTTCAACTGCAGCCATGAGCACGCGATGATGATATGGAAATACATAATGGACAACGACAACGGCATCACAAACTTCCATATGGAGATAACGGCCGATATTTTGAGGGATGAGGCCATTGAGCTTTTAAAAAAGGCGAGGAAGGGGCTTTTCCAGTTTGAGATAGGCGTTCAGTCCACAAACCGCCTGACCATAGAAGCGGTTAAAAGAAACGCAGCTTTCGGAGGAATAGCGGACGTGGTGAGAAGGGTCGCGGAGGCGGGAAATATCCATCAGCATCTTGACCTTATCGCCGGACTGCCCTACGAGGATTATGAGTCGTTCGGCCGTTCCTTTGACGATGTTTACGCCCTTGAGCCGGAACAGCTTCAGCTCGGTTTTTTAAAGCTGCTGAAAGGCTCCGGACTGAGACGCGACGCGGACAAATACGGGATAGTTTACGCGGATGAGGCTCCATACGAGGTGCTTTACACAAAGGACATATCCTTTGACGGCCTGCTCAGGCTAAAGGGAATAGAGGAAATGGTGGAGACGTTTTATAATTCGGGAAAGGCAAAAAACACCATAAGGTATATGGTTGAAAAAAACGGCAGGGCATTTTCGTTTTTTGAGACATTAGCCCTGTGGTGGGAGAAAAACGGATATGACGAGATATCCCACAGCAAAATGGATCTTTACGGAAGACTGTTCGATTTTTTCACGGAACAGGCCGGTTTCAGGGAGCATCTTGGACATATAAGAGAACTTTTGAGATTTGATATTTTTCTTGGCGACAATATGAAAAACATACCTCAAAGCATCGAGAGGGATCAGTCGGAGGAAGAAAGAAAATGGGAGAGAGAGTTTTACGAAAATCCCGAAAACATTGAAAAATACCTGCCGGAGCTTGTCGGATACACGCCCAGACAGCTCCTTAGAATGTGCAGGATAGAATTTTTTGACATAGACCCCATAACTGGGGAAGATAAAAAAACGGCGGTGCTGTTTGACTATTACGGCAGGGACGAACTGCTGAACAAAGCGAAAAGCGCCGTTGTCTGGAGGAGTGACGGATATGGAGCTTAAGGAAAGGGTCATAAAGGTGCTTGATCTGCTTGAGGAGCATTACGGCCCAACAAAGTGCTATCTGACCCACGAAAACGCGTGGCAGCTTCTCATAGCCACCATATTGAGCGCCCAGTGTACCGATGAAAGGGTGAATATGGTCACAAAGGAGCTTTTCAAAAAATACACAAGCGTAAAGGACTTCGCCGAGGCCGATCAGGCTGAGCTTGAGCAGGACATACGCTCGACGGGCTTTTTCAGAAACAAGGCCGCCAATATAATAGGCTGCTGCCGGATGCTCTTAAGTGAATACGGCGGCGAGGTGCCAAGCGACATAGACAAGCTGATCAAGCTGCCGGGCGTCGGCAGAAAGACGGCAAACGTCGTAAGGGGAAACATATACGGAATACCGAGCATAGTTGTAGATACCCATGTGAGAAGAGTATCAAATCTGCTTGGATTTACCGACAGCCAGGATCCTGTAAAAATAGAATTTGAGCTTATGGAGCTTCTTCCTGAAAAAAACTGGATAGCGTACAACACGCAGATAATAGCCCATGGAAGGAAGATATGCATAGCGAGGAGACCGAAATGCGAAATATGCTTTTTGGCCGGACTGTGCGATCACATACAGAAAAACAAAGAAAGCGGGGATGACCAATGAAAAATGTGCGGCTTGGAAAAACGGGGATAATAACGGACAAAAACGGCTTCGGAGCGCTGCCGATACAGAGAATATCGGTGGAGGAAGCCGTAAAACTCGTAAAAAAGGCATATAACGCCGGATTTACATTTTTTGATACGGCAAGAGCCTATACGGACAGTGAGATAAAGCTGGGAGAAGCCTTTGACGGAATAAGGGACAGGGTTTTCATTGCCTCAAAGACGCAGGCGCAAAACGGCGAGGATCTTAAAAAGGATCTCGATACGACGCTTAAGAACCTCAGATGCGAATATCTTGACCTTTATCAGTTCCATAATCCTGCTTTCTGTCCAAAGCCCGGAGACGGTACGGGGCTTTATGAAGCTGCCGAGGAGGCGAAAAAAGCCGGAAAAATACGTCATATAGGAATAACAAATCACAGACTGGCCGTTGCTAAGGAGGCCATAGAGTCAGGGCTTTACGAGACGCTGCAGTTCCCGTTCTCCTACCTTTCTGGAGAACAGGAGATCGAGCTTGTAAATATGTGCAAAGAGGCTGATATGGGATTCATCGCCATGAAAGCTCTCGCTGGAGGGCTTATAAACAATTCGGCGGCGGCATACGCCTTCCTTGACCGTTTCGACAATGTCCTGCCCATATGGGGAGTTCAGAGGGAGAGCGAGCTCGACGAATTTATATCATATATCGGCAATCCCCCTGTGATGACGGATGAGCTCAGCGCCGTTATAGAAAAGGACAGGCAGGAGCTCAGCGGAGAATTTTGCAGAGGATGCGGATATTGTATGCCCTGTCCTGTTGGGATAGAGATCAACAACTGCGCGAGAATGTCCCTTATGATAAGAAGGGCTCCCTCCGAGGCTCAGCTTACGCCGGAGATGCAGGCAAAGATGAAAAAGATAGAGGACTGCCTCCACTGCGGACAGTGCAAGGAAAAATGCCCCTACGGCCTTGACACGCCCACGCTCCTTGAGAAAAATTACGAGGACTACAAGCGCATACTTGCCGGAGAGGTAAGCGTTAAATAAGGAGGCGGCAAAATGAGAAGAAAAGAGCGTGAGGTAACGGATGAAAGCAGGATAAAAGAAATCATTTTGGCCTGCGGAACATGCCGAGTAGCGCTGAATACCGGAGAAGCGCCCTATATCGTCCCTCTCAGCTTTGGATACGAGGAAAACGGCGGCCTAAGGACGCTGTATTTCCACGGAGCCAAAGAAGGCCGAAAGGTCGAGCTTATGAAAAACAACGCTTACGCAGGATTTGAGATGGACACCGACCGTGAGATCGTAGAGGGCGAAACAGCGTGCGGATATACGGCCATGTATAAGAGCGTCATAGGAACGGGAAGTATCGAATTTATAGAGGATACGGACGAAAAGAGACGCGCTCTTGACATAATAATGCGTCACTATTCGGACAGGGAGACTTTTGAGTACGCCGATGAAATGCTGAATCTGGTATGCGTTTTTAAGCTGAGTATAAAAGAGCTGTCCTGTAAAGAGCACAGGAAATAATACCGGTCAAAAATACATGATGAAATAGGAAATCCCCATTTTGACTTGAACTGTCGGAATGGGGATCTATATTATTCACATCTGAGATCAAGGGATGCCACGGGGCCGATAACAATGGTCACAGGCGACTTTACGCCTTCACTCCGGCAGGCCGCGGCTATCTCGCCAAGGGCGGCCCTGACGGTCGTTTTGTTTTTGGAATTGCCTCCGGATATGACGGCGGCCGGAGTATTTTTATCCTTTCCATTTTCCATAAGTCCGGAGCAGATTTTTTCCAGATTAGAAAGTCCCATAAGGAACACCAATGTTCCGTCAAGGGCGGCCAGCTTTTCAAAATTTTCCGATATGCCGTCCGGGCTGTCTGTGTGGCCGGTGATTATATGAAGGCTGCGGCTGAGCCCTCTGTGGGTGACTGGTATGCCGGCTTCCGCCGGTATGGCTATGGCCGAGGTTATGCCTGGCGTTACGTCATAGTCTATCTCCTTTTCTCTGAGGGCAAGTATTTCCTCGCCGCCTCTGCCAAAAACAAACGGATCGCCTCCCTTGAGACGGACAACGGTCTGCCCCTTTTCGGCCTCGGAAACGATGAGGGCGCTTATCTCGTCCTGTTTCATATAATGTCTGCCGCCACGCTTTCCGGCATATATTTTCCGGCAGGATTCCTTTGCCATATCAAGGAGTTTGTCGGAAATAAGGTCGTCATATATGATAACGTCGGCGTTTTGGATAAGCTCAAGACCCCTTACGGTTATGAGATCGGCTTGGGAACATCCGGCGCCCACAATGTGTACAAAGCCGGAACGCTTGCGGTCTCCGCCCGCATATTTTTCAAATAACGCCTCCACGTCGCCGGATGACGGCACGCCGTTAAGGGAGAGGCAAAGTTCCATACACTCCTTTAAAAAGGCGCTCCTGATATTACCGTCGGCTATGCGGCGTTTTGCCTCGGGGCGTATGGATGAGAGGAAATCCAATATGCTTTCACAGTCCTCGGGCAGATTTTTTTCAAGTATGTTCCGGCACTTCGCCGAGAGTGACGGGCTTGCCCCGCCGGTTGTGATTCCGGCGGAAAGTCCGCCGTTTTTGTAGAGAGACGGAAAAATAAATCCGCAGTCGTCCTTTGAGTCAACGGAGTTCACGAGTATGCCACGCTCGCGGCAGAGACTTGATATTTCGGCGTTCAGAGAAACATTGTCGGTGGCGGCGATGACAAATAACACATCGTCTATATCGGAGGGACTGAATTTTTTTTCAATAAGCTCAAGGCCGGCATAGGCTATGGAACGTATATCGCCGCTTATTTTTTCCGCCACTACTTTTATTGCCGGACGGTAGGGTATTAGCTTTTTTATTTTCCTGAGGGCTACGTTCCCGCCCCCAACAATGAGGCATTTTTTGTTTTCTATGTCAATGAAAAAAGGGAAATATCCCATAGATCTCACCTTTCTGAATTTTCAGGATAGAGTATGTCGGCCATTTTCTCGTAAGCCTCGCCCCATCGTTCATTTGGTTTGAGGTTGTAAAGATACGGGTCGAGAACATAATACCGGCCTTCCTTTACGGCTCTCAGCGTCTGCCAAGCGGGGCTTGACGTAAATGTTTCTTCTATATTGGCTATGGCGGCTTCCTTGTCGCTGCCCTGTGGAGTGACAAAAATATAATCAGGGTCGGCGCGCATTATGGCCTCAAGGCTCAGATTTTCAAGCATTGTTTCATCGCTGTCGGCAATGTTTACGCAGCCAAGGTTGGCAAGTATCTCTCCGCATACGTTGCCTTCGCTTTTTTTGGCCTGTATGCTTTTGGTTGACGTTCTGAGATACAAAACTTCGGGAGCGCTTCCGTCGGCCCTTTGGATGGCTTTTTCTATCTGCTCCTGCACATCAAGGCCGTTTTTCTCGTACAGATCGCTTCTGCCGGTTATGTCCGTGCATATTTTGAGCATATCAAGGTAGTCGCCGAAATTTGACACATCAAAATAGGCGCAAGAGATGCCCAGCTCATCAAACGTGTCCAGAAGTTCGACATTGGCGGCCGTATTTACGCTGGCGATTATAAAATCCGGATCGGCAGAGAGTATGCTTTCCAGGTTAGGCTCCGAAACCTTTCCCGTATTTATAACGCCGTCAGGAAGATCAAGGCCGAGGGACGACCAGGAGTCGTCGCAGGCGCCGACAACGCTTCCTCCGGAAAGCAGCCATACATCGGTAAAGGAGCCGATAAGCGTCACAACCCTTTGTGGTGACGAGACGGTAACGCTCCTGCCGAGGTCATCGGTAAACGTAACGCCTTCTTCCCGAGCCGGCACGACGGGATCTTTTTCATCCGCGGATCTCGAACACCCGGAAAGCGATATGCAGGCCAAAAGGCATAAAACAGCGGCTTTAACAGCGTATTTATTCAAGAAGAACTCCTCCTATGCTTCGTAAAAATATGTCTGAATATTATTTAGAATTTTACAGTATTTTCGGTCCCAATGCAAGCTGTGAAAAATGATGAGGATATTTGTCAAATTTTTTTATTGACATCACTTTGTCATAGTGATAATATACTTGTGAAGTTAATACCGGTCTTCAGGGCAGGGTGAAATTCCCGATCGGCGGTATAGTCCGCGAGCGCGAGAGCGCATGATTTGGTGCGATTCCAAAACCGACAGTACAGTCTGGATGAAAGAAGACGAGAAGCCATATTTTTTATGGTTCTTTTGTTTGCGTATATGCCCTGAAATGTTTATCATTTCAGGTTTTTTTATGCGCAGGCTTTGATGTGTCTGGCATGCCCTGAATTTGTTTTCAGGGCTTTTTTATTTGGGAGATGAGAACTTGACGGAAAATGATTATATGAGAATTGCCATAGAAGAGGCTAAAAAGGGTATGGGCTGGACTTCGCCGAATCCGATGGTCGGAGCCGTAGTCGTGAAGGATGGGAAAATAATCTCAAAGGACTATCATCACAAATGCGGAGAATACCACGCCGAAAGGAACGCGCTTTTAAAGTGCGGAGACGATGCGAGGGGAGCTGACCTGTACGTTACGCTGGAGCCTTGCTGCCACTTCGGAAAGACTCCTCCCTGCACGGATATTATAATTGAAAAAGGCATAAAAAGGGTGTTTATGGGCTCGGATGACCCTAATCCCCTTGTGGCCGGGAAGGGCAGAAAAATACTTGAGGAACATGGCATAGAAGTAATAAGCGGAGTGCTGAAGGACGAATGCGACGCTATGAACGAGGTGTTTTTCCACTATATAACGGCAAAGACCCCGTTTGTCGTAATGAAATACGCCATGACAGCCGACGGAAAGATCGCCACGGTAACGGGAGCGTCAAAATGGATAACCGGCGAAAACGCGAGAAACAACGTGCATCAGGACAGACACAGATACTCGGGAATAATGGCCGGCATAGGCACGGTGCTTGCCGATGATCCGATGCTCAACTGCCGCCTGCCAGGAGGACGCAACCCGGTTAGGATAATATGCGATTCATCCCTTAGAACGCCCATTGATTCCAATATAGTAAAGACGGCCGGGGAAATACCGACCATAATAGCCACGGTACGCTCCGACGAGAAACGCCGCAGGGAATATGAGGACAGAAACGTCAGCGTAATAACTACTTCCCCAAAAGACGGGCGGGTGGATCTAAGAGAGCTGATGATAAAGCTGGGAGAACTCGGCATAGACAGCGTACTGCTTGAGGGCGGAGCGGGACTTAATTTCAGCGCCCTTGAGGCGGGAATCGTAAACAGGGTAAAATGCTATATCGCTCCAAAAATATTCGGAGGCGATAGCGCGAAAACGCCCGTTGGAGGCAGGGGCGTGGAGCTTCCGGCAAACGCCTTTATGCTGGGAGACGCCGAAATATCACGCTTTGATGAGGACATACTTATCGAATGGAAGGTGAGATGATTTGTTTACCGGAATAGTTGAGGAAATAGGTTCCGTAGTCAAGGTCGAGAGGGGAGCGAAATCCTCCAGACTTACGGTGTCGGGATCAAAAATATTTGACGATCTTAAGCTGGGAGACAGCGTTGCCGTAAACGGAGTGTGCCTGACCGTGACAGGATTTACGAAGGATACGTTCACGGCCGACGTTATGAACGAGACCCTTACAAGGAGCAATCTTGGAGAGCTTGGCTCGGGAAGCAGGGTCGATCTTGAGAGAGCGATGCTCTGCAACGGGCGGTTCGGCGGACATATAGTATCCGGGCATATCGACGGCACGGGAAGAATAGTCAAAACCGAAAGGGACGACATAGCCGTTTGGTACACCATAGCGGCGGACAGAAAAATAATGAAATATATAATCGAGAAGGGCTCAGTAGCAATAGACGGCATAAGCCTGACGGTAGCTAAGGTCACGGACACGGATTTTTCCGTATCTCTTATACCGCATACGGCGAAGGAAACCGTGCTTGGATTTAAGAAGCCGGGTGACACGGTAAATCTTGAAAATGACGTCGTGGGAAAATATATAGAGCATTTTATTATGTTTGACGATAATGAAAACAATAACGGCCGGAGGGGAAAGGGCTCGGGCATAACGAGGGACTTTCTTTTGAAAGCCGGATTTTAAGGAGGAACAGGAAATGAAAGAATTTAACACCATTGAAGAAGCGCTTGAGGATCTCAGAAAGGGAAAGATAGTCCTTGTCACCGACGACGAGGACAGGGAAAACGAGGGTGACTTTATATGCTCGGCTGAGGCGGCGACAACGGAAAACATCAACTTTATGGCCGTTCACGGCAAGGGTCTCATATGTATGCCTATGAGCGAGGAATATATAAGAAAGCTCAAGCTTCCGCAGATGGTAACAAATAATACGGACAACCACGAGACGGCGTTCACCGTTTCCATAGATCATGTAAGCACGACAACGGGTATATCAGCGGCAGAAAGATCAATAACGGCTATGAAATGCGTGGATGATGACTCGAAACCCGAGGACTTCCGCCGCCCCGGCCATATGTTCCCTCTGCTGGCCAAGAAGAACGGCGTCCTTGAGAGAAACGGGCATACGGAGGCTACAGTTGACCTTATGCGTTTAGCCGGACTTAAGGAATGTGGTCTTTGCTGTGAGATAATGAGGGACGACGGCACGATGATGAGAAGGACGGAACTTCTTGCGCTGGCGGAAAAATTTGATATGAAAATCATAACGATAAAGGCTCTCCAGCGCTACAGAAAGGTCAACGATAGGCTGGTTGAGTGCGTAGCAAGAACGAAGATGCCTACAAAGTACGGCAACTTTATTGCATACGGCTATGTTAACAAGCTCAACGGAGAGCATCATGTGGCTCTTGTAAAGGGAGACATAGGAGACGGAGAAAACGTGCTTTGCCGAGTGCATTCCGAATGTTTGACCGGAGACGCTTTCGGTTCGCTCAAATGCGACTGCGGCGAGCAGCTTGCCCAGGCAATGAGACAGATAGAAAGAGAAGGAAGAGGAGTCCTTCTGTATATGAGGCAGGAGGGCAGAGGCATCGGACTCATAAATAAACTGAGGGCTTATGAGCTTCAAGACAAGGGGCTTGACACGGTAGAGGCAAACCTTGCCCTCGGATTTGACGAGGATCTGAGAGAATACTACATTGGCTCCCAGATACTTAGGGATCTCGGCATAAAGACGTTAAGACTTCTCACCAACAACCCCAAGAAGATAGAGGGACTTTCGGACTTTGGCCTTTCCATCGTTGAGAGGGTGCCCATCGAAATCGG
This sequence comes from Candidatus Metalachnospira gallinarum, assembly GCA_904378045.1. Classification (GTDB taxonomy): domain Bacteria; phylum Bacillota; class Clostridia; order Lachnospirales; family Anaerotignaceae; genus Metalachnospira; species Metalachnospira gallinarum. The sequence goes on along the minus strand of CAJFHC010000010.1, from coordinate 36,422 downwards.
CGTTACCCAGTATGACGAGTTCTATATGAAGACAAAACAGAACAAAATGGGACATATGCTCCATCTTAAATAAAATATAATGCGCAAAAATATATAAAACAGGAGGAACAGAAAATGAGAATATTTGAGGGAAATGTTGTATCGCAGGGTATAAAGGTCGGAATAGTTGCGGCAAGGTTCAACGAGTTTATAGTATCGAAACTGGTTTCAGGAGCTCTTGACGGACTTAAAAGACATGACGTAAACGATGATGATATAGACATCGCATGGGTTCCCGGAGCGTTTGAGATACCTCTTATCGCTTCAAAAATGGCGGAGTCCGGAAAATATGACGCAGTTATCGCCCTTGGAGCCGTGATAAGGGGATCGACATCGCATTATGACTATGTATGCGCCGAGGTTTCAAAGGGCGTAGCTCAGGCCGGCCTTCACAGCGGTGTTCCCGTAATGTTTGGAGTGCTTACTACGGACAATATCGAGCAGGCTATAGAGAGAGCTGGAACAAAGGCCGGAAACAAGGGATATGACTGCGCGCTTGGAGCCATAGAAATGGTAAATCTTATTAAAGGTATGGGATTATAATGACCTTTGTGTTTGACTATGACGGAACAATACACGACAGTATGAGGATATACGCTCCGGCGTTCAGAAAATGCTGCGAGATTATGCGTCTTGACGGCGAGGACGTGAGGGAATATTCGAACCGGGAAATAGAAAAGTGGATAGGCATGGACGTGAATGCCATGTGGAGCGATTTCAGGCCGGATATTTCGGAGGATAAGAAGAAAAAATACAGCGGCTTCATTGGAGAGTATATGGAGGAGCTTATTTACTCCGGAAGAGCCGTGCTGTATGACGGGGCTCTGGAAGCTGTACGCCAGACCGGGGTGTACGGAAAGACCGTGTTTCTCAGCAGCTGCAAAAGAAGCTATATGGAGGCGCACAAGAAGGCCTTTGATCTGGGAAAATATTTCGATAGCTTCTACTGCACCGAGGACTACGGCTTTAAGCCCAAATACGCCGTTTTTGAGAATATCAAAGGGAGATATGACGGCCCGTTTGTGATAATCGGCGACAGATATTCAGATATGGAAACAGCCTTTAAAAACGGAGCCCGCTCAATTGGATGCCTATATGGGTACGGCGGAGAAAAAGAGCTTGAAATGGCGGACATAAAGGTCAGAACCGTTGGAGAGATGAGGCAGGCCATTTTGTCGGAGGCGAAAAGAGATATATAGTAATACGGAATAAAGGCAGACGATTCGTCTGTCTTTATTTTTATGCGTTTTGCTTTAATAATATTTTGTTGACTTTAATAAAATTAAATGATATATTAATTTTATTAAAGGAAGTGATTGTTATGGAATTTATGCCGCCGTGGCTGGCAAAGCTGGATGAGGAGGATGTGGCGTTTATAAAAAGATTTGTTCTGTCCTCCGGTTCCCTTAAGGAAATGGCAAGACAATATGAGGTAACATATCCAACAGTAAGGCTGAGACTGGATCGTTTGATAGATAAGATAAAATAAAGACCGGTGAAAACTCATCCGAGGAACCATATATCAGTCTTATCAAAAAGTTAGCGCTCAATGAGAAAATGGATTTTGACGCTGCCAAAATACTGATAACTGAGTATCGAAAACTGCAGGAGGAGAACAAAAATGAATAGTTCAGGAAATGTTTATACCGATCTTACAAGAATAATAATATTGATTTTTATAATAGGGGGAGGCATAGCCTTACAAATATTTTTATCCCGTTCAAAAAGTAAGTGGCCTGGCCTTATACTGCCGTTTCTCTGTGTGATATATTCACTTTTGGGGATCTTTAGCATAGCAGCTTTCGGCGGAACGTCTATGCTTTCTACCATTGGGTTAATACTTGTTGTTTTTCTGCTTATGAATATACCCACTGCCATATTGCTGGCCATATATTTTACTGTTAGAGAAAGAAAAAGGAAAAACAAAGAAATTGATAAAATGAATATTAAAGACCTGTGAGGCTAAAAATAACCTTGGGTGATAAAATTTGAAAAATAAGGTAAAAACAGCTTTGATAGGTATAATAACAGGTTTTGCTAACGGACTTTTCGGCTCAGGGGGCGGAACGATAGCCGTTCCGTGTATGGAAAAATTCCTCGGAGTGGACGCCCACAAATCACATGCCACAGCTATAGCGGTCATACTGCCGCTGTCGGTGCTATCAGCTTTGATATATGTTTTTAAGGCTGATGTACCCTGGGGAGAGACCATAGCCGTGTCCATAGGCGGAATAATAGGCGGAGTAGTTGGGGCTAAGCTGCTGAATAAGATATCGTCAAGAAAAATCCATATAATTTTTGGTCTCGCTATGCTGGCCGCGGCTGTGAGGATGTTCCTATGATACTTCTGGCTGTTATAGGATTCGCCTCGGGAATAATAAGCGGTATGGGCATAGGAGGGGGAGCGGTGCTTATACCCGCTCTTGTTATGCTGACGGATATAAGCCAGCAGTCCGTCCAGGGCATAAACCTGATATATTTTATACCTACAGCCGTCGCGGCACTGATATCCCATATAAAGGATGGAAACGTAGAGAAAAAGGTAGTAAAGCCCATTGTCCTTTTCGGGCTCGCGGCCGCAGCTTTGGGTTCTTTTGCCGCGGTTAGCCTTGACTCGGAAGTTTTAAGGAAAATTTTTTCCGGATTTCTGGCGGTTATGGGAATAGCGGAGCTGAGAAAAAAATAAAAAATAATTGTAATATGCCCCGTATGAGATTATAATTGAACGGAAACATCAAATAATTATATGGAGAGAAATTATTATGCTTGAGATTTTAAAGGCTCTTATTTTTGGTATCGTAGAGGGAATAACCGAGTGGCTTCCCATAAGCAGTACGGGACATATAATACTTCTTAATGAGTTTATGCCGCTTGATGTGTCGCAGGAGTTTATGGATGTGTTCGAGGTCGTCATACAGCTTGGCGCCATCCTTGCCGTTGTGCTCATATTCTGGAAAAAGATATTTCCGTTTCGAAGGGAAAGGGGCGGCATAAAAACGGATATGAGGATCATGAATATGTGGTTCAAGATCGTTGTGGCCTGTGTGCCAGCCGCCGTTGTCGGACTTTTGCTTGACGACAAGATAAACGAGCTGTTCTATAATTCCACCACCGTCGGTATTGCGCTCATTGTTTTCGGTATCGCGTTTATTTTAATCGAGAACCGTAACCGCCATATGAGGCCGAGGGTAAGGCGTATAGGCGACATTACATATCAGACGGCTCTCATCATCGGCCTTTTCCAACTCATCGCCGCGGTGTTTCCCGGGACGTCCCGTTCCGGAGCGACCATAGTCGGCGCGCTTCTTATCGGAGTTTCAAGAACGGTTGCGGCCGAGTTCACATTCTTCTTGGCGATACCGGTTATGTTTGGCGCAAGCCTTTTGAAGCTGGTCAAGTTTGGCGGAGCGTTTCAGGGTATGGAAATAGCCATACTCATTGCCGGAATGATATCGGCTTTCATAGTTTCGGTTATAGTAATAAGATTTTTGATGTCATATATCAAAAAGCATGACTTTAAGGTGTTCGGATGGTACAGGATCGTTTTGGGCGCTGTCGTATTGTTGTATTTTGGACTGCTGAAATAAAAAAACGGAGACATAACTGCTGATGTTGTGTCTCCATTTTTATTGCCGAAACTAAATTTTTGTATTTTATATTAAAAATTCGCGCCGTTGTTTTCAAATCAGCCGAAATTTGGTATACTAAATCTATATATGTTTTGGAGTGATAGTATGAGATTTGCCGAAGAGCTTTATGTGGGAAAAAGCATAGAAGATACGGCGGCGGTTGTGAGCCTTATGGAGATGGGCATAACAGCGCCCGGAGTTTTTTGCGTCTGCGTAAGGGATAACGGCAGATTTTCATATGAGATAATGTCGTCCGGACAGCTCCTTACGGAGAGAAACGCCGGAAAGTATACTGTCATAGGAGTGGCCGGAGGAAAGAGAGAAGCCTTTGAGCTGCTGAGATTCATTTTGGAGGATACAAATGCGTATTGAAAAAATAATTACTTTTACGGCGGCGCTGGCGCTGGTCATTATGCTCCTGCTTACGGCCGTGGCGCAGGCGGTATTCGGCGATATGGGATATTTCAGGGACGAGTTTGAAAAATATGACGTTACCCAAAACATTGATATGGAAATGGACGACATAATGTATGTTATGGACGAGCTTATGGATTATCTGCACGGCGGCAGAAACGATCTGGAAAATATCGTCACCAAGGTCAACGGAGAGACAAGGGACTTTTTCAGCGAAAGAGAAAAGGTACATATGGCCGACTGCAAGGCGCTTTTTGACGGCGGATTCGCCGTAAGAAAGGCGGCGGCCGTCATATTCGCGGCGCTGACAGTTGCGCTGGCGGTAAAAAAGAAGTTTTCTCTTGACAGGCTAATAAAATATTCGGCGGTGGTATCGGGCATAATATTGGCCGTGGCCCTTGTCATAGGAATATTGGCCGCCGTGGATTTCAACGCTTGCTTTATCGTGTTTCATAAGCTGTTTTTCAGCAACGATCTGTGGATACTTGATCCTGCCGAGGATCTGGTTATAAATATACTTGTAGAGCCTTTTTTCGCGGATATGGCGTTAAAGACGGCTCTGTACTGCGCCGTTGTTCCGTTGGTATTCATAATCACCGGCGTTGGACTGTATATGGCTGACAAAAAGAGGAGAAGCCTATGACGATGTTTTTGAAAATACTTAAAACGGCAGGCAAAGCTGTTCTTTGGGCAATAGCCGCTGTTTTGATACTTTTTCTGGTCATCATATTCTGTCCTGTGTTTTATGAGATAAAGGGCGAAAAATATGATAAGACGATGGCGGCGGCCAAAGTGAAGGCGCTTTTCGGGATATTGAGGATAGATCTCGGATATAAGGACGGCGGTGTATCTACTTCCGTGAGGATATTCGGAAAGAGACTTAAAGCCTTTGAAAATGAGCCAGATGAAAAAGAGGATGAAAATTCGGCCGTTAAAGACGAAAAGGCCGAAAAGAAGCCCGTTGAAATTCCGAAAAAAACGGAGCCGCAAAAAAACGGCGCCGTGAAAAAGGGGGAACAGCACCCGATTCCTCAGGCAAAGAAGAGGGAAACTCCGGCGGTCAAAATCGAGCCGGAAAGGCGAAACTATGAGCCGTCCTCTCCGGCAGACTGGGAAAATATCACGGCGGAGGAAAGAGAGCCGGCGGTAAGGGTCGTCAGGCTGGCCGACATCAGAAAAGAAATAAAGGAAAAGCCGGCGCAAAAGGGCGATATAAAAATCAAATACGTCAAAATGCGTGACGATGACGGTAATGCTGAAGAAGCCGCTAAAAAGCCAGCCGTCGGGATCAAAAAATCGTACGGGAAAAATGAAGGAGCAAACGCCGAGCCTGCCCAAAAAGGCAATAATGACGATAAAAAAGAAGACGGAAAAGAAGATAAAAAAGCGGAGAGCGAAGAAAAGAGCGTAAGCCTGAACGCCGAGTATTTCATAAAGATGCCGAAGGACGAGAGGAAAAAGCTCATATCGGCGGCAGTCAGGCTTATAAAGTCCATATTCAGAAGCGTTAAGCCGAAGGACTTTTATCTTGTTGGAAAGCTGGGCCTGTCAGATCCTTCACTTACGGGACGAATAGTCGGGGCGGCATGGAGCCTTAACGGCGTTCTGAATAAAAGAATAGAAGTTCAGGCCGTGTTCGACAGAGAGATCATTGAGGGCGAGACAAGAATAAAGGGATATATAGTCCCCGCCTTCCTGATGTTTTATATATTAAGATTTATAGCCGTAAAACCGGTGAGAAAAATAATAATACTATTGATAAAGGGTGATAAAAATGGCAAATAACACAGCGGGAAATCTTGAAACTTTAATGAATAAAGTAGAGGACTTTGTATCCTCAAAAACGGTAGTCGGAGACGCCGTAAAGGTGGGAGAGGTAACGCTCATTCCGCTTGTTGACGTTTCTGTTGGCGTCGGGGCCGGAGGAGCCGAAAACGGAGCCGGCGGAGGCGGACTCGGAGCAAAAATAACTCCCAGCGCGGTCATCGCCATAGTCAACGGAAGCGTGCAGCTCATCAACATCAAAAACCAGGACGCCGTAAGCAAGCTCATAGACATGGCTCCCGGAATAGCTGCAAAGCTCAACTTTGGCTCGGCCTTCGGAAAGAAGGGCAAGGGAGAAAAGAAGGAAGAAGAGACGGTATTTGAGGAAAAGACGGTAATTGAGTAACAGCCGGACAGAATTATGACGCTTATAGAGTTTTTTGACAAAGACACAATTAAAAACATACTTTCCGTTCTGACCATAAAGCCTGACAGAATAGTATATATATACGACAGCGCCGTTACCGACGACAAATATTTTGCCGCCCTTAAAAAGTGCTTCAAAAAGCATCTTCCGGGGATAAAGCTGGAAAAAATACCGGTGGACATAAATAACGTAAGGGATATATACGGCAAAACGTCCGGAGTCATTAAAAAATACGGTGACTGCGTTATGGAGCTCACCGGAGGAAGCGAGCTTATGATGATCGCCGGACACAGGGCGGGGCTTGACGGGCACATAAGGATGTATTACACGGATATAGCCGCGGGTAAAATAATGGACATAGACGATCCGGATTTTACAATGGACACGGTGCGCCTTACACTCGACGACTTTATGGACGCAAAAGGGGCCCAGTTTGTCGGCGAGTCCCACAGGGAGCCGGACGAGAAAAATTATGACAGCATATTGAATATGTGCCATTATATATTCAAGGACCTAAGGAACTGGAGCTATACATGCGGATACCTTCAGGCCGTAAATTCGGTGATGGAATACGGGCTGAATTTTTCCGCCAATATGACGTTCATCCATAAGGACGGAAGAAAATACAGGCCGAATCCCGGAATGCTTGAGGCGTTTGAGAAAAACGGATTTATAAAAAATCTTAGCATGTCAAATAACAGAGTCAGTTTTACTTACCTCTATCCTGAGGCGAAAACATATATGACGACCTACGGACTCTGGCTTGAGATGTTCGTTTTCATAAGCGCGAAGAGGCTTGGAAAATTTTCGGACGTAAAGCTGGGCGCAATGATAGACTGGGACGCCTATGACGATATAAGAGCTGCCGGAAACGAGATAGACGTTATAATAATGGAAAATTCCATTCCGGTATTCATATCATGTAAGCTGAGGGGAATATCAACTCCTGACATCAACGAGCTCTATATACAGAAAAAGAGGCTTGGAGGCTGGTTCTCAAAGGGAGTTATCGTTACATCGGGCGACGATAAAATAAAAAATACGGGAACCTTTAAAAAGGCCGAGGAATTTGGTATAATAGTGCTTGACAGAAAAGACATAAAGAGCCGTGACTTTGGGGAGAGGCTCTACAGAGCTATAACCGAGCAGGACATAGTCGCTCTGAAATGGCGTAGAGTATAAGCGGCGGAAATTTCGGGGAAAGGAAGTAAATATTATGAGTATTGCTAATGACAAAGACAGGATCCCATTATATTGCAGCTGGGTGTTTATTGTGATAGTAACGGCGCTGATATGGCCTCTCGGAGCTTTTTTGGCGTGGAAGAGGGGACAGTTCAGCAGAAAGACCTGTCTTAATCTCGGACTTATTTCAATGGTATTTGGCGCGCTGTTTATGGTCGGAGCCGTGACGGTGGCTTACCTACTTGGGGACTCCTATATGGCCTATTGCGCTATTTACGGAATTTCCGGAGTCGTTTTCGCCAGAATGGGCTATGAGGGATATAAAAAATCAAAGACCTACAGAAGGGTGATATTTGAGGTCGAGGACGAAGGAACGCTTATGGTGCCGATGCTTGCCGATGAGATAGGCATGCCGGAGGTTGACATGATAAAGACCCTTGAGGCGATGATGAAAAGAAATCTTCTGCCGGATTATGAACTGGCAAGAAACAATAAAAAACTTGTAAAGAAATAATATACATAAAGCCAAGCCGGGGCTTTCCGAGTAAAGGGAAGCCCCTTTTGCATTATAAGAGGCTTACAGGGTTATTATAATATTTAGACAAAGATTAAAATATGTAGAACAAGATTGACTTTTATACATCGCTTTAGTATAATGGCGTGGTTAGAAAAGAAGCGGAGGTAGACGGATGAAAAAAAGAATTTTAGCGCTCATATCGGCGGCGGTCATCGCTCTGGCCTTTACGGGATGCGGATCGGACGAAACGGAAAACACTGCGGCAGGTGAAAGCGCGGAGAACGGAAGCGAAAGCACGCAGACAGCGGCGGACAGGACAGCCATAGCCCAGATTACGCAAACTGAGATAGAAGGACTTTCCGAGAATCAGTTTTATGCGGCTAATCTTATGGGAACGGGAATAACGGAGATATATGTTTCCGAAAACGGATCGGGAGACTGGGGAAACAATCTTATTTCCTCACCCATAACCGATGGACAGAAGGTCATAATTTCTGTTCCTGGAATGGAAACAGGCAAGGAATACGACATCTGTGTTATAGACTCGGAGGACAACACCACCGAATATTACGGCTTTGACATCGCTTCAACGGTGCAGGTGACCTTCTACGAAGACGCTCAGTGCGACGTGTCTACGATCTGAATATAGAATGAGAAAAGCGGACTTGCCGAAGATAAAGGCTTTGCCCGCTTTTGTTTTTGTTATTTTTCGTATATCTTTTTCCATTTTCCTGTGCGGTACTGAGAGAAGGAAATCGCCCAGTTTACGAACCAGCCGATGGGAACGGCTACCCACACCATGTGTATACCGTACCGGGGAGCGAACACCATGGCGACAAATACTCTTATAAAAAGGTTCACGATATTCGCGACGGTAAACATTTTCATATCGCCGGCTCCTCGGAGAAGACCGTCGACAGCCATTTTAAATCCAATGAAACAGAAGAAAAATCCCATAAATATAAGATAGTCGCGTCCCGTGGACACGGCGGTGGCCGTTCCGTCTGCGCCGAGGAATATCTCGATGAGCTGCCGGTTGAAAAGCTCAAGAACAACGAGTATGACGGCCGCGCATATAAGCACAAGTTTGTTTGCCGCGCGGTAGCCCTCGCCGACTCTGGAATATTTGTCAGCGCCAATGTTCTGCGCCGTGTAGGATGACATGGCGTTTCCTATGCCGCTCATGGGAACGACGCATATGGCTTCTATCCTCATCGCGGCGGAAAATCCGGCAAGAGCCTCGGAGCCGAAGCTGTTTACCACGGACTGCACAAGCATCATACCTATGGACACCGTGGACTGCTGCAAAATCGACGGCAGAGATATTTTTGCCATTGGAACAAGCTCGCCGAAGTCAAAGGGCTTTGCCCTGACCGGGGCAAGCTTTTTGAATTGAGCCATAAGAGCGATGAAGGACAGTACGGCGGATATTCCCTGGGCGATGAGAGTTGCCCAGGCGACGCCGGAAACGCCCATATCGAATTGGGTCACAAGTATCCAGTCAAGTATCACGTTGAAAACCGAGGAGAATATAAGAAAATAAAGCGGTATCCTCGATTTTCCGAGGGCATTGAACATGGATGAAAGAACATTATACATAAAAAGAAGGGGAAGCCCGAGAAAATATATGTTCAAATATTCTACAGCCATGTCAAAAACATCGGAGGGAGTGTTGAGCAAAGAAAGTATCTCCCGGCTGAACATCAGTCCGAATCCGCCGAGAAGAAGGCTTATGAAAAGAAAAACAGCAAGGGACGTATAGACCGCCGTTTTCATTTTTTCAAACCGTTCCGCCCCGAAATACCGGCTTACGATCACGGAAGAACCTATTCCTCCGCCTATGGCAATGCATATAAATATATTCGTAAGCGAATAGGACGCTCCGACGGCCGCCAGGGCGCCTTCTCCCACATATCGGCCGACGATGGCCGAATCCGCCATTGTGTATGTCTGCTGAAAAAGATTCCCTATGATTATCGGCAAAGAAAAATATACCAAAACGCTCATAGGATTTTTTTCCGTTAAATAGTTGTTTTCCATTGCTGTTCCTCCGATAATTTTTGCGGTGAGGGCCTTATCGCGCCCCAGTTTAATATTATATTCCGGAAAGATATTTTTTTAACGGCGAAAAAGACGCGAAAAAACCCCGTCTGTCCGAAAAAACATCCGGCAAACGGGGATTTTAGATTATACGTTGAATCTGAAAAGAATGACGTCTCCGTCTTTTACCACATATTCCTTGCCTTCGGAGCGGACAAGACCCTGCTCTTTGGCGGCGTTATATGAACCGAGACGCATGAGATCCTCATAGCTTACGACCTCGGCGCGGATAAAGCCTCTCTCAAAATCGCTGTGTATTTTTCCGGCGGCTCCGGGAGCCTTAGTGCCGTTGGTTATTGTCCATGCCCTTGATTCCGTGGGGCCGGCCGTGAGGTAGCTTATGAGGCCGAGGAGCTTGTAGCTTGCGGCGATGAGCCTGTCAAGTCCGCTGGAGCCAACGCCCAGATCGGCGAGGAACTCTTTTTTCTCGTCGTTGTCAAGCTCGGCGATCTCCTCCTCGATTTTGGCGCAGAGTACAAATACTTCCGAACCCTCGTTTTTAGCGTAGTCTCTAACTTTTTTGACATATTCGTTATTTTCTCCGTCATCGGCCAAATCGTCCTCGGAGACATTGGCGGCGTAAAGCACGGGCTTCTGAGTAAGAAGGGTGAGACTGTCGACAAAAGCCTTGTCATCCGGATCGTCAAATTCTATAAGGCGGGCAACCTTGCCTTCCTCAAGACCTTCCTTGAGTTTTTCAAGGATGACAAGCTCCTTTCTAAGGCTCTTGTCTCCCTGGGCAGCTTTGGTCGTTTTGGCTATTCTTCTTTCAAGTATCTCAAGGTCGGAGAAAATAAGCTCGAGATTGATGGTCTCTATATCCCTTACCGGGTCAATGGAGCCGTCGACATGCACGACGTTGGGATCGTCAAAACAACGGACGACATGCACGATGGCGTCAACTTCACGGATGTGTGAAAGGAACTTGTTTCCAAGGCCCTCTCCTTTGCTCGCGCCCTTTACAAGTCCGGCGATATCGACAAATTCGATAACGGCGGGGGTTATTTTTGCCGAGTTATATAATTTAGCGAGGTTATCTACTCTTTCATCCGGTACTGCCACTATGCCCACGTTGGGATCAATGGTGCAGAACGGATAGTTGGCGGCTTCGGCCTTTCCCGATGTCATAGAATTGAAAAGAGTGCTTTTTCCGACGTTGGGAAGACCGACGATTCCTAATTTCATATTGTTTCGTCCTTTCATATGTTGTTGCGCCCTCGCGCGGGCGCATGGCTAAATACAAGTATATCACAAATTCGGCCAAGTACAAATATAAATTTGAAATATAAGCCGGGCAAGATGAATATACTACCTCTGAGGAAATTTGATCGTGTACCAAGGAGGAGTCGTTTTGCGAAAATGGAGCTTCAATTACAGGCTTTTTTTTAAGAAAAATATGACGGGACTGCTTATTCTGGCGATTTTTGGCCTTTCGGCGGTATCATGGGACAGGGGACTTCTGATGAAAAGCATAGCCCTTTCGGAAATAATGCCGGGAGGGGAAATATCCCTTTCGCTTATAAAAGAAATATACGCCGCAGAAAAGGAGCATAATGTCATAGTAAATACCAACGGCGAAAAGGATGAAGCATCCAAAAAGAATGATAACGAAGAAAAAGCTGACAAAGAAAAAGCTGATGTGGAAGAAACAAAAGACAGTGGTTCCGAGCCAAAACATGAGGACTACGGGACACTGTTTGTTATGTCCGAGGCGGAAAAGGCGGATTACTCGAACCTCGATTATCTTAAAAAGAACGTATACATAGTTGACTCCTCAACGGGAGTGCTTGATGGCGAGCTCAACGGTGAGAAATTTCTGAACGAGGATTTTTCCATAGATACGGATACGGACGGCCCCAAAATACTCATTTTTCACACCCATTCCCATGAAGGCTTCGCCGACAGCGATATGTCCGCCGGAGCCGATGAGGGAATAGTCGGCGTGGGAGAAAGACTGAAAGACATACTTGAGACGGAGTATGGCATAGAGACGATGCACTGCACGGAGAGCTTCGACTATGTGGATTCAAAAATGACGACAACGGGAGCGTATGAAAGAATGGAACCGGTTATAAGGCAAATACTGGACGAAAATCCGTCCATCGAGATAGCCATAGACCTGCACAGGGACGGTGTTGCCGACGACACAAGGCTGGTGACGGAAATAGACGGAAAAAGCACGGCTCAGATAATGTTTTTCAACGGACTTTGCCGAGTATATGAAAACGGCGTGCTTGTTCCGGCGGCGGGGCTTGACAACGCCAATCTTGAGGAGAATCTGGCGTTCAGTTTCGCCATGAAATACGCCGGCGACAAAATGTTCCCTGGGCTTGTAAGAAGAAATTATCTGAAGGCGTACAGGTACAGCCTGCATATGCTGCCCAAATCACTGCTGGTGGAAGTGGGAGCGCAGACGAACACAAAGGAGGAAGCGCTGAACGCTATGGAGCCGCTGGCGGAAATACTTGTGGCGGTAATAAATAAAAATACATAATCAGGCCCGTCAAAACAAAAAATTAAATATGCCGGGATAAAGGATTTTAGATAAAGGGTTATAGATAAATAATTATAGATAAAAAATTTTAACGGATATAAAGTTTTAATTAATATTTTAGCTTTGGCCTCTTTCATTTGACGGATTTTATATTATAATAGACAGAGGTGTCCGTATTAAGGAAAGGGGAGTAGATATGTCATCGGAAAATAAAAACACAGATGATAACAATAAAAAGGGAAACGACAAGAGACTGCTGCTTTTGCTGGCCATTGCCGCGCTGGTGTTCACGGTCTCATTGAATTATATTATTGGCAGGAAATCCATGTCCGACGTTTCGGAAGTGAAATACAGCGAGTTTATTGAAATGCTCGACGAAGGCAGGGTCGAGGAAGTTGAGTTTAATAATTCCATTATCAATTTTACGCTCAAGGAGGACGAGGAAGGTTCCTCGGGCGTAAGAAAGGAATATTATACCGGATATATAAATAATCCGGAGCTGCTTCAAAAACTTGACGATCATAACGTCACATACGACGCTCCGCCCAATATGACAAATCCCATAGTTACGTTTTTCGTGGAATTTGTCCTGCCGCTTATGTTCTTCTATGTTGCCGTAATGCTTATTATGAGATTCGCCATGAGAAAAATGGGCGGAGGATTCGGAAAAAGCAACGCCAAGATGTATGTGGAAAAAGAGACGGGCGTTACATTCGCTGACGTGGCCGGCGAGGAGGAAGCCAAGGAATCATTAAGGGAAATAGTCGATTTTCTCCACAGGCCGGAAAAATATACGGAAATCGGCGCCAAGCTGCCCAGGGGAGCTCTGCTTGTCGGCCCTCCGGGAACCGGTAAAACGCTGCTTGCCAAGGCTGTGGCGGGAGAGGCGAAGGTACCGTTTTATTCCCTCAGCGGTTCCAGCTTCGTGGAAATGTTTGTCGGCGTGGGAGCCTCAAGAGTAAGGGATCTTTTTAAGGACGCCCTTTCAAACGCTCCCTGCATCATATTTATCGACGAGATAGACGCCATCGGAAAAAGCAGGGAAAATGTCCTCGGCGGAAACGACGAGAGGGAACAGACCCTTAACCAGCTTTTGAGCGAGATGGACGGATTTGACGTAACAAAGGGCATTGTCGTCATAGGAGCGACAAACAGGCCGGAGGTACTGGACGAGGCTCTTTTAAGACCCGGAAGATTCGACAGGAGAGTCGTTGTCGACAGACCGGATCTCAAGGGCAGAGAGGACATACTTAAAGTCCACCTCAAAAACGTAAAGACCTCCGACGACCTGAATCTCAAGCAGATAGCTCTGGGAACATCGGGCTGCTCCGGAGCGGACATAGCCAATATGGTAAACGAGGCCGCCCTCAGAGCCGTAAGAGAAGGCAGAGACAGGGTCATCCAGGACGACCTTATGGAGGCCATCGAGCTTGTGATCGCCGGAAAGGAAAAGAAGGACAGGATAATGACGGAGAAGGAAAGGAAGATCGTGGCTTACCACGAGGTCGGACACGCCCTTGCCATTGCCTGCCAGAAAAACACCCAGCCCGTGCAGAAAATAACCATCGTTCCAAGGACTATGGGCTCACTCGGATATACTATGCAGATGCCTGAGGAAGAAAGGTACCTTATGACAAAGGACGAGATGCTCGATGATATAACCGCCCTTCTTGCCGGAAGGGGAGCGGAAGAGATTATATTCAAAAACGTGACCACGGGAGCGTCCAACGATATTGAGAGAGCTACGGAGCTTGCCAGAGCAATGGTAACAAGGTTCGGTATGAGCGAGACATTCGATATGATGGCTCTTGAGAAGGAAAACAATATGTATCTAAACGGCAGGACAAGCCGTACCTGCTCGGATGAGACGGGGGCGAAGGCCGACGCAGAGGTGCTTGATATAATCAGAAAGTGCCATAAAAAGGCGCTGGACATCCTAAATGAGAACATCGACGCCCTCAATAAAATAGCCGCGTTCCTCATAGACGAGGAGACCATAAGCGGAGAAAAGTTTATGGAAATATTCGATGAGGTCAAAAAGGAGCGCGGTCAGACAAAAGAAGATACAATAAACTCAAACGAGGACATAAAAGATACGGAAGCTCATAATCAATAATATGTTTGAGCGGGCAAAATGCCCGCTCCAGCGTGTCGAAAAAGTCCTTTGGGACTTTTTCGAGTTTAAATTAAGGCAATAAATCCCTATTTCCTCGGCGGAAATGAATTCCGCCTGCGGATTAAACTCAGGAAACGCTTTGTTTCCCGAACCCTTCCGCTCACAATGGATTAGTTTTTTGACAGTCTGGAGCGGGCAAAATGCCCGCTCATTCTTTTTTGAGGACAAACTTTGCATACTGGAAGATTTTAGATATATTTTCCGCGTTTTTTGCCGCGGCGGACTGAAAGACACAAGGAAGCCGAAAGTTTTATAATATTGAAAATTACGGCTTTTTTATGAAAATTTTTATGAAATTTAGTGCAAACTATTGTTTTATGTTATATAATCATAATCAGGATATTATAACTTAATCAGGGGTGAGATAAATATATGAAAAAATACGCGTTAACTGCGCTTGTGGCGTCGGCATGCATGGCCTTTTCTTCCGTAGGCTACGGAGCGGTTTTTTCCGATGTCGGAAGTAATCTTAAATGGGCCGAGAGCTATATAAACAGCGTCTATGAAAACGGGCTTATGGTAGGCGACTACAACAGCGCCGGAGCGAGGGTGTTCAGAGGAATGGAAAACATAACCTATTCCGAGACGGCTCAGCTTATTTACACAATGGCAATAAAAAGCGGATTCACTACTGACGTGACCGAGCTTGGCATAAACAGGTACTCAATGGAGATGTCAAACGAGGGCATAGATCAGTGGGCGGAGAAAGCGGTTGCTTTTTGTATGGAAAAGGGCATAGTTTCTTCGTATGACCTGACAAAATTCAAGAATAACGGACAGAACGCATATATATCGAGGGAAGATCTTACGGCGCTTTTCGGCAAGACACTTGCACTCAGCTATACGGTATCAACCGGAACTTCCCTCTCGTTCAACGATACATGGAACATTTCCCAGGCCGCAAGACCATATGTTGAGCTTATGAATAAAATGGGTGTTGTTAACGGAGATGAAAATAACAATTTTAATCCAAAAGCAAATATAACAAGGGCTGAGACTGCCGTTATCGCCTCAAAGACCTATGATATTATGAAACAAAAAAACATCGCTAATCCAGAGTCGGGATACACGCAGACGTCGGGAACGGTGGTTTCAGTATATGAAAGTACGGGAACTTATGTACTCAGACTTACGACAGCCGATGGTGTGGCCGGATTTGTTCTTACGGACGCTACTCCCGTTTACAATAACGCCAGCAGCGATGTTGGCCCTACCGGAATGGGACTGGGCGACACTGTAACGGTATATTCCAACGGGGCTTCCGTGGCAAGGGTAGTTATTACCAACGACATTGTCAAAGACCCAGGAAACGTAAATATGCCGGAGTTTACGAACATATATAAGGACAAGGGCGAGCTTATAAGCGCCGGAGAATACAAGATCGGCCTTATCGATAAGAGGGGCGACAAGGTATACTACACCGTGGCTGAGGACGCTGATATTACCCTTGACGGCAGAAAGGCCACCCTCAGACAGCTTTCCGACAGGATAAGGGGAGACTCCTATATCGAGGTCACCGTTGAGCTCAACTCCTCCACGGAGGAAGCCGAGATCGTCACCGCCGTTGAACAGGAGTACACCAGCGATACGGAAGGAAAAATAACGAACTTTAATACAAGGGAGATAACCATAGAGTCCGGTTCCAAGAGTTTTACCTATGATCTGGCGGATGACTTTACGCTGAGATATAACGGAAAGAAGTGGACAGGAGTTATTGATGACTTTTTCGATGACATATATGATAAGCTCACCGGAAACAAATACATTGATGCGGAGCTTACGTTGAATGACAACGGCGAGGTTGAAGAAGTTGATGCCGAGAGCAGCAACTACGACCCCGACGAGGAGGACAAGGAAGAAAGCGGAAAGATATCAGATATTGATGATGATAAAATCAAGATCGGCTCCAAGAGATATGACCTTTCAAGCTCGGTAAGGGTGGATATTACATTTGGTGATGGAGACATAGACGAGCTTAAAACGCTTATAAACTGCGTCAACGGCGATGTTGAGATAAGAGCCGATATAACCGTAAGAGACGGAGAAGTAACGAGGATAGAGGGCTATGTCAGCGAAGTTGAAGGAACGCTTGAAACTGTGACAATAAGCGACGATCGCTATCCAAGAGGAGAAATGGAATTAGATGATATAGATGGCTATGGACAGTTATGGTTCCATTATGACGAGGATACGAGAATAGATATCGACGGCACCGAATATGATGACATCAATATCGAAAGTCTTAGAAGCATGGTAAGAAACAGCGGCGGAATATCCGATGTTACGGTAAGATTTGATGATGACGGTATCGCAATAACGGTAAAGGATTAAAACAGGATAAATAAAGACTGAGGGAGACGGCTTCGGCCGTCTCCTTTGCGTGTCGAAAAAGTCCTTTGGGACTTTTTCGAGTTTAAATTAAGGCAATAAAAAAGGACGCTCAAACCGAACGTCCTTAGATTGATCAGTCTCTGAAAGTTATTTTTCCGTCGTCTATGCTGTCGATAATAGCGAGGGACTCGACACGGATATGGTTTTCCTCCCTCAGCAGCTTGCCGCCGCTCTGGAAGCCCTTCTCAATAACGATGCCGACACCCTGTACCGTGGCTCCGGCCTGCTCACAGAGGTTCTTAAGGGCAAGGGCAGCTTTTCCGTTGGCGAGGAAATCGTCGATGATAAGTATTTTATCCTCGGAGGAAATATATTTTTTGGAGATCATAATGGGATAGACCTTCTGTTTCGTGAAGGAATATACCTCTCCGTGATATTTGTCGGGATCAAGATTTCTGGATTCCGTCTTTTTGGCGAACACAACGGGGACATAGTTGAAATACTGGCTCGCTATGGCAGCGATGGCTATCCCTGAGGCCTCGATGGTGACTATCTTTGTAACTTCAACATCGCTGAATATCCTGGCGAACTCTTTTCCTATCTCATTCATAAAAGCAACGTCTATCTGATGGTTCAAGAAGCTGTCTACCTTGATTATATCCGTTCCTATGGCTTTGCCTTCCGTCATTATTTTCTTCTTTAATGCTTCCATATTCATCCCCCTGTTTTAAAATCAAAAAATAATCCGTTTTGTAATATATTATCCTATTGGGGAAAATATTGCAACCGATTTGACACAATAAAATTAGTTGATTTTTTCAAAAGCCGTTGGTATCATTGTAAAAAAGGAGGAGAGCCAAATGAGTAAAAGAGACAACAAAGTAAGAGTAATGATAACGTCCTCGGCGGAGGGAACGACTGCCGCGAGAGAGTTTACGGAAATATACAGGGAAATGTTTGACGTAATGTTCAGAGAAATAATGGACTTTGAGGAGGCTCTTCGGGAAGCGGAGGCGGCCGCCATGACACATATGCTCTATTTCAGGGACAACGGCAATCTTGTGCTTACAAGCCTGGCGGACGAGATGGGAGGATATTCTCTGGACATAACCGTTGACGATCTAAGAAGGGTACTGTCGTAAAATGCGAAGGAATGCCTTTGAACACAAGTATATATTTATTATAAAATTCAAGCATGGAGGTTATGACTATGCTTGATTTTTTATATAGGGCCGCCGGAGGTAGGCACGATATAGTTAAAAGAACGGTGGAGGAAGAAGGAGAAAAATATTTAAAGAGTATATACTGTATTGAAAACAAATTTTATTCGTCGTTTTTTGAGGAATGCGTAAACTCAACGGTGGCGGACGCCTATGAGTATTTCGCTGAGCTGAGGCTGAACGGCAATGTATTCGCCGAAAACGTATATTCGATGACGCCGGAAAGGGGAAGACGGTTTTTAAAGCTGATGGCCGTTCATCATGCCATAAAGCTGATAAGGCGCAGCCGCGTAAACCCTTCGGATATGCGCTCGGCGCTTTTTAAGGCTTTTGATTTTGGCGCGGCGGAGCGCAAAATGTACGATCTGCTTTATGCCTGCGCCGTTATGTATTCGGGCAGCTTCTCAGAGCTTTTCGCTTCCGCTGTGATGAAATATGTTTTTGCCAAAGACGCCTTCGGAAGGCACACCGTAGCTTTTATAGAAAATTTCTGCTATAATTCCTATGAGACGATGTTTAACTCGTTTACTAAATATCTGTCCCTTGAACAGAGACTTCAGGGGGCATGACGGAATTGGGGAAAGGCTATGCGTTGGACGGACGAACAGCTCAGAGCTGTAAAGGATAAAAACGGCAACATACTTGTTTCCGCGGCGGCGGGTTCGGGAAAGACCGCCGTGCTGGTCGAAAGGATAATAAGACTTATAACCGACGAGAAGGAGTCGGTGGATATAGACAGACTGCTGGTGGTCACATTCACAAGGGCGGCGGCCTCAGAGATGAAGGAAAGGATAGGCGCTGCCATAAGCAGGGCGCTGACGGAAAAGCCGGAGTCGGTCAACCTGAGAAGACAGGCCGTACTGCTCAACCGAGCGGATATAACGACCATACACTCATTCTGTCTGAGGGTCGCCAGAGAAAATTACAACAGGCTTGGAATAGACCCGGCGTTCAGGGTCGCCGATGACACGGAGACAGCCCTTTTGAGGGAGGAGGTCATAGACGACCTGTTCGAGGACATGTACGCTTCTGACGATCCTGATGATTTTCTTTATCTGGTGGAGAATTACAGCAACGGCATATCGGACAGAAAGCTTAAGGATCTTGTTTTAAGGATATATGATTTTTTAAGAAGCTTTCCCGACCCGGAAGGAGCCATAGAAAGGCAGAAGAAGGGCTATGAGGGAGGCATTGATTTCTGGAGCGGCATATTGAAGGAACAGATACGCGTATACATAAAAGGCGCGCTGGAACTGACAAGGATTGCCCTTGACACGGCGCATCTGACAGGGCCGGAGACATACATACCCGCTCTTGAGAACGACATTGAGCAGATGAAGGAAATACTTGAGGCGGCGGACGGAGATATGGCCGAATTTTATTCCGCCATACGTTCGATGACTTTTACTGCTCTGTCAAGGAAAAAATGTGACTCGCCGACAAAGGAAAAGGTCAAAGGACTGCGTGACAAGGCAAAAAAGATATTTTCTTCCATAGGAGAGAAATTTCTTGTAAGAGACCCTGAGGAAATGGAAAAAGACATATCCGAGGCAAAGAAAGCGGTTTTCCCTCTCCTTGATCTTGTGAGGGAGTTTGGAGACAGGTTCTCCGCGGAAAAAAGGCAGAGAAGAATAGCTGATTACGGAGATTTGGAGCACTACTGTCTTACGGCGCTTACCGAGGAGGGCTGCGATATGGCTCATCCGGTAAAATCGGAGGCGGCGAAGGAACTCACGGAGAAATACATTTATGTTATGACTGATGAGTATCAGGATTCCAACGCCGTGCAGGAAACGGTGCTGAATCTTGTTTCCAACGGAGCGAACCGTTTTATGGTCGGCGACGTGAAACAGAGCATATACGGATTCAGGCTTGCCGACCCGGACATTTTCACGGAAAAATACAACGCATTCTCCCTTGAAAGCGGAGCGGAAAACGAAAGGATAGATATGTTCAGCAATTTCCGAAGCAGAAAGGAGATACTGGACGGTATCAATTTTATATTTATGCAGCTTATGCAAAGGGAGCTTGGCGGCATCGACTACGATGAAAAAGCCAGCCTTCACGCCGGGGCAGAGTTCCCCAAGTATATGGGAGAAGCGAAAGTCGGCGGAGCGGTGGAGATAGACGTTATAAAAAAGAATATCGAGGAAGAGGAAACCGCAGAGTCCGATGAGGAAGAGGGAGACGCCGGCGAAAGGGAGATGAATTTCGTCGCCGACAGGATAAACGGCCTTATGTACGGAAAGGACAGGCTGGAGGTCTATGACGCGGGGCTTGGCGACTACAGGCCGCTGAGATTCAGCGACATAGTCATCATTATGAGAAAAAAGACAAAGGGCGCCGACTTTGTGGACATTTTAAGGCGGAAGGGCATACCGGCCTCGGCTGACGTTGGCACGGGATTCCTTGAGACGCCGGAAATCATGACGATACTCAGCTTTTTGAGGATAATCGACAACCCCAGGCAGGACATACCTCTGGCGTCGGCGCTCAGATCCATGGCATACGGGCTTACCGCTGACGAGCTGCTTACCATAAAGCTGGAAAGCGGGCTTGAGGAATTTTGGGAATGTGTGAATTTCTACGCGGAAAACGGAAGGAACCCAAGAATAAGGGACGTTTTGAGAAAATTCCTTGCCCAGCTGAACGGATGGAGGAATATGGCCATCGACGAGAATATAAACGACCTGATTTGGGCCGTATATACTCAAACCGGATACTACGATATGGTTGGAGTCCTGCCGGAGGGAAAACTGCGCCAGATGAACCTGCTCAAGCTGGTTCAAAAGGCGTCGGACTATGACAGCATAAGTTTTAAGGGACTTTTCGACTTTATAAGATATATAGAGAAAATAGACAAAAACGATGTTGAGCTGGACACGGCAAGCGGGCTGGCGTCCGAAGGCGTAAGGATAATGACCATACACAGGAGCAAGGGACTTGAGTTCCCCGTGGTGTTTTTGTCAGGCTGCGGAGGATATTTCAACAGAACAGACTCCGGAGCGTCCGTTGTTTTGCATAAGGAGCTTGGAATAGGCGCCGAGTATACGGATATTGAAACAAGGATAAGATACAACCCCATTCCGAGGATAGTTATTTCCGAAAAGCTGAGGATGGAAGCCGTGGCGGAGGAAATGAGGATACTGTATGTGGCGATGACCAGAGCGAAGGAAAAGCTCATAATAACGGGAACATCATCCATTGAGCCCACAAACGCCGGAAACTGGAACCTTTATGCAGGAAGAGACGAAACGGGCCTGCCTGTGTTTGACATAGCTTCAAGAAACAGCTATATGGACTGGCTGCTTATGGCTCTGGCAAGGCACAGAGACGGAGCCTGCCTTTTAAACGGGGAAGGGGCTGACGCCAAAAACGGGCTTTACGGCCACGAATCGGAATTTGAGCTGAACTTTATCGGAAACGTCGGCTCGGAGACCGTTGTTATGGAGGACAACGCGCTGAATACCGAGGAGGATAGGGCGTTTCTTAGGGCGCAGATAGAGGCAAGACTGAACTGGCAGTACCCTTATGAGGAAGAAACAACTATACCGGGAACAGTGTCCGTCTCCGACGTGAAAAGGATGAGGGGCATAAGATTGACCCATACCATAAGAAAGCCGGATTTTTACTCAGACACGAAGGGGCTTTCCGCCTCCGAAAGGGGAACGGCGTTCCACAGGGTGCTGGAGAGGATGGATTTTCGCAGGGAATACTCTTATCCCGATGTAAAAGCCCTTGTGGATGAGTGCCGTCTTGCGGGTATACTTTCGGAAGCCGAGGCAGAAGCCATAAGCGTCAAAAAAATACAGATGTTCACAGCATCGCCTTTGTATAAAAGGATCATGAGCTCTGAGCAGATATTTAAAGAAGAAGCCTTTACGGTGGCGGTAAAGCCGTTGGATATATACGGCGAAGAAAAATATGCCGGTTTGGACGGAGACGTCATACTGCACGGAAGAGCCGACTGCTATTTTGTGGAGAACGGAGAAGTGGTGCTCATAGACTACAAGACGGACAGATATAACGAGGACAGCGAAGAAGAATTCCACGAAAGATACGACATACAGATGGAGCTTTACTCAAGAGCCCTTGAAAAGGTAACGGGAATGAGAGTCAAGGAATGTTATATTTTTTCCCTTGAATCGGGAAAGGCCATACCCGTTGGAGTGTAAAATCAAGTTTTCCCCGAGCCGTGACAGGCCGGGGATTTTTTGTTTTCCTTAAATTTCTTGGCGTCCGAAGGGCTTATGGGTTTCCCAAAAACGCTGTTTTGTGGTAAAATTAAGAATACCGAAAGAAAATTATCCAGATTTTTTAAAAAAATAATTATATTATAGAATCGGCGGATGATTCGCTGGGGATTTTCCCGAGTTTTGGCTATCCGCTTTTTGATACGAACGGTTTTGTAAAGGAGGAAACCCAAATGGACAACAGAAAGTACAATATTCTGGTATGCGACGACGAAAAATCAATCGTTGACGCCATCGAGATATATCTTAAACAGGAAAACTATAATGTTTTAAAGGCGTTTGACGGCGAGGAAGCCCTCAGGGTGCTTGAGAACAACGACGTACACCTTGTCATAATGGACATTATGATGCCGAAAATGGACGGGCTCAAGGCTGTGGTAAAAATAAGGGAGACGCTTAATATACCGATCATCATGCTTTCGGCAAAATCCGAGGACACGGACAAGATCATCGGCCTTAACTTCGGAGCCGACGATTACATAACAAAGCCCTTCAACCCCCTTGAGCTTATAGCAAGGGTAAAATCCCATATGAGAAGATACACTTCATTCGGCTCCATCGCCGAGAAGGGCAACGTCATCAAGATCGGCGATCTTGAACTTGACAAGGACTCAAAAGAGGTAAGGGTAAACGGAGAGCCCGTAAAGCTCACCGCTACGGAATACGGAATACTCCAGCTTCTTATGGAAAACGCCGGAAAGGTATTTTCCATCGATGAGATATACGAAAAGGTATGGAACGAGCTTTCATTCGCTCCGGAAAACACCGTTTCCGTACATATTAGAAGGATCAGGGAGAAGATAGAGATCAATCCCAAGGAGCCAAGATATTTAAAGGTGGTGTGGGGCATTGGCTACAAAATTGAAAAGGTCTAAGCTGTATTCGCTGAAAACCAAGGCTTTTGCCGTTGCCGTTGTGCTTCTGGCGGCCCTTACGGCGAGCGTCAGCCTTGTCAACATAGCCGATATGCGCTACGGTACGGACTTTTTATACAGCAGCTATTTTGATACCGAGACTTTTTATTCACAGTACAGTCAGCTTGTGAGAGACGTGGTAAACACAAAGCTCGTATTTAAAAGCGAGGAAAATATAAAAACGGGCAACGCCCTCAACGAGGAAAAGGTAATATACAACTTCGCTTTGGACAACGGTCTCGGAGCCTATTCCATGTATAACGCAGTAGGCGGTCCCATTGAAGTCATATTTAACAGCCCGGATGACCAGGCGTATTTTGACGAGCGTTATCCAAGCTACAGGAACCAGGCCATACAGGATCAGCTCTATGAGTATGACGACGCCATAAACGAGCTGGAAAGATATACGGACTTTTATTACTGCCTTGTGAACAATGTCACAGGGGAGGAAATATCCAATCACGATCCGGAAGCCATATCGGAGCTGAGGATTAATTCCTTCCTTGACGGACAGTACACAAGGGGAACGACGGTCTATGATACGGAATATTATTACACCTATACCGACGATGGTATGCTTGTGAATTATTTTTATTATGACAATTACCTTGACTCCGTTACGAGAATACTGTTCAACAACGGATATTCACTTTATGTGGGAGTAAGCGACGATATGGAAAACGGCAGCGGAGTGTTTGCCAGCCAGTATCAGGCGTTTGAGAGCAGAAAAGAAAACGCTCCGAAGATGGTTGTAGCGGCCGTTGTCTGCGCCCTGATCGTGATTGGCGGCATAGCGTATCTCGCCTTTGTATCCGGAAAAACGAGCAGGTACAGCGAGGTTACGCTTGTAGCTACGGATTATGTTTTCAACGATGTATGGACTCTGCTGTTTATCGTTATGACGGTGATATCCTATGTGATTGCCGACAGGCTCGTACAGAGCATATATTATGTCAGCGTGGAGTGGGTCGCTATAATCAAGGGACTTATATGTCTACTGCTTATGCTGGATACGATAATGCTGATGTGCTATGTCACGGGAATGTCGAGGCAGATAAAAAAGAGAAGGCTGCTCTCCAATACGGTGCTTGGAGCGTTCATAAGGTGGATCGCGTCATTCTTTAAGGAATCCACGTTCAGAGTGTGGATGGTAATATGTATGGTGCTCTACGCATTCATAAACTGCGCGCTCACGTTTATGGCCTGCGAGGGAGACACGGTCATACCTCTCATAGCGGCCGTAATATTTGATATGGCCGGACTGTTTTTTGTGGCGAGGGCGCTTAAGTCGCTTAAAAAGATAATGGTGGCGGTAAAGGAAACGTCCGAGGGGAATTTTGACCGCAAGGTCGATCCGGACGATATATCCCCGTCCCTCAAAAATTTCGCCATAGACGTGTCAAATATGCAAAACGGTATGAAGCAGGCCGTTGGCAGAGCCGTAAAGGGCGAGAAAATGAAAACGGAACTGATAACAAACGTTTCCCACGACCTTAAGACGCCGCTAACTTCAATAATAACCTACGTTGACCTGCTCAAAAGGGAAGAACTCAACAACGAAAAGGCGCAGAACTATGTGGCCATACTTGATGAAAAAACAAACAGACTGAAACAGCTCATAGAGGATCTTGTGGAGGCGAGCAAGGCTTCCAGCGGAAATCTTGCAGTTTCAAGGGACAGGATAAATCTTAAAGGGCTGATAGAACAGGCTCTTGGGGAATTTGACGAAAAGATAGAGTCGTCCGATCTGGAGTTCAAGCTGAATGTGGCCGATGATGTGGACATATATGCCGACGGCAGGCATATGTGGAGGATAACGGAAAATCTGATTTCAAACGCTCTTAAATACGCAATGCCGAAAACAAGGGTGTTTATAGATATTTATAAAAAGGACAACGAAGGCGTTATGATGATAAAGAACGTCTCGGTGGTTCCCATTGACGATGTGGATATAAAGAGCCTGACGGAGAGATTCGTAAGGGGCGACGCCTCAAGAACGACGGAAGGAGCGGGGCTTGGACTTTCCATAACCCAGAGCCTTTCGGAAATCCAGGGAGGAAGGCTGGAAATTTCATCGGACGGAGATGTGTTTAAGGCCGCGGTAATTATGCCGCTTTATACGGAAAGCTGACGGGGAGGCGGAAATATGAAAAAAGCTGCTATATTTCTTATGGCTGTTTCCGCCGCCATCTGCCTGATCGTTTTCGCCCTTTACAGGGAGGATATGAGAAGAATGGACAACGGCGAGCCGGTGCTTTTCAGCACATGGGGAACGGAATATGTTCCGCCGGGAGAATCCGGTGACGCCCTCACTTTGCGTATCGATATTCCCGAGGACACGGTCACGACAAGGGGAGCGACGATAAACATAGTCAACGATCTGGACTATGACGTTATGTTCAGCGAGTATTACGCTCTTGACAGATATGAGAACGGTATGTGGATAAGGCTTCCGGCCGCTTCCGGAGAGGGAGACTGGAACGACATGTTCTATGTGGTGGAGAGCGGGTACACGGCCGAGTTCAGGATATACTGGGCTGACGCCTACGGAGAGATCGACAGCGGAAAGTACAGGATAGAAAAAATATATACGGACGACTACAACATTACGGACGTATATAAGCTGTACGGATATTTTGAAATAAAATAAAAGCGCGCGCTATTCCGATTCAGGCAACGGACAGATGAAATAAAAAATGCCTGTTTATGGATAGGCGCGGCTGTTAAGAATAACGGGAAGAAGGTATGATCCTCTTCCCGTTTTTTGATGGCGTTTTTGCGCTAAGTCTTGTTGTCGGTTTCATTATTCATAGAAAGATCCGTGCCGTTTGGAACGCAAATATTTTCGCCGCGAGGGCAATAGGAGACGCCAAAAGAACGGAAGATCTTTCATAAAGAGCTTTGCTTGAAAACATACTTTATCCCTGAGTACAGATATAATACAAATACCGTTGAAATTACAGGTCCCATAAATTCTATATGGCTGAGAACCAAAAAGTAATAGGGATAATATATTTTGAACAGAATAATCAAAAACAATATTTCGGCAATGCTGATTAAAAACACGATTTTTTTAAACCATTTTTGCGACAACAGGAAAATCAGAATGAAGATTCCGTATAGAATACAGATAATTAAAAATATCATTATCAAACCGCCCATCGCCGTTGTCGGGTATTTTGATGACAGGTTATCACATAATAATGGGATCATAACAAACTGCAGTATGGGAAAAATCAACAGATATATGTTTGCCGCAGGCTTTGCAATGGAATAGCCATTATTATTTTTAAAGTTCAAATCCGAAGTATTCAATAATAACACCTCCCTATATAATTAGAATATCAAAAATAGATATAAAATACAATATTTGGATTGGGAATCATAGATTAATAATCTCATTATATTTTTTGAATGGTGACCACGATGGCGGCTGATAAAACGACCAAAGGGAGCGGACAGAATTTCCTTGAAATTACAGAAAAAATGTAATAAATTAAATATTAAGAATATATAATCAGGGGGAATATCTGTGGGAAACGGACTGAACGAGCTGGAAGGAGCTTTAAAGGCGATAAAGAGCTTTTTGAAATGGGCGGCGGTGGCGGCTGTCGTAGGAATTGTTATAGGAATAGTGGGCGTTGCGTTTCATCTTTCGGTGGAGGCGGCCACGGAGCTGAGGACGGCGGCGGGATGGCTTATATGGTTTCTGCCTCTGGGAGGCGTGGCTATCGTCAGGCTTTATAAAAAGGCCGGAATGGAGAAGGACGGCGGAACAAATTTCGTGCTGGAGGCCGTAAGAAGCAACGACCCGCTGAATATAAAAACCGCTCCGCTCATATTTATAAGCACGGTCATAACCCATCTTTTCGGCGGCTCGTCAGGAAGAGAAGGGGCGGCATTACAAATAGGCGGAAGCATAGCCTCGTTTCTGGGAAAGAAAATCAATCTGGACGAGAAGGACGAGAGGATAATAACCATGTGCGGTATGAGCGCCGGATTCTCAGCGCTTTTCGGAACACCTCTGGCGGCGGTCATATTTTCGATGGAAGTGGTCAGCGTCGGCGTAATGTATTATTCGGCCATTGTTCCCTGCGTCATATCCGCGGTAATGGGAGCCTATGTCGCTTCCCTCTTTTCGGTGGCGCCGACGGCGTTTACACTTGTGGGAGGAGTGCCGGCCATAAGCGTTATGATGATAATAAGGGCGGCAGTCCTCGGAATACTCTGCGCCGGAGTGAGCATACTTTTCTGCGTCATACTTAAAAAAGTACACAAACTCTACGACAGGATCCCGGACAGAGCAGCGGCGGCATTTATCGGCGGAGTGATCGTCATTATCCTTACATATATAGTTGGAACAAGGGACTATAACGGAGCAGGAATGGACGTCATAAACAGAGCCGTGGCGGGAGAGGCTGCTCCGGAAGCGTTTATTTTGAAAATGATATTTACCGCCGTTACCCTTGGAGCGGGATTCAAGGGCGGAGAAATAGTGCCTACTCTTTTTGTCGGAGCGACATTTGGATGTATTGCCGGAGGAATACTCGGCCTTGGATCGTCTCTGGGAGCCTGTATGGGAATGGCCGCTCTTTTCTGCGGCGTAACCAACTGCCCGGTCACATCGCTCATTTTGAGCATTGAGCTTTTCGGAGCCGAGGGGATGGTATATTATGCCATAGCCTGCGCGGTGGCCTACAGGCTGTCGGGCTATTACGGACTGTATAGTTCTCAGAAAATCGTATATTCAAAACAAAAACCTGAATTTATAGACAAAAAAACCTTATAATATTGCATAAAACACTTGAATTATGCGTTGTTATAGGTTATAATTTGAAATGATTTTTAAAGGTATCCCAAACAAGGGATTATTTTAAGGAGGAATTTAATCATGAAGAAATTTTTAGCAATGGCTGTTGCCGCTGTTATGGTTCTTGGCGTTGCCGCTTGTTCATCAGGCACAACTGAGGAGACACAGGAAACAGAACAGACGGAAGAAACAGAAGGCGAAACGACAGAGGAAACAGAAGGCGGAGAAGTTCTCTTAATGGGATGCAGCGCTGATTTCGCTCCTTTCGAGTACTACGCTGATGACGCTGTAACAATCACAGGATACGATATTGATATGATGCAGGAAGTTTGCAACAGAATCGGAAGAACTCTTCAGGTTCAGGATATGAACTTTGACGCTATCGTAGCCGGAGTACAGACAGGAAAACTTGACGTTGGAGCTTCAGGAATCACAATTACGGAAGAACGTCAGGCAAGCGTAAACTTCTCAGAGCCCTACTTCGTAGCAGCTCAGTCAATCCTTGTTCCTAAGGATTCTCCTATAACAGGATATCAGGATCTTATTGACGGAGATTACACAGCCAGCGTTCAGCTTGCTACAACAGGCGACATCATGGCTTCAGAGAAGATGCCCGGAAGAGTAAGCCAGTTCGAGAAATACGGTGACGCTCTTGCAGCTCTTATGGCAGGAAAGGTTGACTGCATGGTTCTTGACACAGGCGTTGCAAACGCTTACGCAGAGGCTAACGACCTTAAGGTTCTTGATGAAAACTTCGGAAACCCCGAGGATAAAGAATATTACGGAATCGCCGTAGCTAAGGAAAATACGGAGCTCCTTGACCAGATCAACGCCGCTCTCGCAGATATGGAAGCAGACGGTTTCTTTGAAGAGCTTGACGCTAAATATTTTTCAGAGTCTTAATCAATAACGGCTTTTTCACACCATGCGAGATTCGCGTCCCGCATGGTGTTTCTTGTGTATATAGGATTTATGGCTCGTCATACGGAGCCACGGGGAATAAATAAAGCCGTTTGAAATAAACGGCGCTGTTTTACTTTTGACGTCTTTTTAATATTTTTTGATTATTTTTACGTTTTTTTGAACAGTTTTATTTATTTTCTGTTATAATCATATTAATAAACAGATTTTGAAAGGACGTGTTTTTTTGGCCGAGTGGTTTGCCGACGTAAAGGCAGAGTTTATACTCAATTTTATCAAAGAGGACCGCTGGAGACAGTTACTTAACGGTCTGGGAGTAACTATCCAGATTACGTTGATATCTATCGTCCTCGGACTTATTATAGGCGTTGTTATAGCAACAATACGTTCCACCTATGATCTCACGAAAGATGAGATGAGGGGATGCAAAAAAACGGTGATGAAAATTTTAAATGCATTCGCCAGAGTGTATCTTACCGTTATAAGGGGAACTCCCGTTGTTATCCAGCTCCTTATCATTTTCTTCGTTATATTCGCCTCATCCACCAACGGAGTTATGAGCGCGGTCATAGCATTCGGTATCAATTCCGGAGCTTATGTCGCCGAGATCATAAGGGGTGGCATCATGTCCATCGACAAGGGACAGATGGAGGCCGGACGAAGCCTTGGATTCAATTATATCGAGACTATGAGATATATAATCATTCCCCAGGCGCTTAAAAATGTTCTGCCTTCACTCGCAAACGAGTTTATCGCTCTCCTTAAGGAGACGTCGGTTGCGGGTTATGTCGCCGTTGTTGACCTTACCCGTGCGGGAAACATCATCAGAGGAAAGACATTCAGCGCGTTTATGCCGCTGTTCGCGGTCGCGCTCATTTATCTCGCAATGGTTATGATCCTTACATACTTTGTAGGTGTTCTTGAAAGGAGGCTGAGGAACAGTGAACGATAATGACAGCAATGTGCTCATAAGCGTCAGGGAGCTTGAAAAGAAGTTTAACGGCGTTACAGCGCTCAAAAGCGTCAGCACGGACATTAAAAAGGGCGAGGTAGTCGTAATGATAGGACCCTCCGGCTCGGGAAAAAGTACGTTCTTAAGGTGCCTTAACCTGCTTGAGATACCCACGAGCGGATCTATCCTTTTTAACGGAGTTAACATCACGGATAAAAAGGTAAACATCAATGTCCACAGGCAGAAGATGGGAATGGTTTTTCAGCATTTCAACCTTTTCCCCCATATGACAGTGCTTAAAAATATGACTCTCGCTCCCGTAAAATTACAGGGAAAAAGCGAGGAAGAAGCCAATGAGATGGCTATGAAACTTCTGGAGAGGGTCGGCCTTTCCGACAGGGCTCAGGCATATCCTTCACAGCTTTCCGGAGGACAGAAGCAGCGTATAGCAATAGTCAGGGCGCTTTGCATGAAGCCCGACGTAATGCTTTTTGACGAGCCTACGTCTGCCCTTGACCCGGAGATGGTAGGAGAGGTTCTTGACGTTATGAAAGAGCTTGCCCAGGACAATATGACAATGGTCGTTGTTACGCATGAGATGGGCTTCGCCAGAGAGGTCGGAGACAGGGTTCTTTTCCTTGAGGACGGAGTAATCATGGAGGAGGGCGCGCCTGATCAGATATTCGGCAGCCCCAAAACGGACAGGCTTAAGAGCTTCCTTGCCAAGGTACTTTAATACAATAAAATCAAAAAAATATACCGCCGCGAAGAGTATATCATCTTCAGCGGCGGTTTTTTGTGATAAATACGGATGTTTGAGCCCGGTATATTAAAGCTCTATGGAGTCAAGAAGCTCCTGAAGGCTGTTGAAGAACATACTGGAATGGTAGCCGTCGGCGGCCGCATGGGCTATGTTTAGAGTGAACGGGAGCGTATATTTTCCGTTAGCTTCCGTATATTTTCCGAATGTTATTATGGGGAAAAGGTTTGGAGTGCCTCCGGGAACGCTGGTGCTGTATGCCGTATATGTAAGCCAGGGAACGCAGGAGACGCAGAAAAAGTTAGGCGGCTGTCCGTCTCTTGCCTTTATGCCTTTGACGTTTTTATATTTCTCCATATTTTCCACGGTATTGCGGTAGAATTTATCAAATTCCGGATAGTATTCCGTCCACATATCGGAAAACGTATGGTCATCATCGTGGAATATGGTCATATTAGGCACGCAAAAATCATAATATCCCGGCAGGCCGTCCACGTCGACAGCCATCCTAAATTCTTTCATACTGTTTACCGTTTTAGACACGCAATAGACAAAGGCAGGATAAAATCTAAGCCCCTTAGCGCGTATTTTACGCAGAAATTTCGTTACGTCAAGCTGAACCGTACAGCTGTACCCGCATACGATCTTTGTTCGGTAATATTCAAAATGCTCTTTTCTTTCCCAGTTTTCCCTATCTATATAGTTAAACACATTTTCATCTCCTATCCGGTATAAAAAACAGCCCCGAACCGTCGGACGGCCCGGAGCGTATGTACAGATCTTATTTATCGTAGAGCGTATATTTTTTTGCAAGGGCTATGGCCATTACAAGGGGACCGGTATGGGCGCCCACGGTTACGCCGACACGGAACATATTGTTGCTGTAGTCGGATTTTCCGCCGCTGTAATGCTCATCGATCGTATCCATAAGGGGATTGCGGTCGGCCGCGAAAAAGGCCGATACATAGTAATCCTCCTCGTGGCCTTCGATATCCTTATCGGTTCTGTCTATTATCGCCTTTACTGCTTTTTTGTTTCCGCGCACATTCTCCACCGGAGTAAGCTCACCTTCACGCATACATATAATGGGCTTTACGTTGAAAAGGGTTCCGGCCAGCGCAGTCGCCTTGCCGATCCTTCCGCCGTTCTGGAGGAAATCCAGAGAGCCTACGGTAAAGTAAATGGCTACATCGTGTTTGAGCCTGTCTATAACCGAGAGGTTTTCTTCAAGAGTATATCCGGCCTCCTTCATAAGATATGCCTGATAAACGATAAGACCCATTCCGGCCGTGGCCTGTATGCTGTCAACAATCTCTATCCTGCGTTCGGGATAGGTCTCGCGCATCATCTCGGCCGCGTTTACCGCGCTCTGATATGAGCCGCTGAAAAGGGATGATATGCAGAAGCAGATTATATCAAGGCCATCTTTGAGATAGGGCTCGAATACCGTCGTATAGTCGTTGATGGTGGGACAAGATGTTTTGGGATATACTTTGTCCTCAAGAATATGTTTGTAAAAGTCGTCTATTGAGAGCTCGGCGATCTCCTTATGATAATTTTCCTTATCGAAAGATACATAAAACGGAACCCTTGGAACGGATTCCACATCTATGACGGAAGGAAATATATCGCAGGCTGTATCGGAAATGATTTTATACGAATCCATGATTCACACTGCCTTTCTTCTGTTATATAGATTGATTTTATATTGAAACCTATGGCTGTGTCAATTACCTAATTACCGTCAGGTGTAAAAAAACAGTACATTCAGATAACATTGTATAAACAAATTTGACGCCGGACGGCGGAATAACGACATTTTTAATACTTTCTGTAAAGGCCTACAACCTTACCGAGAATTGTGACATCCTTTACGATAATGGGAGACATTGACGGGTTTTCCGGCTGAAGCCTTATATAGCCGTTTTCTCTGTAAAATGTTTTTACCGTAGCGAAATCCTCGATGAGAGCAACTACGATATCACCGTTTTCAGCCGTATTCTGCTGTTTAACGATAATAAGGTCGCGGTTGAATATGCCGGCGTTGATCATGCTGTCGCCTTTGACCCTGAGCATGAATGTGTCTCCGTTGGGAGCGTAGTCCAGCGGAAGGGGAAATGTGTCCTCTATATTTTCAACGGCAAGTATAGGAGTGCCCGCTGTGACCGTTCCGACAATGGGAATATTTACAAGTTCCTTCTGTTCCTGCCTGTCAGGCGAGGCTTCGGTCGATGAGAATATTTCTATGGCTCTGGGCTTTGACGGATCCCTTCTTATATATCCTTTTTTCTCCAGCCTCTCGAGATGCCCATGTACGGTAGATGTGGATTTAAGGCCGACGGCTTCGCAAATTTCCCTGACCGAAGGGGGATAGCCCTTTTCTTTTACTTCTTTTTTCATATATTCAAGTATTTCTATCTGTTTCTGAGATAATTTTTCCATTACTTGACCTCCTGAAACGATCTTTTTCTTAATGATAACACAGTTTAAAAGAAATATCAAACAAATGTTTCTTAAATTTGCAAAAAAACATTGACTTAGAACGTAAATTCGTATATTATATAGGCATAAAGACGAACATACATTTGCAAAGGGGCGATAATATGAGAAAATTTGTTTTTATGCTTGTTGTTTTTTTAATTACGATATTCGCCGTTGACAGCGCCTTTGGTGAGGCTGAGAAGGACGAGGTAAATGTTTATTATAATCAGGTAAGGGTGTTAAAAGGAGATACATACTGGGACATAGCAGGAAGATTCAGCTCCGATGGAATGACCAGAGAGGAATATACCGAATATATTATGGAATTCAACAACGCCGAGAACGACAGTCTTATGGCGGGACAGAGCATTATAGTACCGGTTATAGAGTATGTATGACGGCGCCTTAAAATAATTTTATGAATAATATCCGTTTTGGTGACCACACTATGTGTATGCGGCAAGGCTGCATATATCATGTGGAGAGGTGATAAAGATGGATAAGAACAGCGAGAAAAACAATGCGTCCAAGAGAGCCGAAAAAAACAACAGAGCCGAATTCGCGGAAGAATACAGCATTGAGACTGGCAAGAACAAAAACAACGCGAAGAAAAACAATAAGGACTGCAACTGCAAATAAATATCCATCCGGCCGGGCGTTTGACCCGGCCGTTCGCATATTTACAAATCATTAAAAATCATGGACGGAAATAAAAAGTACGGGAACGGTCGTTCCGATGGCGGAGGTCGGTTTGAATGGAAAGAAGAAATCACATATACGCTGCAATAGATCTTAAATCATACTATGCTTCAGTGGAATGTGTATGGCGCGGGCTTGACCCTCTTGAGACTAACCTTGTGGTGGCGGACAAAAGCAGAACGGATAAAACAATATGCCTGGCGGTATCGCCTCCGATGAAGGCTCTCGGAATACCGGCAAGGCCAAGACTGTTCGAGGTGATACAAAGGGTCAGGGAAATCAACGCGGACAGACGAAGAAGGGCTCCGGAAAGAAAATTTAAGGGCAGTTCCTGTAATTATAATGAGCTGATGGAACATCCTGAGCTGGAAATGGACTATATAGTGGCGACTCCGAGGATGGGGAGATATATGGAGCAAAGCGCGGACATATATGAAATATATATGAGATACGCGGCTCCAGAAGATATACATGTTTATTCCATAGACGAGGTGTTTATGGATATAACCGGATATCTGCGGCCTTCCGGATGCTCAGCCAGAGAGTATACAAGAAGGATGATAAGCGACGTTTTTGGCGAGACCGGGATAACGGCGACGGCCGGTATAGGAACGAACTTGTATTTGGCTAAGGTCGCTATGGATATTGTGGCAAAGCACAGCCCTCCCGACGAAAACGGAGTCAGGATAGCGGAACTTGATGAGACGGAATACAGAAAGAAACTGTGGGATCATCAGCCGATAACCGATTTTTGGAGAGTTGGCCGGGGATATGCGCGCAAACTGGCGGGACATGGGATGTTTACCATGGGAGATGTGGCGAGATGCTCCATCGGCGGCGACGGCGACATACAAAACGAGGAGCTTTTGTATAAGCTCTTTGGAGTCAACGCCGAGCTGCTTATAGACCATGCCTGGGGATGGGAGAGCTGTACAATAAAGGACATAAAGGCGTACCGACCGGAAAACAAAAGCATAGGATCCGGTCAGGTGCTTCAGTCGCCATACACAACGGACAGGGCAAAAATAGTTGTTTTGGAAATGGCGGATCAACTTGCGCTCGATCTTATGAGCAAGGGATTCGTGACGGACCGCATAGTGCTTACAGTCGGATATGACAGAGAAAATTTGAATGATCCGAAGAAAATCAATGAATACGAAGGAACCGTAAAAATAGATCATTACGGCAGACTCGTCCCAAAGCATGGCCATGGAACTGAGCCGCTCGGAGAATATACGTCGTCCGGAAGGATAATAACTAATGCGGTGGGAAGGCTGTTTGACAAAACGGCCGAAAATGGCCTGTTGATAAGACGAATAAATCTGACGGCCGAAAATATAGTGCCGGAATGGCATAAACCGAAGCCGGCGGCAGAACAAATTGATCTTTTCACTGACTACTCGGAAAGGGAGAAAGCCGAAAGCGAGAAAGATTATGAAAGAGAAAAGGAAAAGAAACTGCAAAAGGCAATATTGGATATAAAAGATAAGTACGGGAAGAATTCTATTTTAAAAGGCATCAGCCTGGAAGATGGCGCAACGGCTCGCGACAGGAACTCTCAGATAGGAGGTCATAGAGCATGAAAAAAGAATACGCCGATATGATAGGACTTGAACGGCATAAATCAAAAAAACACAGGTCAATGGGAACAAATGAGAGGGCAGCGCAATTCGCTCCTTTTTCCGCTCTTACTGGATATGGCGATACCATAAGCGAAAGAGAAAACAGGGGAGAGAAAATGGCACAGATGAGCGAGGACGAACTTTCCGAGCTTGACGATATGCTCGCCGCATTGAGGAAATGCGATAATCCGGGAATATGTGTGACAGCTTTTGTAATTGACGGTAAAAGCGGTAAGGGATCGTATATAAGCAGAAAGGGAAGACTCAAAAGGGTCGATGACTACGAGAGGAGACTTATATTTTTGGACGGCAAAAGCATACCGCTGGAACATATATTGAAGATACAGTTGGACGAGGGGATATATTAAAGAAAAAATCTAACTTTGACAAAAAATAATCAAAAATCTATTGACTTTATTTGACGATATAGTATAATAATAAAGCACATCTTAAGTATATAAAATGCTTTTTAAAGACAAGTTAAGATAAAACAAAAAATAAAAAGAAAAGTGTTGACAAAAGATATAAGATGTAGTAATATATTCCTTGCTGATGCAGAAAAGCAAAAGCAAAGAAAAAGATTTAAAAAATAAATCAAAAAAAGTGTTGACAAACGGAAAACAGAGTGATATACTAATCAAGCTGTCACCGAGAGGGGACACGAAAACAGGAAATGATCCTTGAAAACTGAACAGTTGATGAAAAAAATTAAACCCA
>CAJFHC010000009.1 GCA_904378045.1 Candidatus Metalachnospira gallinarum | reverse complement strand
CTGCGCCCTGACAAAGTTCAGGGCTTTCCGCAGAAATAGGGATTTATTGCCTTAGTTTAAACTCGAAAAAGTCCCGAAGGACTTTTTCGACACGCTGAACCTCCTCCGGATAGGAGAAAGTTTTAAGAGAAGGTTTTAAGAGAATGATTTACAATATCCTCGGATTGATATATACCCCGGACGCTTCAAGCTCCCTTTCCATTTTTGCCTTTGTTCCGGAAACGGCTTTTCTCACGGCCTCGGCATCGGTATGCTTTACAGTCATTGACCATCTGTATTCGTCCTTGACCTTTGAAATTATCTCCGGTACCGGACCGAGTATTTTAACGCCGTATTTTTTCAGTTCATCGGCGGTGTCCTGCGCTCCTTTTATGACGCATTTCTCGTCCTTTCCTGTAAACTCGATCTTTGCGCACTCGACGCAGGGCGGATAGCCCATGGCCTTTCTGTACTCGATCTCTTTTTCGTAAAATTCCCGCCAGCTTCCGTTTGCCGCGGCCTGCACGGCGGGATTATCCGGGCTGTAGGTCTGGACTATGACCTTTCCGCCCTTCTTTCCCCTTCCAGCTCTTCCGGCGACCTGGGTTATAAGCTGGAACGTCCTTTCCGCCGCGTCATATTCCCCCGTATTGAGCGACAGATCCGCCGCCAGCACGCCAACAAGGGAAACATTTTCAAAATCATGTCCTTTTGCAATCATCTGGGTTCCTATGAGGATGTCTGCCTCTCCGTTGGAAAATTTCTTCAATATGTCTATATATCCGTTTTTTCCGCTGACGGTGTCGGAGTCCATCCTTATTACCTTCGCCTCCGGAAAGTATTTTTTTACGCTTTCCTCTATTTTCTGTGTACCCGCGCCAAAATATCTTATTTTTGTCGAACCGCAAGCCGGACACTCATTCGGTTTGTCTATGACGTTTCCGCAGTAGTGGCATACCAGTCTGTCGCCGGAGGCATGATATTTGTACGACACGTCGCAGTGCGGGCACTTAAGCACATATCCGCAGTTTCGGCACGATACGAATGTAGAATGTCCCCTCCTGTTTATAAAAAGCATTGTCTGTCCGCCGTTTTTAAGATTTTCCCTTATGCCGGCGAACAGTTCCCTGCTAAGCACGCTCCTGTTGCCGCTTTCAAGTTCCCTTCTCATATCCACGGTCTTTATTTCCGGCTCATGGCTTCCCTCACGGGCTCTGTTTTTAAGAGAAGCGTATCTTATATCTCCGTTATATGCCCTGTATATGCTTTTCACAGACGGCGTCGCGGTTCCCATAACCAGGGACGCTCCACTTATCTCGCACAGCTTTTCGGCTGTCTCAACGGCGTTATATGCCGGAGTTGTTTCGGAAATATAGCTTTTTTCGTGTTCTTCATCTACGATTATAACTCCCAGTCTGTCAAACGGCGTAAAAAGCGCCGATCTTGGTCCGATCACTACGGAGATCTCTCCGTCCGCGGCTCTTTTCCAGCAGTTGAACCTCTCCCTTCGGTTCATTTTGCTGTGGGTCACAGCCGCCAGATCGCCGAACCTTTTAATAAATCTTCCTGTCATCAGCGGTGTAAGCGATATTTCAGGAACAAGAACTATCGCCTGCCTGCCTTCGGCTATGACCTTTTCTATAATCTTTATGTATATCTCCGTTTTTCCGCTTCCCGTAACGCCATGTATCAAAAGCGGCCTGTTTTTGTTTTTTCTTTCATCTTCCCAGACGGAAACGACTGTTTTCTGCTCATCGTTCAGCGTCACGGGCTCGCTTTTGTCCTCTATGCATCCAGTATAGGCTCTGGAAAGCTCCTGCCTGTCGTAGACTTCCACGCAGCCTTCCTTTTTCAGCTCATTTATGGCGTAGTCCGCTCCCTTTACCGCGTTTTTAAGCTCCGCCAGTCTTACCTCGCCGTTTTTCTCGAGAAAATTGATGACCTCCGCTCGCTTATGCTTTCTTTTATTTCCGTCGTAAACGCCTATATAATTGATAAAATTTTCCGCCGGGCGAATATATCTCACGCTTACATAATAATCGTTTCTGTCCTTTATGCCGCCGGGCATAATTGTCTTAAGACAGGATGAAAGGGTACAGAAATACCTTTCTTTCATCCATTTTGCAAGTTCTATCATTTCCGGTGAAAAGATGGCGAAATCATCCGGTATGGAGGTAATATATTTGAGCTTGTCCGCCTTAACCTCGCTTTCGCGGCTAAGGCCAACGACATAGCCCTCGTTTTCCTTCTCCCCGCGTCCGAAGGGCACCCTTACCCTCATTCCTATCCTTATTCTGTTTTCAAGTCCGGCAGGAACGCCGTAGTCAAAGACCCTGTCTATATTCGTATGGGATATGCTGAGGATCACCTGGGCAAACATAAAAACACCTCGATATAAAAAAGGCATGCCGTGATTTGCTCCGGCACGCCGACATTTTCTGTTTTGGAGATCAATCCTCGCCGTTATTGTCCAAACTTATCTCCGAAAGCTCGGAATTTTCGTTCTCTTCCTCGACCACAGCTTCTTCCTCGTCAGGGTTATGGCTGATGATCTTTATTTTTGAGTTATAAAGCTCGTTTACGGCTATGGAAACGGGCTTATCGACCTTTACGTCGTCAATAAGGGGTTCGCTGCCGTCAACTATCTCTCTCGCTCTTTTGGCCGCGGCTATTATGATCGTATATCTGCTGAGCATGGAGTCGTCAAGGCCTTCCTGCTTGCTTAAAACATCAATAAGTTCCGTGTATGAAGGATGTATCATTTCAAAGCATCTCCTTTAAATTTATTCTTTAATTCCGGATTACGGCCGCATCTCATTTTTTCAGCCCTGACGATGCAGTCCACATCCCTGACAGCCTGTTCCACCGTATCGTTTATAACGATGTAATCGTATTGAGGAAGATACTCAAGCTCCTCCTCCGCTCTTTTTATCCTTTTGTCTATGGTCTCCATATCCTCGGTGCCGCGGTTTACAAGCCTGCGGCGAAGCTCCGCAATGGTCGGCGGCATGGTGAATATAAGCACAGCGTCGTTATATTTCTTCTTTACCTGAAGCGCTCCCTGCACCTCTATCTCAAGTATGATATTGTTTCCTTCCCCAAGCTGCCTCTCAACGTACTCCTTCGGCGTGCCGTAATAGTTGTCGCAAAAACAGGCGTGCTCCAGCAGCTCTCCGGCTTCTATCATCTTTTCAAATTCTTCCTTTGTCTTGAAAAAATAATGAACTCCGTTTTCCTCGTTCGGTCTTGGGTTCCTTGTCGTGGCTGAAATAGAAACCCGATAGCCCAAGTCATCCACAAGCCTTTCGACTATTGTTCCCTTTCCCGAACCGGACGGCCCGGAAATTATAAGTAAAACCCCTTTTTCCATAAATACTACCCCTATTCGTCTTCCGTATCTCTAAAGCTGTTGAGCCTCGAAAGTATAGTATCCGGCATAAGCGCCGACAGCACCACATGTCCGCTGTCGCACACGATGACGGCTCTTGTTTTTCTTCCGCAGGTGGCATCGACGGCCATTCCTCCTGCCTTTGCCTCCTGCACAAGTCTTTTTACCGGAGCCGCGTCGGGAGATACTATGGCAACTATCCTTTCGGAGGAAACAATGTTTCCGTATCCGATATTAATAAATCTTATGCCCATGAAGGCGCTCCTTTACTCAATATTCTGTATCTGCTCGCGGATCTTTTCAATCTCGCTTTTCAGTTCTATCGTGATCTGCGTGATCGTTATGTCATTGGATTTTGACGCTATGGTATTTGCCTCGCGGTTCATCTCCTGAACAAGGAAGTCGAGCTTTCTTCCTATGGGCTCATCCTTTTCAAATATGTCCCTGAGCTGGCTGATGTGGCTCGTAAGCCTTGTTATCTCCTCGTCTATGCAAGCCCTGTCGGCAAACAGCGTGACCTCCATAAGCAGCCTTTGTTCATCGATGGACGTATCCTCAAGCAGCTCTCTGAGCTTTTCAAGAAGTCTTTCTCTGTAATCCTCGGCCACAAGCGGAGCCCTCTCTCTTATGCGTTCCACATATCCCTCTATAACGCCGGCCTTGGCAAGTATATCCTCCTTGAGAGCCTCTCCTTCCGTTTCTCTCATGGCTATAAAATTGTCAAGAGCTCCGTCAAGGGCGGGAAGAAGCGTGTTCCATATCGTGTCCTCATCCTCCTGCACCTTTTCCACGGTGATTATATCCGGGAATTTAGCCACAAGGTCAAGGGTGTTGTCTCCCGTAAGCCCGAAATTTTTTTGAAGGAAATCGAGCTTCTGGCAGTACGCCTTAGCGAGGGCTTCATTTACCTTTATATTCACATCGTCCTCGGCGAAGGACTCGAATGTGATATAAACGTCCGTTTTTCCCCTCATTATTTTCTTCATAAGAGTTTTTCTTACCTTATCTTCAAGATAATTCATTGATTTCGGAAGCCTTATGGAAATATCGTTATATCTGTGATTAACGGATTTTATTTCTACGCTGAATTTCCGTCCTTCCGACTCGTTTTCACATCTGCCGTAACCGGTCATGCTTTTTATCATAGCTAACCACCCTTAAAAAACATAATTGACACATTTTATCTAGTCTATTATTATATTAAAAAGACGGCTTACAGTCAAGCATTAATGACTGTCCCGGCCATTTTGAAAGGTCTGATCATTATGAAAATAATCGTCGACGCCGACGCCTGCCCCGTTAAAGAAATAATACTTAAAACGGCGGAAAAATATAATATTCCCGTTGTCATGGTGACGGACACAAGCCATATAATGGATCTCCCCTGTGAAGTCATAACCGTGGACAAAGGCCGCGACTCAGCGGATATAGCCATAGCAAATCTTGCCAAAAAGGGTGACATAGCCGTTACTCAGGACTATGGCCTTGCCTGCATGC
This sequence comes from Candidatus Metalachnospira gallinarum, assembly GCA_904378045.1. Taxonomy (GTDB): domain Bacteria; phylum Bacillota; class Clostridia; order Lachnospirales; family Anaerotignaceae; genus Metalachnospira; species Metalachnospira gallinarum. The sequence continues at coordinate 59,137 of CAJFHC010000009.1, read as the reverse complement.
TTATGGCAAAGGGCTCTCACACCGTCAACCAAAACGGTTTTCTCTATACGGATAAAAATATCGATCAGCTTCTTATGCGCCGCCATATCTCGGCCAAACAGCGCCGCGGCGGCAAGCGTTCCGGGCATATAAACGCCCGCACCGCCGAAGACGACAGACGGTTTGAGGAATGTCTGGTAAGCCTTATCCAAAGTCTTATTTAAAACTTTATTTTAAATTTTATTATACATCTTATCCGTCAACGACCGTCATACCGGCCAACTCCAATATGCCCTTTTCGGCGTTATATATAAGCTCCGCCGTGCATTTTTCGCCTGTCTGAGCCTTCACAACGGGCAGGCTCTCTACTTTTCCGTTTTTAAGCAGTTCTTTTACCAGCTTTCCGTCCAGCGTTACACCGTATCTTTCAAGGCTGTCCTTCCACAGCTTGAATTTGCATCCGTTTTTCCATCCGGCGCAGTAAAACGCCTTTGTGTTTTCCAGCACGTCAGAGCCGCATAACGGGCATTTTCCGAACGCTTTTGAGCGTCCCGCTGTTTTTGTTCTCTTTTTTCCGCTGTCCTCTATTTTTATTTCCGAAGAAGAATCAGCCGCGTATCCGACAAGGTATTTCACATATCTGTCTATACTCGCCATAAATCTTTCCGGCCGCATATCGCCTTTCGCTATGGAGCCGAGTCCCTTCTCCCATTTTCCGGTCGTCACCGGCGATTTCATCTCGTCCGGCACAATGGAAATAAGCTGGCGTCCCTTCTCGTCCGGCACAAGATTCTTCCCTTTCCTGTGAATATATCCCACGTCTATGAGTCTCTCGATTATGGCCGCCCTTGTCGCGGGAGTACCGAGGCCGTATTCCTTCAATTTTTCCTTAAGATCTTCATCGTCGGTGTTTTTGCCCGCGTTTTCCATAGCAGTGAGCAATGTCGCCTCATTATATGGCGCCGGCGGCTTTGTCTCCTTCTGCTCCGCCTCTGCCTTCTTTATTTCAAGCATATCTCCCTCAGAGATTTCCGGCAGTATGCTTTCTTTGTCCCTGCCGTTTTTATACACCTCTCTGTATAGCCTTTTCCAGCCTTCATCGGTGACCGTCGTACCCTTTGATACGAATTTTTCATTTTCGCAAACCGCCGTTATTTTTGTCGATGTATATTTGTACGGATCGCCGAAAACAGCGATAAATCTCAGCGCCACAAGGCCAAAAACCTTTTTCTCCTCGGGAGTGAGGCTGTCTTTTTTATAACTGTTGTCGGCAGGTATTATGGCGTGGTGGTCTGTTACTTTTTTGTTATCCACTATCCTTTTGTTTATCGGCAGTTTTTCCATCTCAACGACGTTTTGGGCATAAGCGGCGAATATGCCGGCATTAACAAGCCTGCGCATTATGACCTTTATTTTAGGTATCATATCTTCGCTCAAATATCTGCTGTCCGTTCTTGGGTATGTTATCATCTTTCTCTTTTCATACAGGCTCTGGGCTATATCCAGCGTCTTCTGGGCGGAAAATCCGTACATTTTGTTACAGTCCCTCTGAAGCTCCGTTAAATCGTAAAGCTGCGGAGGAAGAGTCTGTTTCGCCGTTTTTTTGACTTCAGTGACCTCGGCATGCCTTCCGCCGACCTTTTGCGCAATTCTTTCGGCCTCGTCTTTATCCTTTATGGCCGTGGAATTTTTATCGTCCGTCCATACTCCTTTAAAATCGCCGTAGTCGGCATAGACCTCGTAATATTTCTCCGGAACAAAGTTGTCTATTTCCGCCTGTCTTTTAACTATCATCGCCAATGTTGGTGTCTGAACGCGTCCGATGCTCAGCAGGGCGTCATATTTGACCGTAAATGCCCTTGTCGCGTTTATTCCCACAAGCCAATCCGCTTCGGAGCGGCATTTTGCCGAGGCATACAGAAGATCGTATTCGCTTCCGTCCCTGAGATTTTCAAATCCCTCTCTTATGGCGGCGTCGGTCATGCTTGATATCCACAGCCTTTTGAACGGCTTTTTGCATTTATTGTAGCTGTAAATATATCTGAAAATAAGTTCGCCCTCTCGTCCGCTGTCGGTCGCGCATATTATGCCGTCGGTCTCTCTGCCGTTCATCAGCTTTTTAAGTATGTCAAGCTGTTTTTTGCTTCCTCTGATGGCCTTAAGTTTCATACTTTCCGGTATGATCGGAAGACTCGCTGCGCTCCATTTTTTCAGGCTTTTGTCGTAGTCCTCCGGCTCGCAGAGCGTCACAAGGTGTCCGACCGCCCAGCTTACGATATACTCGTCTCCGTATATGGCTCCCTCTCCTTTTGTTTTACAGCCGAGCACTCCGGCTATGTCCCTCGCGACCGACGGTTTTTCGGCAATAACTAAAATTTTTCCCATAAACTCACCTTTTGAATAAACCATAAGCGGCCGGAGCAATCTGTCCGGCCGGTTTATAATTTCTATCTGTTTTCGTTAAGCATGATATTGAGGTGTCCCTTCAAAATTTCCATAGCCGCTTTGTTTTCCCCGCCCCTCGGGATGATAATATCGGCATATTTCTTCGACGGCTCCACAAATTCCTCATGCATGGGCTTTACCGTTGTCTGATACTGGGTTATTATGGACTCTATCGTCCTTCCCCTGTATTTCATATCCCTTATTATTCGTCTCATAAGTCTTTCGTCGGCGTCTGTGTCGACGAATATTTTAATGTCCATAAGGTCTCTGAGTTCCTTATTCTCGAAAATGAGTATTCCCTCTATCATTATTACTCTTTTCGGCTCGACCTTTACCGTTTTTTCGGTTCTGTTATGTATGCTGAAATCATATACCGGTATATATACCGTCTCTCCCCTTTTAAGGGCTTTTATATCCTCTATCATTCTGTCCGTATCAAACGACGACGGATGGTCATAATTGAGCTTCGCCCTTTCCTCATAGGGCATATCGTCATGCGCCTTGTAGTAGCTGTCATGGCTTATGAGCTCAACATCGTCTCCGAAAAAATCTTTAAGTTTGTTAACTATTGTTGTCTTTCCCGACGCCGTTCCTCCGGCAATACCGATAACGCAGATTTTATCCATCAAAATCCCCCCTTAACACAATTTAATATTACCACCGGGGAAACATCCTGTAAACAAAAAGCGCGCCGAAAATAAATTTCGGCACGCCTAACGTGTCGAAAAAGTCCCATAGGACTTTTTCGAGTTACGGGATTTTCCTCGGCGGAAATGAATTCCGCCTGCGGAATAAACTCAGGAAACGCTTCGTTTCCCGAACCCTTCCGCTCACAATGGATTAGTTTTTTTGACAGTCTGAGCGCGCCGAAAATAAATTTCGGCACGCCGCTGGTTTTATTCTGAAACTTTTATGTACCAAATATCTTACCGCTATCCGGCGATATCATCTGATCACCATAGCGAGGACTTTCGCGAGTTTATCGCTCCTGTTGATGATCTGATGTTTTGATCCCCTTGAAGTAGCCGTGCAGTCTCCGGGATGAAGGACGTCCTCTTCTCCGTCCTCAATAAATACTACTTCTCCTTCAAGCATATAGAACAGCTCAACGTCGTCCGTATGAGCATGCAGACCCGTACACTGACCGGGCTCAAGATTAAGCTCTGCAACCATTTTGCATCTGTTGTCAGTCTCATCGGGACCAAACTTGTTTACCATAAGAATTTCACCAACGCCGTTTCTTATGACACGGTATTCATGCATTCCTTCTCCGTTTTTAACTATCATAATCTCAATCTCCTTTCATAACAGGTACCGCTTTTTTCTTTATTATACTCCTATTTTTAACTATAATCAACGAAAACAACAGGGCATCGCAAAAGTTTTTTATAACTTTTTTCAGATATAACCATATAATATGCCGTTCATCGCTCAATGATGCTTCCCTGCTTTTTCCCGAGCGAATTGCGCTTAAAAAAGGCCGCGTAAATAAAGGCGAAAGAAAAAATCCGCGCTGGGTGGGCGCGGATTTTCATTGTGCGACATAAAGTTCTGATTCGGGGATTGGGGATTACCGATACAACTTTTAACGATACATCACACGGTATAGGTGTGAGGCCTATACCAAGAGGTTATATAATTTGGAATTTTCTTATGCTTTATCAAAGGAGACATAATATCGCTTCAACAAAACATAACATCATACATCACAGTTATTATATTATCACAGAGCCGAAAAATTTCAACCCCTTTACTCAAAAAATTTTCTTGAATAAGATAATTTATAAATTATTTACAATATTTATGCCTGATTTACCGGGATTTATCGAGTATATATCATAAACAATTTTAATCTTTCATCTTTTCCGACACTTATTTCGCGTTGTATTATGTCCCTGCGAAACAAAAGCCGGAGATCATCTTTCCGGCTTCGCGCGCCGATATGATACTCCGGCTTATTTATATTTTTTCTCAGATTATTTATGGCTTTTACAAGATTTTTTACGCGCCTATTTTAAACTGTCTGGCGTAATTGAAAAGATACTGCTGTGCATAACCCGCGTATTCTCCGAAGCATTCCTCAGCCTTACGATGTATCTCCTTAACACTCGCGTCGGCTCCGTTAAAATAAAGCTCGCTCATTATCCTCTTTACCCATACGTCCGTCGGGAACGTCTCACAGCGGCCGAAGGAAAACATCATAACACAGTCTGCAACCTTAGGGCCAACGCCCTTTATTTCCATCAGCCTTTTCCTGAGAGTTTCCGTATCTATACCGTCGTCCTCAAGCTTGGTCAGTCCGGTAAGCACCCTTCCTACGGCGTCAATTATGTATTTTGCCCTGAATCCGGTTTTACACTCCATAAGTCCAGCTTCATCGGCAAGTGCAAGCTCTTCCGGCTTTGGAAATGAGTAATAGCTCTTTCCATTGAAATCCCCTATATATTTCCCGTATTTCGCGCTTATGTTCTCTATTACCTTTTTGATCATAGGTATCCTGTTATTTTGGGAAATGATAAAGGAGATAAGGCATTCAAACCTGTCCTGGTTAAGTATCCTTATGCCGGGAGCGTATTCCACGGCTTTTTTCAGCACCTCGTCATTTTCGGATATTTTAAGCTTTATGCCCATATAATCTCTGTCCAGATCAAAGTAATTTCTCCATATATTATTGAAGTCATCCTCCGTTGTATCGGCAAAGACTATTTCTTCTCCGTTCTGATATATATTAAGCACCCTGTCAAAGGCGATGACGACATAATTTTCATCGTCTATCATTTCAAAACGAAAGCACTGCCCGCACTCAAGCGTCTGGGAAATGACAAAGCTGTCATAGTCCGTAAGGACTATATCCTTTCCTCTTACGGCATAGCGCATATCGATCACTCCAAATCAAGCAAAATAAATGTAGGCGGGTTGCTTGAAAGTCTCTGAAGCCTGCTTAAGGCCTCATAATAATCAAGCACCCAGTAGCAGTCCCATGTTCCGTTATTATTATGGCAGAGGAAGCGTTTTCCGCTGTCGGTAATCATATAACAGAAGTCCTCGGTACCGCAGAAATAATAGAACGTATCGTCCTTTTCATAGTATCCGGCTCTCGTAAGGGCGTCCATTACCGCCGTATAGTCCGTGAGCATTGTAAAATCCTTTATCGAATACGACGGGAGCATCGACATATTGAAGTCCGGAAGCGTCTTATTGACGATGACCGGAAGCCTTCCTTCCGCTTCAAGGTCATCCATAACGACCTCCCATATTCCGTTGTCATATCTGAGTATGTATTCCCTTATCGTGGCGGCGTTTGATCTTCCGCTGAGCACCACAAAGGCGTATTTGTCGTCTATCGTTATGCTTCTTACAAAGTAGTCCTCGTATTTGCTCTCGTACATCTTTATACAGCTCAGTATCCTGTCATATTCGCTGTTCGATGGCGTAAGCCTTCTAACGGTGCCATGATTCATGGAATACACGGACATAAGCGAGTTATAGGCGCTTTCGCTCATATTTCCGTAGGAACCGTTGGATGAGGCGAAAATATATCTTGCCTCGGAAGGATGTCTCATAAAAGCGAAAACGGTAAATTCCCTGTCTGTGCCCGTGATATGCACGGAGCTTCCTCCGCAGGAGGCTATGTCTCTTCCGTACATGAGCATTATGGATATTCCCGATGACGTGGCCGATGAGGAAAGCCTGCCCTCTCCTATGAGATAATTCGCCGTTATCTGAGCTCCGGCGGCATAGTTGTATAAATATCCGTTCTGGGTTGTTACCCTTGTCTTAGTGTAATATTCGCTGTAGTAATTTTGTCCGGCTTTGGCCGTATTCTCAAGTTTTGTCCAGTATGACGCGAGCGACGGGTCTTTAGATGGTCTTGACGTGGTCTGCGTCGTGCTTCCCTGGGTCTTATCGTTGTTTCCGGTCTGCCCCTGCACTTCTTCGGCGGTGCCGTCATCTTCGTCCTGTTCCTCGGTATCGGGCTCGGGCTTAACAGGTTCGGTCTCATCATCTTTGAAAATATCTTCCCTGTCCTCGTCCTGAACTTCGGTCTCTATGTCAGGCTTGTTCTCTTCTTCGTCCGGCCCGCAGCCTGTCAAAGCTATGCCTGCGGCAAATACCACCAGAGACATCTTTTTTAAAATATTTTTTATTTTATCAGTCGTCACTGTATTCGTCCCTTTTATCTGCGATCGTTTCATAAACCGAGACCAGCTCCTTTTTATGCAATTCAAGCAGTTTTTTGATTTTGTTTTCCATCGCTTTCACATCGTCGATGAATTCAAATTTCGCTACCCACACAGGGTTATATCCGCCGTCCTCTTCCTCAACCGAATCCGCTTCGGCCATTACCGTTTCCGGATCATAGTAATCAAAAACAGCGTCGTATTCCCAATCCTCAACGTCTTTTCCCGTTGTCAGCTTAATATAAACTTCTGTCCTTCCGCCCTCGTCCAGCGCGTAGGCGTTGCAGATCAGGCCGTCCTCGTCTTCAACGGCATACGAGCCAAGCTCCTTCTCGAAAAAGCCTGTCTCTTTGTTTTTGAGCATTATAACAATAAAAGTTTCTTCCATATTGTCCATATATCTACTCCGTTCTGTATAATATGCCCTCAAAAAATCGTGTAAAAGGGCATAATCCGCCTATCATAATTAATTACTACATTATAAACCAAAAAAACCGCCTTTGCAATAAAATAAGCCTTACAAATTATTTAAGGTTAGCCCTCTCAGCCCTGAAGCCCATCGGATTGCCTTGCCATGTTTTCTATCACAACGTCATATATATCCCCGAGGGATGCGCAGTATTCCAGCACCTTCCACGGCGTATTGGTATGAAAATGTATTTTTATGAGTTCCTCGTCTCCCACGGCTATGAGGCAGTCGCCTTCTATGTTTTTCATTATATAGTCGTGTATTTCGTCCTCAGAAAGATTCTTTCCCTCTATCAAAAGCTGTGTGTCGTATTTATAATCAAGCATAGCCTATTCTCCCTTTGTTATGATTTGAATATTAAATAAACTTCCTAAAGATTATTTTAATTTTATCATCAATCAAAATAAAGGGCAAGCGGCCTTAAAATGTAACCGGAAAATTAAAAAACAGCCCTTCGGCAAGGCTGTCGAAAGGCTGTTAAAAAGTCATTATTTTAATCTATAGTTTATTTTAGACAATACCCTGAGCGAGCATAGCGTCTGCAACCTTCTTGAATCCGGCGATGTTTGCTCCAACAACGAAGTTGTTCTCGTATCCGTATTCTTTAGCTGCGGCAGCCATCTCTCTGTAAATATTAGCCATAATTCCTTTAAGCTTAGCGTCTACTTCCTCAAATGTCCAGCTAAGTCTCTGGCTGTTCTGGCTCATTTCAAGAGCGGATGTAGCAACTCCGCCAGCGTTTGCAGCCTTCGCGGGAGCGAAAAGAACGCCGTTCTTAAGGAATACGTCAATGGCCTCAAGTGAGCTGGGCATATTAGCGCCCTCGCCTACAGCGTAGCATCCGTTAGCGACAAGTGCCTTTGCGTCCTCTTCAAGAAGCTCGTTCTGTGTAGCGCAGGGAAGAGCGATGTCGCATTTAACTGTCCATACTCCCTTGCCTTCATGATACTCTGCGTTGGGTCTGTACTGGAGATATTCCTTGATACGTCCCCTTCTTACTTCCTTGATCTCCTTAACGGCGTCAAGATCGATACCGTCTTTGTCATATACCCATCCATTTGAGTCAGAAAGTGTCACAACCTTAGCGCCAAGCTGCATAGCCTTTTCAGCGGCATAGATAGCAACGTTTCCTGAGCCGGATATTGTAACTACCTGTCCTGCAAGGCTCTTGCCTGCTGCCTTGAGCATTTCGTCAACAATGTATACAAGACCGTAGCCCGTAGCCTGTGTACGAACAAGGGATCCACCATAGGTAAGTCCTTTTCCTGTTAAGACTCCTTCATATCTTCCAGTGATCTTCTTGTACTGTCCGTAAAGGAAACCGATCTCCCTCGCGCCAACGCCGATATCTCCGGCGGGAACGTCAACGTCGGGTCCGATATATTTGCAAAGCTCTGTCATAAAGCTCTGGCAGAATCTCATTACCTCGTTGTCTGATTTTCCCTTAGGATCAAAGTCAGAACCTCCTTTGCCTCCTCCGATGGGAAGTCCAGTAAGAGAGTTCTTGAAAATCTGCTCGAATCCGAGGAATTTGATAACTCCAAGGTTTACGGAAGGATGGAAACGAAGTCCTCCTTTGTAAGGTCCGATCGCGCTTGAGAACTGTACTCTGTATCCTTTGTTAACATGTACTTTTCCCGCGTCGTCTACCCAGGGAACTCTGAACATAATAACTCGTTCAGGCTCCACAAGTCTCTCAAGAAGAGCGACACTCTGGTATTTTTCGTCTTTCTCGATGATGGGCTTAAGTGAGTTGAGTACCTCCGTAGCTGCCTGATGGAATTCAGGTTCGCCGGGGTTTCTTCTGATCAGCTCATCTAATACTGAATCAACATAGCTCATTGGTATTTCCCCCTAATAAATTTATTTTTTGTTCATCCATAAAAAGGATAAACCTATTGAATATTATTATATACACTTTAAAGGGATATAGCAATAAAATTCTTCAAATTATGATAAGTTTTTATATTTTGGATAGTTTTCATTTCATTTGCACCTAAAAAAATAAAAATCTGACCATAAAGCCGCGGATATTTGTTACTAATTCTCCAAATAAATTTAATAGTTTATGCTTTTGTGGTATACTGTTATATATATTTTTAAAAAAGGAGGTTCTAAAATGATACTATATTTCAGCGGAACAGGCAACAGCAGACATGCCGCGGAGCTTATACATTCCGTTGTCGGCGGAGAGATCGTGTCAATAAACGATATCGTCAAAAATTCAAAACCCTGTGTTTTCGACTCGGAACTGCCATACGTGATCGTCTGTCCGACATACGCATGGCGCGTGCCAAGGATAGTTGAGAAGTTTATAGACAAGACTGAATTCAGAGGAAACAAAAGGATATATTTTGTCCTTACCTGCGGTGACGGAGCCGGAAACGCATGGCACTACGCCAAAGAACTCAGCCACAGAAAAAAACTGATTTTCAAGGGACTTAAGTCGATCGTAATGCCCGAGAATTACATCGCCATGTTCAATTCGCCTTCTCCCGACGAGGCCGTGGACATACTTAAAAAAGCTGATAATGAGATACTTGCCGTCGCGGAAAAAATAAAGGCCTCGTCTCCCATCAGGGACAGAGTTAGCCTTTTGGGAAAAATACTAAGCGGAGCCGTAAATCCTGTTTTTTATAAACTGTTCGTCAGAGCCGACGGCTTCAGATCAACTGTCAAATGCGTATCCTGCGGAAAATGCGCCGAAGTATGTCCTCTGAACAACATAAGCCTTAAAAACGGCAAGCCCGTCTGGGGAAAGTCCTGCACCCACTGTATGGCCTGTATATGTCTCTGTCCGGCGCAGGCAATAGAATACAAAAACAAGTCCGTCGGAAAATACAGATACAGCTATGGGGCGGTGAAAAAATGATAAGCACGGAAAGGCTCATTCTGCGTCCCGTGATGATGTGCGACCGGTTTGATATATTTGATTACTCAAAAAACGAAAACATAGGCAGAAACGCCGGCTGGGCTCCCCATAGTTCCATTGATGAGACAGAAAGCATACTTGACGATATTTTTATCGGTAAAGACGGAATTTTTTCGATAATTCTCAAGGAAAGGCCAAAAGTCATAGGCACGATAGGTCTTACAGACGATCCGGCAAGAAACAATCCTTCCTCAAGGATGCTCGGCTATTCTCTTTCCGAGGAATATTGGGGAAAGGGATATATGACCGAAGCCGTAAATTCGGTCTTAAAATACGGATTTGAAAATATGGGACTTTCAATCATAACCGCCAACTGCTACGCCGAAAACAGCCGTTCCCGCTCGGTGTTAAAAAAATGCGGCTTTATATACGAGGGCACTCTCCGGTCGTGCGCGCTGTCCTGCGACGGGGTCCTGCACGGATGTGAGTTTTATTCAATAACCATTGACGAATATAAAAAAGCGGTCTGAAATAATCAGACCGCTTCAGGCTGTCAAAAAACTATTCCATTGTGAGCGGAAGGGTTCGGGAGTGTATTTCTGCGCCCTGACAAAGTTCAGGGCTTTCCGCAGAAATAGGGATTTATTGCCTTAATTTAAACTCGAAAAAGTCCTAAAGGACTTTTTCGACACGCAAAAGCGGTCTGAAATGATCAGACCGCTTAAAATTTAGTCCCGGGATGTCGTTGCCTGCCTTTTGACACCTAGCCTAAGCTAGGTGGGTGTCCGCAGATAAAATTCTGCAATCCGCTGCCCAAAGGGAATTATCTTGCGGCCCTGCATATTTTTTTCTCGTCTTGGACTCCCGTAATCAGAATGTAGGTTCAAAATAAACAGGATGTCGAGCACCCCCGGAAATCTTACTATCTGTTTTCTATGGGCTTATTATACTACGATTATTTATAAAATTCAATATCTTAATTTTATAATGAATTAAATCAGATATAACAATCATCCAAAATCCGCTGAATCGATCCGCCCGTCCCGCGAATAATTCATAATAATATGAATTATTTTCATATTTTATCGAGCTGTATTTTTCAAAATTTTCATCTGTTATCTGAAAAAAGCTCTAACAACCGTTATTATTCCTCCGGCAGCGGCAATTATATCCGCGATATTGAATATGGGCATCTTCTTGGCTTCAACATAAATAAAGTCCGTAACCTCTCCGTCCTTTATCCTTTCAGCGAGGTTCCCAATTCCTCCGCCAAGTATAAGCGCCGCCCCGATTTTGTCAACGGGCTTCGCTCCGGTCTTTATAAGATATACAAGATACGCCGCCACCAGCCCGACGGCGGAAGCGGAAGCCGTGACGACCGTCTTTCTTTTGTCCTCAAGTTTATTATATGCCAGACCTTTGTTTTTTATGTGCCAAAGATAAAGCCTTCCTTTTATATGTACCTTTCGTCCTCTCGGTATATTGTCCCTGACCGCTTTTTTTGAAACAAGGTCGGCGCAGGCCGCCAGCAGGGACAGCATAAAATATTTCATCGGTCATCAGCCTCCTTTTTTTATAAGTATAGCAAAGGGGCATTTTGTTTACAATACCCTAAACGGCCTTAAAAACGGCGTTTTTGATTAATTTGTCGTCTTAACATCCTTGCTATCGCCGGGCTAATGTATTATAATTTTATTGTAGGTTATTGATTTTAAAGGCCTTCGGTTTACAAAGTATTTTTCATTGGATAACAAAGGGTAAAAAGGGTTCTTGAGAAAGGAGTTTTAAAATTGGCATTAGTAACTACGAAAGAAATGTTTGAAAAAGCGTATGAGGGACATTATGCTATCGGCGCCTTCAATATCAACAATATGGAGATCATCCAGGGTATCGTAAGCGCCTGCAAAAAGCACAACTCCGCAGTCATACTCCAGGTTTCAAAAAGCGCTCTTAAATACGCGCATCCCCTTTATCTTAAAAAGATGGTAGACGCCGCCATAGAGGAAACAGGTATCGATATCGCCCTTCATCTGGATCATGGCCCGGATTTTGATACTTGCAAGCTCTGCATCGAGGCAGGATTCTCCTCTGTTATGTTTGACGGATCACATCTTGATTATGAGGAAAATGTTGCCAAAACAAAGGAGATCGTTGATTACGCTCACGCAAGGGGCGTAGTTGTTGAGGCTGAGCTCGGAAAACTTGCCGGAGTTGAGGATGAGGTCAAGGTAGCCGAGGGACATGCCACATATACCGATCCCGATCAGGCCGTTGACTTTGTAAAACGAACGGGCGTTGATTCCCTCGCCGTCGCCATCGGAACAAGCCACGGAGCATATAAGTTCAAGGGCGATGCAAAGCTCGACTTTGAGCGTCTTGAAAAAATCACGGAAAAACTTGAGGCCGCAGGATTCCATAACTATCCCATAGTTCTTCACGGAGCTTCATCCGTTGAGCAGGATTCTGTTGAGACATGCAATAAATACGGCGGAAAGATAAACGGAGCGAAGGGTATTCCCGTTGAGATGCTCAGAAAGGCATCTTCAATGGCTGTATGCAAGATAAATATGGATACCGACATCCGTCTTGCCATGACAGCGGCTATAAGAAAGAGCTTTGCCGAGGATCCTTCAGCCTTCGATCCAAGAGGATATCTCGGAGCCGCAAGAACTGACATAGAAGCTCTTGTAGAAAGAAAGATTACAGAAGTTCTTGGTTCCGAAAACTCAATGAACTGACATAAAAGCTATGGCTCCGTAAAAACGGAGCCATTTTTTAAGCGCAAAAACCGCTGTCAGCCTTATTCAGGCGGCAGCGGCTTATTTTTTATCTTCTTCTGAACAAATTATGGAACACTGATTTTTTAGGCGACATCTCGTTTTGTATGCCGCTCCAGTATTCTATGTACTTTCCCGTTCCAACGGCAACGCAGCTTATGGCGCCGTCTGCTATCATAACATTTGTGCCCGTTCTCTCCTGTATGAGCTTGTCAAGGCCGTAAAGCAGGCTTCCTCCTCCGGTCATAACTATTCCTCTGTCGATTATATCGGCGGCAAGCTCCGGCGGGGTATGTTCCAGCACATTATGTACCGCCTCCGCTATTCCCTGGGCAGACTCCGAAAGCGCGAGGAGCATCTCGTTGGACGTGACCGTTATGTTCTTGGGCAGTCCGGTAATAAGATTTCTCCCCCTTACGTCCATGGAAACGGGCATGGTTCTCTCATAAGCCGTACCGATGTTTATTTTAAGCTGTTCGGCAGTCCTCTCTCCTATGAGGACATTATGCTTCTTTCTTATGAATCTGATTATGGCGTCGTCAAAGTCGTCGCCGGCAATCTTTATGGATTTGCTTACGACGGTTCCTCCGAGGGAAAGCACGGCTATATCCGTCGTTCCTCCGCCTATGTCGACGATCATGCTTCCGCAAGGTCTGGAAATATCTATTCCGGCTCCTATGGCGGCGGCCACCGGTTCCTCTATAAGCACTACGTTCCTTGCTCCTGCGTGGCGCACGGCGTCCTCCACCGCCCTCTTTTCAACCTCCGTTACTCCGCTTGGAATACATACGGAAACCGTCGGCTTTACAAGGGATCTTTTGACAAACGCCTTGTCTATAAAATATTTAATCATTTTTTCCGTCAGCTCATAGTCCGAAATGACTCCCTGGCGGAGAGGTCTTATTGCCGCTATATTTCCGGGCGTCCTGCCAAGCATTCTTCTGGCTTCCTCACCAACGGCGAGTATGGTATTCGTGTCTCTGTCAACGGCAACGACCGAAGGCTCGTTAAGAACGATGCCCTGCCCCTTGATATAAACAAGGACATTGGCCGTTCCCAAGTCTATTCCTATGGTCTCGCCGATACCGAATTCACCAAACATAAGCAGGTCCCTCCTTTCAAATTACGAGTTCTTAAGTTCCACCACCGTAACTCCCATTTCTCCCTCGCCATATACGCCGGGACGGAAGCTCTTGACATGCGGATTCCTTTTCAAATATCTTTGCACTGCATCACGAAGCACTCCCGTGCCTTTGCCGTGTATAATTGTAACCGTTTTAAGCCCGGCAAGATAAGCGTCGTCAAGATACTTATCAATGTTGCCGATACCTTCCTCCACGGTCTGTCCGCGGCAGTCGATCTCGGGAAGTATAAACTGGCTCTTTCCCGCCTTGACGCCGAGTGAAACGCTTTTCTTGGCGTTTTTAGGCTCTTTTTCTTTCGGGGCGTCATAATAGCTCAGCTCGGAAAGCGGCACCTTTATTTTCATATTTCCGGTCTGAACCATAACATCTCCGTTGGAGTCCGGCTCGGACAGCGCCTCTCCCGTTCTGTCGAAGGATATGATATATACGCTGTCTCCGCGCTTAAGCTGTTTTATCGGCTTAACGGATGAAACTTTCTTTTTCCTGGATTTTTCTATGAGTTCGTCCGCCTCAGATACCCTGCTCTTAAGCTCCGCCCTCTTTTCGTTGAGCTTGTTCTGTCCGGCCTTTTCCCTTCCGGCCCTGTTGAGCTCCTTTATTATCCTGTCGGATTCTTCCTTAGCCTGCTGATATATGTTTCTTGCTTCAAGTCTGGCGTCGGCAAGTATTTTTTCCTTCTGCTCGTTTATCTTTCTCTTCTGTTCCTCAACATCGTTTTTAAGTCTTTCGGCCTCTTTGCGGTACTGCTCCGCCCTCTCCTGTTCGTAGATGACGGATTTCTTGCTTATCTCAAGGTCGGTAATGACATCCTCAAATTTGACGTTTTCACTGCTGATAAAATTTTTCGCGCTGTCGATGACAAAGTCAGGAAGCCCGAGTTTTTTTGAAATAGCGAAGGCGTTGCTCTTTCCCGGTATTCCGATAAGCAGCTTATATGTCGGCCTGAGCGTGTCCACATTGAACTCGCAGCAGGCGTTTTCCACACCATCGGTTGACAGAGCGTATACCTTAAGCTCGCTATAATGGGTCGTTACCGCCGTCCTGACATTCATATTGTGGAGGTGCTGTATGATCGCCATAGCAAGCGCCGCTCCCTCTGTAGGGTCGGTGCCCGCTCCCAGCTCGTCGAAAAGCACAAGGCAGTTAGGCGTGACGTCGTCCAGTATCCTTACTATGTTCGTCATATGAGCCGAAAACGTGCTCAGACTCTGCTCTATGGACTGCTCATCGCCAATATCGGCGAACACATCGTCAAACACCGCCAGCTCCGAGCTGTCAAAGGCCGGTATGTGCAGTCCCGCCTGACCCATAAGCGTGAACAGTCCCAATGTCTTAAGCGCAACGGTCTTTCCTCCTGTATTCGGGCCGGTAATCAGCAGCGTGTTAAAGTTCCTGCCGATGTTTATATCTATGGGCACGACCTCCTTTTCATCAAGAAGCGGATGTCTGCCCTTTCTTATGTCGATTATTCCGTTGGTATTCAGCTTCGGCTCACTGCCGTTCATTTTAAGCGAAAGCTCGGCTTTGGCGAAAACGAAATCAAGATGCGCTATGACCGACATATCAGCCTCCATAACGTCGGCGTTTTCAGCCACAAGCGCCGAAAGGGAGGCGAGTATTTTTTCTATTTCCTCTTTCTCCCTGGCCTGGAGCTCCTTTATCTTGTTGTTAAGCTGTATGACGGCCGTTGGTTCCATAAATACGGTAGAGCCCGTATTAGAGCGGTCGTGTACCATTCCGGGGAAACTGCTTTGATATTCGGCCCTGACCGGCACGCAATATCTGTCGTTCCTTATTGTTATTACCGAGTCCTGAAGCATGGTCTTATACGCCGCCGAGTATATTATTGTATTGAGCTTGTCTCTTATACTGCCGTTGGCGCTGCGGATCTCCCTTCTTACGCTTCTGAGTCCGCTGCTGGCGTCGTCGGCTATTTCCTGCTCATTGAGTATGCATCTTGTAATCTCGTTTTCAACCGAGGTTATCGGTTTCACCACATTGAAGTAGTCTTCAAGCACCGGGAACACGTCGGCTTTATTTTCCTGTTTGGCATAGTTTTTTACCTTTCTGCATACATAAAGGAATTCACCGACGGCCATAAGCTCGTCGATTCCGAGCGTTCCTCCGGCAACCGCCCTTCCAAGCTGCGGCCTTATATCCTTAATGCCTCCCAGCGGCAGACGGCCTTTTTTAAGAGCCATATTCACGGCCTCCGTCGTCTCATTCTGCTCCCTTGATATGGACGGCATATCGGACATGGGCATAAGATTCGCGCATTTTTCCTTCCCCATAGCGGAGATAGCGAAAGACGCAAGTCTGTCCCTTATTTTTGTATATTCAAGTGTTTTTAATGCTTTTTCATTCATTTTAAGATCTGTCTCCGATTATTTTATTTCTTTTATGAGACCGCTCCTGTAGGCATACATCAGCTTTTCAAGCTCGCTGATGTTTTTCTTGATTTCCCTTCCTACGTCCGTATTGGCGACCCTTATCCTCGCCTGGGAATACTGAAGGGCCACGGTTGAGGAATGAATGTCCTTTTCCTCGGCTATGGCTTTGTCTCTGGACTCGAAGGGCTCGTGCGATACAAGAACAAGTCCATGTGAGTTATAAATAAGCGTATATCCGGCTATTCCGGTTTCTTTCTGGTAAGCCTTAGCAAAACCGCCGTCTATCACAAAAAGCTTTCCGTTCGCCTTGATGGGGCTCTCTCCCTTTTTGACCTGAACCGGAACGTGTCCGTTTATTATGTGGGATCTGTCGGGATCAAGTCCGAAGTTCTCAAGTATGTCCCTGCATACTTTTTCGGTGTTTCGTTTCTCGTAATACGGGTTTTTATTTTCCTTATGTGTTTTTGAGTCCTCTACGAAATATCTCTCGAATGTCGTCATGGCGTCCTTGCCGAACAACGGCGAATTCTCTCCGCACCAAAGGTACCATATAAGGTCAAGGCATTCTCTCTTTGTCTCGCTGTGCGGTCTTGTGTAATATCCTTCCCTCATAGCTCTCTCAACAGCGTCCATATAATCCTTGCCTTTAAGTCTCTTTCCTCTGAACAGCACTTCTTTAAGGCTTCCGTCCTCGTTCATAGGTATACATCCGTGGAAAAGAAGGTTTGAGTTGAACACGCTGTATATGCTTCCGTTGCTGAACATAAATCTGACATGCCTCTGGAGCTTTCCGCTGTTCACGAACGAGGATTTTATCTTATCCATGACGCTCTGCTCTTCCTCTGAAAGCTCAAACGGATTCTTCGGATCTATGGTGGGGAAATTAGTGTCTCTGAGAGGATATTCCTCTCCCTTAATTGTTATTGTTCCCTTTTCGTAATCTATTTTGTCTAAAAGCAGCCTGTTGTCCATCATAAATTCAGGATGTCTTTTTATTATCTGGGCTTCCATCTTGAACTGCATTACGGAAATCGCCTTATGCATTTTTGCCGTAAGTACTACTTCCTTGTCGCTGAGCGCATCGGCGTCGGAATTTTTAGGCATAAAATATGTGCAAGGGTCGTCGGCGTACTTTTCCATGGCGAATGTGGCAAGGGGGATAAGATTTATTCCGTAATCTTCCTCAATGGTGTCAAGGTTGCAATACCTCGCCTGTATCCTTATGACGTTGCATATAAGCGCCTGGCATCCGGCCGCCGCTCCCATCCAGCTTATGTCGTGGTTTCCCCACTGTATGTCAACCGAATGATAGTCTTCCAGAATGTCCATGATCTTGGCGGCTCTGGGACCCCTGTCATATATGTCGCCGATAACATGGAGCCTGTCTATGGCAAGTCTCTGTATGAGCTTGGAAATGGCAGTAATGAACCTGTCGGCCTGGTCAAGCCTTATTATGGACTCGATTATCTGGTTATAGTACATCTCCTTATCCTCGCCGGCGCTGTCCTCGTGGAGAAGCTCCTCGATTATGTAGGCGAAATCCGGCGGCAGGGCCTTTCTGACCTTTGAGCGCGTATATTTCGCGGAAATGACCTTGCAAATCGTGACAAGCCGGTGCAGGGTTATTCTGTACCAGTCGTCCATATCCTTCTCGGTCTTTTTTATTTCCTCCAGTTTCTGCTCCGGATAGTATATGAGAGTTGCGAGGGTCTTTTTTTCCGACTCTCTGAGACTTGCGCCGAGAATATATGTAATATGGTTTTTTATAACTCCCGAAGCGTTTCTGAGTACATGGCTGAAAGCCTCGTATTCGCCATGTATGTCTGAAATAAAGTGCTCCGTTCCCTTTGGAAGATTGAGTATGGCCTGAAGATTTATTATCTCCGTACTGGCGCTCGTGATGTTCGGGTACTGTTTGGCAAGAAGGTTAAGATATTTAAACTCCTCGTCCGTAAATTCTCTTTCCAACTCCGGCATATTGTCTCCTCCTGTTACTGTCTTATTTGTTTGTTATCGGTTTTAACTCCTGTATTCCCCTGATAATTTATATATATTACCGTTTTTGCGGCAATAAATATCATATTGATAAACGAAAGTATCAAGCCAGAAAGCACTATCGTAAAATATGAAAACGGCATAAAGGCGAATATGACTCCGACTATATATGATATGGCATAGTTGAGTATATAAAAAACGATTATATAAAACAGCGTCCTCCACCATCTGCCCTTTACAAGCTCTCTGCTTCGTCCAAGCGATTTTATGCCGCCGCAGTCGTCAAGCACTATCGCCTGTATGTAAAAGCTCCATACAACGGCGATAAACAGTCCTGGTATTATTCCAAGCAGCGTAAGCAGCGATACGCATATAGTGAAAACAATAAGCGACGCGAGGAACCTTGCTGCGTTTGAAAACGCGGCTGACAGCGCCTGCGTATATGGCGCGGCCTTTCCCTCAAGCATCTCCTTTGTCAAATATATGACTGCCATGCTTCCAAAGGGAAACAGTATCATATCGGTCAGAGTTCCCGCCAGATTCTGTCTTAAAAGACTCATATATTCGGGAGTCCTCACAAATTCCTCTATCATTTCCGGGCTTGAAAGTATGGACGTAAGGTCTATGCTCGCTCCGATGTTACTCATTGACAGCGATATGTATCCGCTGAGCAGATTGATCGGAAAATATATGATAAGCAGCACAAAAAGCACGGCCGTAATATTGCTTCTTATGGCCGCGTAACCTATGACAAGACTCTCCGCCACGGACACCTTTTCTTTTTTTCTTATTTCATCTATAAGCATTTCAACGTATATCCTTTCTTAAGCTATATCTTTAATTATATAATTTTACGTCTCCAAAGTCTATATATATTTAAACATCATAATATACATATAGTAACCAAAAAATTCGGAGGAACCATGCCAAAAATATATTTAAGCCCGTCCACACAGGAATTCAACATTTATGCCGGAGGCGGAACCGAGGAGGAGTATATGAACCTTCTTGCAGATTTTATGGAGCCCTATCTTCTTTCCAGCGGCATAAATTTTGTCAGGAACACGCCGGAAATGACGGCAGCCTCGTCCATAAGACAGTCCAATGAGGGAAACTATGATCTCCATCTCGCTCTCCATTCCAACGCCGCGCCGGAATATCTGTCGGGACAGCTCCGCGGCTCGGACGTATATTACTATCCAAGAAGCGTAAAAGGCTATGAAGCGGCGGAAATAATAGCTTCCAATCTCAGACAGATCTATCCTGATCCCGAGCTTGTAAACGCCGTTCCCACCACCGGCATAGGCGAGGTCAAAAGGACAAAGGCTCCGGCCGTTCTTGTGGAGGTCGCCTATCACGACAACATTTCAGATGAGGAATGGATAAAAAACAATTTAGGTGAAATAGCCTCAAATCTCGTCCTCTCTCTTACACAATATTTCGGCCTGCCATTTATTCCGTTCACCTCGGCGAGACCCGCCGTCGTCAAAACAAACGGCGGTAATCTGAATATCCGGGAATATCCCTCATCGGATTCGGATATAAATTCAGTCGTTCCAAACGGCTCCGAGGTTGCCGTCCTTGGGCAAAGCGGCCCATGGTACAGCGTGTATCATAACGGAACGGCCGGATTCGCTTTTTCGGAATATATAAGCCTATCCTTATAAGCAGAAGGTTCCGTTCGGCGGTTTATGTCCGCCAAACGGAACCATATTTCATACTTTATGATGCAGACGGGAAACTCTGTGTATGCCTATTATCTTTCCGTACAGCACCGGCTTTTTAAACAGCCTGTCCTGATCGACAAGCTTTCCGAAAATAGTATACAGCCCGTCTTTCTTTTTTATGGCTATACAGGCATGTCCGTCCAGATTGAACAGTCCCCAGCCAAGATAATTTATATCAGAAGTGTATTTCACGGAAATATAATCTCCGTCATAGAGCGAAGGCTCAGCGCTTCCCCTGATCAATACGAGCAGGTCGGCGTTGGGTAGCCTTTTCACCTTTTTCTTCTTTTCAGAGTCGTTTGGCAGTCTTAGCCTTCCGTTTGTCCCATCATTAAGTTCGAGACAAAGGTATCTGTAGACCGCGCTTTTTGTGATAAGCTCTTCCTCTATTTCGCTTTCCGACTCATGCGTAATGACATACTCAACAAAACGCCTTCGTTTTCTGTCAAGGAGGCGATATATGTTAAGGATCTGCCTTTCTTCTTCCCAAAACTCCCTGTCTATGCTGTCCTGAAAAAGATAATTCGGCTCAAGCTGAAGCAGATTCATTATCTTATAAAGATAGTCCTCCTTTGGGAAGCTGACTCCTCTTTCATAATTTGCGATGCTGTTTAAACTTATGCCAAGTTTGTCCGCAAGATCTGACTGGCTCCAATTTCTCGCTTTTCTGGCTTCTCTCAGCCTGTCTCCCACTCCCATAGCTTTCACTCCCTGATAAAGTATAGCTAATTATACAACAAAAGAGAGAAAAAATCACTATTTTCAATGTTTTAAGCCTATTTTTTTAGATATTTTTTTAGATATTTGCCTGTATATGACTCCTTTATTCCGGCTATCTCCTCCGGAGTTCCGCAGGCGACTATTTCTCCGCCGCCGTCCCCTCCCTCGGGACCAAGATCGATTATATAATCCGCCGTCTTTATGACATCAAGGTTATGTTCTATGACGACAACGGTATTGCCTCCGTCAGCCAGCCTCTGAAGTATGTTTATGAGCCTGTGAACATCTGATGTGTGCAGTCCCGTCGTCGGCTCGTCAAGAATATACATTGTCTTTCCGGTGCTCTTTCTGCTCAGCTCCGTGGCCAGCTTGACCCTCTGGGCCTCTCCGCCGGAAAGCGTCGTTGACGACTGCCCGAGCTGAACATAGGAAAGACCAACGTCATAAAGCGTCTGCAGCTTGCTTTTTATCCTTGGTATATTGTCGAAAAACTCAAGCGCTTCCTCAACGGTCATATCAAGTACATCCGATATATTCTTTCCCTTGTATTTAACCTCCAGCGTCTCCCTGTTATATCTTCTTCCGCCGCATACGTCGCATGGAACATATATATCCGGCAGGAAATTCATCTCTATTTTTATTATTCCGTCTCCGCCGCAGGCTTCGCATCTTCCGCCCTTGACATTGAAACTGAATCTTCCTTTGGAATATCCCCTCATCTTGGCCTCGTTTGTCTGCGCGTAAAGATCGCGGATAAGATCGAACAGCCCGGTATATGTGGCGGGGTTCGACCTCGGCGTCCTTCCGATGGGCGACTGGTCGATGTTAATGACCTTGTCAAGCTGATCTATTCCGAGTATGTCTTCGTGCTTTCCCGGATAAATCTTGGCATAGTTAAGATCCCTTGCCAGACGCTTATACAGTATCTCGTTAACAAGGGAGCTCTTTCCCGAGCCTGATACGCCCGTCACGCAGGTGAATACGCCAAGCGGTATGTTTACGTCTATATTTTTCAGGTTGTTCTCCGCCGCTCCCTTAACGGTTATGAATTTCCCCTCCTGCACCTTTCGTCTGACCGCCGGAACCTCTATTTTCTTTCTTCCGCTGAGATACGCGCCCGTTTCACTGTTTTCGCATTTTTTTATGTCGTCCACAGTGCCCGCGCACACTACTTCCCCGCCGTTTCTTCCGGCTCCCGGGCCGATATCGACAATATAATCTGCGGCGTACATGGTGTCCTCGTCGTGCTCTACAACTATGAGTGTATTTCCCATATCCCTTAGATTTTTCAAAGTCGCTATAAGCTTGTCGTTATCCCTCTGGTGAAGACCGATGCTCGGCTCGTCAAGTATATAAACGACTCCGACAAGGCCGGAGCCTATCTGTGTCGCCAGCCTTATCCTCTGGGATTCTCCGCCGGAGAGCGTGCCGGCGGAACGGCTTAGCGTAAGATAATCCAATCCTACGTCAACAAGGAAGCCAAGCCTTGCGTTTATCTCCTTCAATATCCTGTCGGCGATCATGGCTTCCTTTCCGGTCAGCTTAAGCTCCTCAAAAAACTTTTTTGCCTGAGCCACGCTGAGATCCGTTACATCGGAAATGCTTTTTCCGCCGACTGTCACGGCAAGTATTTCCGGCTTGAGCCTTTTTCCTCCGCAGGCCGGACATTTTATTTCCGTCATATACTGCTCGTATTCGCCCTTCATAGCGTCCGAGGTCTCGTTATATCTTCTGCGCAGGTTTCCGATCACTCCGTCAAAACTGTAATCGTAATAGCTTATCCCCCTGGCGTTCATATATTCTATTCTTACCTTTTCGCCCTTTGTTCCGTAAAAAATAATGTCCTTCACTTCGTCGGACAGCTCTGAAAACGGCACGTCAAGGCTGAATTTATACTTCTTTGCAAGAGCCTTGAAAAGTTCGGAGCTCATGCTTCCGCCCGTTCCTATGGAATTGAATCCGGGAGCGGATATGGCTCCCTTAGATATGCTGAGGGACTGGTTAGGAACTATAAGCTCCGGCGAAAATTTGCGCATCATTCCCAGTCCGGAACACTCGGGGCAGGCTCCGCTCGGGTTATTGAACGAAAACGATCTCGGCTCTATCTCCGGAATGCTTATCTCGCAGTCCGGGCAGGCAAAGCTCTCGCTGAACGTCACGCTTTCGCCGCCCACTATATCCGCCACGATAACGCCGCCAGAAAGAGCAGACGCCGTCTCAACGGAATCCGTGAGTCTCTGCTGTATTCCGTTTCTCACCTTAAGCCTGTCAACGACGATCTCAATGACGTGCTTTTTGTTTTTTTCAAGTTTAATATCCTCGGAAAGATCCATTATCTCCCCGTCTATCCTCGCCCTTACATAGCCGTTTTTTCTCGCGTCTTCCAGCAGCTTTACATGCTCGCCCTTGCGTCCCTTTACGACGGGAGCCAGTATCTGTATCCTGCTGTCCGCCGGAAATCTCATTATCTGATCTACGATCTGGTCAACGGTCTGCTTTTTTATTTCCCTTCCGCATTTTGGGCAGTGCGGCACTCCCGCTCTGGCATAGAGCAGTCGAAGATAGTCATATATTTCCGTAACCGTTCCCACGGTAGACCTCGGGTTGTTATTGGTCGTTTTCTGGTCTATGCTTATGGCCGGAGAAAGTCCTCCGATGTAGTCCACGTCGGGTTTGTCCATCTGTCCGAGGAACTGTCTCGCGTAGGACGACAGCGACTCAACATACCGTCTCTGTCCCTCGGCGTAAATCGTGTCAAAGGCGAGGGAGCTTTTTCCCGAGCCTGACACGCCCGTAAATACAACAAATTTTTCCCTGGGGATATTCAAATCTATATTTTTAAGATTATGGGAGCGGGCTCCCCTTATTTCTATAATGTTCTTTCCCATTTTATTCACCATTCATAAGTTTTTTGATCTCCATGAGCCTGTCTCTCAGTTCCGCCGCTCTCTCAAACTCAAGGTTCGCGGCGGCATGTCTCATTTCCTTTTCCGTCTTTACGGCTTCCTTTGAAAGTTCTTTGATATTCATGGACTCCAGATCCTTGGCCAAGCCTTTTTTAGGCTTTTCGTCCACGGTTTTTGTCGCCTGTATAATATCATAGACCTTCTTTTTTATTGTCTGGGGCACTATTCCATGATCCCTGTTGTATTTCATCTGTATCTCACGGCGGCGGTTCGTCTCGGAAATGGCTCTGTCCATGGATTCCGTTATGACGTCGGCGTACATTATGACCCTGCCCTCGGCGTTTCTTGCCGCTCTGCCTATGGTCTGTATAAGGCTTGTTTCAGAACGCAGGAAGCCTTCCTTGTCCGCGTCCAGTATGGCCACAAGAGCCACCTCCGGTATGTCAAGGCCTTCCCTGAGAAGGTTGATTCCGACAAGCACGTCGAATTTATCCAGTCTAAGATCCCTTATTATTTCCAGCCTCTCAAGGGTATCTATGTCCGAGTGGAGGTATCTTACCCTGACTCCGTTTTCGTTCATATAATCCGTCAGTCTTTCGGCCATCTTTTTGGTAAGGGTCGTAACAAGCACCTTATTTCCCTTTTCAACGGTTTTGTTTATCTCGCTTATAAGGTCGTCTATCTGCCCCTGTATTGGCTTTACCGTTATCTCAGGATCAAGAAGTCCGGTGGGCCTTATGACCTGCTCCACGGTCTGCTCCGAATGTTCTGCCTCATATTTTGACGGAGTGGCCGAAACAAAAAGCATCTGGTTTATCTTGCTTTCAAACTCGTCAAATTTCAGCGGCCTGTTGTCAAGGGCTGATGGAAGCCTGAATCCGTATTCCACAAGGGTTGTCTTTCTTGAACGGTCGCCCTCATACATACCCCTTATCTGAGGAACGGAAACATGGGACTCGTCGGCTATAATAAGAAAGTCCTTCGGAAAGAAGTCCAAAAGCGTTCCCGGAGGGCTTCCCGGCTCTCTCAGCTCCAAATGCCTTGAATAGTTTTCTATTCCCGTGCAGAATCCCATTTCCGAAAGCATCTCAATGTCGTATCTTGTCCTTTGCTCAAGCCTCTGAGCCTCAAGCAGCTTGTCGTCCCTTTTCAGCTCGGCAAGCCTTTCTTCCAGCTCCTTTTCGATATTGGCGAGGGCTATCTGCATTTTGTCGCTGGACGTGACATAGTGGGAGGCAGGGAAAATCACCACATGCTCCCTTGTTCCTATAACATTTCCGGTTACAACGTCTATCTCCGATATTCTGTCTATCTCATCGCCGAAAAATTCCACCCTTATGGCGCTTTCGCTGTTGGCTACGGGAAAAATTTCCACAACGTCTCCCCTGACCCTGAATGTTCCTCGCTCAAATTCCAGTTCGTTTCTATTATACTGGAGCTCCACAAGGCGCTTTAGCACTTCGTCCCTTTCCTTTTCCATGCCGGTTCTGAGGGAGAGCGACATATTTTTGTATTCCTCCGGGTCGCCTAAGCCGTATATGCAGGAAACGCTGGCAACAACAAGAACATCCTTTCGTTCAAACAGGGCTGATGTGGCCGAATGTCTGAGCTTGTCAATCTCGTTATTTATGGCCGAATCTTTCTCTATATATGTGTCCGTACTGGGGACATAGGCCTCCGGCTGATAGTAATCATAGTAGCTGACGAAGTACTCAACGGCATTCTCCGGGAATATCTCCTTAAACTCTGAATAGAGCTGCGCGGCAAGCGTCTTGTTGTGGGCGATTACAAGGGTCGGCTTTTGCAGGCCGACGATAATATTGGCCATCGTAAACGTCTTTCCCGAGCCTGTAACTCCCATAAGGGTCTGAAATTTTTTCCCTTCCTTAAAGCCTTCCACAAGTTTTTCTATGGCCTGCGGCTGGTCGCCGGTAGGCTTGAATTTTGAATGTATTTTAAACGGTTTGTCCATGATACACCTCCGTTTATCAAAGCCCGGATCCATCCTGCGGAATTTCCGCCTGACCGGACAAATGTTTTCTGATGCGCTTGAATCAATAAAAAGTATAACATATAAAAAAAATAAAGTATAGGGGAACAGAAAACTTATGCAAACATCCGTTCCATTTTATAGCTATAGCGCTCTATGAATATTTTAACCGGCGTAAGTGTTGTCAATTACTCTAACTATTCTTTATGCTTTCACCCAAAGTATCCTCAAAGTGATTTAAAATTCCGGAATAAATCTCCGCAAAAAAAGTTAAAATTGATTTATTAATATTGAGGAGGATTTTTACATGGATAACCAGTTTATCTCATTGGAAATGTTGGGCGATTATATTTCTTATCTTCACGAACAGGAATGCAGACAAAGTACAATCGCGAAATATAAAAAAGATATTTGGGATCTTTATCAATTTCTTGGTATTGGTGCAAAAATTGAAAAAAACGGCGTATGCCTATGGAAACAGAACTTGATTAAAAAAGACTACTCGGTATCTACCATCAACGGCAAAATCATAGCGGCAAACGGTTTATTCCGTTTTATGGGGAGATTCGATTGCTGTGTAAAGACATTAAAACGTCAAAAACGCATTTTTATGGAAAAAGAAAAGGATTTGTCAAAAGAAGAATATCTCAGACTGGTTCAAACCGCACAGAAAAAAGGAAAATTACGGCTTTCTTTAGTCCTTCAAACTATTTGCGCTACCGGAATACGCATATCAGAACTGCAGTTTATCACAGTGGAAGCAGTTAAATCGGGGTATGCCAACGTGGATTGCAAAGGAAAACAGCGAGTTATTTTTCTTCCTAAGAAGCTCCAGCAGCTTTTGAAAAATTACATTAAAAAGCAGGGCATCTTAAGCGGCCCCGTCTTTCTTTCCCGAAAAGGGAATGTCCTTAACAGATGCAATGTTTGGCGTGAAATGAAAGAGCTATGCCATGACGCCGGAGTGGAAGCGGGAAAAGTATTTCCGCACAATCTGCGTCATCTTTTTGCGCGCGTATTTTACAGCGTAGAAAAGGATATAGCAAAGCTGGCGGATTTATTAGGTCATGCCAGCATAGAAACAACTCGTATTTATATTATGGAAACGGGCGAAAGCCACAGAAAAAAACTGGAAAAAATGCGGCTGATATTATAACAGAATTCTGATTCTGTTGTAAATAAATACGGTACAACATTACATTATCAGCTTATTCACAGCACAGAACAATACATATTAATATTATATAAGCATAAGCTCAAAAAAACAAGGTCAATAAAAGAATTATTATGGCATATTAAATAGACCGAATCAGTTTTTTGTTTTTTCGGTCTGAAATATAAAGCTATTCAAGCGATTTACGTTAAGAATGAGACTTATTTTTGGAGTTCAAAGGGCGTACTCTCAAAAAGCGCACATATTTGTCATTATATAATTACAACAGAATCAGAATTCTGTTTAGTTCTCTTTAGAAAGGAGCTGAAAAAATATCTAAACCGCTTAATATATAAACTTAATATATAAGATTTAATAAAAAATTACCCATCGCGAGCATACAGGGCAAAGCATTTATCAGCGCAAAGGCATAAAACAATATGATTTCTTTTTTCAATAAATACTATAAGGAGTGATATGTCTTGAAAAAGAAAAAGCGTATTCTATGCCTGCTTTTGACCTTTGCCATGACACTTGGCGCAGCGCCGGCAATGGCATTCGCGGAAGAAACGCAGGAATCAAAGTGCAGCCACATACATGATGAAAGCTGCGGATATAGGGAAGAACAGGATGAAATCCCCTGTGACCAGAACTGCACGGATACGGACGGCGATAACATTGTGGATCATACCGCTCAATGCTCTTACGCCACGGCTGTAGAAGCTCATTCATGCGATCATGTGCATGACGAAACATGCGGCGGCTTGCCAACGGATGATGATAATGGCGAGGAACCGAATGAAACGGAGCTTACAATTCCTTGCGCCGTTACGGAAGGCTGTATCTTAGAGGATGGCCATGAAGGCGACTGTGTTCTTGAAGGCGATGATGAGACAAACGGCGGCCTGACCGATGAAGATGACAACGGCGAGGAACAGGATGAGACGGAATCCACGATTCCCTGCTCCGTTACGGAAGGCTGTATATTAGAGGATGGTCATGAAGGCGACTGCGTTCTTGAAGATGATGATACATTTGAAAACAACTCAGCAAATGTTCCTGCAAATATTTCTGAGCAGGAAAGCATAACCCCGCAGGCAAACAACGCCAAGGCTTCCTCTGTAAAATATACTCTGGTTGATGACGGAAACGGCGGATATATTCTTACTTTCTCCGGCGAGGGAGAAATACAGGATTATCCTAATCACCAAAACTCCAAAGGATGGTATTCCAAGAGGAATGAAATTACAAAGATCGTTGTGGAAGAAGGCATTACATATATCGGCAATTACGCGTTAAGCGAAACGGCCGCCAAGGAGCTTGTTCTTCCTTCCACGGTTGAGGAAATCAGCGATTTAGCTTTCTACTCTAGTGCCCAATCTTATAATTGCCTTGAATCAATTACGATTCCTGAAGAAAACCAATATTATAAAGTAGAGGACGAAATTTTATTTACAAAGGACGGCTCCATTCTTGTAAAAGCTCCGGTAAAGTTCACAACAGGAGCTACAGAATACACTCTTCCCGACACTGTAGAACGAATCGGAACTTGTGCTTTCAGTAATTCTTCATTGAAAAAGATCGACTTGGATAATGATAATCTTAAAGAAATCGGTCAAAGAACATTTGCCAATTCTCACTTAGAAGAACTATATATACCAGATACTGTTATAAAGATAGAATATGAATGTTTTTGTGGTATATATAATCCTATCAAAGTACGTATCGGCACAGGATTAAAAGAACTTTCTCATATGGCTTTTTTATCGAGCGATGTATGTGAAGTAACATTCGACGAACCAAGTTCTGTCACTTTCATGGATCAATCTGCTTTGAGTTTTATTGCTTCTGAAACAACAGAAAACCATCCGAAATATTATGAATTGCCGAGTACCGTGGAAAAATTAGGTATTTACGCTGTTTCTTTGCCGCAAAGCAGTTCGCTTCATTTGAATTTGACAAGGCTGAACACTATACCTGTTAACTATGCTCAAGATATGAATATCTCTGTACATTCGCCACATGATTTTGTATATGTAAAAGACCAGTCATTCGCGGACGCTCTGAATAATAACATCAAAGAGAGGTCAGCTGTTTTTATAACCAACGGAGGCTTAATCGAAAAACCCGATGCATTAGAATCCAAACCGATAGAGCCTTCAAAAGCAGGCTGGGAATTTGACGGCTGGTATGAAGACGCTGATTTTAATACGAAGGCTTCTTCTTTCAGCAATGGAAATACCTATTACGCGAAATGGACCAACGGCGTAGAATCCACATTATACTACGAAATTGACGATAATAACCCCGGCGTTATTATCGAAAAGGATACCGCTGATGAAGAGCACTATGAAACAATAACGCTTATTCCTCCCGCTTCCGCAGTATATGACGGAACCGAGAAAACAGCCACGACAGAAAAATCCAAAGGCTGGCATGGCGGAGATGTCCGTGTTATCCACCGCGACAAGGATAATCAAATCGTAACGCCTGTGGAAGGCGGCACATACACGGCTGAAATTACCATCGGCGAAGCAACGGCAAAAATAACTTTTACCATAAGCACGAGTGATTCAGATATAGTTACGCAGGCGGTTCAGGGAACCTACGGCGATACGCTTACGCTGAGTGTAAGCATTCAGAAATCCTCTCCTGAAATAAGCACATTTTCAGTCAAAGAAGATACCGTAAGTTTTTATAACGAAAAAGATGAGCTTTTGGGAACAGCCGATGTTAAATACGGCGTCAGCACAACGGGCAGAGGCACGGCGACGCTGAAATATCCAACCGTATCCAAAGGAATCCCTGTCGGCGAAAGCACCGTAACGGCAGTATTCGGCGGCAGTTCCTCACTGAATGGATCTGAGGTTGAAATTCCTGTAACCCTGTCCCAAAAACAGCTTACACTTTCTACAAACGCTTACGCTGTAGACAGAAACTATAACGGCACAACAGACGTAACCATCAGAAGTCTTCGCATCACAGACGGCATAGAGGAAGACGACAGCGTCAGAGATGATGTAAGCTTGCTCAACGCAAACAAGGGAACAGCTGCAACAGCTCTTCCGGGAGAAGACATAGAGGTAACCCTTTCCTGCACGCTGACAGGCGAGGATAAAGACTGGTATAAACTGCCTGAGTTAGGAACATTGACCGTAACGATCAAAAAAATTCCGCCTACTGTAACGGTTTCTCTTTCTAAAGATGAATTGCAGTACGGCGACACAGAGAAAACCATTTTCGTTACCGCCACGGTATCCGGAAGCGGACTTACCATGACGGAGGAAAATTCAAAAGGCAAAGTAGATTTCTATTATGCCGCAAACTCCTCTCCATCCGCTGGTGATTACAAATATCTTGGCACGGCTAAAACAGTATTTAACGATGACGGCACGGTAACCGCCGTATTTGAATACACGGCGGACACATCGGAAATTGGCTCACTCTATTTCTTTGCGAAATATCAGGAAAATGACATATTTAACGCGAGCAGATATTCCAGCGGTAAATCTTTCCGCATTGCGCGAAGAGATGTAATCGTAAGCTTTACCGCCGAGGACAGAGAATATATCAATATATATGACCTGATAACGGCAGAACCAACCGATCCTGATTATGAAACTGAATACTCTAAAGCATCCTATAAATCCATGACAGTGCCTATCTCCAATTTGCAGTTAACCGGCGTTTTGCCCGGCGATGACGTAAGCATTATTGCCGCAGAAGGCATAGAAGCCTACTTAGGCGAGGGATACTGGGGTATGGTTTATGCGCCTTTTGGCGAGGATATTCTTGTGTATCCGATGATAGACTTAAGCGGAACTGACAGTGATAAATATGATATTGGGTTTGAGAATGTCACGGTTACTATCACAAAAGCGGATACTCAGGTAGCCGCGGAAGATATTACATGCACCTATGGTGATACAATCGCACTTACAGCAAATATCGAACTTGCGGAAACATCCACGCTCAGCAGAACCAGCGTTCAGCCCAATACAGCGGCATTTTATTACGGAGATACTCTTCTTGGTACAAGCCCTGTAAGTTATGAAGAAGTCAGGCCGGGATATCCTGTATACCGCAGCCGCGGCACGGCAGCAATAAATTATGACACTACCGAAAAAATACTTCCTGCCGGCACCAGCGAAATTAAAGTAGTTTACGGAGGCAGTGAAGATCTGCACTTAAACGACAGTGAATATAGCACTTTGAAAGTGACGATAAACAAAAAACCTTTGACATTTACAGGCGACGTTACGGCAAAGGATCGCGAATATGACGGAACAAACATTGTCGCGCTGGAAGGAACGGGAACTTTTACAGGCGTAATCAGCGGAGATGATGTAAGTCTCGGCGAAATTACAAAAGGAATTTTATCCACACCGGACGCCGGAAACAACAGACCTGTCCGCATCGCGGACAACGCTTTAATCGGCAATGATAGCGCGTATTATACATTTGCCGATATGGACGGAGTTACGGTAAATATTCTGAAAGCAAATCAGGATATCGAATATAAAGAAACACGAGTGTCCAAAAAGACAAACTCCTCTGACTTCACAAATCCTCTGACAAAGATAAAAGTATTTGGCAAAATCACATACGAAAGCGATAATGAGGATGTGGCGAAGGTAAACGCAGTTACCGGAGAAGTAACCATTGTAGGCAGAGGCACCGCGGTAATTACCGCTACAGCGGAAGGTTCGGACAATTTCACGGAAGCGGAAGCGTCTTATAAGCTGACCGTAACAAAACGCAGCGGCGGCGGAAGTTTCTCTTTAGACGAGGAGGAATCGGATAGGGATGACGATAAGGACGATTCAAAAGAACACGAGCCTTCTTCCGATCAGACCGTATATGATGACGTTCCTTCGCTGAATAAAGAAGATCATTTCGCATATATTTCCGGCTATATGGACGGTACATTCAAGCCCAACCAGTACATTACAAGGGCGGAAGTGGCTGTAATGTTCTCCAGACTGCTTGATGAGGATTTTGACAGCTATGATTCGTCTTCTTTCATTGATGTGAATGAAAATGAGTGGTATTCCGACCGCATTGGATATATTGAAAGTCTCGGTATCATAAACGGCTATCCTGACTCCACTTTCCGTCCTAACGCCCCTATTACAAGAGCGGAATTTGCGACAATCGCGGCAAATTTTGATAATCTGAAAGAAACAGGAGACGTTTATTTCAGTGACCTTCCCGACAGCCATTGGGCAAAGAATTTTGTAGAAATGGCATATAACCGCGGCTGGATCAGCGGTTATCCGGACGGTACTATTAAACCAGACAGATATATCACACGCGCGGAAGTTGTCAGCGTAGTGAACCGTATGCTTGAAAGAAAAGCAGATACATCTTATATCAGCTTTAATAAAGACGATATCAAGAATTTTACAGATGTAGACGAAAGCAACTGGGCATATTACGATATTATGGAGGCTTGCAACGGGCATTATTATGAAATGGATGACGCGGAAATTTGGACAAGCCTAATGAAATAACCATCATAACAAAAAGGGAGATTTTTCTCCCTTTTTGCTTAAAAAAATATGTACGCATAACTCTTTGAAAATGTTTATGAAAGGGGTGCTTTAGATGGAAACACGCATACCATCTGAAACATGTCAAACATCATTGCATTTGCCTTTATTAGATTATTTGGCACATCGTATGGATTGTACATATATTTCCAATCTGCGTTTTCTGAATAAACTTGAGATCAGACGATTAATCAAAGAAATTGAAGAAATTCCTGCGAACGCATGCTCTCTTTGGGAATGGAATGACGCTCTATGCTACTTAACGTGTCAAAACGAACCGGAGAAAACGCCCGAATCCGCGCAGGCGAAGCTAATTTCTTTATTAAAGAATATGATGAATTCGTAAATCCATTATAAATAAACTCCAACAAAAGTCCCAACCAATCAAACAACCATGCAGACAACTGATCAGACAAACCGGCTGTCAAATATCAGCCTGCGTTTTCTCTGTTATCCGTTAAGCTGTTATCCGTTAAGCTGTTGTCTGCAAAAAATCGCCCCCAGACTGGCTGGGGGTTTTATATTGATATTTAAAGATTTTTCACGAATAAAGCTCTTATAGCGTTAAGCACGGCTATTATCATAACGCCCACGTCGGCGAATATGGCCAGCCACATATTGGCTATGCCAAGGGCGCCGAGAACGAGGCATATGAGCTTTATTCCAATGGCGAAAACAATGTTCTGATAGACTATGCCAATGCATTTTCTTGATATTTTTACAGCCTTTGATATTTTTATAGGATCGTCGTCCATAAGAACCACGTCAGCGGCTTCTATCGCCGCGTCGGAACCCATGGCTCCCATCGCTATTCCTATGTCCGCCCTTCCGAGAACCGGAGCGTCATTTATTCCGTCCCCGACAAAGGCCAGCTTTGTTCTTCCGTCTTTTCCGGCCAGCAGTTCCTCCACCTTTTCCACCTTATCCGCCGGAAGCAACTCGCTGTATATCATATCTATTCCTATTTCTTTTCCTACACGCTCGGCAACCTTCCTTGTGTCTCCGGTAAGCATTACGGTTTTTTGTATTCCCGCGGCCTTAAGCTCCTCTACGGCCTGCCTTGAGTGAGGCTTTATTATGTCCGATATGACTATATGCCCGGCGTATTTTCCGTCAACGGCCATATGGATTATTGTTCCTATGCTGTGGCAGTCTATAGGCTCCACGCCGAGGCTTTTCATCAGCTTGTCGTTTCCGGCGGCCACCTCAATTCCGTCGACTTTGGCAATAACGCCGTTTCCGCTTATCTCCCTGACGTCGGAGACACGGCTCCTGTCGATCGTCTTTCCATAGGCCCTTTGCAGGCTCCTGCTTATGGGATGGGACGAAGAGCTTTCCGCAAGCGCGGCGTACTCAATAAGTTTCTCGTTTTCCATCTCGCTGTGATGTATTCCATTAACCTCAAATACGCCCTGTGTAAGAGTTCCTGTCTTGTCGAATACGACCGTTCCTGTCTTTGAAAGAGTCTCGAGGTAGTTGGAACCCTTTATAAGTATTCCCTCCTTGCTCGCCCCTCCGATGCCGGCGAAAAACGACAGCGGTATGCTTATGACAAGGGCGCAGGGGCAGGAAATAACGAGGAATGTCAGAGCCCTGTATATCCATGTTTCCCATCCGGCTTCCGCCCCGAATACAAACATTCTGACCATCGGCGGAATTATGGCAAGGGCAACGGCGGCGGCGCATACTGCCGGTGTATATACCCTCGCGAATTTTGATATGAAATCCTCGGACTTTGATTTTCTTGAGCTGGCGTTTTCAACCAGATCAAGTATTTTTGATACGGTAGATTCTCCAAATTCTTTTGTTGTTTTTATTTTCAGAAGGCCGGTCATGTTTATGCATCCGCTTATTATCTCATCGCCCTCCTTAACGTCCCTGGGGAGGCTCTCGCCGGTAAGGGCGCTTGTATTAAGGCTTGACTGCCCCTCAATAACGACTCCGTCTATGGGTACCTTTTCTCCGGGGCGGACGATTATCTCGCTTCCTATTTCCACCTCATCAGGATCTATCTTCTCAAGCGTGCCGTTGTTTTCGATATTGGCGTAATCCGGGCGGATGTCCATAAGATCGCTTATGTTCCTGCGGCTTTTCCCCACGGCGTAGCTCTGGAACCATTCTCCGACCTGATAGAAAAGCATTACCGCTATGGCCTCGGTATAATCCGCGCTCCTCTCGTAAAGAGCAAGGGCTATGGCTCCAACGGTAGCTATGGCCATAAGAAAGCTTTCGTCAAACACCTGTCCGTTTTTTATGCCCTTAAAAGCCTTTATGAGTATGTCATAGCCAATTATAAGATAATCGGCAAGATAGAGCACAAGGCAGAGGATATATGCGGTGTCGGGAATGTTTTTTGCAAATAGCTGCAAAAGCAGTAAAACAACTGTTGAAACAAGTATCCTGATAAGCGTTTTTTTCTGTTTTTTTGTCAGCCCTCTGTTTTTTCCCGTTAGAAGCAGAAAGGCGGACATTATTATGATAACGGCAAGCAATCCGTTTATAATCATTTCCTGCATATTCTCACCATCCAAACGCGAATTTTACGCTGATATAATTACAGGAATATCTCGCAGTCGTCCTCGACTTTTTTGCAGTTTTTGAGCACATTCTCCATTACGCTTTTATGATCTTCGCCCTCCTCGAATTCAACTATCATTTTAAGCGTCATAAAATTTACAGTGGCATTTTTGACTCCGGGAGTTTTTCTTGCGGCCTCCTCCATCTTATTGGCGCAGTTAGCGCAGTCAACGTCGATCTTATATGTCTTTTTCATAAATATCTCTCCTTTTAAAACGATATAATAATTAAATGATTGTTTAATTGTTTATCTATACTATATCCCTCTATCACCCGCCGGTCAATAGTTTTTGATCCCATATTTCCGTTTGGAATAAAATAATTTCCGTTTGGGCAAATGCCGCCTTTTCCGTATTCTTTATATTATTCCCGGGCTATCGCTTTTAACGCCTCCGTGATATAATACATAAAAAGGAGGTCGGTTCTTATGCAGAACATTTCTCTGCCCCATGACCATGGGCAAAATATAGAAAAATTATCGGAGCGCATACCAAAGGTCGAGGAATTTCATACCGTTTCCGACATATTCAAGCAGCTCTGCGACGGAAGCCGTATAAGGATATTCTGGATTCTTTGCCACTGTGAGGAATGTGTAATCAATCTGGCTTCCCTTGTTGATATGACAAGCCCCGCCGTTTCACATCATCTCCGCCAGCTTAAAAGCAGCGGGCTGATAGTAAGCCGCAGGGTCGGAAAGGAAGTATATTATAAAGCCGCCGATACGGAACAGGCCCAGCTTTTACATGAAATAATAGAAAAGCTGGTCGAAATATCCTGTCCGTCCGTTGACTGATGTTCGGGAGGCTGTTTATGAAAGATGGATTTGATGCAAGCATGGAAAATTATTTAAGCGGCGTTCCGGCAGGTACGTTTGAAATATCAAAGCGCAATCCTCCCGATTTTATATTTGAGAAGCTGACCGCGAAAACAAGCGGCAGGGGACGCATAGAAATATTCAGCCTTTTTCCGGGAATAGAGCTTTCCGTCCACCGGTACAACGCTGAGGAAGTCAGCTTCCATCACGACGAAAAAGCGTCGGTGCTGGAAATAAACCACTGCCGCAGGGGCAGGATAGGCTGGAATATGCGGGGAGGAGCTTCGGTATATCTCGGAGAAGGCGATCTCTGCGTACATTCTATGGCAAGCTGTTCCGATTCCAAGATGGTTATGCCGCTTGGATATTATGAAGGAATATCCGTTTCCGCCGATCTAAAAAAGCTATCCTCCGAGCCCACGGACATACTTAAAGAAGCCGGATTTGACGCCGAAAAACTTTATAATAAATTCTGCGCCGGCCAAAAGCCCCTCGGTATTCCTTCCGGCAGCCAGACTGAGGCGATTTTTTCACCTCTGTATGATCTGCCTGACGATCTAAAAATGCCCTATTATCGGCTTAAGGCACAGGAAATACTGCTTTATCTTATACGCTTTGAGCCTTCTTCCGAAACCGGACTTACCCAGTACGTTTCCCGGCAGACCGAGCTTATAAAAGAGATTAGAGACTTTTTGACAGATAACGTGGAAAAAAGGTTCACCATAGATGAAATATCCAAAAAATTTCTTATAAATACGTCGACTCTTAAGTCCGTTTTTAAGGCTGTATACGGCACGCCCATAGCCTCGTATATGAAAGAGTACCGGCTGAGCCTTTCCATGCGCCTCCTTCGCGCTACCGGTGATAGCATAGCTGAAATCGCCGAAAAAGTCGGATATGAAACCCAAAGCAAGTTTACGGGAGCCTTTAAGGAAAAGACCGGCGTTACTCCAAGCGAATACCGCAGGTTTTATAAAAAGTCATAAATATTTAAAACCGGCGGCCCAGACATAATATACTCCGCCCGCAAAAGTCCGAAAATTTTTGGGTATAAACAAAGACAGCCCTTCAAGTCAAAAATCTTTGGCTGAAAGGGCTGCCTTTTTATGTGTACGATGTTTGTATTTTAGTTTGGTTATTACTGCTTAATTATGTTCATCTTTCTGAGAGCGTCGAGAGCCGCCGCCTGTTCGGCTTCCTTTTTGCTTTTTCCGCTTCCTTCTCCAAGCTGCGTTCCGTTATGGTTCACGGCCGCCGTAAACAGCTTGTCATGATCCGGTCCCGATTCTCCGATTATCTCATAATGTATCGGCTCCTTGCTTGTCTTTTGTATTTCTTCCTGGAGCCTTGTCTTGCAGTCTATTATGTTTAATGACTGTCTTATCCTGTTCACCGTATCGCCAAGCTGACAAAGTATATGTTTTCTGGCGGCGTCTATTCCCCCGTCAAGGTATACCGCTCCTATAACGGCCTCAAACGCGTCGGCAAGTATGGAGTCCCTCTGCCTTCCGCCCGTTGTTTCCTCGCCCTTTCCAAGCATAATATAGTCGCTTATGTGTATTTGAGCCGCCCTTTCGGCAAGGCTGGACTCGCATACAGTCCCCGCCCTCAGCTTTGTCAGCTCTCCCTCGGGCATTTTGGGATAGGCGTTGTAAATATAATCGCTTATAACAAGCTCAAGCACGGCGTCGCCAAGAAACTCCAGTCTCTCATTGTTGTCATACTTGTCTATATGCTTCTCATTCGCGTAGGAACTATGGGTAAAGGCTTTTTTAAGAAGCTCGGCGTCTTTGAATCTGTAATTGATTATTTCTTC
Organism: Candidatus Metalachnospira gallinarum; assembly: GCA_904378045.1. Classification (GTDB taxonomy): domain Bacteria; phylum Bacillota; class Clostridia; order Lachnospirales; family Anaerotignaceae; genus Metalachnospira; species Metalachnospira gallinarum. The sequence continues at coordinate 21,629 of CAJFHC010000009.1, read as the reverse complement.
AAACTGCTCCAAATTTGTATTGTTCATGATTACTCCGCAACCACATCACTAATATAATCAACAGCGTCCTTTACAGTCTTGATCTTATCCGTGTCATCCGTATTGAATGTTACGCCATACTCCTCCTCAAGGGCTGAAATGACCTGGAAAAGATCAAATGAATCCGCTCCAAGATCGACAAACGCCGTATCTTCCGTTATCTCATCAGGTGAAATTCCAAGCTGATCCGCGATGATATCAATAATATTAGATGTGTCCATAAGATTTTTCTCCTTTATTTTTGTATTAATTGTTCTATTTTAGCGACAGTGTCATTTTCAATAAAACTTATGCTCTGTTTTATGCAATTCGTGATGGCGGGAGCCTTACAACTTCCATGCACCTTCATAACAAGCGCTCTGAGCCCGATATACGGCGCTCCGCCGACCTGATCGGAGTCAAAGGTCTTTTTGATATTGGAAAACGGCGTCTTGAGCGCGGCCGCCGCCAGCTTGTATACTCCGCTTGTTATCTCTGATTTTATTATCTTGAACAGAGCCTTGCTGAGTCCCTCGGTGAGCTTGAGTATGGTATTTCCCACAAAGCCGTCGCAGACGATCACGTCGGCTACTCCGTTTGGAATATCAACTATTTCGGCGTTTCCAATGAAGTTTATGTCGGAATTTTCAAGCATCTCATAGGCTTCCTTAACGACCATGCTTCCCTTTTCCTTCTCCACGCCTATATTGGCAAGGCCGACGGTAGGATTTTTTACTCCGAGCACGTTTTGCGCGTAAACGGAACCCATTTTAGCGAACTGCTCAAGATACTGGGGTTTGCAGTCGACATTAGCGCCGCTGTCAAGAAGAAGTGAAAATCCTTTAAGAGTAGGCAGGCAGGTGGCAAGAGCCGGTCTGTCTATGCCCTTTATTCTTCCGACGGTAAACGTGCCGCCGACAAAAAGCGCTCCCGTGCTTCCCGCGGAAATAAACGCTTCCGCCTTCTTTTCCTTGAGAAGGCCAAGACCAACCATAAGCGATGAGTTCTTTTTCTTTCTTACGGCTTCCGTAGGCACCTCGTCCGTTCCTATGACCTCGTCGGCATTGACGATCTCTATGCTTCCGTCCTCATAAGTATACGCCGACAGTTCCTTTTTTACAACATCCTCTTTTCCGACAAGAAGAACCTTTACCGGATATATGTTTACCGCTTCCGCAACTCCCTTGACGATTTCAAAGGGGGCGTTGTCGCCGCCCATGGCGTCCACGGCAACAATAATATTTCTCTCCAAAATATTCACCTCTTTTTGATCAACGAAAAACAAAATAAGGCAGCCGAAAACAGCTGCCTTAAGGTTTATTATTAGTCTACAGGTGTAACAACCTTTTTGTTATATGAGCCGCAGGCCTTGCAAACGTGGTGGGGCACCATAAGCTCTCCGCACTTGCTGCATTTTACAAGTGTAGGTGTCGCAATCTTCCATGTAGCTGCTTTTCTATTACCTTTTTTTGATTTTGAGACTCTTCCTTTGGGTACTGCCATTTCTCTTTACACCTCCTCATCGAATTTGAGAAGAGAACGTAAACTTTCAAACCTTGGGTCTATATACGTCGTATCGCATCCGCAATCCTTAATATTAAGGTTCTGACCGCAGACGGGACATAATCCCTTACAGTCATCTCTGCATACGACTTTCATTGGCAGGACTGCCAATATATTTCTTATTACACTTGATGTAAGGTCTATAGAATCTCCCGAAAAAGTTTCTATCTCTTCGTCATAACTTGCGTTGCTGCTGAATTTTTCATCCAGTTCGAAGTCAATGGAAAACGCGACAGGTTCAAGGCATCTGTCGCAGGGCATACTGACTCCGGCGGAACCTTTGCCGGTGACATAGTAAACGTCCCCTTCCTTTATAACTTCTCCATCAAGACTAACAGGCGTCGTAAGAACCGCCTCCTGAGAATACCCGCTAAGACCATCCAGCTTCTCTTTGAAGCTAAACGGAATACTGGCCTCCCGTCTTCCCGATACAGCGGAAATGTTAATATTCATATTATTAATCACCCCTGCAAGTCATACTCCAATGATTATACTAAGAACGCAATTATTTGTCAATCAAAATTTTTATAAACCGCGCAAAGCGCGGTTTATAAGCTGAATTTATTTTTTATTATTTGTTAAGTCCGTTAACGATGTCTCTTGTATCTCTTGCGATAACAAGCTCCTCGTTTGTAGGGATAACGAATACCTGTACTCTGGACTGTTTTGTCGTGATCTCGATAGCCTTTCCTCTCTGGCTGTTGCTGTATGAATCAAGCTCTATTCCGAGGTATCTGAGGTAATCGCAGATGACCTGACGCATTGTAGCGCTGTTTTCGCCAAGTCCGGCTGTGAATACGATGGCATCAACACCTTTCATAGCTGTTACATACTCGCCGATCGTCTTTGCTACACGATAAGCGAAGAGGTCAAGAGCTGATGTTGCTCTTTCGTTTCCTTCTCCCTCTGCAGCCTCGATGTCACGGAAGTCGCTTGATACTCCTGAAATTCCGAGAACTCCTGATTCTTTGTTAAGGATATGATCCATCTCGTCAACGGAGAGGTTTTCCTTCTTCATAATGTAAAGAACCGCAGCGGGGTCAACGCTTCCGCTTCTTGTTCCCATTGCGAGTCCGTCAAGGGGTGTGAAGCCCATGGATGTGTCAACGGAAATTCCTTTTCTTACAGCGCAGATACTTGCTCCGTTTCCAAGGTGGCAGGTAACGATCTTAAGCTCTTCGATGGGTCTTCCCATAAGCTTAGCGCATTCCTGTGATACGAATCTGTGGCTTGTTCCGTGGAAGCCGTATTTACGAACTTTGTACTTCTCATAGTATTTGTAGGGAAGCGCGTAAAGATATGCTTTCTCGGGCATTGTCTGATGGAAAGCCGTATCAAAAACGCCTACCTGAGGAACGCCGGGCATAAGTTTCTCGCAAGCCTCGATACCGATGATGTTTGCGGGGTTGTGAAGAGGAGCGAGGTCAACGCATTTTCTTAAAGCATCCTTAACTTCTTCCGTAATGAGAACTGAGTTTGCGAAATACTCTCCGCCGTGTACGACACGATGTCCTACAGCGCCGATCTCGTCAACGGATTTGATTACGCCATGCTCGGGATCAACAAGAGCGTCCATAACAGCCTGAACAGCCGTAGCGTGATCGGGAAGGGGATCGTTTGAAACGAATTTTTCCTTTCCCTCGGGTTCATGCTTAAGCATACCGTCAATACCTATTCTCTCGCAAAGGCCCTTAGCGAGAACGGCTTCCGTATCGCCGTCGATAAGCTGATATTTAAGTGAGGAACTTCCGCAGTTTAAAACAAGAATTTTCATTTTGGTTTCTCTCCTTATCTTCTATCTTTATTTTTTCTTTAATTTTTCTTTTTTATTTACGATTAAAGAATCGTTGCCTGGAAAGCCGTAAGAGCAACGCAGGCTACTATATCCTCGGCGTTGCATCCTCTTGAAAGGTCGTTTACGGGAGCGGCAAGTCCCTGAAGAACGGGTCCGAAAGCCTTTGCTCCTGCGAATCTCTGAACAAGTTTGTATCCGATGTTTCCTGCGTCGATATCAGGGAAAATAAGTACGTTCGCTTTTCCTGCGACTGTGCTTGTGGGAGCCTTAAGCTCTCCTACTTCCTTAACGATAGCGGCGTCAAGCTGAAGCTCTCCGTCAAGTTTGATCTCGGGATGTTTCTCTTTAGCGATCCTTGTAGCCTCAACTACCTTTGTAACGTCGGCATGTTTAGCGGATCCCTTTGTCGAGTGGCTGAGCATTGCTACCCTTGCCTCTCCGCCTACGAACTGCTCAAAGCTTGCTGCGGAAGCCGTAGCGATTGCAGCTAATTCCTCGGGGTTGGGGTTCTGGTTAAGAGCGCAGTCAGCGAAAAGAAGAACTCCGTCGTTTCCGTATGTGTTGTCCTTGCAGCACATTACGAAGAATGAAGATACAAGCTCTGTTCCGGGAGCTGTCTTAAGGATCTGAAGAGCGGGTCTTAATGTATCTGCCGTTGAGTGGATAGCTCCTGATACCATACCGTCGGCAACGCCGATCTTAACAAGAAGCACGCCAAAATATGTGTAATCGGCCTTTGCTGTCTTAAGAGCTTCCTCGGGTGTAAGTCCCTTGCTCTTTCTTGCCTCGCAGAACGCTGCTACAACTTCATCCATTCTCTCGTATGTTTCGGGGTCGATGATCGTTGCCTTTGAAAGATCGCAGCTCTTTCCTGCCTCAAGGATCTTTTCCCTGTTTCCAACAAGGATAAGGTCAGCTATATCCTCTTTAAGGATCATATCCGCAGCGTCGAGAGTTCTTCTCTCATATGCCTCGGGTAAAACTATTGTTTTTTTATTTTTCTTTGCTCTTTCCTTTATGCTGGTTAAAAAATCCATTGCAAAAGCCTCCTAGTAATTAATTGATATTTTTCGACGGCCTTTTACCGTCTGCATAGCCATACATATTAATTATATAACCCCTGTTAAAATTAGTCTATATAAAAATTACATAATTTTTTGAAGTTTCCTGTCGTTTTACTGACATCCACGGCAAAATCCGTTCTTCGGATGAGCTTAATTATGTAAAAAGGCGGACGAGAAAAACGCGGCCGCCGTAAAAATTTTTAAAACAGTATTCCAATAAGATATATGGCGAAAAGATGCACCGGATAATAAATATAAAAGAACCACTTTGGTATTTTTAATCCTGAGTTCGTCTGTATATATATGAACGGCAGCGCCAGCAAGGCGAATATTTCAAACCCAATGGCGTGCTCGCCTATTTTAAGCGCAAGCGGATCGGCCATATTCCCATTCAGCGCGGGGAGATATGTGAGAGTATAAACGGCCGCTCCAAGCCATGGCTTGTTTCTGCAAAGATAAAAAATCAGTATAAGAATGAGCCCCGTCATGGCGTAATCAAAGTTAATAACATTCAGCAAGATCAGAGCCAATATAAAAAGCCACCATTTTCGTTCCTTGAATCCCCATGCGCCAAACAAACTTACTATAAGCGTAAAAAATATGTTGAGATTGAATATGTTCCCGATTATATCATCGGAATTGAAGGCCAATATCCAAAACGGCTGGGATATGACCGCAAACGCCCCAAGGCGAAGCAGATATTTCTTTATATCCCCCGTATACATCATCCCTACGGTCAGGCAGTAGCAAAAAAGCGGGAATGCTATCCTTCCTATCCAACGAAAAGCCGGATACTGCGGAAAAAACGCTCCTCCGATATGGTCTATAGTCATAGAGACCACGGCTATGATTTTTATGAAGTCCGTATCAAGATTTGTCTTTAGTTTTCTGTCATTCATAATAAGCTCTCCTTTTGTCATAATCAAAACAAAACGATTATAGCACTTTACCCCCCCCCGAAAAAATATTGTCAAACGCGCCAAATTTTTGCTTCCATTCAGCAAAGGCCGTTGTTTAATATGCTGTCAGTCCGTCATTTGAAATGCTTTTAACCCGCCATTGACGCAGTCCGTTATAATTTTCGCGAAAAAATCCGTTCAAAACCTTCGCAATATATACAAGATTTGCTATAATAAAGTATAAGTAAAATAAAAATATCGAATATAAGACAGTCAAGGGGGGCTTAATATGAATACAACGGCAATAATCGCCGAATACAATCCTTTTCACAACGGTCATAAATTCCATCTTTCTTCCGCAAGAAAAACCTCGTCCTCGGACTATGTTTTTGCCGTAATGAGTCCTTCCTTCGTTCAGCGCGGCGAGTGCGCGATATACGACAAATGGACAAGAACAAGGGCCACGCTTAAATGCGGAGCCGATATGGTCATCGAGCTTCCTGTTGTTTATTCCACGGCTTCCGCCGAAAATTTCGCCCGGGGAGCCATTAAAATAATAAACGAGACAGGCATAGCCGATAATCTTGCCTTCGGAGCGGAAACCGACGATCTCTCCGCCCTTTCCGCCGCCGCCGAGCTTCTTGTCAATCCAACGGAAAGATTCACGGAAATACTTAAAAGCGAGCTTTCAAAGGGTATGTCATTTCCTTCGGCAAGGGCGAGAGCTTTCAGCCTTGTTACAGGAAAAAATCCCGATATTCTTGGGACATCGAACAATATCCTCGCCGTGGAATATCTTAAGGCTCTCAAAATTTTTTCTTCAAATATAAAGCCCGTCATAACAAAACGAACGGGCTCGGAATATAATTCAGACAAAATAGACGGTTCAATCGCCTCCGCCTCGGCCATCAGGAAGGTCATATATAAGGGAAAAACAAACCTTCTGGCACAGACAGTACCTCCGGAATGTTTTGACCTTTACGAAAAAGCCCAGCCTATTTTTATGGACAATTTTTCCGACGCCATGGCTTATCTGCTCAGAACGACTACTCCCGATGAGCTAAGAAAAATAAGCGGAATATCCGAGGGACTTGAAAACAGGATACTTAAAACCGTCGGAAACTCATACAAAATCACTGATATATGCGCGGAGCTTAAAACAAAAAGATACACCCATACCCGTCTTATGAGGATACTCTGCCATATACTTCTCGGCATTACAAAGGAGCATGAAGAGCTGTTTTCTCCCCTTGAGTTCCAGCCGTACATCAGGGTGCTGGGATTCAGGAAATCCGCCGAGCCCCTTGTCAGCGCCCTTTGTCACAGGGCTACCGTGCCTGTCATAATCAATGTAGGGCGGGACGAGCGTAATCTGTCGGATCTCCAAAAAAGGCTTCTTGATATGGAAAAGAGAGCAACAAACATTTATTATCTCGGTCAGCCGACTCCGGCGGCCAAAAAGCCTTACCTTGATTATACGATGCCCATTATAATTGAAAATATATAACATCTTTGTCCCCCGGCGGTCATAATAATAATTAAACACCGTCGGGGGACTTTTATGGAAAAATCTTTCGCAGGAAAATTGTTCAAAGGCATATTCACGGTATTTTTTACCCTTGCCATAATACTATACAGCGACAAAATGTCGTCCGCCGCCGAAGAAGGTCTGCGTCTTTGGCTAAATACGGTCGTGCCTTCCCTTTTTCCGTTTATGGTCATATCGTCCTGGCTCACGTTCAGGATCTCGGAGAGAAAAACCGTTCTCGACCGTCTGACATTCGGGCTTTTTGGAGTGCCGGCCACCCTTATGGCCATTTTCCCCGTCAGCGTGCTTTCCGGATACCCCGTCGGCGCGAAGATAATATCCGGTCTTTATTCCAACGGAGCCATATCAAAAGATACGGCCGAGCATCTTTTTTCTTTCTGCAACAATCCCGGCGCTGTTTTCATACTGTCGGCAGTAGCCTCATCCATCCTTGGTGACAAATCATCGGCGGTATTTTTTATGACCGTATGCGTACTTTCATCGCTCACCGGCGGTATTCTTTATAACTTTGCCTTTCCTGCCGAGCCTTTAAAGCCTATAAAACTCGAAGCAGGTATGGAGCCCGGCATATATTCGGCCATATCGTCGGCCGTCGGTTCGGTTTTGCTTGTGGGTGGCTGCATAATATTTTTCAGCGCAGTTTCAGAAGCCGCGCTTACGCTTTTTCCCTTGAAATCGCCGGCGGCAAACGCCATTGTTTCCGGCGTCCTTGAATTTACGCAGGGCATTAAGAAAATATCCGCGTTTTCACCACGGTTCTCCTATCCAATAATATGCGCCATGCTATGCTGGGGCGGATTTTCCGTCCATCTTCAAACAGCGGCGCTTATAGGCGGCTGCGGCCTGCCTTTAAAAAAATACATTATCGGAAAAGCTATCTGCGCCGCCTGCGCTTACATACTGTCCGTCATCTTATACGATTCGTTTTTCCCCCAGGCGCCAACGGAAGCGTTGACTGGCGCTTTCGCGCCGGTTAACTCAGGGCTTTCTTTATTTGCCCTGTCGGCTTTTTCCGCATCGGCAGTCTGCCTGATTTTGGTCGAAAAAAACCGCCGGAATTGATTTTTTCCGGCGGTTTGGATCATCAGTCTTTCTTTATTCCTCTGAGTTCCTGTCTGTTATCAAATATAACATTGATGTTTTCCTTATAGAAATCGATCAGCTTGCGGTTCTCCTGCTCTATGGCGTCCTGCATCTCTCTGAGACGCTGCTCCGCTACTCCCATAACGTCATCGGCATAGTCAATGGCTCCAAGACGCATTTCCTTAGCGCTCTTTTTAGCGGCGTCCATGATCTCGGCAGCCTGCTCATAGGCTTTCTGCGTAACGGCATGCTCCTCTACAAGTTTGCTGAGGCGCACCTCAGCCTCCTTGAGCATCTCGTCAGCCTCCTTCTGGGCGTCAACAAGAATCTTGTTCCTTTCCTCAATGACCCACTTTGACTGCTTGATCTCGTTGGGGAGCTTCATCTTTATCTCATCGATGATCTCAAATATCTCGTCTTTATCAACCTGGACTTTGTTAGAAAAAGGCGAAGAACGGCCTTCATCAACTACCTGTTCAAGTTCTTCAAGAAGCTTTAATACTGTATCATCCATTCTTATCCCTCTCTTTCAAATTTTTCTTTCAATTTAGTCTTAACGGACTCAGGTACAAACATATCCAAATTTCCGTTAAAAGCAAGTATCTCTCTTACTGCGCTGGAACTGAGAGTTATGTTTTCGGGGCTTGCGGCCAGGAAAATCGTCTCCACATCTCCGGTGAGCTGTCTGTTTATTATGGCTCTCTGGAACTCGTTTATAAAATCGCTTATGTCCCTGACGCCTCTGACGATGACCTTCGCTCCTATTTTCGCGGCGAAATCGCCAAGCATTCCGTCAATTTCCATAACCTCCACGTTATCAAGGCCCTTTGTGGCTTCCCTGATAAGTTCAAAACGCTCGTCGGCGCTTAACAACGACCTCTTATTGGGATTCTCGCATATACCTACGATAAGAGTGTCCACCATAGCCGAGGCTCTTTTTATTATGTCCAGGTGACCGTTTGTCACAGGATCAAAGCTCCCCGGGTATATTGCTTTTAACATTTTTCTTCCTCCAAGTTCAGAAAGTTCATTACGGCCGGTCCGCATTTCCTTTCCTTAAAAATTTTAAATCCTTCCGCCGCGGTAAAATCGACTCCCTTGGCCGACTCTGCGACTATATATCCTTCCGCCGCGAGAATATCCGCTTTTTTAATGGCTTCCATTACCGGCACATAATATCCGGCCGCATAGGGAGGATCCATAAATATGATGTCGAATTTGTCGCCTCTTCGTCCGAGTCTTTCGATTGCCGCGTAAACATCTTCGTTGATTATTTCAGCGTTTTCCCCAAGTTTTGTGACCTCAAGGTTCTGCTTTATTATACCGGCGCATTCCATAGACGCGTCCACAAGCACGGCTCTTTGCGCCCCTCTGCTGAGCGCCTCTATGCCGATGGCTCCCGATCCGCTGAAAAGATCAAGAAAAGCGCATCCGTACAGATCCGGGTTCAGCATATTGAAAAGAGATTCCTTCACGCGGTCCGCGGTAGGCCTTGTGTCCATACCGTCCGGCGCTTTAAGCAGAAGCCTTCTGGCGCTTCCGGCGATAACCCGCATATCAAAACCTCCCTTTCACGGCAAAAAGCGTTAACTACGTCTTGCAACAAACTACAATGAGTATACCAAACTTATCTGTAAAAAACAATAAAAATTTAATCTTTATGTCGTATTTAAGGGCATTATACTCAAATTCCTATATTATCGGATAAAAACAGCCTGTCAAGTTCGGTTCTCAGATCTCTGTTTTCCTCTCTCTCAAGACCGGGATCATTCTCCGTCACTTCCCCCGCTGCCCTTTGCGCCTGCCTTAGTATATCCATATCGCTGTAAAGGTTTGCTATTCTAAGGGCCGGGAGGCCGTGCTGTCTTGTTCCGAAAAATTCTCCCGGCCCTCTTAATTTAAGGTCTGTCTCCGAAATTTTAAATCCGTCGGAAGTTTTCGTCATGGTCTTGAGTCTTTGCCTCGTTATCTCGCTTTTGTTATCGGAAATGAGTATGCAATATGATTTCTCGCTTCCTCTTCCAACCCTTCCTCTGAGCTGGTGAAGCTGGGCAAGCCCGAATCTTTCCGCGTTCTCTATCACCATAAGCGTCGCGTTGGGCACGTTTATCCCTACTTCTATGACGGTCGTCGCAACAAGAATGTCCGTTTTTCCGGCGGCAAAATCCTTTAATATGCCGTCCTTTTCCTCGGAACGCATTTTTCCGTGCACTACGGCGATCCGCCTGTCCCCAAGCGGCGTATCCCTAAGTCCATCCGCATATTTGAGCACCGATTCAGCCTCTATCTTCTCATTTTCCTCCACCATCGCGCATATTATGTAGACCTGCCTGCCCTTTTCGATCTCTTTTTTCGCGAAGTTGTATATCCTCTCCCTATAGGAGCTGTTTACTGCAAATGTATCTATGCTCTGCCTGCCGGGAGGAAGGCTGTCGATTATTGAAATGTCCAGGTCGCCGTATAATATGAGAGCCAGAGTCCTCGGTATCGGCGTAGCTGTCATTACAAGTATGTGCGGCTTTCCGCCCTTGTCGGCCAGAGTTTGTCTCTGCTTTACTCCGAACCTGTGCTGCTCGTCCGTTATGACAAGACCGATATTTTTGTATTCCGTTCCTGCCTGTATGAGGGCATGGGTGCCGATGATTATATCCGCCTCTCCCGAGGCTGCCTCGGCCAGCGATCTTCTCTTCTCGGCCGCCTTCTGCCCTCCCGTTATCATCGTTGTTTTTATGCCGAGGGGATCGAATATAGCCTTAAAGCTCTCAAAATGCTGAGCCGCGAGCACCTCCGTCGGAGCCATCATAACGGCCTGATACCCGTTTTGCACCGCCATATACGCCGCGGCCATAGCAATAGCCGTCTTTCCGCTGCCGACGTCTCCCTGCACAAGTCTGTTCATAACTCTGCCGGACGACATATCGTCCTTTATCTCCGCTAATACGTTTTTCTGCGCCTCCGTGAATGAAAAAGGCAGAGCGTCAAAAAACGGCGTCATATCCGTTTTATCCATCCTAATGCCGCTGCTGTCCGCGGCGTTTTCGTTTTTGAGCTTCAAAAGCGCCGTCTGAAGCAAAAAAAGTTCCTCAAACACAAGCCTTTTTCTCGCTATCAAATACGCCTCCGGGCTTTCCGGCCTGTGTATATTTTTTATGGAAAAGGCTCTCTCCGACAGATGATATTTTTTTCTTATATAGAGAGGTATATTGTCCTTTATTCCAGTCTCCAGCGCTTTAAGGGCTTCATCTTCTATTCTTCTGAATACCTTTTGACTGAGTCCGGCGCAAAGCGAGTATATGGGTATTATCCCTCCCTGCCAGCCGTTTTCACCGATTTTTTCAATCTCCGGCGACTGAATCTCTCCGGCGCCGTTTTTCTTTCTTGTCATCTTGCCTATGAAGGCGTATTTCTCTCCGGGCTTTATGTTGTTTTTCACATAGGGCTGATTGTACCAGATGGCGTTTATATTTCCGCTTGCATCGTATATTTTTGCCTTTGTAATGCTCATTCCCTTGAAATAGGACGTCTTTGGCTCTTCCTTTACGCCGGCTATGACTACCGCGTTCTCATCCTCCTCAAGTTCGGCTATGGGCGTTACGGCGCTCCTGTCCTCATAATCCCTCGGATAATGGAAAAGGACATCCGATACATTGACTATATTAAGTTTTTTCAGGGTTTGCGCCCTGCCCTTTCCTATTCCCTTGAGCTCCTCAACGGGACTGTCCAGCCTGAGCACCTTTTCCGCCTCCTTCCGTTTTTTGATTAAATTACAAAGGGGCGTCCTGTGACGCCCCGCGTATCAAAAAGCCCATTCAGCCTTTTCAAATCAAAATCTTAAAACCGATGTTTATCCCGCATTTTTACGATTACTCAACGGAAATGTAGTAATAGTAAAGCTGCTGGTTTCCGGAATGTATCTCCACATCGCAGTCGGGGAACTCTTCCTCGGCGAAGCTGCCGATCTCTTTAGCTTCTTCCTCCGTTGTATCGGCTCCGTAATATATGCTTATTATTTCGCTGTCCTCATTGACGGCTTTTTTAAGAAGCTCCTTTGTTGTTTCGGCCACATCCTTGCCTACGACGGCTATGTCGTCCTCGAGCATTCCAAGGATATCTCCCTTTGTTATTTCCTTGTCACCTATCTTTGTGTCTCTTACTGCATAGGTAACGGACGCGGTTGTAACATTTTCTATGGCCTCGTTCATCTCGGCTATAACGTCCTCTATGTCCTCCTCGGCATTGTAGCAGAGCATCGCGGATATTGCCTCAGGGATGGATTTTGTGCCTATGACGTATACCTTCTTGTCCTTCGTGAGGTGTTTAGCCTGCTCGGCAGCAAGAATAATATTTTTGTTGTTGGGCATAACGATAATATTGTCCGCGTCTATCTCGCCGATGGCGTTAAGTATATCCTCGGTGCTGGGATTCATTGTCTGCCCGCCCTCGATTATAACGTCCACACCAAGGCTTCTGAAGATCTCGGCAAGTCCGGAGCCTGCGCACACGGAAATAAAGCCTGTCTCCTTATGTTCTTTCTTGGCGGGCTTTTCTTCCTGAACGGGCTGCTTCGCTCCTTCTCCCGTGAAATCTATTTTATTTGTATGCTGCTCGCGCATGTTGTCGATCTTAAGTCCGGAAAGGCTTCCTATGGTAAGAGCCTTTTCAATAGCCATACCGGGGTGATCCGTATGGACATGCACCTTTATTATCTCGTCATCCGCAACAACGACAAGGCTGTCGCCTATGGAGCTGAGATAATTTTTCAGTCCTCCGACCGTCGTATCGGGGGCGTTCTTTACGTTTATGAAAAACTCCGTACAGTAGCCAAACGTAATGCTTTCGTTATCCACGGAAGCGAGAGCGGCGTATTCTTTGGCTGGAGACGGCGCAGCCGCGTCTTCTATCCTGACGTCAATGTCGCTGCCTACGATTTTCATAGCGCCTTCAAGGAAAAACAGGAGTCCCATTCCTCCCGCGTCCACAACGTCCGCCTGTTTAAGGACGGGGAGCATTTCCTTTGTCTGAAGGAGTATGGCATGTCCATCTTTTATGATAGCTTCCATAAACTCCGTAATATCCGTTATCTTATGGCAGTATTTCAGAGCGCTCTCGCTCATTATCCTTGCCACCGTAAGTATGGTTCCTTCCTTGGGCTTCATAACGGCCTTATAAGCAGTCTCAACGGCCTTTGCGGTCGCCTTCGCCAACGCTACCGTATCGGCCTCGCTAACGCCTTCAAGTTCCTTCGCGAATCCTCTGAAAAGCTGGGAAGTAATTACGCCCGAGTTTCCTCTGGCGCCCCTCAAAGAGCCGTTTGAGGCGAGCTTGGCGATGTCGCCGACAGAAAGAGACTGGCTTTTTTCAACTTCTTTAGCCGCCGCAAGCACTGTAAGAGACATATTTGTACCCGTGTCGCCGTCTGGAACCGGAAATACATTAAGAGAGTCAACCGTTTCCTTTCTGGAATTAAGGTTGTTGGCTCCGGAAATAATCATTCTTTTTAGCAATAAACCATTAATACTTGTTACACTCACCGAAAGTCCTCCTTAAATCAGCCGTCGACGCGAACGCCTTCGACAAACACATTAACCTGTTCTACGTCGATACCGCAGACAGTCTCTACCTTATATTTGACCGTATTGATGGTATTCTCCGCGATGGCCGTTATATTCGTGCCATATTCAACGATAATGTGCATATCTATAATTACTCTGTCTTCGTTTATGTTGATCCTGATGCCCTTTGTGAGGCTTTCACGCTTGAGAAGCTGCACAAGGCCGTCTTTTACGTTTTTAGCCGCCATGCCGACAATGCCATAGCAGTCCAGCGCCGTAAGACCCGCAACTCTGGCTATAACTTCATTCTCAATGGAGATCGTTCCGTATTGATTTTCAAGTTTCGCTGACATTTTCCCTACCTCCTAAATCCTATAGTCCTTTATATTATACCACTATAATGTTAAAAATAAAAACATTTTTTGCCTTTCCGCCGATAATTGAACAAAATTAATGCGCAAAATTCGGTTTAACGCCGGTTTTATGGGCTTTTTACACTGTCCTAAAAAAAATTTGCGGAAAACTTTCAAAACTTCTTGCAAATTTGCTTCATTTCTGATAATATACATTTGTTATGTCACGCAATAGCAACTAGGAGGTGTAAGAAATGGCAAAGTGTGAAATTTGTGAAAAGGGTATGCGCACGGGACACAGAATCAGCATCAACCGTAGCCAGGTCAGCAGACGTGCCAACAGAACGTGGAAACCCAATGTAAAAAAGGTTAAAATCAACGATAACGGAACAATCAGATCTATCTACATCTGCACAAGATGCCTCCGTTCCGGTGCAGTAACACGCGCTTTCTGATCCTATCATATACGAATGCAAAAGGCCATTGATTTCAACGGCCTTTTTTCGTGTATTTTTTTATTTTCCAATCTATTTTTTAACATCCGTTATCGGTAAGCAGGTATATCCCCGCCGCCGTAAGCGCTATGGCTCCTATAAGTCCCCAAAGAGGGATGAAGCCCGCTATGATCATCCCAAGGCCAAAGGCCGTAAGTACAGCTCCCAGAAATTTTTTCTTTTTCCCGTTCATAACAGGCTCCCGTCCGATACTCATTGTCTATTCAATTATATGACGTTCTCCGGTAAACTTTCCGAAAATCATTCTATTCCCATGGCTATGACAAGTTCTACTCCCGTCTCCGCGTTTAAAGCGCCGGATTTTATGCTGTAATCCGTTTCAATGCACCTGTTAAGCATTTGCTCTATAATATCATATCCAAAGCTCCTGCTCTGTCTCAGGGCTATTTTGGCGGCATAGGGATTGACTCCTATTTTAGCCGCCATGTCGTTTTCGGAATATCCGCTCTGCGACAGGCTCTTGCATTTCAGCATTATCCTGAACTGCCTTGATATGAGCGACAGCACCATTATGGGCGACTCATTTACCGCCAGCATATTCCGGTATATTTCAAGCGCTTTTTCCGTCTTTCCCGTTATCATGGCGTCCACCAGGTCAAACACCTTTGTTTCCGTATTCTTCGCGCCCACCGCGTCAATATCCGCCGAAGTTACTTCCTTTCTTTCGCCCATAAACGATATGAGCTTTTCGCATTCGTTGTTCAGCATTTCGCCGTCGGAGCAGTTTCTCGCCAGATAAACGCACATTCCCTTGGAAATCCTCAATCCGCTTTCCGTCAGCTTCTTTTCCGCCAGATCGGCAAGGCCGGCTTCCCCGAGCTTTTTAAACTCAGCCGTACGTCCGTTTTTATCCACCGCCTTATACAGCTTCATTCTTTTATCCGGAGCCGTCTCGGAAAAGACCACGCAGGCCGTATCCGGTATCTGCGGTATGTATTCGGCCAGCAGCTCTGTCTCCGCTTTCTTTCCCTCGGAGAAAAAACCGCAGTCCTTTGCCAGTATAAATCTTCTGTCGCTAAGAAACGGCATGGTCTCGGCAGCCTCTATTATTTGTCCTGCCGTTGTTTTCACGTCGCTGAAAACAGACAGATTCATCATCTCGGATGCCTCGTCCACAACGGCTCTTTTAAGCCTTTCTTCCGCCTTGCGCCTTGTATACTCGTCTTCTCCGTAAAGCAGATAGCACCCCTTTATGCCATCGCCGGTAAGTTCCTTTAAAATGCTTTCAATGTCAGTTTTATTTTCCGTTCCTTTTCCTGTTTTCGTTTTCATTGATAGGTTCCTCTGTTTTTATTGCCTTCACGAACATCTAAAGGTTTTTACGTCTTTTACCGTTCCGTCATCATCCATATAAAACGCCACGGCTCCGTCCCTGCCGGTTATATACGTCTCCATTCCGAGACTGTCCAGCCTTCGCGTAACTTTCTCATGCGGGAAGCCGTACATATTGCCCTCTCCGGCCTCTATGACCGCCGTGTCGGCTCCCGTCATAACGAGAAACGGCTCCGATGACGATGTTGACGAACCGTGATGGGCAATCTTAATTATATCACAGTCTATATCTCTTTTCAAAAGCTCCTTTTCGTTGTCCTCGCTTATGTCACCGGTAAAAAGTATGTCCGTTTCGCCAAGCGATACTTTTATTACAAGTGAAGCCTCGTTTTCGCTTTTCGCTCCCGGCCCATCCGGATAGAGACATTTGAATGCGCATCCGTTCAGCTCCAAAATGTCCCCGGCTTCCATATATCTGATCCCTACTCCGTTTTCTTCCGCGAGGCTCTTTATTTCATCCGCCCTTTCTCCCGTCGAGTAGGCTGACATAACAACTGTATCCACAAGTCCCTGCCTGATCAGTTCCATGGCTCCTCCGGAATGGTCGGCGTCGGTATGGCTCAAAAACAATACGTCAGCCCTTTCCGTTTTCGCCTTGATATATGGTATAACGGATCTCTCGGCTCCGCCCTCCGGACCTCCGTCAATGACGGCCATCAGTTTTCCCGGGATATATACAGCTGAAGCGTCACCCTGTCCGGAATCGAAAAATATGACCTCCGCCGGAGCGTTTACCGTCGAAAAAACATATACAGCCGCTGCGGCGGAAAATGCCGCCACTCCTCGTTTAAGCATTTTGCGTCTGCCCATAAAAAATATGACAAACGCCATAAAGGCGTACATTCCCACGACCGCCGCCACGGTCGGTTTGGCCGTATCGATATAAAATATATCCGTTCCGACTTTTTCGGCCAGAAAGTCGTAAAGCCAAATCATCCCTCCGGCAGTCTTTGGAAACAGCGCCCATTCACCGAAAAACGACATCAGAGCCGAAAGCAGTCCGAGTCCGGTCGCCCAGCTCAGGTACGGAACGAATATTATATTCGTAAGCGGCGATATGAGCGACGCCCCTCCGAAATAATACATCGTGAGCGGCGTAGTGAACACCCACACAAGCAGGGAAAACATAAACGCCTTGACCGGCTTTTTCATCCGCCTTCCCGTCAAAAGCCCGTTTGCCGCGCCAACCGCCGTTATACCGGCGTAGGAGAGCTGAAATGACAGGTTCCAAAGGTAAAACGGATTGGCGATAAGCATTACAAGGGCGCTGAAAGCCGTAATGTTAAGCCTGTCGCCGTCCCTGCGCAAAATATATCCTATATATCCCGCTACGGTCATTATGACCGCTCTGAGCGCCGAGGGCGATACCCCAGTAAAGAACAGATACAGCACAAGAAACGCCGCGGCGAACGGCATGGCCTTTCTTCTGCTTCCGCCAAATATTTTAGAGAACAGAAGAAACACAAAGCCCGCTATAACCGAGACATGTATGCCAGAAACCGCCAGCAGATGGCTTATGCCCAGATTTTTATACGTCTCCCTTGTGTTCTCGTCGATGCCGTGCTTATATCCCGTGGTAAGCGCCTTCATTACGGCGGCCTCCTTTTGCGGCATCATCCTGTCGAAGAAATCGTTTACCCTCTCCCTCGCCCGTTCTACTTTATAGATAAGAGAGCCGTTTTCGCCGGTCTTTTCAACGCTCTCCGCCCACATGCTGCAATCGTAGCCATTGGAAAGCATATACATTTTGTAATCGGTCTGATACGGATTAGTCGCTCCTTCAAAGCCGTAAAGCCTTCCTTCGGCCCTAACCCTGTCGCCCGCTTTGGCTTCGCTGTCCGAAACGGTAAGGAACACTGTAAAATCCCTGTCGACGTCATTTCCTCCGAAGGACAGACTGTCGGCGTCAAGCTGTATGGCGCGCTTCCCGCTCTCCGTTATGTAAAACGAGCGCACCGTACCCCTGACAACGGCGTCCGTATCGTCCACAAGCGCTCCCACGTTTCCCGCCGAGAGCATGTCCGCCGAACATATAAGGAATCCCAAAACACAGAACAGCGGGACATAAAAGCACTCGCCGGTGCGTCTTTTTACGCCCATAAAGACGGAAACCGCCGCGACTGTAAGCGTCACGGCGGCAAAGCAGGCTTTATTAAGATATGCCGCGGACAATATACCGCTCATAAGTCCGCATACAAACCAGACAAACGGCCTTTTCATAAATCAACAGCTCACTCAAAAACTATATCGTAATTCGGTTCCACGGGTGTCGTTATATCCACTATATGCCCATATTTATCATATCTCTCGCCCTCTATGAGAAACTGCACCCTGCTGACTTGCTCAAGCTCGCAGAGGGAATCAACTATGCTGTAGACTGCGGCGACGGCATCGTCATAGCTTCCGGTCTGCTTTGTGACAAAGTCCGAGCTAAGGTCAACATAGCACACGCCGTCGGCCGCGCTGATGTCCCTTATTTTCGTGTCCGTCGGTATGACCCTTTTAAGTTCCCCGTTCTCCGGGCCTTTGATAAGCTGTTCGATTATAAACCTCTCTATGGGCTGGTTAGGATTTACCTCTACCTCTCTTATCTCATAGTCGAGCCTTGTTCCGTCGGCGCTCATAAAATAGAGCGTCAAAATCTCGTAGTTCGTCGGTTCGGCGGAAATATTGCCGTCGGTCACTATGTCACTGCGTCCGAGGTTGCCAAGTGACTGCCCATTGGACATTTTAAGCGGATGCCCGTCCACGGTAATATATACATAATCGATGAAATCAAAGGACGTAATCGTATATACAAAAGCCGACCTGAATATAAGCTCATCGCCCAGCCCCATATCCTCGTACGCCGAATTGAAATCCGCCCTCAGAATACCGCTGTCTATATACAGGGAATTAAGCTCAAGCTCCGCCGGAACGGCCGGCTCCTTCTCCTCGGCGGGCTGTATATCCTGCATTTTCTTAAAGGCGTTATACACCTGCCCCTCCTGGCTTTCGCCCTCGATGGGAGTAATATCGAATCTCATCTTTCCTGTCAGGGCGTCGATATAATATATCTCACAGCCGGATACTCCGTCGCCCTGGAGAGTCTCCGTTTTTTTCGCTTCGCATCCCGAAAACAACAAGGCGATAAGGAGCGTAAGGGACACGAAAAATATTGTTTTTTTCCTTGTCATATCTACCCTCATTTCTGTTTAAGGGGAATCGTTATTACAAATGTCGTTCCCTCGTTTTCCTTGCTGGAGACCTTTATGCTTCCGTTATGCATAAGCACGGCGGAACGGGTTATGGAAAGCCCCAGTCCCGTGCCTCCGGTCTCCCTGTCACGATTTTTATCCACCCTGTAAAATCTGTCAAATATCTTGCCGATCTCATCCTCGGCTATGCCTATGCCCGTATCGGCCACGGTTATAAAGGCGTTCTGGTGGTCGCAGTCCACCGAGACGTCTATCTTTCCGTCATCGACATTATATTTTATGGCGTTTTCGATAAGGTTTGAAACCGCAAGGGACAGCTTTGTTTCCTCAACCTCAGCGATAACTTCCCTTACACGGTTATAGTTTATTGATACGTTTTTCGCCCTAGCTATGGGCTCAAGCCTCTTTACTATGTCCCCAACCATATCGGTTATGTTTATCTCCAGCGGCTTAAGGGCGACCTCCTGCCTGTTCATGCGCACAAGAGTAAGCAGGTCGTTTATTATGGCCGTCATCCTGTCCACCTCGGAATTTATATCCCTTAAAAACTCAACATACATTTCCTTCGGCACTGTTTCTGGGTCCTGTATGAGTATGGAATCACTCAGCACCTTTATGGAGCTCAGCGGCGTTTTAAGCTCATGGGAGACATTGGAAACAAACTCCTGTCTGCTCGTTTCGACCTGATCCAGCTTCTCGGCCATATTATTGCTTGATTCCGCCAGTTCGGCCAGTTCCGTATGGAGATAACCGTTTACCTCTATCCTCTGGTCAAAATGCCCCTCGGCCATTTTCTTTATGACCTCGATGCTTCTGTTGAGCGGGTTCGTGAACCACCAGGCGAGAATGGTTATGACAATGACTATCATCACCATAAGCATGATTATTATATTGAATATATTATGCCTTATGGCGTCCACCGTAACGGCTATGTCCGATATGGAGCCGCAGACGAGCACAACGCCCACGCAGTTCGACCTGTCGTCCATGATAGATACGGCGGCATGTATGGTGTCGTTTCCCTGTACAGTGGCCGTATCCCTGTTGTTGAGCGCCTCAACCACCTCCGGCAGGAAATACGTTTTGCCCTCCTCGGTCTTGTTTGAGTCGTTGACCACCACTCCCGTGCGGTCTATAACGATTATCCTGTAACCGCTCTGCTTGCTTGTCTGGTGAACGTCATAGTCAAACAGGAGCGTCTTGCTCTCATCATACATATAGTCGGATAACCCTATGTGCCCGGAAACGACGTTTGCCTGAAGCAGAAGCTCCTTTTTTCTTTCCTCGACAAAATATTCCTGAACGGAATTAAGCGTTAGCTGAGCCACTATGAGCAGCGGAAAAATACCTATCAAAGCGTAGGTTATAAAAAGCGTCCATTTAAGTTTAATACTCTTTTTAGCCAAAATAATAGCCAACTCCCCATTTTGTAAAGATATATTCAGGCGCGCTGGGCTTTTTCTCTATTTTTTCCCTAAGCCTTCTTACATGCACGTCAACGGTGCGCACGTCTCCGGGATAATCGAAGCCCCAGACCGTATCCAGCAGTTTTTCACGGCTGTATACCTTTCCGGGAGTTTTCATCAGAAGCTCAAGCAAATCAAATTCCTTTGCCGTAAGATTGGCCTCTCTGCCGTCCACAAACACCCTCCTGCTGTCAAGATCGACCACAAGATCCCTTGCCCTGAGCTCGTTTTTCGCGGGAGCCTTATCCGTCTTGGCGGCGGCGCTTCTTCTGAGCACGGCCTTTATTCTCGCCTTAAGCTCAAGAATATTGAAGGGCTTTGTCATATAATCGTCGGCTCCGTATTCCAGGCCGAGTATCTTATCCATGTCCTCTCCCTTTGCCGTGACCATTATAATGGGCATCTGCGAGAACTCCCTCACCTCTCTGCACACCTGCAGTCCGTCCATTTTAGGGAGCATTACGTCAAGAACAGCAAGGTCATAGTCGTTTTTCTTTATGAGCTCAAGCGCCTCCTCGCCGTCATATGCCACGTCTATATCCATTCCATCCTGCTCAAGGGAGAACTTTATTCCCTTTACTATCAACTTTTCATCATCAACGACCAATATTTTATATGCCATCAAAAAATCCTCCGTACTCAATTCAAATAATCCACCATAAACCATTCCGAGCCATCATCCTTAACGCCGGAATTTTCACCATAATCCCCGCCGTTGCCATTAAGTTCCGAATTTATAAACTTTTCAACGGTTTCGGCGTCATTTTGGGCCCGGTTATAAATATGCCAATGGAAGGCGACAAACAGCGCGAGCCCGACAAAAATAATTATAACACATTTATTGTCTCTTTGCTTCCTAATGGTTCGCACATCCCTTCATTTTTGGCTGATTTTTCACCTTTTTCATTCTCCTATTATATAACAACAACAGAAATAAATCCATACCGAAAAAATCCGTATAAAATTTTTCAGTCAAAAACATCGTCGATATTTCATCCGGCACAAATGGCCATGTATCGCTGTTTTACACAACTTTTTTCTGTGTCAAACTGTGTCAAAAGTTGTGTCAACTTTCGCCCGTCTACATATTGCACAACAAGAAAACTCAGTATTTTAGACACTTACAGGCACACCAGTTTTACCTTATACACGGAATATGCATTTCTATTGACTTAATTTCCAGGAGTTGCTACAATTCATTTTGTAAAGTGACTAAACACCACGTTAAAAAAGTTCAGCGTGG